>DASXDW010000163.1:0-8895 GCA_036490435.1 Solirubrobacteraceae bacterium
TTCCGGACGCGGCGCCGGCCAGCTCGCCGGCTCCGAGCAGGAAGGCCACGAGCCGGTCGGCCACCTTGACCGGGCGATCGGCGAGCGTCGTAAGGGCATCCATCGCCACCAGGCGTAGTGCGCCGCCGCTGGACAGGCGGCCGCCCGGCTCAAAGCACGTCAGCACGTCGGCGGGGTGCACGCCCTCGCCGGACAGCAGTTCGGCGGCGAGACGGGGACTCGCCAATCGCCGGGTGACGTCGTCCTGCAGGTACGCGTACAGGCGGCCGTAGCGGGGTTGGAGCTCCGGCGCGACGCACAACGCCAGCACCGAGCTGTCCAGCGCGTCGAGGCCGAGGCGCGACACCGCCTCGTCCAGGCGGGCGCCTGGGGTCGGCGTGCCCGGCTCGGCGGCCAACGACACAGCCTGCTCGTCGGAGATGTAGAGGCCGCGTAGCGAGTCGTTGGGGTCGTTGCCGGCCGCCACGGCCTCCTGCACCGCGGACTGCACGCGGCCCTCCAGAAACTGAAACCAGTTCAGCGCGGTCCCGGTGTCCGTCACACGCCCGTGCCCGTCAGCCGAGGTCTCGGGCGGCGGCCTCGGCTTCGCGCTCGAGCGTGTCGCCCGGCTGCGAGACGATCAGCGGCCCGGTGTTCGGCGCGCCCCGCTGCTGCACGACGTGGGCCAGTTCGTGGGCGAGCAGCTCGCGCCCTCCGGACGAGTCCGGCTGGTACTGCCCGGCCCCGAAGAAGATGTCGTTGCCGACGGTGAACGCCCGGGCCGAGACGGCGCGCGACAGGGCCGCCGCATGGTCATCGTTGTGGACGCGCACGTCGCCCAGCGGCTGGCCGTACGCCCCGCCGACATCCGCGGCGACGCCGGCGTGAATGTTGCTCCCGCGGCCGCTGGCGGCGGCGATGGCGGCCTCGACGTCAGGATGCACGAGCCCGCCGGAAAGGATCCCCTCGCCGTCACGCATCTCGCCGATGATCCGCGACAGGCCGCGGTTGCCCACCGCCGTGCCCAGCCTCGACACCGCCGACTCGGGCTCGTCCCGGCGCACCGCCGGCCCCAACGCCACCGGTGCCGGTGGGCGCTGGCGCTCCACGTCGGGCCCCACCGAGCGCAGCTCTTCCTGGTCCACGACGCGAGCATAAGTCCGACGCGGCGAGACCGCAAGGGTCTTTACCGATGCACCCGAATCCACTACTCTCGACGGTGGACTGCGGTACTACCGGGGGAGCGCGACGGCACCTTGGCGCAATGCGGCAGCTGCGCTGACCTACGTGACTTGGACGGTCCCCTTATTGCCGGGACTGGAAATGCTGATGACGCCTCCCCACGCGCACATGGTTGTGCAGCCGCTATGCAGCGCGGGCTGACCATCGACCATCACCTTGGTGGCGCCGGGAGTCCACGGCGACGTGGTCACCGGGACGCACGGCGCAGGCGTGAACGCACCGAGTTTGGCTGCGGTGGCGGCCGCCACGGTTGGGTTGGACATCGTCCCGCACATCCCGAAGGTGGGGATGTTGACCATCGGCGCGAAGGCCTGGATGTTGGCGGCCGGGGTGTCGGCGGTGACCGGCGTGCCCATGGGGACGACCGCCAGCGGAACCGGGACCGGCGGCATCGCAAACGAGCACGTGATCATCGCTCCGTTGCTCACCAGTGGCGGCATCGCGTGCGACTGTACGCCCGCCGTCCGTTGGTTGCAATGGCAGGTCAGACGACCGGTGTGACGTAAAAGGGGAACCGTGCTGCCAGAGATCCTTCTCGACGATGTCCGATTCCAGGAGCTGGTGTCAGAGGCGCGCACGCGCATCGTCCGGTATGCCCCGGAGTGGACCGAGCACAACGTTTCGGACCCCGGTATCACCCTCATCGAGCTCTACGCGTGGCTCACCGAGCTGCTGGTCTATCGCATCAACCGCATCCCCGAGCGACTGCATTTCGGGCTGCTCGCTCTCGTGGGGGTCATGCCGCGCCCGCCGGAATGCGCCAGCGTGCCGGTGCGGTTCATGCTCGATCAGCCGGGCGGTGGCGGGGTGGTCCCGGTGGGGACGGAGGTCGCCTCGCCCCGGACCGCCGGCAGTGAATCAGTGGTGTTCCAGACCGCAGTGGAGCTCGTGGTGCCGCACGACTGCACGCTGGCCACGTACGGCATCCAGCGCAAGGGCGCCAAGACCCAGCTGGCCGAGGGCGCCCGGACGCCCGAGAAGCTGCAGGCGCCGTTCGCCAGCCCCGCATCCGCGGGCGACGCGCTTTTGCTCGGTTTCGAATCCCCGATTGCCGGACTCGTCCTCCGGCTGGCCGTCGAGTCCTCGCGCGCCGAGGGCTCGGCTGACCAGGGGGCCCCGCCTCTGCGGTGGGAGGCGTCGGTGGGCGGCGGTGAGTGGGAGCCGGCCGCCGTCGTCGCGGACGAGACCGGTGGCTTCATGCTCGGCGGCGGCGCCATCACGGTGCAGGTGCCCGAGGCGGCGGCGCAGGACCGGCTCGATGGTGTCAACCGCCATTGGCTGCGCTGCCGAGTGCGGGCGCGTGGCCATGGTGATCGCGACCGAGGGGTGTACACGAAGTCGCCCGAGATCACATCCGTGGAGGCGCTGGTCGCCGGTGCGACAGTCGAGGCCTACCACGCCGCCACCGTGACCGGCGAGCTGCTCGGGACCAGCGAGGGCATCCCCGGCGCCGTCTACGCGCTGCCGCGCCACCCCGTCCTGGCCTTCGAGGCCGACGAGGTGGTCGAGGTCCGCGAGCTGGGCAGCGACGAGTGGATCGCGTGGCAACAGGTTGCGTCCTTCGAGCACAGCAGCCGCTCCGATCGTCATTTCCAGCTCGACGCCGCCCGAGGGGAGGTCCACTTCGGGCCGGCCATCCGGCAGCCCGATGGCGGCTGGCGCCGCTACGGGGCGGTACCGCCCGGGGGCGCTGCGCTGCGCGTGAGTCGCTATCGCTACGGCGGCGGCAGCGCCGGCAACGTGGCGCCGCGTGCGCTGAGCATCCTGACGCGCCGCGTGACGGGGATCGAGAGCGCCACCAATCGGGTGGCCGCCACCGGAGGCGTCGAGCCCGAGTCGCTTGACAGCGCGCGCGAGCGGGCCCGGCTGGAGATTCGCGCGCGCACGCGCGCGGTGACCGCCGAGGACTTCGAGCGCCTGACGTTGGCGGCATCGCCGCAGGTGGCGCGCGCCGTCTGCGTCGGCCCCGACGAGTCAGACCCGGGCCGGCCGGTCCGCGTCCACATCCTCCCGCGGGTCGAGCCCGCCGACCGCCTGCTCGAGGTCGACGAACTGACCCCCGACGCCGATCTGATGACCGATCTCGCCGCCACGCTCGACGAGTTCCGGTTGCTGGGCACGAGCGTCAGGCTGCTGCCGGTGCGGTTGCGGGGCGTGAGCATCGTCGCCGACGTCCGCGCCTCACCGCGCGCCGACCTCGACCGCGTCCAGCACGACGCGGCCCACGCGCTCTACGTCTACCTCAACCCCTTGATCGGTGGCTCCCCGTCCGGGCCGGCCGAGGGCTGGCCGCTGGGCCGCGCGCTCAACCTGGGGGAGCTGTTCGGCATCGTGTATGCGATCCCAGGGGTCGAGTTCGTGAACATCCTGAGGATGTACGAGACCAACGTCCGCACCGGCGAGCAGGCACCACAGCCCACCGACAGCCGCCTGGTCCTCGCGCCCGACGAGCTGATCGCCTCCGGCCGCCACATCGTCAAGGCTGCGCACCGTGAGTGACGACACGCCCATTGCCAACGGCGACGGCGAGACGCCCGGCCTCTTCCAGACGTTCATCGGCGGCGGCTTCGGCACCGTGCAGATCGAGCGCGCCGTCGGCACCGACCCAGCTCCGCCCGCGGTGTCGGCCCGCCGCTACCTGCGCGACAACCTGCCTGGGATCTACAGCGAGGGCGACTTCGGGATGCGCCTGGTCAGCGGCTTCGAGGCGCTGCTCGATCCGCTGGTGGCGGCGCTGGACAACCTGCCCGAGCACTTCGATCCGGCGTACGCCCCGCGCGACGTGCTCGATCTGCTCACCGAGTGGCTGGGCCTCGAGCACGACGAGGCTCGCTCCGGCGAGGAGCGACGCGCGATCGTGCGCATGGCCCCTGAGCTCATGCGTCGGCGTGGCACCAAGGCGGGCCTGGAGCTCGCGCTCTCGCTCGCGTTCCCCGGTGTCCCGCTGCGGATCGAGGACGCCGGCGCGGTGACCTGGTCGCTGGACCTCGACGAGCCCGACAAGCCAGCGCCACCGTCGTTCGTCGTCTACTGCGACGTGCCGCTCTCGCCGGAGCGGTCAGGGGCGGTGGCCCGGCTCATCGACCAGGCCAAGCCGGCGCACGTGACCTACCGGTTGCGCGTCAAGTCGTCGCCCCGCCCGTCCGGGAGCTCGGCGTGAGGATCTGCCGCAGCTGCGGGCGCGAGAACCCCGACGACTCGGACTTCTGTAGCTGCGGCGAGTACCTGCGGTGGGAGCCGACCAACTTCCTGCCGTCGGTGGCGGCCCCCGACGCCGAGGCGGCGCAGGCCAACGGCACGGCGGCGCCCGCCCCGGCTGAGACCGGCGCATCCGGTGGTGCGGCGTCCGCGGCTGGAGGCCGGGCAGCGCCGGCAGCGGCGAGGGGCGGCCACCCGATGTCGCCCCAGGATCTCGATCCCAACATCACGCTCGGCCCTGAGATGATCCTTCCGGCCGGTGGCGGCTCGGGGGCCGGCGGTCCTGGCGGCGCGCCCCCGCCGGGCGCCGCGGCGCTGTCCCTGCGCCTGCCCGGTGACGACGGCGCCGACGGCGGCCAGGTCTCCGTGTCGGTCCAGCCCGGCGCGCGCGTCACGCTCCTGGGGCTCATTCGCAACCAGTCTGACGTGGTGGACAACTTCGACCTCTCGGTCCGGGGCCTGCCCGAGGACTGGTGGACGATCGCGCCCGCCACCGCCTATCTCGTCCCCTACGGGAGCGGCGGCACCTACGAGCAGGAGGTGCAGATCCACCTGCACCCGCCGCGCACCCCCCAGGCCCAGGCGAGGCCGTGGTCGTTTGAGGTGGTGGCGGTGTCGCGCGCCTTCGGGGGCGAGGTCGCCGCGGCGGCGGCGAGCGTCACCATCGAGCCCTACCGCGAGCTGGGCACCGAGTTGCGTCCCGAGCGAGCGTCGGGACGGCTCAAGGCCCGCTACGTGCTGACGGTCTACAACAAGGCCAACGCGCGCACCGAGCTCGACCTCGCTGCCGAGGACACCGACGGAGAGTGCAGCTTCCGCTTCGCCGAGCCTCGGATCGCGCTCGAGCCGGGCAACGGCATCGAGTGCCCGTTCACGGCGTTCCCGCCGAAGCAGAAGTGGATCGGCCGCCCCATCGACCGGCAGTTCCAGCTCACCGCCACGCCGGTCGGCAGCACCGACCCGGTGCCGCCGCGCATGGCCACCTTCCGACAGAAGCCATGGCTGCCGTGGTGGATGTCGATCGTGGCCCCGTTGCTGATCGCGGCCGCGGTTGTCATCGTGATGCTGCTGCCCAAGCAGACCGCCGTGCCCAACCTCAAGGGGCAGCCCAGCGCGTTCGCCGCCCAGAAGCTCCTGAACAAGATCGGGCTCAAGCTCGGCAAGACGACGCCCAAGGCCGATCCCAAGCAGAAGGCCGGCAGCGTCATCGACCAGAGTCCGGCCGCCGGGGCCAAGGCCAAGAAGGGGACGGTCGTCGACGTGGTGGTCGTCACCGGCACGGGGAAGGCCACCGTGCCCGCGATCGTGGGGCTGCCGCTCGGGCTCGCTCAGCAGAAGCTCATCCAAGCCGGCCTGGCGCTCGGGGCCGTCCAGCCCCAGCCGCCGGATCCCAACGGGAAGATCTCCTCGCAGCTGCCGCTGGCCGGGACGCCTGTCGCTGACGGCTTCGCCGTCAACGTCTTCCAGGCCGCACCTGTGGCAGCCGCCGGCGGTGCCAAATCCAAGAAGGCCAAGGCCGCTGCCGCTGCCGCTGCCGCTGCCGCCGGTGGAGGCGCCGCCGCCGCCGCGGCTGCTGCGGCGGGCAACGCGAGCGCCAAGAGCCTGGCCGCCACCGCCGCACAGGCCGGCACCGGCTCCATTCCCATCCCCAAGCTCCCCACCGACCCGACGCAGGCGGCGCAGGCACTGGCCAACCTCGGCCTGGTGCCCCAGCCGGTCAAGCAGCTGTCGACCGCGCCGGTCGGCCAGGTGGCCGGGACCGTCCCCGCCGAGGGAGCGAAGGTCCCCAAGGGCGCCAAGGTGGCGATGATCATCTCCAACGGGTCTCCCCAGCTCGCCTTCGACAACGGCACGTCGGTCAACGTCATCGACCCGACCTCCGGCAAGGTGACCGGTCAGGTGCCCGCGGGCGTGGGCCAGCAGGTGGAGCCCTCGTGGAGCCCGGATGGACAGCACCTTGTCTACGCGCAGAACGGCCAGCTCGTGCTCGTGGAGCCCGGCGCCAAGGGCTCGACCCCGGCGGTCATCACGCATCCGCCGCAGGGAACGACCGACCACAACCCGGCCATCGCGCCGACCACCAAGGCGATCGTCGTCGCCTACGTCCAGCGCGTGGGCAACGCCGCCCACCAGCTCTGCTTCGTCTCGGTGACAAAGTTCTCCCAGTCCAACTCGTGCGTCAACGCGCCTGGGTTCGATCTCGGCGGGCAGGTGAACTGGTCGCCGGACGGTTCGACGATCCTGGTCCTCGGGACGAAGAACAACGGCGCCAACTTCGGGCTGCTCTCGTTCTCCAGCAGCGTTCCATTCTCAGGGCAAGCGTCCAACTGGGGCCAGCCGACGCTCCAGACCAACGCGTCGGTTCCCCAGCAGGGGATTCTCGCCGGGGCGTTCTCGCCCGACGGGAAGAAGATGGCGCTCGTCGCGGGCTCCGTCGCCAACGGGTTCAACCTCTTCATCGTCAAGGCCGGGGACTTCAACCCGACCCAGCAGGACGGGCTGCCGGTGACCGCGTGCCAGATCAGCTGGCGCTCGGACGGGAAGGAGCTCGCCGTCATGCAGGCCAACGGGCCGTGCGGGCCGGCCGCCACCGGCAAGATCGTGGGCGTCGATCTATCCAACACACGCAACCTCACCACGTTGGCGCCGCTCGGCGCCCACCCCTCGTGGCAGCCGGTGCTCGGTGGCTGACCTCGCACCGCCAGCCAACCCTCCGCTCCCCGGCGCTCTCGTGCTGGTCCTGCCCAACGGCGTTCGGCTGCCCATCCGCGAGTCGATGACGATCGGCCGCGGCGAGAGCGCGGACGTCAAGCTCGATGACCGCACCGTGTCGCGGGTGCACGCACGGATCGATTCCACGCGCGACGGCCCAATGATCAGCGACGCCGGGTCGCGCTTCGGCGTCACGGTCTCCGGCCAGCCGCTGGCCGAGCCCCGCCGGCTCACCGCCGGTTCGGTGATCGGCCTCGGCAACGTGACGTTGCGGGTCGAGAGCGCGCTGGGGCCGAGCGTTCCTGGCGGCGCCGCGTCAGTACCAGGCAGCGGTGCCCCAGGCGCGGGCGCCCCGGAGGCGGGGCCGAACGCCACGATCGTCGTCCCCGTCAATGCCACCGCCCTCGGGCTCCGCGCGCCGGCTGCGATGACCGGCGACGGCTCCCTGCGCCCGCGCCTGCGCTCCGGCTGGGCGCTCAAGCAGATCGAGGGGGACGCCGAGGAGCGCTGGATCCTGCGCGACCTGCGCAGCGACTCGTTCCGCACAATCGACACCGAGGACGCCGCGCTGATCCAGATGCTCGACGGCCGGCTCACCGTCGCCGAACTGCTCACCCAGTCGACCGATGTCCTGGGCCCCTCGGGGCCGGGGCGGCTGGCGCGGCTCATCGCCGGGCTGGGAGAGCGAGGGATGCTGGACGGGATCGCGCCCACGCCGGTCGCTGAGCCCGAGCCGGGCCTCCTGGCCCGCGCCTTCAAGCCGCGCGAGAAGACGTTCGGATGGTTGCCCGGCTACTTCGAGCGCGCCTACCGGCACTGGGGCCGCATCTTCTTCTCCCCACTCACCGTCTCGCTGCTGGTGATGCTGTCGGTCGCCGGTGTCGCGGTGTTCGCCTATCTCGTCGGCGCTCGCTACGGGACGCCGCTGGTGGTGGCCAACCGGTTGGTCATCGGCGGCGCGGTGTTCATCGTCGGGCGCTTTGCGATCGTGATGCTGCACGAGCTGGCGCACGGCATGGCGCTCGCCCACTACAACCGCAAGACCACCCGGGCCGGAATCCGGCTGCTCTTCATCTTCCCCTACGCCTTCGTGGACACCAGCGAGGCGTACTTCGAGTCACGGATGCACCGGATCGTGATCAGCGCGGCGGGCCCGGCCACTGACTTCTCGCTGGCGGCACTGTTCTCGATCCTGTGCGCCGTCTCACCCGCCGGCAACGTTCGTGAGGTCTTCTTCCAGCTCGCCTTCGCGGGCTACGTCGGCGCGTTCTTCAACGCCAATCCGTTCCTGGACCGCGACGGCTACCAGATCCTGTGCGAGTGGCTGCGGGTCCCCAAGCTCAAGGAGCGTGCCCGTGCGCAGCTCAAGGCGCGGTTGTCGGGCACGATGACCGAGGAGGAGGGCTCGCCGGTGCTGGCTCGCTACGCCGTGGCCGGGCTCGTGTGGTCGGTGATCGGCGTCGGGTTCGTGGTGGTCCTCTCGCTGCGCTACTACGACAGGCTGAGCGCGCTCCTCCCACACAGCGTCGTGATCGGGGGGTTCATCCTGTTCGTCATCGTGCTGCTGCTGCCGGTGGTGTTCGCGCTGGTCATGCCGATGATCAGCCGAGCCCGGTACGGGAGCCGCGAGGTGAACCGTGTCATCCGTTGACCCGGAGGCGGACCTGGCGGGTCGTTTGATTGAGCGGTTGTTGGTGGATCCGGTGTTTCGGGGGGAGTTTCGGCGTGATCCGGTGGGGGCGTGTGTGGCGGCGGGGTTGCCGG
>DASXDW010000196.1:0-7591 GCA_036490435.1 Solirubrobacteraceae bacterium
TCGCGGTGACGCGGCGGCCAGGTAAACCCCACTCGATGCTAGGCCAAGCAGGACCGTTTGTAGGTGACCCGCCAAGGTCCGGGTAGGCCGCTCAGATGGATGACTGCTCTTGACAAGATCCGGCTTATAGGCCTGCTAACGGAAAGCCCCGCTCCGGCGGGGCTTTCCTATTGAGAGCGCGCCTCGCCGCTGGCCACGCGCTCAAGCGCCGCGCCCTGCAGACGGTGAAGCTCCCAGTCAGACTTGCGCTCGGCGCCCAACCGCTTGTAGAACCCGAGCGCCAACTCGTTCCAGTCCAGAGCGACCCACTCCAGCCGTGGACAGCCACGCTCCAGCGCGAGCGAGGCAAGGTGCGACAGCAGCGCGTAGCCGACGCCGGCGCGGCGGTGGCGGTCCGGGATGAAGAGGTCCTCGAGCCAGATCCCCGGTAGGCACTCCCAGGTGGAGAAGGTGCCGTGAAAGAGCGCGAATCCGGCGGGCGACCCGTCGATCTCGGCCATCAGCGCTTCGGCGGTCGGCCGTGGCCCGAACAGCGCGTCGGCGAGCATCTCGGGCGTGCCCGTCACGCCCTCGGGCTCGCGCTCGTACACCGCGAGCTCGACGATGAAGGCGTGGATCTGCGGTACGTCCGCGGGCGTGGCCTCACGGACGTGGACCTCGCTCGCGCCAACCGGGTCGGCGTTCACTTCTCGCTCGGCGGCGAGATCTCGCGCTTGAGGATCTTGCCGGTCGGGCCCTTGGGCAGATCGTCGACCAGCCATACAACACGCGGGTACTTGTAGGCCGCCACCTGCCCCTTGACGAAGTCGCGCAGCTCGTCGGGCGTGGCCTCGGCCCCGTCCTTGAGCGCGACGGCCGCGCCGACCTCCTCGCCGTACTCGTCGTGCGGCACCCCCAGCACCGCCGCCTCGCGGACGGCGGGATGCTCGTAGAGCACCTCTTCGATCTCGCGCGGGTAGACGTTGTAGCCGCCGCGGATGATCAGCTCCTTCTTGCGGTCCACGACGTAGAAGTAGCCGTCCTCGTCGATCCGGCCCATGTCTCCGGTGTGCAGCCAGCCGTCGACGATCGTCTCGGCGGTCGCCTCGGGGCGCTGCCAGTAGCCCTTCATCACGTTGTAGCCGCGGATGACGATCTCGCCGACCTCACCCTGGGCCACCTCGTCGCCCTCGTCGTCCACCACTCGCATTTCCACGTTGCGGATCGGCGTGCCGATCGAGCCCGGCTTGCGCTCGCGGTCGCGGTGGTTGAAGGAGGCCACCGGCGAGCTCTCCGAGAGGCCGTAGCCCTCGAGGATCTTGCAGCCGAAGGCCTCCTCGAAGGCCCGCAGCAGCTCGACGGGCATCGCCGAGCCGCCCGAGCTGCACAGCTGCACCGAGCTCACGTCATAGCGCTCGCGATCCGGGTGGTGCAGCATCGCGCCGTACATCGTCGGCACGCCCTGAAACACGTTGACCTGGTCGCGCTGGATGATCTCCAGCGCCTTGGCGGGCTCGAAGCGGGGCAGCAGCGTCAGGGTCCCGCCGTCGCTGATCGTCGCGTTCATGCCGCAGGTCTGGCCGAAGGAGTGAAACAGCGGGAGCGCTCCCAGCAGGATGCCCTCGCTGCCGAGGTCGAACAGCTCCGCCGAGCCGCGTGCGTTCAGCGTCAGGTTGGCATGGGTGAGCTCGGCGCCCTTGGGCTGACCGGTCGTCCCCGAGGTGTAGAGCAGGACCGCGGTGTCGTCGTCGGCGGTGTCGGCGACGGCGGCGTCCGGGGTCGCCGCCCCCACCTGCTGCTCGAACGTTCCCGGCTCCACCAGCACGCACTCGGTGTCCGCCTCGGCGGCGCCGGCCTCTGCGTCCTCAGCGAAGGCGTGCCAGGCGAACAGCAGCTTGGCTCCCGAGTCAGAGAGGTAATAGGCGACCTCGCGCTTGCGCAGCAGCACGTTCATCGGGACCACGATGCCCCCGGCGCGCAGCACCCCGTAGTAGACGACCGGGAAGTACGGGACGTTGGGCAGCATGATCCCGACGCGGTCGCCGCGCTCGAACCCATGCTCGGCCAGCAGGCCGGCGATGTGAGCCGAGGCGCCGTCGAGCGCGCCATAGCTGAGCTCGATGTCGTCGAGCTTGATCGCGGCGTGGTCGGGGTCGCGCTCCGCTGACGCGGTCAGGAGGCCGGCGAGGTTCATGGTCGTCCGCTACTCGCCGGTGAACTCGGCCGGACGCTTCTGCAAGAAGGCCAGCACGCCCTCGGCGAAATCCTTGGAGGAAGCGCGCTCCTGCTGCACGTCGGCCTCGAGGTCGAGCTGCTCCTCGAACCCCGCGTAGGCGCGGGCGTTGATGGTCCGCTTGATGGCGGCGTAAGAGCCGGGAGGTCCCGCGGCCAGCCGGGCGGCGAGTGCGCCCACTGTCGCCTCGAGCTCATCGTCCTCGACCACCTGGTTGATCAGCCCCCAGCTCAGCGCGGTCGGCGCCGGGATGCGGTCACCCAGATAGGCGATCTCGAACGCCCGGGCGTGGCCGACGCGCTCCACCAGCGTCTGTGAAGCGCCCCCGTCGAGCCCCAGCCCGATGTTGACGAATGCCATCAGGAAGTACGCCGACCGGGTGGCGACAATGAGATCGGAGGCCAACGCCAGCGAGCATCCGATCCCGACCGCCGGGCCGTTGACGGCGGCGATGACCGGCTTGGGGATCGAGCGCACGCGGGCGATGAGCGGGTGGTACACCTCGCGCAGCGGGCTGCGGACGTCGGGCTTGCCGTCGCTGCCGGCGACGCCGGCGCGCAGGTCTGCGCCCGAGGAGAAGGCACGGCCCGCGCCGGTGAGGACGATCGCGCGGACCTCGGGATCGGCAGCGACCTCGTCGAGCGCCTGGATGAGATCCTCGCCGAGTTGGCGCGTCCAAGCGTTCAGCGCGTCGGGACGGTTGAGGACCAGCCACGCGATGCGGTCCCCACGGCGACACTCGATGGTTTCGAGGTTGAGCACGCTCATCGTCGGGCAGCGGACAATAGCGCCCGGCGAGGGTCCGAGGACGTCGCGGGTCGCGCTGCGGGTCCACCGTCAGATCGGGCCCCGCCCACACGGCGCGGCCGGGATCGGGGAACATGTGAAGACCGCATGGACCTGCTGCCAAAAGCCGTCACGGGCCCAATCGGTCGCTTGGGCGCCGCCGCGCAGAATGCCTTCGAGGTCGCCCGCTTCGGTGGCCTGGCCACCGACGAGCAACCGTCGCCCTTTGAGGTGGTCGCCGAGCACCGGGTCTACCGGCTGCGGCGCTACTACCCGAGCACGGACGGCAACGGGCGCGATCCGGCCCCCGCCCGCCCGGCGGTGCTGCTGGTTCCGCCGATGATGCTGGCCGCGGAGATCTACGACGTCTCTCCCGCCACCAGCGCCGTGACCCTCCTGCACCAGAACGGCATCGACCCGTGGGTGGTGGACTTCGGCGCGCCCGAGCGCGAGGAGGGCGGCTTGGAGCGCACCCTGGCCGATCACGTGCTCGCCGTCTCAGACGCCGTCGACCGCGTCCGCGAGGCGACCGGCCGCGACGTGCACCTGGGTGGGTACTCGCAGGGCGGGATGTTCTGTTACCAGGTGGCCGCCTACCGGCGCAACGACGGCCTGGGGTCGCTCATCACCTTCGGCAGCCCCGTCGACACGCGGCTGGGGATGCCCTTCGGGCTCCCCGAGGAGCTGGCCTCGGGGCTGGCCGGCCTGATCGCCGGCGTCTTCCGCGGCTCGGCGTTGCCGGCCTGGTTCAGCCGGAACGGCTTCCTCCTACTCGATCCGGTCAGATCGGTCCGCAGCCGGCTGGAGTTCGTGATGCAACTGCACGATCGCGAGGCGCTGCTGCCGCGCGAGGGGCAACGGCGGTTCCTGGAGGGGGACGGGTGGGTGGCCTGGCCGGGCCCCGCGCTGGCGGAGTTCGTCGGCCAGTTCGTCGCCCACAACCGGATGCTGGAGGGCGGGTTCGTGATCGACGAGCGGCTGCTCAGCCTCGCCGACATCCGCTGTCCCATCCTCTCAGTGGTCGGCACCGTGGATGAGATCGCCCCGCCCGCCGGCGTGCGCGCCATCCGCCAGGCGGCGCCCCGGGCGGACGTTTATGAGCTCGCCCTGCGCGCCGGGCACTTCGGTCTGGTGGTGGGTTCAACCTCCAACCAGCTGACCTGGCCGACGGTGGCGGCCTGGGCGGAGTGGCGCGACGGGGAGGGCGAGTTGCCCGAGGGCGTCACCGAGGTCCCCGACGAGCCGGCCGCTGACCTTTTGGCGCAGCGCGACCAGCTCCAAAACCGTGTCGGCTACGGACTGGAGCTGGCCGGCGCGGTGAGCACCGGGATCGCGCGCTCCATGGTCGGCGGCGTACGCCGCACGACGCGCAGCATGCGCGAGTTGGCCCGCGAGGCCGCCGGGTCCCTGCCCCAACTGGCGCGGCTGGACCAGATCCAGCCCAGTACCCGGGTTTCGCTCGGACTGCTGGTGGAGGAGCGCATGGAGCACGGCGCTCACGACACCCTCTTCCTCTACGAGGACCGCGCCTACAGCGCCCTGGAGGTCAACCAGCGCATCGACAACATCGTGCGGGGCCTCATCTCCATCGGCGTGCGTCAGGGCGAGCACGTGGGCGTGCTCATGGGCTCGCGGCCCAGCGCGCTGGCGCTGGTCACCGCGCTGAACCGGCTCGGCGCGATTGCGGTGATGCTCCGGCCCGACGGCAACACCGCGCGCGAGGCGTCGCTGGGCGCCGCGCGGCGGATCATCGCCGACCCCGAACGCGCCGCCCAGGCGGCGGGGTTGGGCACAGTGCACACCTTCGTGCTCGGGGGTGGGGGCGGCCCACGTGATCTGCGGCTTCCGCTCATCACCGACATGGAGCAGATCGACCCGCTCGCCGTGACGCTCCCGGCGTGGTATCGCCCCAACCCCGGCCGGGCGTCGGATCTGGCCTTCATCCTCTTCACCGGCGAGGGCGACTTTGTGCGGATGAGCCAGATCACCAACCGCCGGTGGGCGACGTCGGCGTTCGGCACGGCGTCCTCGGCGGCGCTCCAGGACACGGACACCGTCTACAGCGTGACGCCGCTGTATCACCCCTCGGGCCTGATGATGGCCATCGGCGGGGCGATCGCCGGCGGGGCGCGGCTGGCCATGGCCTCGCGGTTCGACCCCGCCACGTTCTGGGACGAGGTGCGCCGCTACGGCGTGACCGTCACCTCGTACACGTGGACGCTGCTGCACGACCTCGTCGCCGCGCCGATCGATCCGGCCGAGCGCGGGCACGCCGTCCGCCTGTTCATCGGCTCGGGCATGCCGCGGGGGCTGTGGCGCCGGGTGCAGGAGCGCTTCTCCCCCGCACGAGTGGTCGAGTTCTACGCCTCCACCGAGACCGGCGCGATCCTCGTCAACCTTCGCGGCGCCAAGCCGGGGGCGATGGGTCGGCCGCTGCCGGGCACCCCCGAGGTACGCATCGCCGCCTACGACCAGGAGTCCGAACAGCTCATCCTCGCTCGCGGCGGGTTCGTGCGGCGCTGCGGGCCCGACGAGGTGGGGCTCCTCTTGGCCCGGGCACGGCCCACCGACACCTCGGTGACGCCCATGCGCGGGGTGTTCTCGCGCGACGACGCGTGGCTGTCCACCGGCGACCTGTTCCGGCGCGACGCCGATGGCGACCACTGGCGCCTTGACGGCGTCTACGACGTCATCCACACCGCCGACGGGCCGGTGCTGGCCGCCCCGATCCGCGACGCGCTCGGTGACCTGGCCGCGGTGGACCTGGCGGTCGCCTATGGACTGCGACCCGCCGATGACGCCGAGGAGCTCGTGGTCGCCGCCGTGACGCTGCGCCCCGACCACGAGCTGAATGCCGAGATGCTCTCACGCGCGCTCGGCGAACTGCCCGAGGGGCACCGTCCCGCTGTGGTGCGGGTCATCGACGAGATGCCGGTGACCACATGGTTCAGGCCGATCACACGTCCCCTGCGCCAGGCGGGCCTGCCCGAGGCCGACGACGGACGCGCCTGGTATCTGGACCGCGGTGGGCGGCGCTATCGACCGCTTACAGCTGCCGCGCGCAAGCGCGTGTCAGGCGGGTAGCGACTCGCCCGAGTAGAGCTTGAGCACGCGCACCGTGCCGGCGGGCGCGGCGTTGATGCACAGCTCGCACAGCACGCACTCGTCGAGGTTGTGCTCCACGATCTCCACGCCGGCGTCGCCGGCCTTAAAGATGTCAACGGGGCACACGCCCTCGAGTGTCTTGGCGAGCTCGGGATCGGCGCCTGCGGCTGGGTCGACCTGGACGTCGATGAAGGTGCCCGGCATCTACAGCTTCTCCTTGACGAGACCGGGGATGTCCTCGATGCGCTCGGCCACAGTGATGCCGGCGGCGCCGAGGCGGGCGATCTTCTCGGTGGCGGTGTCCTCCTTGCCCTCGACGATGGTGCCGGCGTGGCCGAAGCTCATCCCGGGCATCTCGTCCATGAAGCGTCCGGCCATGAAGGCGATGACGGGTAGGCGGGAGTTGTTGTCGGTCACCCAGGTGGCCAGTTCGGCCTCCATGCGGCCACCGGGCTCGGTGTAGATGACGATCGCCTGCGTGTCGGGGTCGGCTTCGAAGAGGGGCATGAGCTCGGCGTAACTGGAGCCGATGATGGCGTCGCCGCCGATGGAGACCGCGGTGGAGACGCCGAGTCCGGCGGCGGTGAGCGTGGAGGACATCTCGGTGGTCATGCCGCCGCTGCGTGAGATGACACCGACCGGTCCCGGCTGGTAGGACTTGGCGGCGTCCTTGGCGGGGCCGCCGATGCCTCCCATCTTGATCACGTCCGGGACGATGATCCCGAGGCAGTTGGGCCCGATGATGCGGGCGTCGTGCTCGGCGGCGAGTTCCACCATCTCGGCCACGTCGCCGCGCGGAATGCGCTCGGTGACGATGACCACCAGCTTGACGCCGTTCTCGATGGCTTCGAACACCGCGTCCTTGGTGAAGGCGGGGGGGACGGTGATGACCGATCCGTAAATTCCGTCCCCACCCGCGCTGGCGTGATGCTCGACGGCCTGCGCGACGGTGTCAAAGACGGGAACGCCGTGGACGTCGCGGCCCAGGCGGCCGGGGGTGACCCCGCCGACGATCTTGGCGCCCGCGCCGTAGTCCAGGCACTCGCGAGTGAGGTTGACCGCTTCGCGGCCGGTGATGCCCTGGACGATGAAGGTGGTATCGGCGTCGATGAGGATGCTCATGGCGCTGCGGCTCCCTGGATACGCTCCACGGCGCGGCGGGCCGCTTCGTTGAGTGACACGGAGCGGTCGGCGTAGGGGACGCCGTAGCGCTCGAGGATCTTGAAGCCCTCCTCCTCCCAGGCGCCGGGGATGCGGAAGATGGCGATCTTCTCGGCCGGGTCATAGCCGAGCTCGAGGCAGGCCTTGATCACGCCCCGGGCGACGATGTCCACCCGCGTGTTGGACACGATCGACATCATCACCGCGATCTTGTCCACGCCGGGCTTCTGCAGGACGAGCTTGGCCAGACCGCATGCCTTGGCCACTGACGGGTTGCCGCCGATCTCGCAGTAGTTGGCGGGGTCGCCGCCGTGGGCGCGCACCGCA
>DASXDW010000075.1:0-14425 GCA_036490435.1 Solirubrobacteraceae bacterium
AGGCCGATGCCGAGCAGGACCCAGGCGGTCGGGTCCTCCAGGAAGTCCGCGTAGAGCAGGCTGTGGAAAACCAGCGCGATGAAGGCAGCTGCGATGGCCGAACGTACGGGATCGCCGCGCGCGCCCCGCACCACGCACACGATCGCGCAGACGACGAAGGCGAGGTAGGACAGCTCGCCGACGAGCCCCTGCTCCGCGGCGACGGTGATGGGGATGGTGTGCGAGGCCGACAGCGAGGTGGCGGTGAGGCGGTTGTGGCGGCGGTACTCGGTGACGAATGAACCCGAGCCATAGCCGTAGACGGGCCGGTCTCCGAACAGCGATAGGCCACCGCTGACCAGGCCGCCGCGCCCGCTCGACGCGCCGTTGATGCCCTGGTTGAGCCCGAACGTCTTGGGCGACGCCGCGACCGCGATCGCGCCGAGGACGATCACCACCACCACGACCACCAGCGCCCGCCCCGGCTTCCAGCGCAGCGCGGCGAGCATCGCGAGGCCGACGAGCAGCGCGGCCAGGCTGGAGCGGCTCAGCGTGAGGAACAGGCACGCCCACAGCACGGCGAGGACCACGACGACCCGCACCTGCACGCGCTCGGGGAAGTCGTAGATGAGCGCGACCGCGAGCAGGATGAGCGCCAGCGCCAGGTAGCGCCCGAAGATGTCAGGGTCCAGAAAGACTGAGTTGACGGTGAAGTAGGTGTGCAGGTCGTTGGCGATGACCAGCTTGGAGCTGAGGATGATCGTCTTGGTGGCGTACTCGAAGAAGCCGATGAGCGAGAACACGAGGGCCAGCGCCACCGTGACCCGCAGGCAGTCGAGGACCAGCCGGCGGTCCCAGTGCAGGCCGCGCAGCAGGGACAGCAGCAGCGCGAAGGGCACGTAGAAGAACACCATGTTCTGCAGGGCCTGCTCGAAGTTCGGCGAGTAGGACGCCTGCACCGCGTAGAGGACGACGTAGAGCGCGAGCAGGCGCACGACCCACTCGATGAGGTTGTCCGTGCGTGCGGGCGTCTGCTCCCGGTCGGGCCCCCGCTGTGACGGGGCGCGCAGCGTCGCGTAGATCCACGCCAGCGCCGCTGCGGCAATGACGAAATACAGCGGCACGAGCAGGTTGGCAGTGCCCCCGTTGGCGGTGCCGCCGCCGGTGGAGACCGGGACACGGAAGGGCAACGCGAACACCGCCAGCGGCGCCACCAGCCACGGCCGCCGCGCGATGACCGCGGCGGCGGCGATGAGCACCCCGACAAGCACGGCAGCTCCGACGACGGCCTCAAGGGGGTGGCGGTGAACGATGTGCAGCTGCGGCGAGTTCCAGATGTCGGTGAGCAGGAGCACCGGGGCGAGGATCAGCGCGCCCAACATGGCCAGCGCTCGGACGCGGAGATCAAGCCCCCGCGCACGGGTGGGCGGCCCCGTCATCACGAGCGCCACCAGGGCTGCCACGACGATGACTCCGGCCTTGGGTAAGGGTCCGGTTAGGGCCGCGAAGGCAATCACTAAGGCCGAATCATCCACTACCCTCTTGCCCCATGCCCTCTGCGAAGCTGGCGGCGGCCCTTGTGCTGTCCGCTCTTTCGCTGACAGCGTGCGGGATTGCCTCCAAGCCGGAGGCGGGCACGCCGGACGCGATCATCAAAGGCCACAAGGGTCTCGACGACCCACGCAGCAAGCACACCGCCTGCCTCAAGCAGGCCCATGTGGCCTTCCGCCTCGAGCAGCTGACGGTCGCGGGCAAAATCCTGCCGAGCTTCCAGGTGAACACCGCGCCGGCGGGCCCGACGGTGAGCTTCGAGCCCACTCCCGGTGACGCTCAGGGCGTGCAGATCCAGGGCGAGGCGCAGGGCGCCGAGGTCGTCGGCAGCGCCCTGGTGTACCCCAACCAGGCACCCGATTCCCTCATGACCGTGGTTGAGCGCTGCGTGGCCAAGGGAGTCTCCGGCTGATGGCGCGCCGCCCGGTGGCGAGCGCGGCATCCGCCTCGACGACTGACTTCCCGGCCGGGGCTGCGCAGAGCGCTCCCACCCGGGCCACCCCGCGAGCGATCTCGACGCTGTTGCCGGGCCGCAACTTCTACATCGGCCTGGCGCTCTTCACCCTCACCGTCGGGGCGCTCTCGCTGCTCATCCCCTCCACGCCGAGCTATGACCCATGGTCCTGGCTGGTGTGGAGCCGCCAGATCGTCCACGGCCACCTCACCATCACCAGCGGCGGCACGTCGTGGAAGCCCCTGCCGATGATCTTCACCGTCCCCTTCGCGCTGTTCGGCAGGGCGGCACCGGACCTGTGGCTGGTGGTGGCGCGCGCCGGGGCGCTGGCCGCGGTGATCATGGTCTTCCGGTTGGCCTACCGGCTCACCATGCGGGTCGGCGGCCTGTTCGGCGAGGCTGACGCGGCGCTTGACCGGGTGACCACGGTGCTGCCCGCGCTCCTGGCCGGGTGCATCGGCGCCTTCTCTTTGGTCCTGTCGGCATCGGGCGGCTTCGTGTCCTCCAACGCCCTGGGGTACTCCGAGGGCTTCGCCGCCGCCCTGCTGTTGATCAGCATCGACCGCCACCTTGACGGCAAGCCGCGCCAAGCCTTCGTCGTCGGCTTCTTGGTGGCGCTCGACCGCCCCGAGATCTGGCTCTTCTGGGGGCCCTACGGGCTGTGGCTGTTCTGGCGCGACCCGGGCGCGCGCGTGCTCGTCGCCGCGCTGTTCGTGATCACGCCGATCGTGTGGTTCGTACCCGTCTACCTGGGCTGTGGCTCGTTCAGCTGCAGCGTCAGCCGCGCCACGCACCCGCGCTCCAACAGCCTGGCCTTTGCCTCCAACCCGTTCGTGGCCGAGCTCAAGCGGGCCGCCTGGCCGACGATGCTGTTGCGCATCAAGGTGGTGGCGGCGCTGTTGGTGGTGGCCGTGGCGGTCATCCTGGCACGGACGTATCGGCGCTCGGGGCTGGCGGGCCTACGCACTGACCGCAGCCAGGCGCGCCTGACCGCGGCGCTCATGGGCCTGGGCGGGCTGGCCTGGTTCGTGGTCATCGGGGTCATGACCCAGGTCGGGTTCTCAGGCAACAACCGCTACCTGGTGCTCGGCTCAGCGCTGGTGGACATCTGCGGCGCGGTGGGCTTCGGCTGGGCGGCGCGTGAGCTCGCCGTGCTGGCCTCACGGCGCCGGCGCGGCTCGGCGTCTGGCGGGTCGGCCGTAGGCGCGGGGCTCCAGTGGGCGGCAGCCGCGATCGTCGCCCTGGTCTTCCTCTTCTTGCCCAACTGGGTGGGCAACAGCACGATCTCGATCGCGCGCACCCACGGGTCGCTCGTCTACCAGGCGCGGCTGCGTCAGGGCATGGACGACCTGATCACGCGCTTCGGCGGCGCCGACAAGGTCCTGGCCTGCGGCAGCGTGATGACCGAGGGCTTCCAGGTCCCCATGGTCGCCTTCCTGCTCGACGTTCCGACAACTCGGATCGAGGCACCGCCCACCCTGGGTGGCGCGGCCTATCCGCAGCCGGCCAGCGCGGCCCCCAACCTGATCCTGCAGACGCGCGACACGCGCTCGGCGTCCCGGCTGCCGTTCCTGAGCACGTGGCCGTCCGCGCGCTACCACTATGTGGGGACCGGGGGCCCGGTCCACCTGTTCACGCAGGGCTGCTCCGGGGGCACCGCGTGAAATCCGCCCCCACCCGCCCGCTCCTCTGATGGCCACCGCCACCGCTCCGCCACGCGGCTCGCAGACGCCCGGCCCCGGGTTGCATGGCACTCAGTCTCGGCTGCCCGACCGCCTCGCGCGCATCCCCCTCTGGGTGTGGGCCGCCGGCGGGCTGATTCTGCTCATGGCCCTCTCGGCCTTCCTGCGCAGCCGGTACCTCGGCGGCGAGTTCTGGATGGACGAGGGCATCACCACCGGGATCTCGCTGCACCCCATCAGCCAGATCCCCGGGATCCTGCGCTACGACGGCAACCCGCCGCTGTACTACATGATGCTGCACGTCTGGATGTCGGTCTTCGGCACCACGGAGACCGCTACTCATGCGCTGTCGCTGGTGTGCGGGCTGCTCACCATCCCTGCCGGCGGGTGGGCCGGCTGGAAGCTGTTCGGCGCGCGCACCGGGGTCTACGCGGCGATCCTGTTCGCCTTCAACGCCTGGCTGACGGCGTACGCGCAGGAGACCCGGATGTACGAGTTCATGGGCCTGCTGGGCGTGCTGGCCACCGCGGGGTTCCTGCTGGGCTTCGTGTACCGGCGCCGGCGCTACCTCTTCCTGTTCGCCGGGGCGCTCACCGTGATGCTCTACACGCACACGTGGGGCACGTTCTTCTTCGCGGGCTCGGCCGTGTCGCTCATCCCGGCGCTCATCGCCTCAGACGACCGCCGGGGCCTCATCCGCGACGCCGCCTTCGCCTTCATCGGCGCCGGGATCCTCTACCTGCCCTGGGTGCCGACGCTGCTCTACCAGGCCGCCAACACCGCGGCGCCATGGGACAACGTGCCGCGCTTCGGCGCCCCCGTGCTGCTCTCGCGCGATGTCATCGGCGGCGACCGGATCACCATGCTCCTCATCATCCCGGCCGCGATCGGCGTGGCACCGCTGTTCACGCGCGCGCACCGGCGCACGCGCGAGTGGGTCACGGTGTGGACGCTCGTGACGATCCCGGTCGCGACGCTGGGCATCGCCTGGCTGGAGTCTCAGGTCAACCCCGCCTTCGTCGCCCGTTACTTCGCCCCGGTCATCGGAGCGATCCTGCTCCTCATCGCCTGGGGCTGCGCCCGCGCCAAGCTGCTGGGCGTGGTGGCGATGGTGCTGGCCGTCGCGTTCTTGGCCAACCCCAGTTCCTACACGCCGCAGTGGAAGTCAGACATGCGCGATATCGGCGCCGAGATGACCCCTTATCTGAAGGCCGGCGACCAGGTCGTGGTGGGCCAGCCCGAGGAGACGCCACTGGCCTGGTACTACCTGCCCGGCGGCCTCAAGTACGCCAACACGGCCGGTGGGCGGGTATCCGATCCGCGCTACATGGACTGGGTCAAGGCGCTGCACCGGCTCACCATCACCAACCCTCAGGCGACGCTGACCCCGATTGTCGACGCGCTCAAGCCCGGCCAGCATCTGCTGTTCGTCCGCCCACTGACCGAGGGCGCGCAGAACTGGGAGGCACCATGGACCATGATGGTGCGCCGCCGTTCGGCGCAGTGGGGCCAGTTGCTGCAGAACGACGTCGATCACGGAGTCCTGCGCCAGGTGGCTGTCGCGCCCCACTACTACCGCGGCGCGTGCTGCGTGGGCAACAGCGCAGTGCTGTACCAGAAGGTCTCCTGACGCCGAGCGCCCCGGCGTCCACCGCTGCCCATGACCACCGCCACTCCACCACGACGCTTCCCCTCGCTGCTCGAGGTCCCCGAGATCGTCGATGTCCGGGCGCCACGCTGGTTCGATCGGCTACCCCGCTGGGCGTCGACGGGCGGCGTGCTGGTGCTGCTCCTGGCGATCTCGGCCTTCATCCGCTCGCGCACCCTGAGCGGGGAGCTGTGGTTCAACGAGGCCGGGGCCGTCGGGCTCGCCGCGCAGCCGCTGGGCTCGCTACTGGGAGCGGTACACCGGGCCGGCGCTGCGCCCCTCTACTACCTGCTGCTGCACATCTGGATGAGCGTGTTCGGGTCCGGGGAGAGCGCCACCCACGCCCTCTCGCTGCTCCTGGGGCTGGCGTCGATCCCGGTGGCGATGTGGACGGCGTGGAGCCTCGCCGGCCGCCGGGCCGGCATCTTCGCCGCGGTCCTGTTTGCCTTCAGCTCGTTTCTCTCGCGCTACGCCGAGGAGACCCAGCCCTACGAGCTGATGGTGCTGCTCGGGCTGCTGGGTACCGCCGGCCTGCTGCACGCATTCGTGTACCGCCGCCGCGCGTACCTGTGGCTGTTCGGCGTGTGTCTGGCAGTGATGCTCTACACCCAGGGCACGGCGCTGCTGTTCTGGCTGGGGGCCGCGGTGGCGCTGGTGTTCGTGCGCCGCTCGCTATCCGAGGCCGCGCGTCAGGGCTTCTGGCGCGACACCGCGCTCTGCTACGGCCTGGCCGCGCTGGTGTTCGTGCCGTGGCTGCCGGCCACCATCGACCAGATCGCCCACGCCACCAACCCCTGGCACTACATCCCGCTCATGGGGGCCACCGTGCCCAGCCAGATCCTGGGCTCCGAGCGGGTGGACGTGACCCTGCTGGTCTGCGTGGTCATCGCGGTGGCGCCGCTGGCTGCGCGCGGGCGGCGCCGCACGCCGGAGGCGGCGACGTTCTGGGCCCTGCTCACGATCCCCGGGGTGGCCCTGTTGGTGGCGCGGATCGCGGGCTTCTTCATCCCCATCTGGGCCTGGCGCTACTTCGCGCCGATCGTCGCACCGCTGCTGCTCTTGGGCGCGCTGGCCGCGGCGCGCTCGCGCGTGGTCGGCGTGGCCGCCATCATCTTCTGCGTCGCGTTCTTGGCCAACGCCGGGTCCTTCGCTCCGCCCTACAAGAGCGATATGAAAGATGTCGCCGCCGAGGTGCGGCAGCTCATGCGCCCTGGCGACCTCGTCGTCGTCGCCCAGCCCGAGCAGACCCCGCTGGCCTGGTACTACCTGCCCGGCGGCTTGCGCTTCGCCTCGACGCTGGGACCCGTCGCCAACCCCTCGGTGATGAACTGGATGGGCGCGATGGGCCGCCTGCACAGCACCAATCCACGGGCGACCGTGGGGGCGCTGGTTGCTAGTCTCAAGCCCGGCCAGCAGCTGCTCTACGTACGCCCATTGACCGAAGGCGTGAAGAACTGGACGGCGGCGTGGCCGGCGCTGGTGCGCCGGCGCTCCGCGCAGTGGGGGCGGCTGTTGCAGGACGAACGCGCCAACGGCACGCTCAAGCCGGTGGCCACGGCCCCGCACAACTACCGAGGCTCGTGTTGCGTGGCCGACAGCGCAGTGCTCTACCAGAAGGCCTCCTAACGCCCCGCCCAACATGACTGAGACGAACCCCACCGCCGCCCCCGGCTCCGACATCACCGCCGAGCATCCCGTCGTGGTGGTGGGCGCGGGACCCGCCGGACTGACAGCGGGCTATCTGCTGGCCAAGCAGGGCAAACCGGTGATCGTGCTGGAGTCCACCGAGCACGTCGGCGGGATCGCGCGCACCCAGGTCCGCGACGGGTATCGCTTCGACCTCGGTGGGCATCGCTTCTTCACCAAGGTCAAGGAGGTCGACGACCTCTGGCACGAGATCATGAAGGAGGAGTTCCTCAAGCGCCCGCGCAAGAGCCGGATCTACTGGAACGACAAGTTCCTGGAGTATCCGCTGCAGGGCATGGACGTGATCAAGAAGCTCGGGCCGGTCGAGCTGACGCGCTGCCTGATCTCCTACGCCTGGGCGGCGGTCAAGCCCAAGGGGCGCGAGGACACCTTTGAGGAGTGGGTCTCCAACCGCTTTGGCAAGCGGCTCTACCAGCACTTCTTCAAGACCTACACCGAGAAGCTGTGGGGCGTCTCGGCCACCGAGATCCGCGCCGAGTGGGCCGCGCAGCGCATCAAGGGCCTGTCGTTCTTCTCCGCCGCCAAGGCCGCCTTCTTCGGCAACGAGGGCAACAAGATCAAGTCGCTGATCTCCGAGTTCAACTACCCGCGCTTCGGACCGGGTCAGATGTGGGAGCAGATGACCGAGGACATCAGGGCCCACGGTGGCGAGGTGCGCCTGAACGCACCGGTGACCCGGCTGCGCGTGTCCGAAGGTCGCGTCACCGAGGTGGTTGCCGGCGGCGAGACGCTGTACCCGTCGCACGTCATCTCCTCACTGCCGCTGCGCACCACGGTTGGCATCACCGACCCCGAGGCGCCGCTCGAGGTCCGCGACGCGGCACGGGGCCTGCGCTACCGCGAGTTCTTGACCGTCCTGCTGGTGATCGACGTCGACGACCCCTTCGACGACAACTGGATCTACATCCACCAGCCGGGCGTGCGCGTGCTGCGCATCCAGAACTTCAAGTCCTGGAGCCCGTGGATGGTCCCCAAGGGCGAGACCGCGTCATCGATCGGCATGGAGTACTTCTGCTTTGAGGGCGACGAGCTGTGGAATATGGCCGACGACGACCTGGTGGCGATGGCCGGCGAGGAGATCGAGAAGCTGCACCTGGCCCAGGCGAGCAAGGTGCGCTTCGGCTTCGTTGAGCGCGTCCACAAGGCCTACCCGATCTACGACGAGCTCTACGGCGAGCGGGTCAAGACGATCCGCGGCTGGCTGGAGACGATCACCAACCTCGCGCAGGTCGGCCGCAACGGCCTGCATCGCTACAACAACTCCGACCACTCGATGCTCACCGCCATGCGCGCGGTGGACAACATCCTGGAGGGCACCCACCACGACATCTGGGCGGTCAACGCCGAGAGCGTCTACCACGAGGAGCACCAGGAGAACGAGGACCCCTACCGGCGCCCACCGACCACTCCGGCCATGGAGCAGCCGCTCGCCTCCGAGCGATGAGGCGGCCGCTCGCGCTGCTGTTGGCCCTGGTGCTGCTGGCTGCGGCGCCGGGCGCAGCACTGGCGGCGACCACCGCCACCAAGAACGACGGCAAGTCCGGCGCGTCGGGCTCG
Organism: Solirubrobacteraceae bacterium; assembly: GCA_036490435.1. Lineage (GTDB taxonomy): Bacteria > Actinomycetota > Thermoleophilia > Solirubrobacterales > Solirubrobacteraceae > Palsa-465. The sequence continues at coordinate 8,579 of DASXDW010000075.1, forward strand.
GGCGGCGCGGCCGCGGCGGGCACCAGTTCGAGCTCGGCCGGCGCCTCAGGCTCCGGCGGCGCGGCCGCTCAGACCTCGTCGGCGCCCGCCACCGGTTCGACGGCACCGGCGGTGCCGATCACGCCCAACGGGTCCACCAACCCGCTCTCGGGCGGCGTCGCTCCGGTGTCGCCGTCGCCGACGCCCACGGCCACCACCACAACGCCGCCCATCACCAACGCGACGACGCAGACCAACGGCGGCAGCTCGCTGTCGGGCAGCGGCACACTGGTCATCGTCATCGGCGCCGTGGTCGTCCTGGGCGGCATCGGCTTCTTCATCTGGCACGACGCTCGCCGCCGGGCGCCCGCTCGCACGTCCGACGCCCTGGGCGGCACCGGACGCCGGGCCGGCTCCAAGGCTCCACCCAAGCCGCGCAAGCTCAGCGCCGCCGAGCGCAAGCGGCGCAAGCGCGGCAAGGCCCGCTGAGCCGCGCCGACCACGCGGCGCGGTCAGTCGCCCCCGACCGCGTCGAACAACCGCAGGCTGCGCCGGCCCTTCATGAGCTGGCGCTCGACGGTGCGCACGGTCATGCCGGTCTCGGTGGCCATCTCTGGATAGTTGAAGCCGAGCCCGTGGAGCCAGATGAGCCGCTCCTGGCGCTCGGGCAGCCCCCGGAGGAGCTCGAGCCGTAGACGGGGGTCCACGACCTCCTCGGGCGCGGGAGCGGTACGGCTGATGCGCAGGTCGTCGCTCTCCTCCATGACCTCCTCGAGCGAAACGTCGTGGCCGTCCCGGCGCACGAGCTTGAACACTTCGTGTAGCGCGGTGGTGATCAGCCAGGACACGGCTCGATCGCGCCGCACCCGGTGGCGGTGGTGCAGCAGGCGGACCCACGCGAACTGGAGGGCGTCGTCGATGACCGCCTCCGGTGCGGTCACCTCGTTGATCAACTGACCGCGCACCAGGCCCGCCGCCCGCGCGTAGAGCTCCGCCACGTCTTCGATGTGACCGAGTGCGCATTCGTCAATTGTGGACGCCGTCCCAGACATGATGATCACCTCTGAGTCTAATTGAGACTATTTATTTACGATTCAACCTAGCAAATGTCTTACCGTTTTACTAGGCTGTAATCAGTTCATTTGGCTCAATTAGACTCAGGAGGTCATTGGCATGAGTGCGAGTGGGATAGCCGTCATCGCGCACGCGGCCGCGGTCACCGCCCATCCGGACCTGCGCGGCCTGCCGGGCAGCAACGTGCTCCAGCAGCTCGTCAATGGCGCCGAGGCCTGGTCACTGGTGATCGCCCTCCTGGGCGCGTTCATCGGCGCGGGCCTCTGGGCGGTGGCCTCGCACACGCACAATCACCAATACGCGGCGCGCGGGCGAATGGCGGCGCTGATTTCGGGAGCCTCGGCGCTGATCGTGGGAGCGGCGCCCGGCCTCATCAACTTCTTCGCCCACCTCGGCACGACCGCACGATGATCGTCCCCGTCCGCACCCTCGCGGTGGTCGCAGTCACCGTCGCCCTCGCGTTCTCGGCCGCTCCGGCCCCCGCATCAGCCGGCGTGGGCGGAACGGTGTGCTCTCTGGCCGGGTGGCTCAGCGGCCTTATCTCGAAGACCTGCACGCTCGCCACCCATGCGGGCCGCGTGATCAACGCCGGCAAGAAGCTGGCCGGCGGCCACGTGGGCGGAGCGATCGGGGCGCTCGTCGGCAGCACCTCGCAGAAGGTCGCTCGCGCGGCCGCGATCACCGCCGTCGCTGCCGGCGTGGTCGCCGGCGCCCAGGTCGCGATGAAGCTCACCGTCTCTGCGGTCAATAGTTCGACCACCCCGAACCTCGGGGCGGTGTGGTTTTCCTCCTCTTACTGGCGGATGGCGGCCGTCGCTGCCCTGCTGACCCTGCCGTTCCTCTGTGCCGCTGCCATCCAGGCGATGCTGCGCTCAGACCTCACCCTGCTGCTGCGCTCGGCGTTCGGCTACCTCCCGCTCGGGATGCTCGCCGTCGGCGTGGCCGCCCCGGTCACCGGTCTGCTGCTGACCGCGTCGGATGAGATGTCCTCGATCGTGTCCTCGGCGTCGGGTCACGCCGGCGCGAACTTCCTGGGCCACGTCGGCGCGCTCTCAGCGCTTGTCTCTGGAGCCACCGGCACCGTGTTCGTGTCGTTCTTCATCGCGCTGTTCACCATCGCCGCTGCCATCACCCTGTGGCTGGAGCTGCTCATCCGCCAGGCGGCCGTGTATGTGATCGTGCTCATGCTGCCGCTGTTCTTCGCGGCCATGGTGTGGCCTGCGCGCCGGATCTGGGCCGCACGCGCCGTCGAACTGCTGATCGCGCTCATCCTCTCGAAGTTCGCCATCGTCGCGGTATTGGGGCTGGGCGGAGCGGCGCTCGGGCACACGCCACTGCCGGGGGTCGGATCGTTGCTGGCGGGCACGACGCTGGTGCTGCTGGCCGCGTTCTCGCCGTGGGCGATGCTCCGGCTGCTGCCGCTGCACGAGCTCGCAGGCGCAGCCGTCGGCGGGCTCCGTCCGCATGGCACAGCTCCCGTTCAGACCACCGACGGCCGGGCGCAGGGCGCCACCGATACGACCGAGAATGCTGTCAACGACGACGCGGGCGGCGGGGGCGGCCGGGGCGGCGACGGCGGCGGCGGCGGCGGAGGACCGAGCGGAGCGGATTCGACGGCGGAGGACGTGGCTGCCCGCCTGCCCGCGCGGCTGCGCGCATTGACGGGGCGCGGTGAGGTGGGCGACGCCGCACGCGATGAGGACGAGGCGGGCGCGGGCGGGGATAGCGCGCCGGCGCCGCACACCCGCACACCGCCGACGTCCGACGGCGCTCCAACCGCCGATACGTCTCCGGCAACGCCCGGCGCCCCTCCCACCGCCGATGCGTCCCCGGCACCGCCGTCTGCCTCCACCGCCCCACCCCGAGGCGAGCTCACGGAGATGCCGATCCCGGCCGTGGAGACCGACGCGTTCGGGCCCACGGTGCGACACGGCGACCTTCCGGAGGTGTTCCGCTCGATGAGCCTCGACGGCGACCTCATGGCGATCGATCAGCCGGTGCTTGAGGGCGACGACCCGCCCCCCGACCCGGGCCCACCCCCACCCGCCAACCACGGGGAAGAGCCAGCGTGAGCGAACGTCGCCTCACCTACTCCTTCGGCCCGCTGGAGCGCCGCGGACTGCTGGGCCCGGTCCGCGCGGGCCAGGCGGCGGTGATCTCGACCGGTGTCGTGGCCGGGATCACCATGCTCGACATCGCGCCCTCCGCGCTCGGCGTGCTCCTGGCCGGCGGGCTGCTGGCGCTGGCGCTGACGACGACGTGCGTCCCCGTCGGGGGCCGCACCGTCGAGGAGTGGCTGCCGTTGATGCTGGCGTTCGGCCGCCGGCGGCTCGGTCGTCGCGGGTTTACCTCCGGGGCACCGACGGTCGGCACCCGCGCGCCCGGGAGCGGGCGACGGGGGCTGCTCGGACGCTCGCCGAAGCCCGTGGCGCCACCACAGTTGGGCGGCGTCCGTCTCGCAGCGGCGGACCTGCGCGGGCGTCCGCTGGGGATCGTGTCCGAGCGCTCCGGCCGGCGGCTCAGCGCCGTGCTCGCGTGCCGGGTTGTGGCGTTCTCATTGCTCGACCAAGACGCGCAGGAGCGTCGTCTCGCCCGCTGGGGGCTCGTGCTGTCCGGGGCCGGCGGCAGCGCGATCCGGCGCGTGCAGTGGATCGAGCGCACGGCGCCGGCCCAGGGCGATGAGCTCGTGCGCTGGGTGCACGCCGAGCGCGATCCCGCGGTCCCGCTGCGCGGCATGCCGATGATCGACTCCTACCTGGAGCTGATCTCCTCCACCGCCCGCGTCGCCCAGGAGCACGAGATCCTGTTGGCCATTCAGGTCGACGCGCAGCGCGTGCGTGATCGGGGCGCCGCCAGCGCCACCCGCGCCCTGGTGGAGCAGACCGAGCGCATCGCCCAGGGCCTCGAGGCCGCCGAGGTCACTGTGCTCGGGGCGCTCAGCCCGGGGCAGCTCGCCCGCACGCTGCGCACGGCGTTTGACCCCTATGCCCGATCGGAGCTGACCGCGCTGGACGCGTGCGACCCCGACCGCGACGGGCTCGACGACGTCAACGCCTGGCCGCTGGGCGCGCGCGAGACCTGGGAGCACTATCAGGCAGACGGCGCCCTGCACGCCACGTACTGGATCGGGGGGTGGCCGCGCGTGGAGGTCTCGCCGATGTTCATGGACTCGCTGCTCGGCCACTCCGGGGTGGTGCGCACCGTTTCGGTGACCTTCGAGCCCCTGGCCAGCGACCGTTCCACGCGTGAGGTAGAGGCCGCGATCACGCGCGATCGCGCCGACCGGGAACTGCGCGCTCGCTTCGGACAATCTGAGACGGCCCGCCAGCGCCAGGCGGCGGACGCCACGCGGCGTCGCGAGACCGAGCTGGCCGCCGGCCACAGTGAGGTCCGCCTCAGCGGCTTTGTGACCGTCACCGGCCGCGACCCCGACGACCTGCGGCGCGCGTGCGCGGAGGTGCTGGAGCAGGCCGCCCGGGCGCGGCTGGAGCTGCACCGCCTGTACGGGCAGCAGGCCGATGCCTTCACCTTCACGCTGCCGCTCTGCCGGGGGCTGCGGTGAACGCCGCGCGCCACCCGAACGTGCGAGACGCGGGAGGCCACCGGTGAGCCTGCGCACGACCGAGCGGCCGGGCCATCGTTCCACCACCCGTCACGCCCAGGCGATCTACCCGTTCGTCAGCGCCGGAGGACTGGGCGGCCGCGGCGTCTACATCGGGCAGGACTCCGGAGGCGGGGCGTTCTGTTATGACCCATGGGTCCTCTACGCCGACGGCGCGCTGGACGACCCCAACGTGATCGTGCTCGGCAAGCTCGGCCAGGGCAAGAGCGCGCTGGTCAAGACGCTGCTGTGGCGGATGTTGCTGTTCGGGCGCCGCGCCTTCGTGCTCGACATCAAACGCGAGTACGGGCCGCTGTGCGACGCCGTGGGCGTGCGACCGATCTCGCTCGTGCCCGGCTCGGGCGTGCGTGTCAACCCGCTCGCGTCGCGCCCTGAGGAGCACGCCCAGCTCGAGCTCCTGCGTGCGGTCACGGTGGCGGCGGTGGGCGATGCACTGACCCAGGCCGAGGCCGGTGCGCTGCGTGAAGCGCTGCGGGTCGTCCGCGTCCGCGGAGACGGGGAGCCGACGCTGCCACAGATCGCCCGGGTCCTGTTCGCCCCGGTCGACGTCATGGCTCAGCAGCTGGAGACGACCGTCTCCGCCCTGGCCGCCGACGCGCGTCGCGCCGCCCTCGCACTCCAGGATCTCTGCGAGGGGCCGCTGCGCGGGATGTTTGACGGCCCCACCACACCGGGCCTTGACCTCGACGCCCGTCTGCTGGTGCTCGACCTGCACGCCGTCCGCGACTCGCCCGCCGTGGGCATCCTCATGGCCTGCGCGAGTGCCTGGATCAGCGCGCTGCTGGCACGCACCGCGCAGCAACCCGGCCGGGAGCGGCTGATCAACGTCGCCGACGAGTCGTGGAAGATCGTCCAGCACACCGGGTTGGGGGAGTGGTTTCAGGCCAACTTCAAGCTGGCTCGGCAGTTCGGCGTGATGAACCTGGTCGTGCTCCACAAGCTCGCCGATCTGCAGGCGGCGGGCGACGCCGGTTCGCGCGCCGCGCGCATCGCCGAGGGCCTGATCGCCGACGCCTCGACCCGGATCGTCTATCACCAGGACGAGAGCCAGGTCCCGCTCACACGATCGTTGCTGGGGCTGTCCGGCAGCGAGGCGCGGCTCATCTCGATGCTCTCCCCCGGCCAGGCGCTATGGCGGGTCGGCGCGCGGTCGTTCGTCGTCGCCCACCACC
>DASXDW010000161.1:0-55675 GCA_036490435.1 Solirubrobacteraceae bacterium
GATCAGCTACATCAGCAACGTCGTCATTGGGGTTGCCTCGACCGCCCCGGGATACAGCCTGGCCGCGACCGTCGGGTTCATGGTCGGCGTCGCCGGAATCGGGGTCCACAACCCCGCGGTCGTCATCGTGTCGTTCATCCCGATGCTGTTCGTCGCCTGGGCATACCAGTACATGAACGAGGTCGATCCGGATTGTGGGACGTCGTTCTCGTGGATCAGCCGGGCGATCAGCCCCGAGCTCGGTCTGCTCGTCGGCTGGATCGTCATCGTCTCCGACATCGTCGTCAACGCCAACCAGGCGCAGATCGCCGGCAGTTACGGGTTCCAGCTGTTCGGCTTGGACAATGCGTCGGCCAACACGTTGGACGTCATCCTGCTGGGCGGCATCTTCATCATCATCCTCACCTGGATCTGCTGGAGGGGCATCGAGCTCTCGGCCCGGACCCAGCAGATCCTGCTCGGCTTCGAGATGACCACGCTGATCATCTTCGCCGTCGTCGCCCTGATCAAGACCTACGTCGATTCGCCCACCCACTCCATGCACGTGGCGCTGAACTGGTTCAATCCGTTCTCCGTCAGCACCAGCGCGCTCCTCTCCGGCATGCTGCTCGGCGTGTTCCTGTACTGGGGCTGGGACACCGGGGTCTCGGTCAACGAGGAGAGCGAGAATTCCAGTGACGGGCCGGGCCGCAGCGCGGTGACGTCGACGGTGGTCCTCATCGGGATCTATCTCCTGGTGTCGGTCGCCTCCCAGGCGTTCGCCGGCACCGCGTACCTGACCAACAACGCCGATGACATCTTCGCGGGCGGCCTGGCCACGGGCGTCCTGGGCTCGCTGCACTTCCTGCTCACCATCGCAGTGCTGACCTCGGCGACCGCGGCGACGCAGACGACCATCATCCCCGCCGCACGCCAGGCCCTCTCCATGGCCCGCCGGGGCGCCATCCCGAGTCGATTCGCCCAGATCCATGAGCGCAATTTCTCGCCCGGCACGGCCACGATCTGGGCCGGGGTCCTGTCGCTCATCTGGTTCGTCGCGATTGAGAAGCTCTCGACCAACGTGCTCGCTGACTGCGTGGCAGGCCTCGGGATCCTGGTGTGCATCTACTACGGGTTCACCGGGTTCTGCTGCACCTGGTTCTACCGCTACGAGCTGCGCAAGTCGGTGCGCAACTTCTTCATGCTCGGCTTCTTCCCGACGGTCGGCGGATTGATCCTGATGGTCATCCTGGTCAAGGCGGTCGTCACCTACGCCGACCCGGCCAATGACAGCAGCGGCGCCCTCCTCGGCCTCGGCGTTCCGGTGTGGATCGGCATCCTGGGGCTCGGAAGCGGCATCCTGGTCGTGATCTACCGCAAGATCACCGCTCCGGCGTTCTTCCGCAACGAGAAGCGGGTGAAGTTCGGCGATCCGATCGAGGTGGTCACGCCGGAGTCGGAGTTCGCGCCCCCGGAGACGATGCTGTAGTCGCCGCGCCGCGGCTCTGAAATGTCCACCACCCCGTCGTTCTGGCTCGACCAGCTTGGGTCGCGTCCTTCGCGGCCCGCGCTGGCGGGCGACCGCGACGCCGACGTGTGCATCATCGGTGGCGGCTTCACCGGCCTGTGGACGGCATACGAGCTCAAGCGGGCCGAGCCAAGTCTCGTCGTCGTGGTGCTGGAGGCGCGCCAGGTCGGCTTCGGGGCTTCAGGACGCAACGGCGGCTGGGTGCTGGGCAAGATCTCCGGCTCGGCCGAGGCGTGGCGCGAGCGGGGCGGCCCGGACGCTCCTCGGGCGATGGTCCGCGCCATCCAGCAGACCGTGGAGGAAGTCGGCGCCGTTGTCGCGCTCGAGGACATTGCCTGCGACTGGAAGCACGGCGGCACGGTCACGGTGGCGCAGTCAGATACCCAGCTCGCGCGTCTACGCGAGCTGGTGGAGGGCGAGCGCCGCGACCTCGGGGACGACCTGGCGTGGCAACTGCTCGACGCCGACACCATCGCCGGGCGGATCAACGTCGATGGGGCGCGCGGCGGGCTGTACACCCCCCACTGCGCCCGGGTGCAGCCGGCCAAGCTGGTGGACGGGCTGGCGGCCGCCGCCGAGCGCGCGGGCGTGACGATCTATGAGTCCAGCCCGGTCAAGACGGTCGAGCCGGGCCTCGCGGTGACGAAGGGGGGAGACGTCCGGGCCCGCTACCTGCTGCGGGCCACGGAGGGGTACACCGCGGATATGCGCGGCGAGCACCGCATGCTGCTGCCGATGAACAGCTCGATGATCGTCACCGAGCCATTGCCCGAGGCTGAGTGGGCGCGGATCGGCTGGGACGGCGCCGAGACCATGCTCGACGGCTCCCACCTCTACACCTACTCCCAGCGCACCGCTGACGGGCGGATCGCCATCGGCGGGCGCGGCGTGCCGTACCGGTTCGGATCCCGCACGGACCGTGAGGGGCCGGTACCGCACCGCACCATCCATGAGCTGCGGGCCCGTCTCATCTCGCTCTTTCCGTCGCTGGCGGGGGTCCGTGTCGCGCGGGCCTGGCACGGCATCCTGGGCGTCTCGCGCGACTGGTGTCCCACTGTGAACCTCGACCCGGTGACCGGGATCGGCTACGCCGGCGGCTACGCGGGCGAGGGAGTCGCGGCGAGCAACCTGGCGGGTCGGACCCTGCGCGACCTCGTGCTGGGACGAGAGACCGACCTGACCCGGCTGCCATGGGTCGGCAACCCGGCGCGCAACTGGGAGCCAGAGCCGCTGCGGTTCGTCGGAGCGCGTGGCATCTACACGCTCTACCGGCTGGCGGATCGCCAGGAGCAGGTCCGCCACCACGAGTCCCGGATCGCCGGGCTCGCCAACCGCATCGCCGGGCGCTAGCCGGATCGCCGCGCGCTAGCCGGATTGGCGGCGGCGGCGCCGGCCCCGGCGCGTGAGCCGCGCGAGCCAGCCGAGCGCGACCGTCACCACGAGCGCAAGCTGGGTCGCGTGCTCCCGTGTCCAGGCCTGCGGGCGCCCCTGCGCCACGTCTCGGGGCGCCGGCACGTCTCTGGGCAGAAGCTCACGCTCAACCTGAACCTGAGGGTAGGAGGTATCAGCCTCAAGCTGGCCATGAGAGATGGCGCCGGGCATGCCGTCGGCCATCTCTGCGAACACGTCGACCGCCATCTGTGCCATCACGTCGTCCATCCCGGTCCTCGACGGCCCCGGTCTCGTGGTGGAAGAGACGCCGGCGGCGTCGTTCCGGGGCTCGGCGACGGGAGCGTATGCGATCGGCGCGGCCGGGGTGGGAATCGACGCGGAGGCGTGACGGGGCCCAGAAGGTTCAGCGGCGGGTTGCAGCCGGCGACGCATCTCGGGCAGCATGAGCAGGGCGGCCGCCGACAGGAGCGCCATCAGCGCCGGGACGAGGATGCCCGCAGTCGACGAGCCGGTCTCCGCCTGCTCCACGGTCCTCGGCGCGGGCGACGACGGAGCGCGTCCGCGTCCGCCGCGAGACGGCCTGGAGGCGTGAACGGCGCTGAGGCTGGCGCTCGGGCCCGACTCCGAGGGCGTCGCGCCCGGCGTTGAGCTCGAGGGCGCGTGAGTGCCCGCCGGTGGCGCCCCCGCAGCCGTGACCGCGCCAGCTCGTCCGGCGCAGCCGGTGGTGACGCTGCGCCGCAGCGCGGCCAGCGCCCGCCGCTCGAGCGTCGCCTGCCTCCGCGGGCTGACGCGGAGGATTCGGGCCGTCGCCGCCGCGCCGCGAGCCGGTCCGTGCAGACCGGCCCGCAGCGTCAGCAGACGGCGTGCCCCCACTTGAAGGACTCCCAGGCAGCCATGCAGCCGCGCCACGAGGCGCCGCAGTCGCCGGCTCTCATGCGCTGCGGCTTTGCGTTGCGCCGGGGCGGAGCGCTGACTCGGTGTCCGGGTGCGTGCGCGCGCTGATGCGGCACGGACGTGGGACGCGAGCACACCGGACGCGGTGGCGGTTCCGGGGGCCGCAGGCGCGGCCGTCGTCGCCGGAGAGGTGGCTGGGTCCGGAGCGGCGGTGGCTGGGTCCGGAGCGGCGGAGGCGGGGTCCTCCGGCGCTCCGGACACTTGTGCGCTGCGCGTCGCCCCGCCCACGAGCGCGGAAACCTTGGAAGCCGTGGTGCGTGCCGGAGCGGCGGCCGCCGGGCCGCCGACCGAGGGCGTGGCCACCGACGGCGTGGCCACCGACGGCACGGTGACGGTCGGGGTGGTGGCGCGCGGAGTCGTCACGACGGGGGTCGTGCCCACCGGCGTGCTCACGGAGGGCACTGTCGCCGAGGGCACCGTCGCTGAGGGCACCGTCAACCCTGGCGCGCCCACGGCCGCGCCCGCGCCCGCGAGGGCCCGCGGGAGCACCGCCGCCGCCCCGGCGAGTGGCGACGCCACGAGCACCCCGAGCGCCGCTGCCGCGATCCCCACCACCACACCCTGTCTGGTCCCCATGGCGGCTGTAACGGCCGCCCTTCATCAAACTTGCGTATTGATGGCAAAACCGCCCGAAAGGGCGGGACACGGCGTACCGGCCAGGGCTCAGCGGCCCCAAACCTCCTCGGCCACGCCGACGATCAGCTCCAGCTTGGCCCGCTCGTCGTCGATCGAGAGCCGGTTGCCCTCCTCGGTCGAGGAGAAGCCGCATTGCGGCGAGAGGCAGAGCTGGTCGACGTCGACGAAGCGGGAGGCCTCCTGGATCCGGCGCTTGAGCAGGTCGCGGTCCTCGAGCGTGGGCTTCTTGGTGGTGACCAGCCCCAACACCACCTGCTTGCCCGCCGGGACGAAGCGCAGCGGCTCGAACGTGCCCGAGCGGTCGTCGTCGAACTCCAGGAAGTAACCGTTGACGTCGAGGTCGCCGAACAGGGCTTCGGCGACGAAGTCATAGCCGCCCTCGGCGGCCCACATCGACTGGTTGTTGCCGCGGCACAGATGGGTCGTCACCACCATGTCGTCGGGTTTGGCGGCCAGCGCCTTGTTGATGTTGGCGATGTACTGCTCATGCAGGTGGTCGGGGTCGCCGCCGATCTGCTTGATGTGCTCGCGCTGGGCGGGGTCGTTGACGTAGGCCAGGCTGGTGTCGTCGAGCTGGAGGTAGCGGCAGCCGAGCTCATAGGCGCCGTTCACCTGCCGGGCGTAGGCGTCGGTCAGGTCGTCCCAGAACAGGTCGAGCTCCGGGTACACCGACTCGTCGATCGACGAGTTGCCGCCCCGGTAGTGGACCATGCTGGGGGAGGGCACGGTCAGCTTCGGGGTCTGCTGAGCCGACGCGTTGTCGCGCAGGAAGGCGAACGCCTGGGCAAAGATCGTGTCGGCGAGGCCGACCTTGCCACTCACCCGCATGGCCGGCGGCGCGTAGTCGTATGCGCCCTCCTCACTGCGGAACTGCACGTGCAGCGACGAGCCCTCGACCTGCTCGATCCCGTTCAAGGAGTAGATGAAGTCCATGTGCCACGAGGTGCGGCGGAACTCGCCGTCGGTCACGCTCCTCAACCCCGCGGCTCGCTGGAGCTCGATCACGCCACGGATGGCGTCGTCTTCGGTCGTGCGCAGCGCCGTCGCGTCGATCCGCCCCGCCTTGAAGTCGGCCCGCGCGCGCGCCAGGTCCGGCGGGCGCAGCAGGCTCCCGACATGGTCAGCGCGAAACGGGGGCTTCTCACGCGAGGCCATCGGCACACTCTCCTTCTCGCAGTGGCAAGAGGCGCGATTCAAGCAGAGGCGAAGGTCCAGGTAGGCTCGGCCCATGGTCGCCCGCTACCGGTCAGTCGTGTCCGTCCCCGGCTGCGCGCGCGTGCTGAGCACCGCCCTGATCGCGCGCCTGCCGCAGGGGATGACCTCGCTGGGAATCCTGCTGCTGATCCGGGCCCACACGGGCTCCTACGCGGCGGCGGGGATCGCGGTGGGCGCGTATGACTTCGCGACCGCGGCGGGCGCGCCGGTGGTTGGCCGGCTCGTCGATCGCTTCGGCCGCCGACGGGTCCTGGGGCCCGGAGCGGCGCTCCAGGCGCTGGTGCTCGTAGCTCTCGTGGTGGCCGCCCACGCCGGGGCCGGCGCGGTGGCACTCGTGGTGCTCTCGGCGCTTGCCGGGGGCTTGTGGCCGCCGATCGCGCCCTCGGTGCGCGCCCTGCTGCGCGACCTCGTCCGCGACCCCAAGGTGCGCGAGACCGCCTATGCGCTCGAATCCGTGGTCCAGGAGCTCGTGTGGATCAGCGGGCCGCTCGTCGTCGCCGGCGTGATCGCGTTCGCGTCACCCGGGACCGCCGTTCTGTTCAGCGGCACGGTGAGCGTTTGCGGCACCGTGCTCTTCGTGAGCTCGCCGGCTGCACGCGGACGGGGATCAGGCGGGGCGCGTCACGGGCGCGCTCCGGTGTTGGCGATACCCGAACTGCGCGCGATGCTCGGGCCGATCTTCCTCAACGGCATGGCCATCGGAGCCATCGCCGTCGGCTTGCCTGCGCTCGCCCTGCACGCGGGATCGCGTCCCGCGACCGGGGTCCTGCTCGCGCTCTGGAGCGTCGGCAGCATCGCCGGCGGTCTGTGGTACGGGTCGCGGGATTGGCGGGCGCCGCTCACCGCTCGCTACCAGGCGCTGTTGTGGACGGGCGTGATCTGCATGGCGCCGCTGATCGCGGCCCGCACCATCCCTGAGGGGCTCATCGGCGCGGTGCTGGCGGGGCTGGTGATCGCCCCGGTGTTCTCGTGCCAGTACACGCTGGTGGGCCGGACCGTCCCGTCCGGAGTCGAGAACGAGGCCTTCACCTGGGTGTCGTCGGCCCTGGTGGGCGGCCTGGCCGCCGGGTCGGCTCTCGGCGGGGCCGCGGTGTCTGCTTCCGGCGTCAGCGCCCCGTTCGTGCTCGGGGTCATAGCGATGGGGCTGGCGGCGATCACGGCACTGCGGATGCCCGCGAGTGCCGAGCAGCCGGCCGCCTGACCGCGGTCGCGTTAGATCTCGCGGACCACGCGGCCCGGGTTGCCCACACACAGATGCCGCGGCGGGACGTCGTGCAGCACGACGCTGCCCGCGCCCACCACCGCTCCCGCGCCGACCGTGACCCCCGGACAGACGATGACGCCGGCGGCCAGCCACGCGCCGTCCTGCACGACGATCGGCTCGGCCCACTCAAGCTGGGTGCGTCGCTCGACCGGGTCCAGTGGGTGCGTGGGCGTCAGCAGATGTACCCCGGGGCCGATCTGGACGTCGTCGCCGATGCGCACCGGGGCGGAGTCCAGGATGACCACGCCGAAGTTCAGGAACGTCCGCGCCCCGACGGAGATCTGATACCCGTAGTCGCACTGAAACGGTGAGAGGATCTCCGTGGAGTCGCCGATCGCTCCCAGCAGCGAGCGCAGGATCTCCTCGCGGGCGAACGGCTCGCCGACGCTGGTGGCGTTCAACTGCTCGGTGAGCAGACGGCAGCGGTGACGATCCTCCAGTAGCTCAGGATCATCGGCCAGGTACGGCTCGCCGGCCAGCAGCCTGTCCTTGTGGGAGGGCACTCCGCGGATGCTGTCAGCCCGGCGGGCCCGATGGCGGCCGCCCGGCGGCGAGGGCTCGACCCGCCCGCCGCCGGACTGCCATGACGACGTCTAGAAGTGCAGGATCTGCAGCATCCCCGTGACGCGGGGGAAGGCGTTCTTCTTGAAGGTGCCCGAACTCTCGAACGTCACCTTGTAGCCGTCCTTCTTGGGGTGGCCGCCCGGGAACAGCAGCGCCTTCTGCTTGAGCATCCCGCACGGGCCCTGGGCCTTCGCGAACTTGGTCTTGCCCACCACCTTCTTGCGCAGGTAGTAGCCGAAGATGTGCTTGCCGGGCACGAACCCGGAGAACCTGAACGTCACCTTCTGCTTGGCGACGTTGCGGACGCTGCCGGGCTTGGTGGCCACGGCGAGGTTCGCCGACTGGACCTTGAGGGTCGCGGTCGTCTGAGAGCCGTCGGCATTGTCGGCACTGGCGGTGAGCAGAGTCGCCTTCGACGCCGGGGCGATCGTGCGTAGCTCGGGCGCCTGGGCCGGGATCGATACGTTGCCGGCGGCGTCGGCCACCCCGCTGCCGAACGTCGTCCCGCCGGTCAGCTGCACCGTGGTTCCGGGTTCGAAGCCCGCGCCCGTGATCACCATCGCGGCACCCTGGGCCGGGTTGGCGTTGACGTAGCAAGGCCTGTCGGCTTTCAGGGTCGCGGCGGAGGCCTGCGCGGCGAGGGCGCCGGCGGCGGGCACCACGCAGAACGCGGTGATGGCGACGCTCGCCATTCGGCGGTGGGGACTCGTCATGGGGATTCTCCTGTCGTGTCTGTGAGCACGCGCTGGTCTGCACCGGCCTGGGGAGCCACGCGTTCTGCCCGCCCTACTTTGGGTTGGAGCCTAATATCACCCTAACCCGGACTCCTAAACCCGCAAGGGACCGTGGAGTTGCTGCGCTTCGCCGCAACGGATCGTGGAGTCGCCGTGCAGACAGTCAGGAGGTGGCGGTCGCGTTGACGCCGCTGACCTGCATCTGATATATCACGGCCATGGCCACCACCGACTCGAGGCAGCTTCCCGCCCGCCAGCGGATTGTGATCATCGGCGCGGGCATCGTGGGCAACAGCGTCGCGTATCACCTCTCGCGGCTGGGCGAGACCGAGATCACCCTGCTGGACAAGGGGCCACTGCCCAACCCGGGCGGCTCCACGGGACACGCGTCCAACTTCATCTTCCCGGTCGACCACTCCAAGGAGATGACGGCGCTGACGAAGGAGAGCATGCGCCAGTACAAGGAACTGGACGTCTACCTGGAGTGCGGCGGGATCGAGGTCGCGCGCACCGAGGCGCGGATGCAGGAGCTCGAGCGGCGCATGGTGTCGGCCAAGACCTGGGGCATCGAGCCCACGTCGCTCGTGACCCCGGCCGAGATCAAGGAACTCGTCCCCTTCATCGACGAGTCGCTGCTCCTCGGGGGCTTCTACACCCCAGGCGCCGGCGTCGTGGACTCGCTGCGCGCCGCGACGATCATGCGCGAACGCGCCGTCGAGGCGGGCATGACGGTGGCCGCCAATACCGAGGTGCTCGGGCTCGACGTCGAGCACGGCCGGGTCCGCCGGGTGCGCACCGACCGCGGTGACATCGAGGCCGACCGCGTCGTCATCGCCTGTGGTTGCTGGAGTCCGCGCATCGCCGCCATGGCCGGGGCGCGGATCCCGCTGAGCCCCGCGGTGCACCAGATGCTCGATATCGGCCCCGTGGAGCGCTTCCAGGACGCCAAGACGCTCGTTGACTATCCGATCGTCCGCGACATGGACACCAACATGTACGAGCGCCAGGACGGCGGCGGCCTGGAGATCGGCTCCTACGCCCACCGCCCGATCATGATCGACGCCGACGAGATCCCTTCGATCGAAGAGTCGGCGCTCAGCCCCACAGAGCTTCCCTTCACCCAACAGGACTTCGAGCTGCAGATGGAGCAGGCGCTCGAGCTCATGCCGGAGATCGTCGGCGACGAGTCCGTCGGCGTCCGCTACGCCATCAACGGCCTACTTAGCGTCACCCACGACGGGCTGCCGCTCCTGGGCGAGACCCCCGAGGTCTCCGGCCTGTGGTCGGCGGCGGCGATCTGGATCAAGGAAGGTCCCGGGTCGGGTAAGACGGTGGCCGAGCTCATGGTCAGAGGCGAGGCCGAGATCGACGTGTACGAGTCCAATATCGCTCGCGCCTACCCCCACCAGAAGACCAAGACCCACATCCGGGCGCGGGTCAACGAGGGTTTCAACAAGATGTACGGCATCGTCCATCCCTCTGAGCAGTGGGAGTCGGACCGGCGCGTCAAGCTCTCGCCGTACTACGAGCGCGAGCAGGAACTCCAGGCCGTCTTCTACGAGGCCGCGGGCTGGGAGCGCCCTCAGTGGTATGAGGCAAACGCGCCGTTGCTGGAGGAGTTCTCCGATCGCGTCACCCGGCGCGAGGCCGAGTGGGAGTCACGCTGGTGGAGCCCCATCATCAACGCCGAGCACCTGGCGATGCGCGAGCGGGCCGGCTACACCGACCTCACCGCGTTCGCCATCTTCGACGTCACCGGTCCCGGGGCGCTCGACGCGGTCCAGCGCATTGCCATGCGCCAGATGGACGTGGCCGTCGGGCGCGTCGTCTACACGCCGGTGCTCACCCCGTCAGGTGGCTTCAAGGCCGACCTGACGATCATGCGGATGGCCGACGACGTCTTTCGCGTCGTCACCGGCGGCGCGTGGGGCATGTCTGACCTGAAGTGGTTCAAGGACCATCTTCCGGCCGACGGCTCTGGCGGCGGGGCTGGGAGGTGGGCCCAGATAGTCGACCAGACCAACGCGTGGACGACGCTGGGCATGTGGGGCCCTCGTGCGCGTGACATCCTTCAGAACGTCACCTCCGATGACGTCTCCAACGACGGCTTCCCCTTCGCCAACTGGCGCCAGATCGAGGTGGGGCCGCTGACGGTGATCGCCAGCCGGATCTCCTACGTCGGGGACCTGGGCTGGGAGCTGTACGTCCCGATCGAGCAGGGCGCCCGGCTGTGGGACATCATCGCCGAGGCCGGCCTGCCCCACGGGGCGATCCCGATGGGCGCCGGCGTGTACGGGACCACCGGCCGCCTGGAGAAGTGCTATCGCGCCTACGGCGCCGAGCTCGAGGGCGAGTACAACGTCGTCGAGGCCGGCATGGCATGGGGCAGGGTCAAGGAGGCGGACTTCATCGGCAAGGAGGCGCATGTACGCCAGCGCGAGGAGCCCCAGGCGATCACGATGTGCACCCTCACCGTCGACGATCACACCTCGAAGTCCGGCGTCAAGCGCTACATGATGGGCGGAGAGCCGATCCTCACCGCCGACGGCGATCCGATCACCGACGCACACGGGCACCGCTCGTATGTGACGAGCGCCGGCGCCGGCCCGTCGATCGGCAAGCACATCCTGATGAGCTACCTGCCGCCCGAGCACGCCGTCGTCGGAGCCAAGCTCCAGGTCCAGTACATGGGCGATCGCTACCCCGTGACCGTGGCCACCAACGACTCGACCCCGCTGTTCGACCCCGACAACTCCCGGGTGCGATCGTGAACATCCTCGTCTGTGTCAAGCGCGTGCCGCTCACCGGCGGCAAGATCACCCTCACCGAGGACGAGCAGACGATCCAAACCCGACACCTCGGGTTCACGGTGAGCCCTCACGAGGAGTGCGCCGCCGAAGAGGCGATCCGGCTCGTCGAGGCGCACGGAGGAGAGTCGGTCGTGCTCACGCTGGGACCCGCCGAGGCCGAGGAGCAGCTGCGCGACATGATGGCCATCGGCGTTGACCGGGGCATCCATCTCGTCACCGACGGCGGCGACTGGGACCCGCAGGCCACCGCTGCGGCGATCGTCGCCGCGATCCAGACCGACGGCACGCCGTTTGATCTCATCCTCTTCGGCAACGAGTCCGCCGACGCGGGCAACTATCAGGTGGCCGTACGCGTGGCCTACGCGCTCGGGCTGCCGGTGGTCAACGGGATCAAAGGGATCACGCTGGACGGGGCGGCCCTGCGCTGCGAGCGCGAGGTCGCCGGTGGGCGCGACGTCTATGCGGTCCCGACGCCCGTTGTGGTGTCGGTGCTCGAGGGCATCAACCTCCCGCGCTATCCCTCGGTCCCCGGCCGCATGCGCGCCAAGCGCAAGCCGCTGGTCGCCTCAGAGCCGGCCCGGACCGAGCCGCGTCTGGAGATGGTGCGCCTGAAGCTGCCCGCCGGCTCCAGCAAGCAGGCCGAGGTGCTGGGCCACGGTCCTGAGGCGGCGCCCCGCGTCGTGGAGATCCTGTCCGAGATCGGGGTGATGTAGGTGCCGACCCTCGTCTTCATGGAGGGCGCCGATGACGAGCTCTCCCAGCAGGCGGTGACCTTCGCCGCCGGGCTCGGTGGCGACATCTCAGCCGTCGCGATCCGCGCCGACGAGGACTACGCGCCCGCGGCCTGGGCTCAAACGCTGCTGGAGCTCGCGCAGGCGCGCGGCGCCACAGCCGTGGTGGGCCCCGGCACCGACCGCGGGAACGAGGTGCTCGCCCACGTCGCCGCCAAGCTCGACCAGCCGATGTCGGCCAACTGCATGAGCGTGACCCCCGGCGATCCGGCCACCGTGGTGCGCATGCGCTGGGGCGGCAGCCTGCTCGAGGAAGCCCGCGTGCATGGCGCCCCGCTCCTGCTCAGCGTCGCGCCGCACGCCGTCGCCGCGACGCCCGCGTCCGAGGTGGAGACGCTCGCGGTGAGCGGCTCCGCCTCAGAGGCCGACCGGGTGGTGCACGTCTCCGAGACGATCCCCGCGTCGAGCGCCGGAGTCTCCCTGGACGACGCCGACGTGGTCGTGTCCGGCGGCCGCGGCGTCGGGTCCTCTGAGGGCTTCTCGGTGATCGAGGAGTTGGCGGCGCTGCTGGGCGGCGCGGTCGGCTGCTCGCGCGCGGTGACGAGCGCCGGCTGGCGCCCGCACTCCGATCAGGTGGGCCAGACCGGCACCAAGATCTCGCCGGAGATCTACATCGCGTGCGGGATCAGCGGCGCCACCCAGCACATGGCCGGCTGCAAGGGCGCCAAGCGGCTGCTGGCGATCAATCCTGACGGCGAGGCGTCGATCTTCGCCTCCGCCGACTACGCCGTCATCGGCGACCTGCACGCGGTGGTGCCGGCGATCTCGGCCGAGATCAGAAAGGTCAGAGGGACATAGGAGTCGCCATCTCCGCCGTCCTGCTCGCCGCGGCGCTGGCGATGAGCGGGGCTCTGTTCACGGTCCGGGTGCGGTTCCTGGTGGATCTTCTGCGCGCCGGAGCGCCGTTGACGCGCACCGGTGACCGGCCGCGCCGCGCCGAGCACGAGGCCACGATCGTGCTGGGCCAGCGCAAGCTGCTGCAGCGCCTGGGCCCGGGCCTCATCCACGCCTTCATCTTCTGGGGCTTCCTCGTGCTGGGCCCGACGATCGTCATCGCCATGATCGGCGTCGTCTCCAAGCACGCCACGTTCCCGTGGCTCGGGCACCAGGGTTGGTACGCGTTCCTGGTCGATGTGTTCGCCGTGCTGGTGCTGATCGGGGTCGTCAGCGCGTTCTACATCCGCAAGGTGCTGCGCCCGCAGCGCTTTCAGGGCAGCCATCTCGGCGAGGCCGATCTCATCCTCGCCCTCATCGCCACGATCGCCACCACCCTCCTGCTGTGGCACGCCACCCGGATCGCGCTGGGGCTCAACGAGTGGCCCGCCTCCGCGGCGCCCGTGTCACATCTGCTCTCTCACCTCTTCGGTGACGACGGCGTCACGCGCGTGCTCGAGCGGGCGTTCGTGTGGGCGCACGTCCTCACCATCCTCGGCTTCCTGGCCTACCTGCCGCGCTCCAAGCACCTGCACATCGCCTCGGCGGCGTTCAACGTGTGGTGGGGTCGGACCGGGCCGGGCGGGCGCCTGGAGCCGCTGAGGTTCGATGATCCCGACATCCCCGAGGAGGACATCCGCTTCGGTGCGGGCACGGCCGCCGACCTCACCTGGAAGCAGATGCTCGACACGTACTCATGCACGGAGTGCGGGCGCTGCCAGGACGCGTGCCCGGCCTTTGCCACCGGCAAGGTGCTCTCGCCCAAGCTGCTGATCATGGGGCTGCGCGACCAGGTGTTCGCGGACGGCGGTGCGATCGTCCAGTCGCGCGCGGGAAGCGATGGCGGTACGGGTGGTCCGGCCGGGCCGATCGATCTGATCTCTCTCGTTCCGAACGCTGTGCCCGAGGAGTCGGTGTGGGACTGCGTGACCTGCGGCGCCTGCGTCCAGGCCTGCCCGGTCTCCATCGAGCACGTCGACCACATCGTCGACCTGCGCCGCCACCTGGTGATGGTGGAGTCGAGCTTTCCCGCCGAGGCCGAGCCGATGCTGCGCGACGTCGAGCGGGCCTCAAATCCGTGGGGCAAGGCGCAGTCCGAGCGAGCCGACTGGGCCGACGGGCTGGGTGTGCGCATCCTCGAGCCCGGCGACACCGCCCCGGAGTACCTGTACTGGGTGGGGTGCGCGAGCTCGTTCGACGAGCGCGCCCGCACCACGGCTCAGAGCACGGTCAAGCTGCTGCAGAAGGCCGGCGTCGACTTCGCCATCCTCGGCGCGCGCGAGGCGTGCACGGGCGACCCCGCCCGGCGCATCGGCAACGAATACGTCTTCCAGGCCTTTGCCGAGCAGAACGTCGAGACGCTCAACAACGCCGGGGTGACCAAGATCATCGCCAACTGCCCGCACTGCTTCAACACGCTGGGCAACGAGTACGGCGACTTCGGCGGCAACTACGAGGTCATCCACCACACCGAGCTCCTCGCCCGCCTTGTCCGCGAGGGACACCTGACCCCCAAGCGATCGCAGGGGCTGTCGGTCACCTACCACGACTCCTGCTATCTGGCCCGCCACAACGACGTCCTGGCCTCGCCCCGCGAGCTCGTGAGCGCCGTGGGCGAGCCGGTGGAGATGGCGCGCAGCGGCAAGCAGACGTTCTGCTGCGGCGCCGGCGGAGCGCACATGTGGATGGAGGAGCGAGCCGGGGCGATCAACGAGAACCGGGTGCGCGAGGCGGCGGAGACCGGCGCGGGCACGTTGGCGGTGGCCTGCCCGTACTGCACGGTGATGCTCGACGACGGCGTGAAGAGCGCGGGCGCGCAGCTGCGTGTGGCCGACGTCGCCACCCTCCTGGTCGAGGCCGGCGCCGCCGAGTAGCCGGCGGGCGGGCCCTCAGACGGAGAGCAGCCGCTCCAGCCCGCGCTCCAGGCCCCCGCTGCCCACCGGCCGGATCTCCAGCGGCAGCTCCAGGCGCTCGGCCGCGGCCTCCGCCCGCCGGCGGGTGGCCGGCGTCGGGCGCTGGGCCAGCCACACCACGCGCGTGTAATGCGCGAAGTAGGTGTGGCGCAGCTCCGGCCAGCGGTCCAGGCCGAGCTGGCGCACGACGGTGTGCTCGAAGGTGCGGGCGAGGAAGTCGGTGAGGAAGTAGGTGCCCGGCTCCTCGGCGAGGGCGTGTTCGACCTCCTCGCGGCTGAGCACGTCGTAGCAGTTGTCGCCGGCCAGTCGCTTGATCCCGCGGCTCGCCAGGACCTCGTCCAGCCCGCCGTAGGTGCCGCAGTCCGCGTAGGCCACGGCCACGACCTCATGGGTCGCCAGCGCATCGGCGACCGCGGCGGGGATCTGCTCGGGACGGTTGTGGAGCAGTGCGGGCACCGGCACCACGTCGATGTCCCAGCCGCGGCGCCGGGCGATCGAGCGCACGTCGAAGGCCAGCGCGCCGCAGGCGACCACCGCGGCGCGGGCGGGGGAACCAGGGCTGCCGGCGGCGGGGGTCATCCCGGGAAGGCGAGCTGGTCGATGAACAGGTCGTTGAAGTCGGCGCGGCCCGACAGCTCGACGTACTCCACCTCGCGCAGGATGGACTGCGCTTCGGCGCGCTCGCGCAGTGAGAGCGCCGCGATCTTCGCGCCCTCGCCGGCCACGTTGCCGGCCGACACGATCCGCGGCAGGGCGATCCGCGGCACCAGGCCGATTCGCACGGCGCTCAGCGGCGTCAGGTAGGCGCCGAAGCTGCCGGCCAGCAGCACCTGCGAGATGTCCTTGGCCTCAACCCCCAGCTCGCGCAGCAGGATGTTCCACCCGGTGGCGATCGATCCCTTGGCGAACTGCAGCTCGCGGACATCGCGCTGGGAGAGGTAGACCGATTGACTCGGGTCCCCGCCGACCCCCTCGCCGCGCCAGTGCAGGACGAAGACCCGCTCCTCGCCGATCTTGGTCAGCCGGTCACAGAGCCCGGGAAACCGCTCCGCCGCGTCCTCGTCTGGAATGAAGCGGCCGGAATGGTCGAGCAGTCCTGCGTGGACGAGCTCGGCGACCGCATCGACGAGGCCCGACCCACACATGCCGACCGGCTCGGCGTCTCCGATCACCTCGAGGTCGAGTCCGTCGGCGTTGACCGTGATGCCCTCGATGGCTCCATCGGCGGCCCGCATGCCGCATTTGATCTGGGCCGCCTCGAACGCCGGACCGGCGGGGGCCGCCGTCGCGAGCACGCGGTCGACGGATCCAAGTGCGATCTCGCTGTTGGTGCCGACGTCGATGAACAGCCGCAGACGCCGGTCGCGCGTCAGGCCGGTGGCGAGCATGCCGGCGACGATGTCGCCCCCGACGTAGGCGCCCAGCGACGGAAACACGTACGCCGAGGCTCGCGGGTGCACCTCAACGCCGAAGTCGGTCGCCCGCGTGGGCGGGAACTCATGTGTCGTCACCGTGAACGGCGCCATCGACAGCGGCTCGGGATCGATCCCGAGCGCGATCTGCATCATCGTGACGTTGCCGCACACCGTGATCTCGTAGACCTCACCCGGCGCCACGCCGGCGTCGGCGAGGACCTCGGCGGTGAGCTCGGCCATCGTCTCGTGGGCGCGGGCCTGCAGCGCCCCGAGGGCCTGATCGTCCATCATCGTCGCCGAGACGCGGGTGATCACATCGGCGCCGAAGGGCTGTTGGCGGTTGAGCATCGAGCGCACCGCCGCCGGCTGGCCGCTCTCGAGATCGAGCAGCGTCGCCACCACCGTCGTGGTCCCGAGATCGAAGGCGATGGCAAAGCGCCTGGCGGTCGTGTCTCCGGGCTCGACATCGATCAGCTCGTCGTCGATGACGACCGCGGTGACGTCGAAGTTCGCGCGACGAAGGGTGGGGCCGAGCGTTCGCAACGTCTCGATCGATGCATGGGGCTCGAGGTCGTCGAGCGCGTCGCGGACGCGTTGGAGGTCGGAGCGCTGGTCCTCCATCGTGGGCTCGTCGAGCACCAGGTGCCGCTTCTGGACGGCCGGGCGCAGGATGACATGGCGCCCGACGCCGACCAGGGCCGCCTTGGGCCGGGTCTGGAGCGGGGGCACCTCGACGACGAGGTCGCCGCGGGCGTTGGCCCGGCACGCCAGCCGCCAGCCTTCGCGGAGCTCGTCGGGGCTGAACGCGCGGGGGTCGACGCTGGAGAGGGGCACGTCGCCGGAGACGATCCGCACCTTGCACTTCTTGCAGGTTCCGTGCCCGCCGCAGGTTGAGTCGATGGCGATCCCGTTCCAGCTGGCAGCGTCGAAGATCGGTGTTCCACTGGGGACGCGGACCTCGCCACCGTCGGGCAGGAAGCGCAACCGGACGCGCTGCGCGCCGTCGGTCTCGACGACCGCCTCTTCGCGCGCCAGCGCACGCCGCTTGGGGGAGGCGGCACTCATGCGGGCGATGCGGCCTCCTGCGCGGCGGCCTGGCGGGCGCGGTGGGCGGCGATCCAGCTGGAGCCCCAGGGGTCGTGGCCCAGCAGCAGGTCCGATGCCCGCACTGACTGAACACATACCTCGGCCGTCGACATGATCGCGCTGGTCAGACCCGCGGCCATCGCCATCGGCAGAAAGCCGGCGTTGAGCTCGTGGCGGCGGGGCAGTCCGAAGGAGACATTGGAGGCGCCGAGGCACATGTTGACCCCGAGCTCGTCCCGGATCAGGCTGATCGTGGCCAGCGTGATCGTGACCGCATCGGTGGCGGCGCCGACGGTCATGGCCAGCGGGTCGATGATCACATCCTCGCTGGCGATCCCGTGGTCGTTGGCCACTGAGACGATCTTGCGCGCGCACTCCAGGCGCTTCTCCGGCGTCTCGGGAATGCCGGTCTCGTCGTTGGCCAGGCCGATGACGGCGGCGCCGTACTTGGCCACCAATGGCAGGATCTCGTCCAGGCGCTCGTCCTCGGCGGTCACGGAGTTGACCAGGGCGCGGCCCTCGTAGACCGACAGGCCCGCCTCGAGGGCCTCGATCACCGACGAGTCGATGCAGATGGGCAGGTCGACGGCCTCCTGGACGGTGGTCAGCATCGCTTTGAGCAGCTCGGGCTCGTCCACCAGCGGGATGCCGGCGTTGACGTCGAGCATGGTGGCGCCGGCCTCGGCCTGGGCCAGCGCGTCGGCGGTCACCGTGGACAGGTCGCCGTTGCGGAGTTCCTCGGCGAAGCTCTTGCGCCCGGTGGGGTTGATGCGCTCGCCGATGATGCAGAAGGGCTGCTCGGCGCCGATCGTCACGCTACGCGAGCGCGACCGCAGCACTGTATCCATTGGACTCTCTTTCGATTCGTGGGGGGATTCCGAGACGGCCGCAGAGCTTCGCGATGCCCGCGTCCTTGCGGAAGGAGATGAAGTGAAGTCCGGCCACCCCCGGCTGGGCCAGCGCATGGGAGGCCAGCTCGTAGGCGATGTCAAAGCACTCGTGCTCGGCGTCGGCCGCCTGCTCGACGCGGCGCACGGTCTCAGGCGGGACGTCGATGCCGGGCACCTGGTGGGCGACGAAGCGCATACCGCCGACGCTGCGCAGGATGCAGATGGAGGGGATGAGCGCGAGCCGCTGGTCCAGGCCGATGTCGTGGGCGGCGCCCATGAAACGCTCGAGCAATTCGGTGCGGTAGCAGATCTGCAGCTGCAGGAAGCGCGCGCCCGCCAGCGCCTTCTTGGCGGCGCGGCGCACGCGGTACTCCAGCGGCGGCGCCGAGGGGTTCTCCACTGCGCCCACGCAGAAATGCGGCCCGGTCCCCCCAGCTCCCGACCAGCCGATCGCACGCCCCGACAGGTAGTGGCCGCGCTCGAGCGTCCGCGTCAGCGCAAGGAGCTGCACGCTGTCCAGGTCAAAGACGCGGCGGGCCTCGGGCTCATCGCCGGCGGTCACGTCGTCGCCGGTGAGGCAGGACACGTTCTCGATGCCGTACATCGCCGCGCCCATCAGGTCAGATTGCAGCGCCAGCCGGTTCTTGTCGCGGCAGACGAGCTGCATGATCGGCTCGACGCCCACCTCTTGGAGTCCGATCGAGACCGCCAGCGGCGAGACGTGGGCATGCGCGCCCGGGTTGTCGGTGGCGTTGAAGGCGTCGACGAAGGACCGCATCGGCTCGAGCTGGCGCTGGAGCTCGGCGTGGCCGCCGCCGTCGATGACCGGCAGCTCGGCCGTGACGACGAACTCGCCGTCGTTCAGCTTGCGCTCAAGATTGGACATCCCACCCCTGAGGAACCTGACGGTCGCGGCCGCTGGCCAGGTTCAGCCACGAGGACGAGCCATTGAGGCGGTTGTCGACCGGGGGGCGGACGTTGTCGATGTGCCCGCGCCACAGCGGCAGCCGTTCCGAGCGCTCGTAGGCGTTGAGCCACACGCATCGCATCTCGGGCTTGACCTCGCAGTTGCCGTTGGCGCGCACCCCGCCGCACGGGCCGTTGCGCAGGGTCTTGGGACAGGTCATCGGGCAGGTCAGCCCCGTGTCGTGCAGGACGCACTGCCCGCACATCTGACAGCCCCAGATCGGCGACTTGATCGCGTGCTCCGCCTTGGCGATCAGGCCGCGGCCCGTCATGACGCCCGTACCCCGACGCTCATCGTGCGGGCGCCCGTCGTCACGCGAGGACCCTCTGGCGCCGCTTCTCGATCAGCTCCTTGGCCTTCTTGACCGCCGAGGATGCGTCGGCCGAGTACCCGTCGGCGCCGACGGCGTCCGCGTACTCCTGGGTGACCGGAGCGCCGCCCACCATGACGATGACGTCATCGCGGATCCCGGCCTTCTCCAGCGCGTTGATGTTGGCCTTGAACATCGGCATGGTCGTGGTGAGGAACGCCGAGAAGCCGACGATGTCCGGGTTGTGCTCGCCGATCTGCTCGATGAACTTCTCCGGCGGCACGTTGACCCCGAGATCGATGACGGTGAACCCCGCGCCCTCGAGCATGATGTTGCAGAGGTTCTTGCCGATGTCGTGGACGTCGCCCTTGACGGTGCCCATCAAGAACGTCCCCACGCCGGCCGTCCCGGTCTCGGCCAGGAGCGGGCGCAGGATGTCCAGCGCGCCCTGCATGGCGCGGGCGGCGATGAGCATCTCGGGGACGAAGTAGTCGCCGCGCTCGAAGCGGGCGCCCACCTCCTCCAGCGACGGGATCAGCGCGTCGTAGAGCATGCGCTCGGGCTCCATGCCGTCTTCGAGGCCGCCATTGACGCCATCCTTCACCGCGGGGGCGTTACCGACGAGCGTCTCGTCATAGAGCAGCTGCAGGATCTCCTCGTGGGTCATGCGGCGTGTTCTCCTTGCTCGGTGTTGCCGAGGCGCCGGCTCAGGATTCCGGCCTCCTCGATGAGGATGGACTTCAGCTCGGTGATGCGATCCGGGGTCATGCGCACCGTCGGCCCGGTGATGCTGAGGGCGGCGACCACCTGCCCGCCGGCGCCGCGCACGGGCGCAGCGATGGCGGCGAGCCCGATCTCGAGCTCCTCGATCGCCTCCGCGAAGTCGTCGCGGCGGATCCGGGCCAGCTCGGCGCTCAGGCGGGCGGGCTCGGTGATCGTGTGCTCGGTGAGCGCGCGCGGGCGCGCGGGGAGGGGCGCGCGGTCGAAGGCCATGAACACCTTGCCGTTGGCGGTGCAGTGATAGTCGGCCGAACGTCCCAGCCACTGGCCGGCGCCGAGGAAGTGCGCGCTCTCGACCTGGGCGATGTGCTCCACGCCCTGGGGACCTGGGACGGCCAGGTTGATGGTCTCACCGGTCGTCGTGCCCAGCACGTCCAGCGACCCCCGCGCCAGCTCCAGGATGCTGCGCTCGAGCATGCCGCGCTCGGCCACGCGTAGGATCGCCGGCCCGGGGCGCAGACGGCCTCGCTCGCCGTCCTGCTCGACGAGCCCTTGGCGCTCGAGTGCTGAGACCAGGCGCGAGGCGGTGCTCTTGGGGATGCCGCTGGCCGAGGCGATGTCGGCCAGCGCGATCGGCTGCTGTGACTCGAGCACCCGCACCAACAGCTCGGCGCCACGGTCGATCGCGGTGGTCCCCGGAGAACGTGACCCGCCAGCCCCGCCCGCCGATCCGTTTTGGAACTGTTGTTCCATGGCGGGATATATTACGGACGCGCCCGTTCCCGTCAAGAGAGGAAGCCGCCCATGTTCGTGAACGACATGCCCCGCTACGAGATCCTCAGCGAGGAGGCGATGGCCACCCTCGATCGCGGCTGGCGGCGCATCGTCGCGGAGCTGGGCATCGAGTTTCTGCTGCCCGAGGCGGTCGAGTTGCTGCGGGACGCCGGGCAGATCGTGGAGGACGAGAACCGGGTCCGCTTCGACCCCGACTGGATCCTGGAGCAGGTGGCCAAGGCGCCCGCGGAGTTCGACCTGCAGGCGCGCAACCCGGCCAACACCGCGCACATCGGCGGCAGCCACATGGTCTTCGCCCCGGTCTATGGCTGCCCGTTCATCCGCGAAGGCGACGTCCGCCGCGACGCCAAGATGGCCGACTTCGAGAACCTCGTGCGCCTGGCGCAGTTCTACCCCGAGCTCGATTCGCCGGGGGGGACCATCTGCGAGCCCGAGGACCGGCCGCTGGACAGCCGCCACCTCGACATGGTCTACGCGCTGCAGACGTTCTCGGACAAGCCGTACATGGGCTCGGTCACCTCCGGGCCCAACGCCGTCGACACGATCCGCATGGGCGAGATCCTCTTCGGCGGGCGCGAGGCGATCGAGCGTTCCCCGGTCTCGATCTCTCTCATCAACGTCAACTCCCCGCTGCGCTACGACGACCGCATGCTGGGCGCCATGTTCGAGTACGTGAAGGCCAACCAGGCCGTCGTCATCACCCCCTTCCTGCTCATGGGCGCGATGTCCCCGGTCTCGCTGCCGGCCACGCTCGTGCAGCAGATGGCCGAGGCGCTGGCCGGGATCGCGCTGGCCCAGACCATCCGTCCGGGCGCGCCGGTGGTGTTCGGGTCGTTTCTCTCCAACACCGACATGCAGTCGGGCTCACCCTCGTTCGGGACCCCGGAGTCCGGGATCGGGGTGCTGTGCACCGGGCAGATCGCGCGCCACTTCGGGCTGCCCTGGCGCGGCGGCGGCGGGCTGAACGCATCACAGACCGTCGATGCCCAAGCCGCCTACGAGTCGCTGATGACCCTGCTGCCGACGTTCCTCGCCGGCACCAACTTCGTCATGCACGCCGCCGGTTGGCTCGAGGGCGGGCTGGTGTCCTGTTATGAAAAGTTCATCGTCGACGTCGAGCTGCTGCGCGAGCTGCGCCACGAGTTCACTCCGCTCGAGATCGACGAGGCGTCGCTGGCCTTTGATGCCCACACCGAGGTCGGCGCCGGCGGGCACTTCCTCGGCGCCGCCCACACGCTGGAGCGCTTCCGCGAGTGCTTCTATCGGCCGATGCTGTCCTCGACGGAGAACTTCGACCGCTGGACCAAGAAGGGCGCGCGCGACACCACCGCACGGGCCGGCGAGATCTGGCGCCAGACGCTCGAGGACTACGAGAAGCCGCCGATCGACGAGGCGATCGACGAGGAGCTCAGGGAGTTCGTGGTGCGCCGGCGCGCCGAACTGGGCGACTGACCCGCAGTCACATCGCGTATTGGTTGATGTGAACCGTGATCGTCTCGCGGATCTCGGTGACCACCATCACCACGTCGCCGCAGTGCGGGCAACGCGCCACCGGGCTCGGCGCCTTGGGGTAGACGACCAGCTCGGCGATCATCGAGGCGCTGCCGCAGTGTCCGCAGGTTCCGCGCTCGGTGGTCACGTCGCGGCCCATGTGCTGCGCGAGTGCTCCCGCCAGCGCGTTGCCGTCCACGGTGAAGTCCTCCATCGGCGCTCCTGTCCTCAGGCCGTGGGCCCGAATCGCTCGGTCTTGACCCGGCCCGGTGCGTGGCCGCGCGCCACCATCTGGCGGCTGATCGCCTCGACGAAGCCGGTCGGACCGCAGATGTAGATCTCCGGCGCCGCACTCGCGGGCCAGGTCGCGCGGTCCAGCAACGCATCGTCGACACGCCCGCGGTGCCCGCTCCAGGCCTCGGGCCAGGAGCGGGTGAGCGCCAGGTGCACGTCGACGTCGCTGGCCGGACCGGTGAGCTCCTTCTGATAGATGACGTCCTCGAGAGTGCGCGCCGAGTACACGAGCCGGGCCGGAGTTCTGCTCGATGTCGCCGCGCGATGGCGGAGCATCGCCCGCAGGGGGACGACGCCCGAGCCCCCGGCGAACAGCTGAAGCGGGCCGCGCTCGCTGCCCTCCCAGACGAAGTAGCCACCGATCGGCCCGCGGAGTTCCAGCTCGTCTCCAGTGCGCAGTTCCTCAGCGAGATAAGGCGAGACCTCGCCGTCGCCGATCTCCTCGACGGTGAGCATGAGGTGGTCGTCCTCGGGCGCCGACGCGATCGAATAGCTGCGCTGGGCTTGATAGCCGTCCTCGGCGGTGAGGCGGATGTCGACGTGCTGACCGGCCCGGTGCCCGATCCAGTCAGGTGCGTCGAGGACGATCGTCTTGGCGGTGGCCGTCTCGGGCGTCACGGCAATGACGCGCGCGAGCTGCCAGGTCAGTCGCCCTGGTATCGCTGCTCGCGCCACGGGTCCCCGTAGTTGTGGTAGCCGTAGCCCTCCCAGAAGCCAGGCTCATCCTGCATGGTGAGCGTGAGCCCTCGAACCCATTTGGCGCTCTTCCAGAAGTAGAGGTGGGGGACGAGGAGGCGCGCGGGGCCGCCGTGCTCGGGCGCGAGCGGCCGGCCGTCGTACTCATAGGCAAGCCACGCTTTGCCGTCGCGAACGTCGGCCAGGGGCAGGTTCGTGGTGTACCCGCCGTCGCTCCACGCGGTCAGGTACGCGCCGGTCGCCGTCACCCCGTCAAAGAGCAGGTCGACCGACACTCCGCGCCACGCCGTGTCGAGCTTGGACCATTTGGTGACGCAGTGGATGTCCCTGGTGACCGTCTCGGCCGGTAACTGCATCAGCTCAGGCCAGGACCAGGTCACGGCGGACTCGACCGCCCCATCGATGGTGAACGACCACTCGTCGAGATGAGGGCGGGGCGTGGGGCCCGCCGACAGCACGGGGAAGTCGAGGGTCAGGTATTGGCCCGGCGGCACGCGCGAGGAATCCGCCGTGCCGCGGCGCCGACCGTGGAATCCGCGTGAGATGGGCGACATCGCGTGCAGCACGACTCTACCGTCGCCGGGGCCTCGTGTCAGCTCTCGAGGCGCCGGACGGCGTAGCCCGCTTCCTGCAGCGCGGCCACGATCGCGTCGCTGTGCTTCGGGCTGCGCGTCTCCAGGGTGATCTCCAGCCCGGTCTCACGGACGTGCAGCGCCACGGCATCGCGCACGTGATCGGCGTGCACGACGTTTCCGCCGGCCTCAGCGATCAGGTTCAGCAGCGCGGCCAGGCCGCCCGGGCGATCCGAGATGCGAGTGAAGAGCCGGATGCGCCGCCCCATGAGCGTCTCGTTGCGTTGGGCCACCGCCGCGAGCAGACCCGCGTCGACGTTGCCGCCCGAGAGCACGATCACGGTCGCGCCGCGGGATCGGGTCCCGCCCACCCTGACCTTCCCGGCGAGCACCGCCGCCACGCCCGCCGCCCCGCCGCCCTCCACCACCAGCTTGGAGCGCTCGAGCAGCCACACCATGGCGTCGGCGATGTCCTCCTCGGAGACGACGACCATGTCGTCGACCCAGCGGTTGACCAGCGGCAACGTGATGTCGCCGGGGCGCTTGATGGCGATGCCGTCGGCGATGGTCGCGCGGGCGCCGAAAGTGATGGGCGCGCTGCCGCGCAGCGACTCCGGGAACGGGGCGCAGGCCTCGACCTGGACGCCGACGATCCGGACATCGTCCCCACCCGCCCGGGCCTTGACCACCCCCGCGATCCCGGAGATGAGGCCGCCGCCGCCGACAGGGACCACGACCTGCTCCAGGTTGGGGACGTCCTCGAGCAGTTCCAGGCCGAGCGTCGACTGGCCGAGGATGATGTCGGGGTCGTCGAACGGGTGCACGAATCCGGCGCCTGTCTCCTGCGCGCGGGCACGGGCGGCCGCGACGCAGTCGTCGACCGAGTCGCCTTGAAGGTGGACGATGCCTCCGAAGGCCTCCACCGCCGCCACCTTGGCCACCGGGGCCTCGAGCGGCATGAACACCTCGCAGGGGATGCCCTGAGCCCGGGCGGCGTAGGCCAGTGACTGGCCGTGGTTGCCGGCGCTGCCCGCCACCACCCCGGACGCGTCGCCAAGGTGAGAGAGCTTGTGGACGGCACCGCGCAGCTTGAACGAGCCGGTGCGCTGGAGGTTCTCGGCCTTGAGCAGCAGCCGCCCGCCGCAGCGCTCAGACAGGCTCCGCGAGGTGAGCACCGGGGTGTGGCGCGCCACCGCGGAGACCACCCGGGCGGCGGCGGCGGACTCGCCGGCGGCGATCCGGGCGGCGACCTGATCGGCTGCGGTGGTGCCGGCCGACGCGCTCATGAGGCGGTGTGAAGGGCTTGGCGTGGCATGGGGCAAATGGTAGGCTGCTAACCGATGACTCATATATCAGTCGTCACCCGAGTGAGCAACCACACTGCGCATGTCCGGCGCCGTCGCTCACCGGGACGCTGATCCGTGAGCACGCCGATCACAGAGCCTCGGATGGCGCGCGAGCTGCTCGCCGATCGCGCGTATGCCGACCTGCGCGACCGCATCGTGACGCTCAGGATCGCGCCGGGTGCGCCGATCGACGAGGACGTGCTCGGAAGCGAGCTGGGGATCGGGCGTACCCCGGTGCGCGAGGCGATCAAGCGGCTGGCGCTGGAGAACCTCGTCACCGTGTTCCCCCGGCGCGGGACGTTCGCTTCGGAGATCAACATCACCGATCTCGCCGACATCTCCGATGTGCGGACCCAGCTGGAGGGCCACGCCGCCTATCGAGCTGCCCAGCGCATCACCCCGGCGCGGCGCGATGAGCTGGAGGGGCTGCTCGCCGAACTCGAGTACAGCCAGGGCAGCGACGACATCGCGGCCCTGATGGCGCTCGACACCCGCGTGCACCGCTTCGTCCATCGCGCCTCGGGCAATCCGTACCTGGAGGAGTCGCTGGGCCGATACTTCAACCTGTCACTGCGGATCTGGTACCTGGTGCTCGACCGGCTGCCGCACCTGTTCGCCCGCGTACACGAGCACGGCGACCTGCTGCGAGCGATCGCAGACGGCGACGCCGACGGTGCGCGAGCGATCATCGCTGAGCACATCGAGACGTTCGAGCGCGAGATCCGCGCCGTTCTCTAACAGCCCTGAGAGGGAGGGACTGACATGCGCTACGACTACGTGATCATCGGTGGGGGCTCGGCCGGGTGCTGCCTGGCCAACCGCCTCAGCGCCGACCCGGGGACCCGGGTGCTGGTGCTGGAGGCCGGTCGCAACGACTCGCTGTGGGACGTCTACATCCACATGCCGGCCGCCCTGTCGTTCCCCATCGGCAACCGCCTTTATGACTGGCGGTATGAGTCAGAGCCCGAGCCCTTCATGGGCGGGCGCAAGGTGTACCACGCCCGCGGGAAGGTGTTGGGCGGGTCGAGCTCGATCAACGGCATGATCTTCCAGCGCGGTAACCCGATGGACTACCAGCGGTGGGCGGCGGATCCGGGGATGGAGACGTGGGACTACGCGCATTGCCTGCCGTACTTCAAGCGCATGGAGAACGCGCTGAACGCGCCGGCCGACAACCCCTTCCGCGGTCACGACGGGCCGCTGAAGATGGAGCGCGGCCCGGCGGTCAACCCGCTGTTCAAGGCGTTCTTCGCCGCGGTGCAGGAGGCGGGCTACCCGCTCACCGACGACGTCAACGGCTACAAGCAGGAGGGCTTTGCCGCCTTTGACCGCAACATCTACCGCGGTCATCGCCTGAGCGCGGCGCGCGCGTACCTGCATCCGGTGGAGGACCGTCCCAACCTGGAGGTCCGCACCCGGGCGTTCGTGACCAAGATCAACTTTGCCGGGAAGCGTGCGGTGGGGTGCGATGTGGTCCATAACCGGCGCAAGGAGACGATCGAGGCCGGCGAGGTGCTGCTGTGCGGCGGCGCCATCAACTCGCCCCAGCTGCTCCAGCTCTCGGGCGTGGGGCGCGGGTCCGATCTGACTGGGCTCGGCGTTGACGTGGTGGAGGACGTGCCTTCGGTCGGCGAGAACCTCCAGGACCACCTCGAGGTCTACATCCAGTACAGCTCCAAGCAGCCGGTGTCCGTGGCACCGGCGCTGAAGATGCACAACCGCCCGTGGGTGGGCGCGTCCTGGCTGCTGGGGCGGCGCGGAGCCGGGGCCACCAACCACTTCGAGGGCGGAGGGTTCATCCGCTCCAATGAGGACGTGGCCTATCCCAACCTTATGTACCACTTCCTGCCGGTGGCGATCCGGTACGACGGGACCGCGCCTCAGGGCCACGGTTACCAGGTCCACGTCGGCCCCATGTACTCCGACGCCCGCGGCACGATCAAGATCAAGTCGACGGATCCCAAGGAGCATCCGGCGATCCAGTTCAACTACCTGTCGACCAAGACCGACCGGCGCGAGTGGATCGAGGCTGTGCGCATCTCGCGCAACATCCTCAACCAGCCGGCCTTCGAGCCCTACAACGGCGGCGAGCTCTCGCCCGGGCCCTCGGTGGAGACCGACCAGGAGATCCTGGACTGGGTGGCCAAGGACTCAGAGACCGCCCTGCACCCCTCGTGCACGTGCCGCCTGGGGGTTGGCGAGGACTCGGTGATCGATCCTTTGTCGATGAAGGTGCACGGTCTCGAGGGGCTCCGCGTGATCGACGCCTCGTCGATGCGCTACGTCACCAACGGCAACATCTACGCGCCGACGATGATGCTGGCCGAGAAGAGTGCCGACCTGATCATGGGCAACACCCCGCTGGCGGCGATCAACGAGCCGTACTACGTGCACACGAAGGCCGACGGGTCCGCGGTGAGTGATGGGCGGGCCGTGGGGGCGTCGGCGTCTGGGAACGGCGCGCCGGCTGAGGCCGAGTCGGAGTCGGCGTCCACCTCCGCGGAGTCACCGGCCGGCTGAGGCGTCCTCGCGTTTCCGGGCTCCGCCGCAGCGTTGGGCGGGGCCCGCAGCGTTGAGGGCGGCTGGGGAAGGCTGGGCCGAGGCGTTTTGGGCTACACGCAGCGCGGGCAGTGGAAGGGGCGGCGGTGGACGTCTGGCCGATCTGCACACGCCGACCGCTCCAGCGCCCCGTGTGTGCACTTGTGCCCACTATCGTGGCCCTACGCGCCCCGCAACCGGCCGCCGGCCGCGGTGTGTGCAGTTCGGCCAGCCGCCAGCCTCGCAGCCTGCCCTCCATAGCCGCAGTTGACCTCCGCCGGTGGCTCGCACCCGCCGAGGGGGCGCCGCCGCGCCGACCGCTGCGAGCTCAGCGCCCGGTGTGCGGCGAGAGCACGATCGTCTGCAGCTCGGTGAACGTCTGCATGACGCTGTTGCCGCCGACCTTCCCGATCCCGCTGTCGGTCCCGGCGCGCCCACCGAAGGGCAGCTGGGCCTCCCAGTAGTTGGTGGACTCGTTGATGTTGACCCAGCCGGTCCGCACCCGGTCGGCGAATTCGAGCCCGCGCGCCAGGTCGGCGGTGTAGATCGCGGCCAGCAGGCCGTAGGGACCGTCGTTGGCCAGCGTGATCGCATGCTCGAGCGAGGTGATCTCCACCACGGGGGCCACGGGCCCGAAGGTCTCCTCGGTGGCCACGCGAGCGTCGGCGGGCACCCCGGCGAGCACGGTCGGCTCCCAGTAGAGATCGGTGGGGAAGGCGGTCGCCCGCGAGCCGCCGGTCAACGCCTCGGCGCCGCGCTGGACCGCGTCGGTGACGTGTTCGTCCATCTTGGCGGCCACCGGCTCGTTGTTGAGCGGGCCCATCGTTGTCTCGGCCGCGAAGGGGTCGCCGAGGATGATCTGCTCGGCGACGGCCCGGGCCAGCTTCTCCACGTATTCGTCGTAGACGGCGCGGTGCACGAGGATGCGCTCGCCGGCCGTGCAGCTCTGGCCCGCGCACAGAAAGCAGGCCACCAGTGAGGCCTGGACGGCCGCGTCGACATCGCCGTCGTCGAGCAGTACGAGGGGCCCGTTGCCGCCCATCTCGAGCAGGCTGGCCTTGCCCGCGGCGGCGCTGGCGACCAGCCGGCCCGTGGCGGTTGAGCCGATGAAGGCCACACCGTCGACCCCGGGGTTGCGGGCGATCTCGTCGCCCACCACGGGGCCGGGGCCGGTCACGAGGTTGAACACCCCTGGGGGCAGGTCGGCGTCGGCGATGCAGCGGGCGAGCTGTACGGCGCAGACGGAGGTCGACGGCGCCGGGGTCCATACCACCGCGTTGCCGCAGGCCAGCGCCGGCGCCACCAGCTCGGCCGGCATGGTGTAGGGCCAGTTCCACGGGCTGATCACGCCGACGACGCCACGGGCGCGCCGGGCCAGCATCACCCGGTTGCCGGGCGAGAAGGAGTTGGGCAGTTCGCCGCCGAGGCGCTTGGCATCCTCTGCGGCCATGCGCCAGTACTCGACCAGCTCGCTGACCTCGTCGAACGCCTCGGCGTGAAGTGGCTTGCCCTGGTCGAGCGTCAGCGTGCGGGCAAGGTCGTCGCGCCGGGACTCGATGATGTCGCCGACCGCGTGCATCTTGGCCGCGCGTTCGAACGCGGTGAGGCGGGCCCAGTCGTCGGCCGCCTTGCGCGCGGCGTCGATCGCCGCGCGGGCGTCGTCGCGGTCGCCCAGCGGGATCGATCCGATCGTCTCGCCGGTGGCGGGGCTGGACGCTGATGACGTCTCGCCGGTGGCGCTTGGGCGCCACGCTCCGCCGATGAACATGTCCAGCTCGCTGACTGTGGCCATCGGACGCTCCCGGTCGGCCCCGCGCGGCCCGCACGATGGGCCGAACGGGCCAATTGACACGTTTAGACAACTGATATATAACAGCCAGATTCCGACTGGGTCAATGGCTTTGAGTTGTGCCGCAACGCGCCGATGGCCGAAGGTCGGCTGGTGTTCAAACGACCGCGCGGAGGCGCGGCGGGGAGGATGACTAATGGCAACCGTTGAGTCGCCCACGGGCGGCAGCTCCACTGCTGGAGACAGTGGCGAGCTCGCCGGCTTTGGCTACAAGCAAGAGTTGGACCGCTCGCTCGGCAACTTCTCGTCGTTCGCTGCGGGCTTCAGCTACATCTCGATCCTGACGGGCGTCATCCAGTTGTTCGCCTTCGGGTTCCTGTTCGCGGGCCCGGCGGTGTGGTGGACCTGGCCCATCGTGCTCTTCGGCCAGATGATGGTCGCGCTCTGCTTCGCCGAGATGGCGGGCCAGTACCCGCTCGCCGGTTCGGTCTACAACTGGTCAAAGCGCGTCGCCGGCGACTTCGCGGCCTGGATGACGGGGTGGATCTACGTCGTCGGCTCGATCGTGACTGTCGCCGCCGTGGCGGTGGCGTGGCAGGTCGTGCTGCCGCAGGTCTCCACCAAGTTCCAGATCCTCGGCTCAACGGCCGACGCCGGGACCTATGTGACCAAGGGCGGCGCCCAGAACGCGCTGCTGCTCGGCGCCATCCTGGTCGTCTTCGGCACGGTCGTGAACATGGCGGGCGTCAAGATCATGGCCCGGATCAACAACTTCGGGGTGATGGCGGAGTTGATCGGCGCCAGCATCCTCGTCATCCTGCTCATCTTCCATTTCACCCGCGGTCCCGGCATCGTCTTCCACACCCTGGGACGGGGCGCCGGCCACAGCTGGGGCTACTTCGGCGCCTTCATCATCGGCGGGATCATGAGCGCGTACGTGATGTACGGATTCGATACCGCCGGAACGCTCGCCGAAGAGACGAACGACCCCAGACGGGCGGCCCCCCCGGCGATCATCCGCGCGCTGATCGCCGCGTCGATCCTCGGCGGTCTCCTGATCCTGTTCGCGCTGATGACGGTCAAGAGCATCGTTGATCCGAACATCGGCCTGCTCGGGCTGCCCTACATCATCAAGCAGGCGCTCGGCAACACGCTGGGGAACATCTTCCTCATCGACGCGGCGATCGCGATCAGCGTCTGCACGCTGGCGGTGATGGCCTCCTGCATCCGGCTGCTGTTCGCGATGGCCCGTGACAGCCGCCTGCCGTTCGGGGCCCAGATCGCGCGTGTGTCGGGCTCCCGCCGCGTCCCGGTCGTCCCCGCACTGGTCGTGGGCGTGCTGGCCCTGTGCATCCTGGCCATTAACATCGGCAACCAGAGCGCGTTCCTGGCCCTGACGTCGGTGGCGATCGTCATGTTCTACATCGCCTACCTGGGCGTGACCATCGGGATGTTGCGCAAGCGGCTCCGGGGCGAGTGGCCCAAGCCAGACCACGGGCCGTACTTCTCGCTCGGACGCTGGGGGATGCTCGTCAACGTCGTGGCCGTCGCATACGGAGCGATCATCGCCGTCAACATCGCGTGGCCGCGCGCGGCCGTCTACGACGCGCTCGCCGGAACCAAGGACGCCGCCGGCAACGTCATTCCCGGCCACTGGTACTGGCAGTACATCGCGATCCTGTTCATCGGGATCGTCTACGCGATCGGCGCGACCTACTACTTCACCGTCTACCGCCGCAAGCCGATCGAGGTGCTCCGCGAACATGCGGCCGAGGTGCCGTCACTGCCCGGCGAGGGCATGGCGTTCGGCGAAGCGGCCCCGTGATCGCCGTCTCACACAGGTAGCTGAGTGACCCCGGAGGAAGCGCGGCAGACCGCCCGCTTTCTCCGGGCGCACCCGCCGTTTGACTCGCTTGACGACGCTGAGCTGGAGCGCGTCGCGGCCTGTGCCGAGCCCGAGTCCTTCGGCGCCGGTGAGGTCGTGTTCGAACAGGGCGGCGAGCCGGTCCGGTACCTGCGGATCCTCCATGCCGGGACGATCGAGTTGGCGGCCAACGGCAAGGTGCTGCACGTCCTGGGCGAAGGCGAGCTCTTCGGGCATGGCTCGCTGCTGTCCGGGCTTCCCGCCGCGTTCAGCGCCCGCGCGGTGCGGGACTCGAGCTGCTACCGGATCGCTGCCGACGAGGCCGAGGCCCTGCTGTCGGGGCCGGCAGGAGTCAAGTTCGTGGCGCGCTCGCTGCTGGAGGAGCCGACCGAACTGCACACGCTGGCGCGCGAGCCGGCGGTCAACACCGCCGATGAGCCCGTCGGCAGCCTGGTCCGCGGGGAGCCGGTGGTGTGCGGCCCCGACACATCGATCCGGCGTGCGGCGCAGCTGATGAGCGCCGGCCCGGGCACCGCGGTGGTGATCGAGCTCGGCGCCGGCGGCTTCGGGATCCTCACCGACCGCGACCTGCGGACCAAGGTGGTGGCGGCCGGGATGAGCGTGGATGACCCGGTGGCGGCAGCGATGTCGGCGCCCGCCTACACGTGCACGGCGGACCGCCGCGCCGGCGAGGTGCTGGCCGAGATGTTCGACCGCGGCCTGCGCCACTTCCCGGTGGTCTCGCCGACGGGCCAGATCGTGGGCGTCGTGGAGGACACCGACCTGGTGGCTCTGCGCACGCGCTCTTCCTTCTACCTGCGCAATCGGATCGCCACCGCCCGCAGCGACGAGGAGCTGGTGACGGTGTCACGCGAGCTGCGGCCGATGGTGGTGGCGCTGCACGACGCCCGGGTGGCGGCGGCGAACGTGATGTCCGTGTACGCGGTGTGTGTTGATGCCCTCACCCGGCGGCTGCTTGGACTGGCCCTCGACCGGCGCGGCCGCATGGATGTGGAGTTCGCGTGGCTGGCGCTCGGCAGCCAGGCGCGCCGCGAGCCGCTGCCGAGCTCGGACGTGGACAGCGCGATCGTCTGGTTTCACAGCGGCGCCGGCAACGAGGAGCAGACGCGCTCCCCGCTGCTGGAGCTCGCCCGGGAGGTCATCGGCGGCCTCCGGGCGTGCGGTCTGCACACGGACGCGAACGGGGTCAATGCCGACGCCGCGCCGTTCGTGCGCTCGGTCGCGTCCTGGCAGCAGGTGGCGCAGAGCTGGATGTCTGACCCGACACAGGAGAAGGCGCTCATTCTCAGCTCGGTCATCGTGGATAGCCGCCCCGTCTGGGGGGTGCACACGGGGACGCCGGTGGCCGACACGTTCCGCCTGGCTGCCAGCTACCCGCGGCTGCTGCGGATGCTCGCACGGTTCGCGCTGTCGCATCGCCCGGCGACTCGTCGCTTCCGCGGCCTGGTGCTGGAGCACGGTGGTGACCATCCGGGGACGCTCGACCTCAAGCAGGGAGGGTTGGTTCCGATCCTCGATCTGGCACGGTGGGGCGCGATGTCGGCCGGCGTGACCACCGCCACGACGCCGGAGCGCCTGCGCGCGGCCGCCGAGGCCGGCACGCTGGCGCCGACCGATGCCCACACGCTGCGGGACGCGTTCGAGCTCATCAACAACCTCCGCCTCGAGCATCAGGTGGCGCAGATCCGGGCCGGACGCCAGCCTGATGACTTCATCGACCCCGACGAGCTCAGTGCGCTGATGCGGGTCCAGCTGCGCCAGGCGTTCCGCGCCGTCGCCGGGATCCAGAAGCGGGTGGCCACGGAGCTGGACACAAGCCCCCGGAAGGTAGGGTTGGCTCCGTGATGAATAACTGGCGCGCGTTCCGTCCGGCCATCTGGATCGGAATGCTGGGGGTCGCGCTGCTCCTGCTGGTCACGCCGTTCTTCTTCGGCGCCGTCCTCATTGGTGCCGCGATCGGCATCGTGTTCCGGATCGAGACGGGGCGGCGCCGAGCCGCTCGGGGGCTGCCGGCGCGGCGACGGGCGGCTCCGGGGCTGCCATCGCGCCGACGGCGCGGACGCTGAGCCATCACGGGCGCGAATTGCGGTCAGCGCCTGTCCTCGGCATCCCTGGGCGCCCCTTGGCCCGCCCGAGCGATGCCGTAACGTGATCCCAATGTCCGCGACCCCTGAGACCTCGCTTCATTTCCCACCGTCGGCCGACGGGGAGGCGGCGATCGTCGTGCGCGGCGTGGTGAAGTCCTACGGCGCCGTACGCGCCCTCGGCGGCGTCGACCTCGACGTGCCCCGGGGCACGGTCCTGGGCCTGCTGGGGCCCAACGGCGCCGGCAAGACGACGCTCGTACGCATACTGACCACGCTGCTCACGCCGGACGCCGGAACCGCCACCGTCGTGGGGTTCGACGTCGTCCGTGACGCCGCGGCGCTGCGCCATCGGATCGGGCTCGCCGGCCAGTATGCGGCGGTGGACGAGAACCTCACCGGCCTGGAGAACCTGACCATGGTCGGACGCCTGTACGGGGCCCCGCGCGCGGCGGCCAAGCGGCGCGGGGCCGAGCTGCTCGAGCGCTTTGACCTCACCGACGCCGGCAGCCGGGTGACGAGCACGTACTCGGGAGGGATGCGCCGGCGTCTGGACCTCGCCGCGGCGCTGGTGGCCAAGCCCACCGTCCTCTTCCTCGACGAGCCGACCACCGGGCTTGATCCGCGCAGCCGCCTCGCCCTGTGGGAGACGATCGAGGCGCTGGTCAGCGAGGGGACGACCGTCCTGCTGACCACCCAGTACCTCGACGAGGCCGACCGCCTGGCCGACTCCATCACGGTCATCGACCACGGTCAGGTGATCGCCTCGGGCACGTCCGACGAGCTCAAGGACCGGGTCGGGGGCGAGCGGGTCGAGGTGGTCCTGGAGGATGCCGCCGACGCCGAGCGGGCGGTGGCGGCGCTGGGACAAATGGCCGCCGAGGCGCCGTCCGCTGCCGACGGGGTGGTCAGCGCGCCGGTGCGCACCCGGCGTGGGGTGATCGCCGAGGCGGTGGG
Source organism: Solirubrobacteraceae bacterium (assembly GCA_036490435.1). Taxonomy (GTDB): domain Bacteria; phylum Actinomycetota; class Thermoleophilia; order Solirubrobacterales; family Solirubrobacteraceae; genus Palsa-465. Next base: position 34,549 of record DASXDW010000161.1, read on the forward strand.
GCTGCTCTCCGCCGAGGGAATCGGCGTGGATGACATCAACCTGCGCCGGCCCACGCTGGACGACGTGTTCCTCTCGCTCACCGGCCGTGCGGTCGAGGAGCCCGCCGAGACCGAGGAGGAGGAGCCTCGGTGAGACGCCTGGTCACCGACACCATGATCATCGCCGAGCGCAACCTCATCCGGCTGCCGCGCAAGCCCGAGCTGCTGATCGCCTTCACGGTGCAGCCGATCATGTTCGTGCTGCTGTTCCGCTACGTGTTCGGCGGCGCGATCAACACCGGGGGCGTCCCGTACGTGGACTATCTGATCCCGGGCATCATCGTGCAGAACATCGCCTTCGGCGGGTTCGTCACCGCCATTGGCCTCAACGAGGACGTGCACAAGGGCCTGATCGATCGGTTTCGCTCGTTGCCGATGGCGCGGCCGGCAGTGCTGGCCGGCCGGACGCTGGCGGACATCGTCACCAACTTCCTCTCGGTGTGCGTGCTGGTGATCACCGGGGTGATCATCGGGTTCGCCTTCAACGCCCCGGTGCTGCACATCATCGGCGGCTTCGCGCTGCTGCTGCTCGTCGGCTACGCCTTCAGCTGGGTGTTCGCGCTCGTCGGGCTCGTGGCCACAACCCCGGAGTCGGCCAACTCGATCGGCTTCCTCGCCATCTTCCCCCTCACCTTCATCTCGTCCGCGTTCGTGCCCACGTCCAGCATGGCGGAGCCGCTCCAGACCTTCGCCAACGTCAACCCGTTCACGATCATCGTCAACGCCATGCGCTCGCTGTGGATCGGCACCCCGGCCGACAACTACGTGTGGGGCGCGGTGGTGTGGGCGCTGGTGATCCTGGCGGTGTTCGCGCCTCTGGCCGTGGCCCGCTATCGCCGCGCCACGAGCAGCTGAGTCAGTTCTGCTCGCCGCGGGCCACCGCGAGGCAGGCCTCGCAGCGCGGCCACGGCGGGTTCCAGGGGTAGCCGGTGACGTCCTTGCCGCACAGGGCGGTGTCGGGATCCTCGGCGGCGACGAGGTGGCAGAGCTCCTCAAAACCGTCGTCGTTGATGCTCGGCACGTTGCGGCACCTGGGGTGCACGTTGGGCGCGCGCGTCGGTGCATGCGGGGCGGCGGGCATGGGGCTCGCCCTCACCCTACCGCGCGCAGATGGGTGAACGGGCGGCCATCGCGCAGCTCCCGCACCACGCTCTCGACCAGCCCGTCGTCGTCGATCGTGCGCCCGTCGGTCACCGCGGCGACGATGGCGCGCTTGCGCTGGATGAGTCGGGCCATGGTCTCGTCGATCGTGTTGGCTGCCAGCAGGTACCAGGCGGTCACGGCGTCGCGCTGGCCGATGCGGTGACAGCGGTCCTCGGCCTGGTCGTGCATCGCCGGTGTCCATTCGAGCTCCAGGAAGGCGACGTTGGACGCGCGGGTGAGGGTGATCCCCTGGGCGGCCACCCGGGTGGCGCAGATGATCAGGCGCGGCCCGTCCTCCTCCTGGAAGGCGCGGATGGCGTCCTCGCGCCGCTCCAGTGAGTCGTCGCCGAGGAGGTGCAGCGCGGTGGGAAAGCGGGCGAGCACCGCCTGCTGGACCTCGACGTGGCGCGCGAACACCACCAGCGGCTCCTCGGAGGCGAGGAAGTCCTCGATCCAGGCCAGCGCCGCCCCGAGCTTGCCGCGCGCAGCGAGTCGCTGCAGCGTTCCGAGCTGGGCCAGTCGCTGCGCCCGCAGGGTGGCGGCGATCTTGGCGTTGAGCTCGGAGAGGTCCAGCGGCTGGGAGCGCAGCCACGCGATCACGTCGCGTTCGGCCAGGCGGTACTCGGCCTCGTTGGTGAGGGCAACCGGGATCACCACCTGGCGCTTGGGCGGCAACTGGGGGAGGACCTCGGCCTTGAGCCGGCGCACGAAGCAGGCGCGGCGCATGTGCCAATGCAGCCGCTCCTCGGAGACCATGCCGCGGAACTGGCGGGCGAAGCTGGCGCCGGAGCCGAACTCCTCCATGCGCCCGATGATGCGCAGCTGGGCGATGAGCTCCTCGGCATGGTTGAGCACCGGGGTCCCGCTCAGCGCCAGGCGCAGGCCCCCGGGCACGACGGCGGCTGCCAGACGGCGCACCGCCTGGGTGCGCTTGGCCTGCGGGTTCTTGCAGTAGTGCGACTCGTCCACGACGAGGGCGCGCGGACGGGCACGCGTGAGCGCCCCGTATTGAGCCGCCACCACCTCGTAGTTGACGATGGTGATCTCGGCCGCTGCCGGCACCCGACCGCGCCCCTGGACCACGCTGACCGACCGGTGGGGCAGCCACCGTCGCGTCTCGCGCTCCCAGCCGAGCTTCATCGAGGCGGGGCAGACGACGACGGCGGGATAGGCGCCGTCGGCCTCGAGCGCGGTGAGCGCCTCCACGGTCTTGCCGAGGCCCTGCTCGTCGGCCAGGAAGGTACCGCGCGCATGCAGCGCGTAGCGGACGGCCGCCCACTGAAACGGCGCGGGCTCGCCGCCGAGCACGGCGGCGGTCTCCGCGATCGGCTCCGCCTCCGTCGCGCGCGAGCGCCGGACGGCGTCGGCGGCGTCGCGGTGCTCGCCCAGCAGGCGCGCCAACACCTCGACCGCCTCGCCCTCCACGCTCACGTCGTGGCGCGCGACGAACGCGTCGAGAGCCTCGGCGAGCCACGGATCCAGCGGGACCGATCGCGTGCCGTTGGCCCCCGGCAGCTCGGCGAAGCCGAGGCCGATGTGCGGGTCCCAGAGCACCTCCAGACGCAGCTCCTCGCCGTCCATGCCGCGCACATAGACCAGCCGCGCCGGGGGCGGGTCGCCGCCGTGCTCCACCACCTGCAGGCACCGCTCGGCAGCGATATCGAGGTGGGCGGAGCGCTGCGCGCGCAGGGTCTGCGCTGCCGCCAGAGTCAGCGGGGTCAACAGCCGGCCCTCATGCTCGATCGCGTCGTCGAGCAGCGGCTCGGGGACGGGACCGGCGAGCGTCTTGAGCACCAACCAGCCGTGCCCGTCGTAGCGGACGGTGCTCACCGAGCCGATCCAGCGCTGCTTGACCGACGCCAGCCAGTCACGCACCGCCGCGCTCGGCGTCAGCTCCGGGAAGCGCTCGAGCGCCTCGGTGACCTTCAGCGCCGCCCAGTCGGTCGCCGGGGCGAACCACTCGCGGCGGTCCCAGTCAAACCGGCGGTGGGGGATCGAGCGGCACAGCTCGACGAGCGAGCGGTCATACGGGAAGGACAGGACCACGGTGTGACCGCCGTCGCGGTCGGGGCGCAGTTCGACATGGGCGCGGTCGGTAACGAGCTTCATCGCCGCTGCCACGCTAGCGCCCAGCTCGGCGAGCTCCGGCTGCTAGCCCGCCACGACGCGGACGCCCTCGTCGCGCGCCGCGGGGGCATTCGGCGAGCGGGATGCGTCGGTGTCGCGGAACTGGTCGGCCACGCGCCCGGCGGTGCCCAGCGCCCACTCGGTGGTGGTGAGGAAGCCGAGCACAACGGTGAGCGCGCCGAGGCCCACCACGATCCACCAGCTCACGTGCGTGGCGGCCGCAAAACCGGGTCCGACGGCGACCACCCCTCCGGCGGCGAGCGATCCCAGCACGGCGACGCCGAGGGTCACGCCGACCTGGCGGCCGGTGGAGGCCACGGCGGCCGCGACACCCGCCTGCGACGGCGGCATCCCGGAGATCGCCGTGTTGGTGATCGGAGGATTGATGAGCCCGTTGCCCGCCCCGAAGAGCACGTAGGCGATGACCAGGACGGTGAAGGAGGTGTGTGCGGTGATCTGGGTGAGGATGAGCCCGCTGATGAGGACGGCGAGCCCGCCGCCCACCAGCGGCCAGCGCGTCCCGAACGCGCCCACGACACGTCCGCACAGGGGCGAGACGACCATCATCACGCCGGCCATCGGCAGCGTGTACAGCCCGGCCTCCAGCGGCGACAGGCCGCGGACGTTCTGGAGGTAGAGGGTGTTGAGGAAGAGAAAGCCCCCGATGGCCATGAACAGTGCGACCGCGATGACGGTGGCACCCGAGAAGGGGGCGCTGCGGAAGAAACGGACCTCGAGCAGGGGCTCGCGGCGGCGCAGTTCGTAGGCGACGAGGCCGGCGAACGCGCTGAGCGAGACCGCGGAGAGCCCGAGCGTCTGCGCCGACAGCCATCCGGCCTCGGGACCCTGGATGATCGCGTAGGTGAGCGAGGCCAACGCCACGATGACCAGGACCTGCCCCACGGGATCAGGACGACGCGCGTGGGGTGCCCGGGATTCCGGGACGTAGAGCGCGGTGAGGGCGATGGCGGCGATGCCGACGGGGAGGTTGACGATGAACACCGACCGCCAGCCGACGGAGTCGACCAGGGCGCCCCCAAGCACCGGTCCCAGCGCCATGCTGATCCCGAACAGGGCGCCCCACACGCCGATGGCCTGGGCGCGCTCGCGCGGGTCCTCGAACACGTTGCGGATGATCGACATCGCCACCGGGTTGAGCATCGAGCCGCCGATCGCCTGGACGATCCGGGCGGCGATGAGGGTCCCGAGGTTGGGGGCGAGCGCGCAGAGCAGCGACCCCAGGGAGAACAGGGCCAGCCCGCACTGGAAGACGCGGCGGCGGCCAAGGCGGTCCGCGGTCGAGCCCGACAGCATCAGCAGGCTGGCGATGACCAGCGTGTAGGCGTCGATCGTCCACTGCAGCCCTGAGAGCTTGGAGTGAAACGACCGGTGGATCGCGGGCAGCGCGACGTTGACGATCGTGGCGTCCATGCCCACGATGAACAGGCTCATCGAGCAGATGCCGAGGATGACCAGTCGCGTCCGGCGGTCCGGCGCGGGGCGGTCTGACTCAGCGTGGGCACTCACGTTTTTCGATCCTAGACGCTCCCCGAGGTCCTACGACGATGGTCCAATTGCGCGGGCGACCCCGGCGGGCCTATCGTGCTGCTGTGAACCCCCACACTCGGCCGGCGGCGAGGCTGCCAGACCCCCGCGTCTCGCCGCCGGTTCGAGTCGACGCGATCGGCTCGGGCACTGTTGGTGGCTCGGGCGCTGTGGTTGGCCCGAGCGCTGGGGGTGGCTCGGGCGTCACCCTGCCGTGGGTAGTCTCCGTTTTGTGGCGCACCGGACACCGGGAGCCTTCGCGGCGCCGCGGGGCCTTCATCATCGACTGGGACGACGGCTGATGGCCGCGGTCACCGCCGCGCGCGACGCGGTCGCGTGGCCGGCCGGGCGCGCGGATGTCGCGGCTCCCAGCGGCCGTGACCCGTCGCTGACACGGCTGTTCGCCCGCTTCGCCCTCAGCGGCCTGCTGGCGATGGTGGTGATCGGCGCGGCGGCGTTCGTCATCGTGCGCCGGACGGCGACCTCGGACGCCATCACCCAGGCCAAGGGCGTCACCCAGCTCGCCGGCCGCGGGATCGTCGCGCCCGTCATCACCCCCGGGGTGCTGAAGGGCGACCCCGCCGCGCTGGCCCGGCTGGACAGCGTGGTCCGCCAGCGCATCCTCAACCGCACCCCAATCGTGCGGGTGAAGATCTGGGACGCGTCCGGGCGGGTCATCTACTCCGACGCGAGCTCGAGCATCGGCAAGGTGTTCCCGCTGGGCAAGGATGAATTGCAGACCCTGCGCGGTCAGGGGACGCAAGCCGACGAGAGCGACCTCGCGCGGGCTGAGAACACGACCGAGCGCCACTTCAAGCGCCTGGTGGAGGTCTATGTGGGCATCCGCGGGCCCGGCGGCACGCGGTTGCTCTATGAGGACTATGAGCGGGCCAGCACCATCTCGGCCTCCAGCAAGCGCCGGTGGATGAGCCTGCTGCCGGCCCTGCTCGGCGCGCTGCTCATCCTGTATCTGGTGCAGATCCCGCTGGCCTACTCGCTGGCGCGCCGGCTGCGGGCGCGCCAGCGCGAGCGCGAAAAGTTGCTGCGCCGCGCCATCGACGCCTCCGACCTCGAGCGGCGGCGGATCGCCGCCGACCTGCACGACAGCGCGGTCCAGCGGCTGGCCGGGGTGTCGCTGTCGCTGGCAGCCAGCGCCAACGCCGTATCGGACGCCGACGGGGGCGAGGCCCGCCGTGCGCTGGGGCGCGGTGCGGCCGAGACCCGCGAGACGATCCGCGAGCTGCGCACACTGCTGGTCGACATCTACCCCCCGACCCTCCAGCGCTCGGGCCTGCGTGCTGCAGTGGATGACCTGGTGGCTCCGCTGCGGGCGGCGGGCATCGCGGTCTCCGTCTCGATGCCGGCGCCCCTCGACCTCCCCGGCGACACCGAGGCGCTGCTGTATCGCGTGGCCCAGGAGGCGCTGCGCAACGCGCGCACCCATGGCGAGGCGACGACCGTCGATCTCACCGTCGAGGCGCCGGAGCGTGTCGTCGTCCTGCGCGTCGTGGACAACGGCTGCGGGTTCTCCCTCGAGGAGCCCGATCACGCGCGCGAGAGCGACCACTTCGGCCTGCGGCTGATGCGCGACCTCGCCGATCACGCGGGCGGGCGGCTCACCGTGCTCTCGTCGCCCGGGCATGGGACGCTGGTGCGCTTGGAGGTGCCGCTGCCGTGATCCGTCTGCTCATCGCCGATGATCATCCGCTGGTGCGCGACGCGCTCGGCGGTCTGCTGGCGGCGGCCAAGGACATCGAGGTCGTGGGGACCACGGCCGATGGCAAGGAGGCGGTGGAGGTCGCACTGGCCACGTCGCCCGACGTGGTGCTGATGGACCTCGAGATGCCCAAGCTCGACGGGATGGACGCCATCCGCGCTCTGCGCGAGGCAGGATCGGATGCGCGCGTCGTCGTGCTCACGACGTTCTCTGACCGCGACCGGATCCTCGGCGCGCTCGACGCCGGGGCGCTCGGCTACCTGCTCAAGGATGCCGAGCCGGAGGAGATCATCCGCGGCGTGCGCGCCGCCGCGCGCGGCGAGTCACCGCTGGCGCCGCGCGCCGCCCACGAGCTGCTCGTCGAGCGCGCCGAAGGGCAGGGGCGGCCGGAGGCCGAGCTGAGCGCCCGTGAGCAGGAGGTGCTGGGCCTCGTGGCCGAGGGCCTGCCCAACAAGCTCATCGCCCGCCGGCTCCAGATCTCCGAGAAGACGGTCAAGGCGCATCTCACGAGCGTGTTTGCGGCGATCGGGGTCACCGATCGCACGCAGGCGGCGCTGTGGGCTCACCGGCACAAGCTCGGCCGGTAGCCAATCTGCCCCCACCCACCCCCACAGCGCCGCCGGGCGCACGTGCGGCGGTCGGGTTAGCGGTCGCCGCCGTGGTCGTCGTTGCGATCGTTGTCGTGACGGTCGTTGTGACGGTCGTTGTCGTGACGATCGGCGCGATCGCGGTCGGGCCGGTCACGGTGGCGCTGGAAGTCGCCACGGTGATGCTCGTGACGGACGTGCCCGATCGGGTCGTCGGACCCGTGGCTGGCCTGAGCCACCGCGGGCACGGCGAGGGCCGAGACGGCGGCCAGAGCCACCATTGCCTTGGTCAGTCGTGAACGCATTGCTGTCCTCCTTGTGCGTCGTTGGTGTGCCTGACCATGCTGCGCCCTGCGCGGTCGCAGTTGCAATGGGACCTTGGTCGTAGGAGCGGCCGCGCCGGAGACCGACGCGGCCGCTCGTCACTTCGACCCAGGGGCGCGCGCCGAGCGGCCGCTACCCGATGGGGGCGCTACCCCATGCCGTTGGCCTTCAGGAACGACGCCGCCACGGGGCCGGGCTGCTGCTTGTTGAGCGCGACGGCCTTGTTCATGGCGATGATGGCCTGCGTGGTCAGCAGCTTGTTGATCTTGTCCGCCACGCTCAGGGCCTGCGGGCATGCGCTGAGGCTCTTCTTGTTCATGACCAGGGCGATGTTCTGGAAGCCGAAGATGTTCTTCGGGTCCTTGAGCACCGTGTACTTGCCGCTGGCGAGCTGCGGATCGGTGGTGAACACGTCGATCGCGTTGACCGCGCCGCTGTCGAGCGCCTGATACTGGAGGCCGAGGGCCAATGACTTGAAGCTGAAGTTCTTGACCCCGTAGACCTTCTTGAGGCCGGCCGCGCCCTCCTCGCGGTTGAGGAACTCCGGCCGGGCGCCGAGGGTGAAGTGGCCCACCTTGGCCAGGTCGGCGGTGTTGACCAGATGGTGTTGCTGGGCGTAGCTCTTGAGCACGGCGATCGCGTCAGTGTCGAAGAACGGGGTCATCGCACTCAGCACCTGCCCGCGCTTGGCGTAGGCCGCCTTGGCGAGGCTGTACTCCTGCTGCGGGCTGCTCACGTCCTTGTTGATGCCGAAGACGGTGGCCACCGACTCGCCCGTGTACTCGGGATACGCATCGATCTGGCCGCTGGTCAGGGCCTTGTCCACCACTTCGGTGGCTCCGATGTTGGGCTTGTAGTTGACCTTGCACCCTGCCTTGGTGAGCGCCTGCTGGTACAGCGCGCCGACGACGAACTCCTCGGTGAAGTTCTTGGTCCCCAGCGTGATCGTGCCGTGGCCAGAGGGCGCCGACGTCCCCGAGCCCGAGGCGGTCGTCGTCCCGCCCGCCGCCGACGACGTGGCCGCCGGCGCCGAGGCCGACGAGGAGCTCGAGCTGTTGCTCGAACCGCACGCGGCCACTGCCAGCGCGGCGACGAGGGCGATCAGGAGAGCCGCCGGCGTCCGGCGGCTGTGGGGCGGCGATGTGGCTCGTCGCGATGTGCGTGCAGACATGGTGCGTGTGCCTCCTCTGGGGTTGATGGTGCGTGTGCCTCCTCTGGGGTTGCGACCGACTCCCGCCAGCTGCGGGGACGGCGTCCTAGATGGCTCCCGGGTTGGCCTGCTTGGCGCCGGCGGTGACGACGCTCTCTGACCTGGAGCGCAGGCCGGCGGTGCGCAGCGGGAGGGGGGTGACCCCGTACTGCACGAGCGCGAGCAGGCCGTCGATAGCGAAGGTCAGCACCGTGATCGTCAGCGATCCGGCGATCACCCCGCCCGTGCCGTAGCTGGGTTCGTTGACGACGATGTCGCCCAGGCCTCCGCCGCCGGCGAACGTCGCCAGCGTGGCGGTGGCCACGACGTACACGGTCGCGGTCCGGATGCCGGCGAAGATCAGCGGCATCGCCAAGGGCAGTTCGACACGCCAGAGCACCTGCAGGGGTGTCATCCCCATCGCTCGGGCGGCCTGGACGGCGTCCGGATCGACGCCGTCGACGGCCACGTAGGCGTTGGTCATCATCACCGGCCCGGCGAGGATCACGAGTGCCACGACGACGTTGAGCGTGCCGATGCCCAGGATCCCGATGCCGATCGAGATCACGGCGAGGCTCGGCAGCGCCCGGCCGATGTTCGAGACGTTGATCGCGAAGAAGGAGCCGCGGTGGATGTGGCCGAGCCACACACCGAGCGGAATGGAGAGGAGGAGCGCGACGCCGATCGCGGCGAAGGAGAGCTGGAGGTGGGCGACCGTCTTTGAGCCGAACAGGCTCAGGTTGTTGACGAAGAAGCTGATGGGATCGCTCGTGCGCATGTCAGACGCTCTGGAGGCGAGTGCGGGTCCACGGGGTCAGAGCGCGCTGGATGAGAACGAGCAGCCCGTCGGCGACGATCGCGAGCGCCACCACGATGATCCCGGTGGCGAGGAACTCGGTCTTGAAGCCGGTTTGGATGGCGTCGAAGATCGGGACGCCCAGCCCGCCGGCGCCGATGTAGGCGGCAACGGTGGCCAGGCTGATCGTGGTCACCGTGGCGATGCGGATGCCGGCCATGATCGCCGGCAGGGCGAGCGGGATCTCGACGCGCAGCAGGCTCTGGCGCGCAGTGAGGCCCATGGCCTGCGCCGCCTCCAGCGCGGACGGGGGGACGCCGCGCAGGCCCGTGAGCATGTTGCGAAACAGAATGAGCAGCGTGTAGCCCACCAGCCCCACCTCGGCGGTGAAGCGGTTGATCCCGGTGACCTGTACCAGCAGCTCGAACAGGGCGATGCTGGGGATGGTGTAGAGGAACGCCGAAAACAGCGAGAACGGCGTCTCGAACCAGTTTTGGTTGTAGGCGACGATCGCCGCGGTGAAGGCGATCACCATCCCCACACCGACCGCGATGAGGGTGAGCTCGATGTGCTCGATGAGCCGGGGCTGAAAGACGCTCGACCAGTTGTGCAAGAACCACCCCGAGCAGAACTGGCCATTGCTAACGACGCAGTGAGACGCCTTCCCGAAGCTGGGGATGACGGGGCCGCCACCGCCGGCGGCCAGCACGAGTGGGGCGCCGCTCAACGGTTCGGGGAGCCGTTGGGGGCGATGAGCTCGGTGATGGCCTCCAAGCGAACGCTGCCAGCGGGGGCGGTGGCCTTCTCGTCCTCCACGACGTTGAGCCGCGTCGTGCCCTCGGTCAGCATCCTGGACAGCGCGAAGTGCAGGCTGGTGTCCAGGGGGATCGCGGCGCCTGCTCCGTCGGGGGCCGGAGCGTCGAGCTCGAGGTCGCGCAGCGTCCGGACCCGCAGGCGCTTGAGGCCGCGGTCCTCGCCGACGAAGGCGGCGACGAACTCGTCGGCCGGCGAGGCGAGGAGGTCGTCGGCGGCGGCAAGCTGGACGAGCTTGCCGGCGCGCATGATGGCGATCTTGTCGCCCATCTTGATGGCCTCGTCGATGTCGTGGGTGACGAAGATGACCGTCTTGCCCAGCTGCTTGTGCAGGCGCAGGAAGTCGTTCTGGAGGCGTTCGCGGGCAATGGGGTCGATCGCTCCGAACGGCTCGTCCATGAGCATGATCGGCGCGTCGGCCGCCATCGCGCGGGCGACGCCGATGCGCTGCTGCTGACCGCCGGAGAATTCGCCGGGATAGCGGCGTAGGTCACCGTCGGGATCGAGGCCCACGATCTCGAGCAGTTCTGCGGCGCGGGCATGGATCTGTTGCTTGGACCAGCCGAGCAGGCGCGGCACGGTGCCGATGTTGGCCTCGACCGTCATGTGCGGGAACAGGCCGATCTGCTGGAAGACGTAGCCGATGCCGCGTCGCAGCTCGGTCAGCTCGAGGTCGCCGATGCTGCGGCCGTCGATCTTGATGTCGCCGCCGGTGATCGGGATGAGGCGGTTGACCATCTTCAGCGCAGTGGTCTTGCCGCAGCCTGATGGGCCGATGAGGACGCAGATCTCGCCGGGGGAGACCGTGAAGGTCAGGTCATCGACCGCCGGCTGTTCACGGCCGGGGTAGCGCTTAGTCACGCCCTCGAAGGCGATCGCAGCGGATTCTGAGGGCAGTCCTTGGTCGCCGGACTGCCCGGCGGGTGCTTCGTAGCGCTCTGCTTGGATCACAACTTATATATCAGAGTATTGGACAGCTTAATCGCGGGCGTTGGACGGCTTGATCGGTCAACGCGGACGTTTCCCATCCGAACTCCAGTACCCGTCCTCCGGCCACAAAACACCAAGATGCGCGCCGGTGCCTGCTCAGGCCGTCTCGGCCTCCCAGGCCTCGATGAGCACGCGGGCGGCCTCGAGGTCGGGGTGCAGCGGCCGGTCGCTGAGATCGGGGTCGAGGCGATCGGCGGCGAGCCGCCAGAGTTCCCTGGTGCCGGCTCCCACGGGCTCCTGACCGGCGATACGCAGCGCCCGCATGGCCACGACGAGTTCGGTGGCGACGGCGACCCGGAGCGCCCGGAGCGTCTCGTGGGCGCGGCGGACCGCGATCGGGGCCAGACTGGAGTGCGACTCGACGCCGCGCGACACCGACACCGTCTGCGCCGCCACCGGCGTGACCAGCGAGCGAACCTCGGCGACCGCGGCGTGCGCGGTGTATTCCAGCACCAGCGCGCCGGACTCCGGGCCGGGATGGCGCGCCAGGAATGGCGGCAGGCCGGTGAGGCCGGTGTCGAGCAGCGTCGACACGCGGGCGGCGATCAGGGCCGCCGATGATGCGAGTGCGGTGCGCAGCCCGTCGATGGCGTTGGCCAGCGGCGCCGCGTGCGGGTTGCCGTTGGGCAGGGCGATCTGGAGGTCGGGGTCGATGAGCGCGTTCTCGCCGGCGAAGTTGAGCTCGTGGGACACGGTCTCCTCGAGCGCTCGCAACGCGTCGTGAACGGTTCCGTCGACCTGGGGCTGGGCGCGGAACGGGTAGGGATCCTGGATCCCCAGCGGCCCGGGCTCGCGCGCACGCTCACCCAGGCCGGCGAGCAGCTCGCGCATGCGGCGGGCCACGGCGGCCTGTCCGGGGCGATGCCGGGCGGAGTGGATGCGGGCGTCGAGGACCACCGGATCGGCCGCGGCGGCCTCGAAGGACAGGGCAGCCACGGTCAGCCAGGCGTCGAGCAAGCGGTGCGCGTCGACCACCAGTAGCGCGGCATAGCCGATGCTGAAGGCGTTGGAGCTGATGAAGGCGAGGCCGTCGCGGGGGCCGAGCCGCGCCGGCTCGACGGCGGCGTCGGCCAGGCCCTGAGCGGCGTCGATGAGGTCGTCGCCCCGCCACAGCTCACCCTCGCCGAGGAGCGCCAGTGCCACGTCGGCGAGATTGGTGAGGTCACCGGTGCCCAGCGATCCCAGCTCGCGCGTGAATGGCGTCAACCCGGCGTTGAGCACTCCCACCAGCGCGTCGAGCAGCTCGTCGGCGACGCCCGCTCCGCCGGCGCCGATCTGGTTGGCGCGCGTCGCCATCGCCGCGCGGACGACGGGGACGGTGAGGATCAGGCCGGCGCCGCAGGCGTGGCTGCGCAGCAGGTTGAGACCGTACGCCTCGCGGTCCTCCTCGGGAACGCGGTAGGCCCGCAGCGCGCCGACGCCCGTGGTCACTCCGTAGAGATCGTCGCCACGGGCCAGCAGCCCCGCGATCGCATCGCGTGCACGGTCGTTGTTGGTCCGCGCCTCCGGTGAGAGGACCGCGGCGGCGCCGTCACGCGCGATCGCAGCGACGCCGTGCGGGGTCAGGCTCGAACCGTCGAGGATGACGGGTTCGCGCTCGCCGTCGGTGAACGCCGGTGTCGACATGGCGCGGCACTCTACTTGCGGGAAGGGCGACCGATGGCGCGATCGCGATCAGTATCGTCGCCCCGATGGACGGGAGCGTGTCGCTGGACGGAGCCGCGCTCACCCCGGAGGCGGTGACTCAGGTCGCGCGGCGCGGCGCGGCGGTGACCATCGCCCCCTCGGCGAGCGAGCGGATGCAGGCATCGGCCGCGCTGGTGGCGCGCGCCGCCGCGGCCGACATCCCGGTCTACGGCCTGACCACCGGACTCGGGTCGCGCGTGGTGGACCGCGTCGACGGCCACGCGGCGGCGGCCTTCTCGCTGCAGACGCTGCGGGGCCGCGCCATGTCCGTGGGGGAGCGTCTCCCGGTGGAGGTGACGCGGGCGACGATGACCGTGCGCTGCAACGGATTCTGCGCCGGAGGCTCGGGGGCGACGCCGGCCATCGCCGTGGGGCTGGCGGGGCTGCTTAACGCCGGGGTGCACCCATGCATCCCCCGGTTCGGCTCGGTGGGAGCGTCGGATCTGTGCCTGCTGGCCCACGTGGGCCTGACCCTGATCGGAGAGGGCGAGGCCGAGTTCGACGGCGCGACCCTGCCGTCGGCCGACGCGTTGGCCCGTGCCGGATTGGAAGCGGTGCACCTCGGGCCCAAGGACGGGCTGGCCATCTGCTCGAGCTCCGCGGTGTCGGCCGGCGTGGCGGCGCTGGACCTGGTGGATGCCACCGCCTGCCTGGAGATCATGCAGGTGGCGGCGGCACTGTCGATGGAGGGGTTCCGCGCCAACCTCAGCCCGCTGGATCCACGCGTGGTGGCTGCCCGGCCGGCACCGGGGCAGGCGTGGGCGGCCGACGACCTGCGCGCGCTGCTGCACGGCGGGGCGCTCACCCGGCCGGGCGCGGCCCGCCGCCTCCAGGATCCCCTCAGCCTGCGCTGTGTCAGCCAGATCCATGGGTCACTGCGCGTCGCGCTGGACCTCCTGGCCGCGGCGGTGGAGCCAGAACTCGGGGGCGCCGCCGACAACCCGCTGGTGCTCGTCGACGATGGTGAGATCCTCAGCACCGGCAACTTCCATGTGCCCGCCCTGGCCCTGGCCCTCGACGCGATCGCGATCGCGCTCTCCCAGGTTGCCGCGGCGAGTACCGAACGCCAGGCCCGGCTGAAGACCGAGCGCCTGAGCGGGCTGCCGGGGGGCCTGAGCCCCGGTGGCGGCGTGAACTCCGGGCTCAGTCCGTTGAGCAAGACCGCGCAGGCGCTGATGGTGGACATCCGCCACCTCGCTGCCCCGCTGTCGATCATGCCGGCGATCGGCGCCGACTCCGTGGAGGACGACTCGACCGGGGCCACCCACGCCGCGCTGCGCGTTCGCCAACAGATCGAGCGGATGCGGCTGCTGGCGGCGATCGAGCTGATCGTCGCCGCGCAGGCGGTTGACCTCGCCCTGAGCGACACCGCCGCGTCGCTGGGCGCGGGCACCGGCGCCGCGCACGGGGCGGTGCGCGAGTGGGTTGCGCCATTGCACGAGGACCGGCCGGTGGGCCCCGATGTCGAGCGGCTGACCGACGAGCTGCTGGCCGGCGGGCAGCTGCTTGAGACGGTGGAGGCGGCGGCGGGCGTGCGGTCATGAGCCCGATCGAGCTCACGTATCTCGGTGGCGCCGACGTCGGCGCGCTGGCCCTCTCCGACGAGGAGATCCTCGACGCGGTGCGCAACGTCGTCGCCGCCCAGGGCCGTGGCGAGACGGTGATCGAGCCTCGCATGCACCTGTTCCCGCGCGGAGCCAACGGTCACTTCAACGTGCTCCGGGGCGCCGTCCCCGCGTTTGCCGGGGTCAAGGTCGTCGGCGACTACGTGGACAACCACCGCCTCGGCCTGCCTTCGGAGCTGGCTCTGCTGCTGCTCATGGACCCGGCCACCGGCGTGCCGCGCGCTGTCATCGACGCCACCGCCATCACCGAGATGCGTACCGGGGCGGTGACGGCGATCGGCGCCTCCGTGCTGGCGCGGAGTGACGCCCGCGTGCTCGGCCACGTCGGCGCGCGGGGGACGGCCTACTGGAACGTCCGTCTGCTCTGCCGCGAGCTGCCGTCGCTGGAGGAGATTCGCGTGCATTCGCTGCGTCCTGAGAGCCGGGAGGCGTTCGCCCGGCGCTTGAGCGAGGACCTGGACCGGGAGGTCCGCGCGGTGGACAGCTGGGAGGAGTGCCTGCGCGGCGCCGACGTGATGGTCGAGGCCAGCCGGCTCACACAGCCGGAGCCGCTGCTGTCCACGGCATGGGTGACGCCCGGGACGCTGGTGATCCCCTACGGGACCGTGAGCGCCGTGGAGCTCGAGCTCACCGACGTGATGGACAAGGTGGTCGTCGATGACTGGGGTCAGGCCGGCATCGGCCCGCTGGGCTCGTTGCGCGCGCATGTCGACTCCGGCCGGTTGAGCGCCGAGAGCCTGCACGCCGAGCTTGGCCAGATCCTCTGTGGCGACCGGCCGGGCCGCGAGCGCGACGACGAGCGCATTCTCTTCTGGCACCGCGGCCTGTCGATCACCGACGTCGCCCTGGGCGAGGCGATGTTGGCCAAGGCCCAGCGGCTGGGGATCGGGACGACGCTGCCCTACCGCTGAGGGCGGCGCTCAGGCAGCGCGTGGATCGATGGCCAGGTGACAGCCGCGGACGATGTTCTGAAACAGACGGCGTGCGTTGCCGGCCAGGGCCGGACCGTCGGCCACGAAGGTGAGGGTGAGCACGCCCTGTGGGTGGCGTGTCGTGTACTGCACGACGAGCGGAGAGGATGGCGCGTCGCTGTCCTGACGCTCGACCATGGTGACGCGGGCGGCCATGCCCTTGACCCTCTTGCGCCCCCGCCGGCGGATGGTGGCGCCGTCCCCGCCGGTGAACGGCAGCGGCTTCCGGCTCAGGGCGGCGGTCATCGTGGCCAGCACCCCGTGATCACCTTCAATGGAGCAGATGACGGCGGCCAGGAACACGTGCTCGCTCTCGGCGGCCTGGTCGAGGGGGAGGATCTCGCCGCCGACCGACGCCGGCGCACTGCGGTGGCGTGCGGGCAGGTCCGCAGCGGGGATAAATTCGGCGGCGGGCAGGCGCGTCGAGAACACCAGCGTGACGTCGCCGGGCCGGGGCACCGGCCAGGTCTGCGGGGGCTCCCAGCCGACCCGGGTGAGCATCGCGCCGGTCTTGCGCTGGGCGCGGGACCTGAGCGGGTTGCGGACCATCTCACCGCCAGGCTACCCACGGGATGCGTCCACGCCCTGCGCTGCGGTAGCGTGCGGCGAGTATGAGCGCGACCGAGATGGAATGCCGCGGCTGGGGCCAAGAAGCGGCGCTGCGGATGCTGCGCAACAACCTGCATCCCGACGTGGCCGAGAACCCCGCCGAGCTCGTGGTCTACGGCGGTACCGGCAAGGCGGCGCGCAACTGGTCCTCGTATCACACGATCGAGCGCGAGCTACGCCGGCTCGGGGACGCCGAGACGCTGCTGGTGCAGTCGGGCAAGCCGGTGGGAGTGTTCGAGACCCACGACCGGGCGCCGCGCGTCCTCATCGCCAACTCCAACCTCGTGCCGCAGTGGGCGACGTGGGAGAAGTTCCGGGAGCTCGACGCCGCGGGGCTGATGATGTACGGGCAGATGACCGCCGGCTCGTGGATCTATATCGGGAGCCAGGGGATCCTCCAGGGGACGTATGAGACGTTTGCCGCGGCCGCGCGCAAGCGTTGGGACGGCACCCTGGCCGGGCGGTTGGTGGTGACCGCGGGCCTGGGCGGCATGGGTGGCGCGCAGCCGCTGGCCATCACGATGCTCGGCGGTGCCGCCCTATGCATCGAGGTCGACCTGCACCGGATCGAGCGGCGCATCGAGACGGGGTATCTCGACGAGCGCGCCGGCGACCTCGACGACGCTCTGACACGGCTGGACGCCGCCCGGGCCGAGCGCCGGGCGCTGTCGATCGGCCTGGCCGGCAACGCCGCCGAGATCCTGCCCGAGTTGGTGCGCCGTGGCGTCGAGATCGATGTGGTCACCGACCAGACCAGCGCCCACGATCCCCTGAACGGCTATGTGCCCGCGGGGGTGACCGTGGAGCAGGCGGAGGCGCTGCGCCGCTCTGACCCCGACGACTACATCCGCCGGGTGGGGGAGAGCGCGGTGAACCACGTCTCGGCGATCCGCGCGCTGCAGGAATCGGGAGCCGAGGCCTTTGACTACGGCAACGCGCTGCGCGGCCTCGCCCAGGAGCACGGCGACCGCGACGCGTTTTCCTATCCCGGGTTCGTCCCCGCCTACATCCGGCCCCTGTTCTGCGAGGGCAAGGGTCCCTTCCGGTGGGTGGCGCTGTCGGGCGATCCGGCCGACATCCATGCCACCGACCGCGCCATCCTGGATCTCTTCGGCGATCAGGAGCACATCGCGCGGTGGATCAAGCTGGCCTCCGAGCGCGTGCGCTTCCAGGGCCTGCCGGCGCGGATCTGCTGGCTGGGCTACGGCGAGCGCGACAAGGCCGGCGTGCGCTTCAACGAGATGGTGGCCTCCGGCGAGCTCAAGGGCCCGATCGTCATCGGCCGCGACCACCTGGACTGTGGCTCGGTCGCCTCGCCCGAGCGCGAGACCGAGTCGATGCGCGATGGCACCGACGCCGTGGCGGACTGGCCGCTGCTCAACGCGATGCTCATGACGGCGTGCGGGGCCAGCTGGGTCTCGATCCATCACGGCGGGGGCGTTGGCATGGGCAAGTCGATCCACGCCGGGCAGGTGACGGTCGCCGACGGCACCCCCGAGGCGGGGGAGCGGGTGCGTCGCTGCCTCACCGCCGACCCGGGGCTCGGGGTGGTGCGCCATGCCGACGCCGGCTATGAGGAGGCGCTGGGGATGGCGCGCGATGCCGGGGTCAAGATGCCGATGCTCGATCCGGAGCCCGACAAAAGGTGAGCACCGGGTCGCGTGACGGCAGCCCACCGTCGCTGTCGATCACGGGCGCCGCCCAGGTCCTGCGCCCGCCGCGCGACCACATGCAGCACCTGCGCGGCGATGAGCTGGCCGCTCAGACACTCGATCCCGGCGACGTGGCCGCCCGCGACGGGCGGATCACCGCGCTCGCGGACGATCCGATCGCCGAGGTGACGATCGACGCGACCGGATGCGCGGTGCTGCCGGGGTTCGTGGACTGCCACACCCATCTCCCGTTCGCGGGCTGGCGCTGGGGCGAGTACGAGCAGAAGCTGACCGGCGTGCCCTACGAGGAGATCTCCCGGAGTGGAGGCGGGATCAAATCGTCGGCGCGGGCACTGCGCGAGGCCTCCGACGACGAGGTGCTCGACCAGGCCTCCGAGCTGGCCGCGGAGATGCTCGCCGCGGGCACGACCACGTTCGAGTGCAAGTCCGGCTACGGCCTCTCGCGCGAGGGGGAGATGCGAGCGCTCGTGCTCGCGCGCGAGCTGGAGATCGGGGTCCCGCAGACGACCACCTCGACCGCGCTGCTCGCGCACGCCGTGCCCGAGGGCTACACCGCCGATGAGTGGATGGGCGTGGTGGAGGAGATGATGCCCGAGGTGGTGGCCGCCGGCAGCGTCACCGCGCTGGACATCTTCGTCGAGTCGATCGCCTTCGGGCTGTCACACCTGGAGCTGATGGGGGAGTTGGCGTCAGCCTCGGGACTGGCCCTACGCACCCATGTCGAGCAGCTCTCCTGCATGCGTTCGGTCCCGGTGGCGCTGGCGGCCGGGGCCCGCAGCGTCGATCACGTCTCGATGATCCATCCAGACGACATTGGCCCGCTGGCCCAGGCGGCATGCGCCGCGGTGCTGCTGCCCGGGGCCGAGTTCCTGGGCGCCGAGCACCGCGCCCCGGGACGGGCGATCGTCGACGCCGGCGCGATCTTCGTGCTCGCCACCGACGCCAACCCCGGGACCTCGCCGGTGTTCTCGATGCCCGTGGTGATCGGCCTGGGGTCGCGCTTGTACGGCCTCGGCGTCCGCGAGGTGCTCGGCGCGTCGACGTTGAATGCGGCGTGGACGCTTGACCTGCACCACGACCGCGGCTCGATCGAGGTGGGTAAACGGGCGGACCTCCTCGTTCTCGACGGGCCGGCGGAGAGCATCGCCTACCGCTTCGGCCACAACCCGGTGGCGATCGTCATCGTCGGCGGCGAGGTGGCCTACGTGCGCGACGACGCCGCCGCCGAGCGGATCGCGGGTGGCTCATGACCCGGGTCGCGCGCATCCCGGCGATGGCCAACGCCCACTCGCACGCGTTCCAGCTCGACCTGCGGGGCATCGGCGAACGGCCGCACCCCGGCGACGACTTCTGGAGCTGGCGCACCGAGATGTACCGGCTGGCCTCGAGCCACACCCCCGAGACGATGGCCGAGGTCGGTGGTCGCGTCTATGGCCAGATGGCGGCCGCCGGCTACGGCGCCGTCGGTGAGTTTCACTACGTCCACCACCAGCCAGACGGCACGCCGTATCCCGAGCCCAACGCGATGGCGATCGCGCTGGCCCAGGCGGCGCGCGCGGTCGGCCTGGAGATCGCGCTGCTGCCCGCGGCCTATCACCGCGGCGGGGCCGGGAAGCCGCCCGCCCCGGGCCAGGTGCGCTTCTGTGACCCGTCGGTGGAGGCGTTCCTGGAGCGGGTGGACGCGCTGCGGGCGTGGGCCGCCGGTGTGGACGGCGTGAGCGTGGGGGTGGCGGCACACAGCGTCCGCGCGGTGCCCGCCGACTGGTTGTCCGCGATCGCGCGCTACAGCGACGAGCGCGAACTCGTCCGCCACGTCCACGCCTCCGAGCAGCGCCGCGAGCTGGCCGAATGCCGGGACGAGCACGGCTGCTCGCCGATCGAGCTGCTGGAGCGGACCGGGTTCCTCGGTCCGCGAACCAGCGTGGTGCACGCCATCCACGTCTCGCAGCACGACATCTCGCTGCTGGCCCAGTCGAGCTCCATCGTGGTCACCTGCCCGACCACGGAGGGCAACCTCGGCGACGGCGTCCTGCCGGGCCTGCGCTACCGCGACGCCGGCGTGCGCCTGGCCATCGGCACCGATGAGCAGACCCGCATCGACCCCTTCGAGGAGCTGCGCGAGATGGAGACCCTGGCCCGCCGCGAGGGCCACACCCGCTTTGCCCTGCTCGCCGCCGCCGACGGGGACCTGTGGGGGCAGATGGTGGCCAACGGCCGCGCGAGCCTGGGGTTGGCCCCGGAGCCGGTGGCGTCGATCGAGCTGAACCTCGAGCACCCGGACCTGGCCAACGTTGCCGACGAGGATCTGATGCTGGCAGTGGCGACGTGTGCCTCGGCGGGGGCGGTGCGGGCGGGCGTGTCGCGGTCGTGACCGTCACCCTCGTCCGCCGGGGCGACATCTCGCTGGAGGCGTTTCGCCGGGTCGCATGGGAGGGGGAGGGGGTCAGGGTTGCGCCGGAGGCATTGGAGGTCGTGGCCCGACGGCGGGAGGAGTTCCTGGCGCTGGTGGCCGCCGATCCGGCGCGCAAGCTCTACGGGGTCAACGTCCACGCCGGCGATGGCTCGGATCGCCTGATGACCGAGGCCGAGCAGCGCGACTACGCCCGCGGCCTGCACAGCGCGACGTCGTTCGGTGAGCCGCTGCCGCCCCGTGTGGTGCGCGGGATCGTCCTGGCGCGGCTGGCCAACCTCGTCGAGGGCCATGCCGCGGTCACCCCCGAACTGGTGGCGCTCGTCGCCGCGCGGCTGGACGGCCGCGAGCTGCCGCCGGTGCCGCGCCTGGGCAACGGTGGGTCGGGTGAGATCCTGGCCCTTGGCTGGCTGTTCGGAGACGTGCCGGAGGAGCTGGAGCTGGGCGTCAAGGAGGGCATGGCGCTCATCAACGGCGCGCCGTGTGCGCCGGCGCTGCTGGCCGACGCGGTCCTCTGCGCGCAGCACACGCTGGCGGTGGCGGTCGACGCACTCTGCCTGGCGGTGGCCGCCTATGGGGTCTCGCCGGCCATCTTCGACGAGCGCCTGGAGGCGTTGTGGGGCGACCCGTTCCAAGCGGCTGCGCTGCAGGCGATCCGCGCGGCGATCGAGGGCGCGGTGCCGCCCAGCGGCTCGGGAACCCACCCCCAGCCGCCGGTCAGTTTCCGGATCCTGCCGCGTGTGCTGGGCAACGCCAACCGCCTGGTGGCCGCTGCGCGTGATGCGGCTCAGATCGCGCTGCCCGCGGTGAGCGACAACCCAGCGTTCCTCTTCGGTGCCGGTTCCGGCGACGGGGACGGGGATGGCGACCTCGGTGACGTGGT
>DASXDW010000179.1:0-5885 GCA_036490435.1 Solirubrobacteraceae bacterium
CCCCTTCATCCCCATGCCCTTGAGATGGTCGATCGTCGAGCACAGGGCGAAGTCGAGCAGTCCGTTCGGGTGCTCGCCCGGATCGCGGCGCATGAGGTCAAGCGAGTAGCCGCCGATGGCGGGCGACGGCACGAACTGGCACATGGCGACGGGCGCACCGTCCGGTCCCTCGACGAGGGTCAGGAGCAGGCCGGTGTCGCGCCGGTCGAACAGCCGGCCCAGCATCATGGAGAAGCCCCGTTCCTGCTCGCCGCGCCGGCTCTTGGCCATCAACTCGGTCATGCGGGCGGCGTCGGCAGGGTCGAGACGGGCGGGGTCGAGAAAGCGGACCGTGTACCCGTAGCGGGCCACCCGATTGACCGCCTGCCGCAGCCCCTTCATCTTTCCGCCCTGCAGTGAGAACACGCGGGGGTCGACTACCGCCTCGTCGCCGATGTAGAGGAAGCGCATGCCCGAGGCTTGGTACGTCGGGAGCCATTCCTCTCCCGCACCCATGACGCCGAGGCCCCACCCGTTCCGGTCGACGTAGTTGCGGAACGAATCCCAGACATGGGCACGCTCGGAGAACGGGCCGATGGGGTCGGGCGAGACCAGGCAGACGCCGCCGAAGACGGCGTAGGCGACGAGCGAGTCGCGATGGAAGAACCACTGCTTGTCGTCACGCAGCGCGAAATAGTCGAGCGTGCCGGTGCCGTGCCGCCGCACGATGTCACGGGCCCGGATCTCCGCGGCGCGCCGGCCGATGGCGGCACGCCCGGAGGAAAGGCGGCGATCGACGACGGGCCGTGTCAGCAGATACAGCGCCACCACGATGAGGCTGATTCCCACGGCGAGCAGGCTGATTGAGGCGTAGCGGTCAATCGTCTGCGGGAAGGCCACCCACTCGACACCGACGAGCCGCTCCGCCGAGCCGAGCAGTACGTCGGGCCAGCCGGGGAGAGGGTGGTGGTGGACGTGGCCGGCCACCTCCACGGCGATGAAGCCCCCCAAGGTCGCCACGAAGCCGCCGAAGGCCAAAATGAGGAAGGCGGTGACGACCGTTGCGCGCTCGGTTTGGGCCCGGAAGCGCTCCCGCTCGACGATGAGCAGCGTCAGGACGCCGGCGCAGACGACCAGCGTGATGATGTCCGCCGCGTGCAGGATGTGCAGCGCGAGGGACGCGATGAGCAGCAGTACCGCGACCAGCCACGAGCGGCGCTGGCCGCGGAGGACGCCGCGGGAGAGCATGATCATGCCGATCCCGGCGATGGCGGTCAGCGCGCCGGCCGCCTGTACGACGGCGACCGGGAGGTACTGCGCGATGAGGTGGAGGTGCTCGCGCAGGGGAGTCGTGACCGAGGACAGGAGGTCGATGGCCCCGGCCACGAAGAGCAAGACGGCGGCCAGGCGCCGGACCCGGCGTACCCGGATGTGGTCCGCCGCCACCTCGGGCGCCGGTGGCCACGATGCGCCGCCCGGCCAGCTCGCCGCCAGCTCGGCGTGGACGTCGGCTGCCTTGGACCGCCCTTTGACGACGGTGTCGGCGGTGACCAGCCGTTCTCCCATGGTCGCCAGAGGCAGGTCGGCCTCGGCTAACAGCAGGCGAACGTGCAGCTCAGCCCCGGTCTCGATTTCGAGGGTGGACTCCTGACGGTGGTGCAGGAACGTGGGCGGCAGGCCGAGGCGCCCACGGTGCTCGTGCACCACCTCCGAGGTGGCGCCGGGGCAGGCGAAGAACCCCGCGTCGAGATGGGTCAGCTCGGGCACGAGCGCACCACCCGCGATGACGCCGCTGGCGCCGTTCTCGACCGCCAGGCGCGTCATGTCGAGCGCGTCCTCGCCATCGATCTCGAGCTGGGCGTGCGCGATCGGACCGGTTCCCAAGCCCCCGCGCGCCCAAGGCGCGGGCAGGCCTTCGCCGCCCAGCGCGCGCCAGATGCCGCGCGACGTGATGGCCACGACGACCGCGAGGACGACGAGCAGCGCCACGGCGATCACGACCGTCACGATGAAGCGCGAGAACCATGAGGCGGCGTATGCGCGCTGCAGCGCGCTCTGCTGGCGCGGCGAGCGAAACACGTGGCCCAGTCCGTCGATCACCCATTCGATCCGCAGCAGCAGGGCGATGGCGGCGAGCAGGAGTGGCGGCGCCCACAGGTAGCGGCGCAACCGCCGGTACAGCAGGCGCGAGGTCACGAACCGGCGCGCCTCGAGCGGGTCGTCCAGGCGTTCGATACCCGACAGCCAGGGACGGTCGTCCCGTGGGGTGGCGTCGATCGGAGGGTCGGCGTCGGGCCGCATCGACCCCGCCCGCACCAACACCGTCCGTGGCCCCGATCCCGTCTCGCAGTGGAGATCGACTCCGTCGACCACGTCGACCCCGGACCGGGTGAGGGCGTCGACCAATTCGGGGTCTCGGCCCGTCAACGACATCACCATGATCACCTCGGAGTCGCGTCGCGCCGCGAAGGCGCTCCACGCGGCGGCGAGCTCTGCGTGGTTGTCGAGGGCGCGACATGCGGACCCTTCCGGGCACCCCGTCGCGACGATCCGGCCGCAGATGATCACGATCCCGGGGCCCTGCCATTCCTCGAGCCGACGTGCGATGTCGTGGGACACAGCCGAGGAGGAGGGGGACGGCTCGAGCGGGAGGAGGAGGTCGCCGATGACCTCGATGCGCCGGCCCAGGGCCACCTCGATGCGCCGCTCGGCCTCGTGCGGTCCAGGCTGGGTTGGGAGTACAGCCGTGTCGACATCGCCGTGCATGCGACGTCCATCGTCTCACTTCTGGGAGTGTCGATCTCTCCTCACCAGGGTGGAACGACTCCGCCGGAGGGAGGAGGTCAGGCCATTAAGCTGGGGTTTCGTGCCCAGCCTGCGTTCCGACACCGACCGGACGAACTGGACGTGGCGGCAGGGTCCGGACCCAGGGGGTGGACCAGCGGTCGTCTTCGACATCGACGGCGTGCTCTCCGATGCGGCAGGGCGCCAGCACTTCTTGGAGCGGGGCAGGCGAGATTGGACGGCCTTCTTCGAGGCCTGCGGCGACGACCCGGTCATCGAGGAGATCGCCCGGCTGCTGGAGCTGCTCGACTCGTCGCTCCATGTGATCCTGCTGACCGGGCGACCGGCGCGGGTGCAGCCCCAGACGGTTGCCTGGCTCCACCGTTACGGCTTGCGCTGGGACCTTCTCGTGATGCGGTCACGTGGGGACTACGCGCAAGTCACCTCGTTCAAGCAGGCGGTGGTCGAGGACCTGCGCGAATACGGGTTCGACCTCCGGCTCGCGTTCGAGGATGACCCGTCGAACCACGCGATGTACGTCGCGGCCGGCGTGCCGTGCGTGTACATCCACTCCGGGTACTACGAAGAACGCAACTGACGCGCCCAACCGGCCGCCAGGGCGAGCGCGGAGAGGATCAAGACCGGAAGGTCCCCCCAGTGGTCGTAGGGCGTCATGCCGCGCCGCAGGTCCACGGTCGCGAACAGCACCTGACGGTTTCCCAGCGAGCTCCGCTGGACGACCACGCCGCGCTGGGTCACGACCGCGCTGAAGCCGGTCGGCGCGGCCTGCACGAGGTCACGCCCCGTCTCGATCGACTGCACGACCGAGGCGGCGACTTCCTGGCTCGGCACCTGCGACGTGCTGTAGGAGGACGTGTTCGTGGGCACGGCGAGCAGCTCCGCGCCGGCGCGCACCGAGCCGTGGCTTCGTCCCGAGTAGAAGACCTCGAACGAGACCAGGACGCCGAGCGGCCCCGCGGGAGTGCGCACGAGGCCGCTGCCGTGTCCGGGCACTGCATCCGTCGGCACACCGGAGAGGTTCGCGAAGTGCGCGAAAAACGAACGGTCGGGTACGTATTCGCCGAACGGCACGCGGTGCACCTTCTCGAATACGCTGACGACGTTGCCGCGCGGTCCCCACACCACGACCTCATTGCGGAACGTCGTGGCCGACGCCGGTTCTGTCACTCCGACCATGAGCGTGGTCCGGAGCTCTCGGGCCAGGCCGCTCAGCATCGCCGCCTCGGGCGAGCCGGTCAGGGGCCGGTCCAAGGCGACGACGTCCTCGGGCCACACCACCAAGTCGGAGTGGGACCGGACCGAGGTCACCCCGTACGTCGCCGAGAGCTGCGCGTCGTAGACGGTGGTGGGCGATACCTCCTCCTTGCTCACTCCGCGCGGGCCGCCGCCCTGCACCAAAGCCACCCGCACCGTGCCCACGGGAAGTCCGCCGTCGGGGACCACCGCGCCCACGACGGCCAGACCGATCACGCCGATGCCGATCACCGCCGCACCGACGAGGGCGGGCCGGACGGTTCGAGACCGCTGCGCCCACAGCCACGTGACCACCGTCGCCCCGGCGACGCCACCAGCCCACACGCCGGCCGTGATGAGCAGTGGCCCGCCGAGGCGCGCCAGCTGCACCAAGGGGCCGTCGGCCTGGCCGAGGAAGACGCCCCCCAGGGGCAGCCCGCCGAACGGCCACGTCATCCGCAGCGCCTCGGCCAGGGTGCAGGCACTCACGAAGGCCGGTGCCCGCCCCCGCACGGGCGGAGTGAGGGCGGCCGCGGCCGCGAAGAACAGGGCCTCGGCGAGGATGAGCACGACCGCGCCGTACCAGTTGAAGGCGCGGGCCCAGAAGAGCCCGATGGCGTAGCAGCCCAGCCCGGCCAACCAGCCCGACCACACCCGCGTCCGCAACCGCAGCCCGGCGAGCCGCCAGTACCACAGCCCCGCGCCGATGAGCCCGAGCGGCCACCATCCCCACGGTGGCAACGACAGGGCCAAGAGGACGCCGGCCGCGACGGAAGGCAGGGCCACGCGACCTCGGCGCGACGGCCAGGTCACGACACGGCGTGTGCTGCGGCCCGGCCGCTGGCGACGCAGGCGGGGATGCCGACGCCGCGGTATGCCGCACCGGCGACGGCCAGGCCACGGAGCCGCGCCACGGCAGCTTCGACGCCGGCCGTGCGCAGCAGGTGATGGACCCGGTACTGGGGCAGTGCCCGCGGGTGCCGCACCACCACGGACTCCGTGGGCTGACCGGTGAGGCCGACCAGCGTGCCAAGTTCTTCCCAGGCCCGCGCCGCACACTCGGCGTCCGTCCACTCGTCGGGACGGGTGTCGTCGATCCGGCCCAGTGACGCCCGCAGCAACACTTCCCCGTCGCGCGCCAGGTGCGGCCATTTGCGGTCGAGATACGTGCAGGCGGTGACGGCCCACCGGTCGCGACCCTTCGGCGTGCTGCGACGCGGCACCAAGAGGCCGGTCCCGTAGAGGTCGGACTGCGCACATTCGCTCGAGGCCCGGAAGGTCGCCACCGTGACCGAGGCGTAGTCGATGGAGTCCAGCAGGCCCGCGGCCTCGTCGTCGTGCGGCCGCAGCAGCGTGGCGGCACTCGGGGCCGGCACCGCCAAGATCGCGGCGTCCGCTCGCTGTTCGTGTTCGCCGACGACCCGCCACCCCTCTCCGTCCCGCTCGAGCCGATCGACCGAGCTGGACAGGCGGAGCTCCACGCCGCGGCGCTCTAGACCGGCGACGAGGGCCTGGACCAACGCGGCCATGCCCCCGTCGAGCGCCCAGAAAAGCGGCGGGCCGTCGGGATCTGGCCTGGGCATCTCCGCCCGCAGGGCGCGCATGAGGCTGCCGCGACGTTGTGCCGCGACCAGGAGCGGGGGGAAGACCGCCGCGGCGGACATGTCATCGACCGCGCCGGCGTGGATGCCACCGATGAGCGGGTCGGCCAACATGTCGACCACCCGCCGTCCGAGCTTGCGCGCCACGAGCGGTCCGATGGCGCGGTCGCCGATCGGACCGCGGACGTCGGGTCGAGGCACCAGGGCGTCGCCCGCCAGCGCCACTGAGCCCCGAAGTCCCAGGATCCCCGAGCGCGCCGTCGGCCA
>DASXDW010000187.1:0-14830 GCA_036490435.1 Solirubrobacteraceae bacterium
ACGGTCTTCTTGCGCGTGAAGAACTCCACCGCGTCGGTGCCGTGGGCGTGCAGGTCACCCAGGAAGCTGTCCTTCCATCCGGAGAAGGGGAAGAACGCGACGGGGGCGGCGACGCCGATGTTGACGCCGATCATGCCCGCCTCGATTTCGTGGCGA
The DNA here is from genome assembly GCA_036490435.1 of Solirubrobacteraceae bacterium. GTDB lineage: Bacteria > Actinomycetota > Thermoleophilia > Solirubrobacterales > Solirubrobacteraceae > Palsa-465. Next base: position 157 of record DASXDW010000187.1, read on the forward strand.
TAGCGCCGCACCGACGCTCCGGACTCGGTAAAGATCGAGGTGCCGTTGCCAAAGCGGCTGGCGTTGACGATCTGGATCGCCTGGTCAAGCGTCTCGGCGCGGATCACGCACAGCACGGGCCCGAACACCTCCTCTTGGGCGATGTCCATGTCGGGGGTCACATCGTCGAGCACGGTCGGGCCCAAAAACGCGCCGTCGGGCGCGATCTGCTCGCCTGAGACGCCGCGGCCGTCCACCACCAGCGTCGCGCCGCCGTCGACCCCGCGCTGAACCCAGTCGGCGATGCGATCGCGCGCCGCGCAGGAGATGACCGGCCCCACCTCGCTTGCCTCGTCAAGGCCGTCGCCGACGTGCAGCGACCGGGTCGCCTCGGTGAGCGGGCCCATGAGCTGCTCGTGCGCGTCGCCCACGGTGACCACCACCGAGCCCGCCATGCACCGCTGGCCGGCCGCTCCGAAGGCCGAGCCGAGGATGCCGTCCACGGTCTTGTCGATGACGGCGTCGGGCATGACCACCATGTGGTTCTTGGCCCCGCCGAGCGCCTGCACCCGCTTGCCGTGCTTGGCCGCGCCCTCGTACACGAGCCGTGCCACCGGCGCGGATCCCACGAACGAAACGGCATCGATCCCAGGGTGCTCGAGGATGCCCTCCACGATCTCGCGGCCGCCGTTGACCAGGTTGACCACGCCCGGGGGCAGGCCCAGCCCGTCGAGTTCCTCAAAGGCGATCTGCTGAGTGAGCGGCACCTGCTCAGAGGGCTTGAGCACGAACGTGTTGCCGCAGGCGATGGCGAAGGGCAGAAACCAGAACGGAACCATCGCCGGGAAGTTGAAGGGCACGATCGCCGCGCACACGCCCACCGGCTGACGGATCGTCTCGGCATCGATGTTGCGCGACACGTCCTCCAGGATCCGGCCCTGCATCGTCGTCGGGATCGCGCACGCCGCCTCCACCATCTCGATCATGCGCGCGACCTCGGCGGTGGCGTCGGCGAGCGTCTTGCCCATCTCGGTGGTCACCGCGCGCGCCATCTCCTCGTGTCGCGCCACCAGGCGCTCGCGCAGATCAAACAGCTTGCGCGCCCGGGCGATGGTCGACACCGCTCGCCACTCCGGCAGCGCCGCGCGCGCCGCCGCCACGGCGGCATCGAGATCCGCGCGACCCGACATGGGCACCCGGGCCAGCGTCTCCCCGGTGGCCGGGTTGGTGACGTCCAGGACCTCCGTGGCGGCGTGCGCCGGGGTCCAGCGCCCGGCGATGTAGTTGTCCAGAAGACGGGTGGCGGTGGCGGACATGATCGAAAAAAGCTCCTACTCAGGTTGCGGGCGAGGGCGCGACGCGCCACTCGTGATCTGGATCATTGACGACGGCCCACTGCCGCTTCGGACCAGCCATCACGTTGAGGTAGTACAGGTCGTAGCCCGGAGGTGCCGACACCGTGTGATAGCCATGCGGAACCAGCACGCAGTCGCGGTCGCCGAAGCTCAGCGTCTCGTCAAGTGACCGGTCCTCACTGTAGACCCGCTGCAGCCCGAAGCCCTGGGCGGGGGTGACGCGGTGGTAGTAGGTCTCCTCCAGGAAGGTCTCGGCAGGCGGGTTGTCGCGGTCGTGCTTGTGGGGCGGGTAGCTGGACCAGTTGCCGCCGGGGGTCAGCACCTCGCACACCAGCAGCGAGTCCGCCTCGCGGTCGGCCATGAGAATCGGGTGGATGGTCCGCTCCTGGGTGCCGTAGCCGCGGGTCTCCATCTCGATCTCGTCGCCGCGCAGCACGCGGGCGGCCGCACTGCCGTGCGGGGCCGGCGCCCAGCACAGGGCCACCTCGGCCTCGTCGGCCGAGGCGAGCTGGAACGGGGTGCCCGGCGGCAGGTACGCGGCGTCCGGGGCTCCGCTCCACGGGTCCGGCCGTCCGCCCAGTGCGTTGAACTCGCCGTGCTCGGAATTGACCGTGGCCGTCCCGGAGACGACCACGATGCAGACCTCGCGGTCGCGCGTGTCGCGCTTGGCAACGACGCCGGGGGCGAGGGCGAGCACCTCGAAGCCGACGTACGTCCACCCGGCTGAGGCGGGCGTCACGTCGATGAACGTCCCGTCGGCCGCGGGGCCGGCGGCGGGGTGGACGAGCAGGTCACTCATCGGCTGCCTCCAGGAACTGTCGCTGCGCCGAGACGTTGCGCTCGTACTCGGCGCGAGCGGCGCGCACCGTCTCCTGCGTGGACGTCTGCGCGACAGGCACGTCCCACCAGCTGTCGTAGCCGGGCACCCCGGCGTAGCGGTCGGTCTCGATGCAGATCACGGTCGGACCGCCGGAACCCGCCCCGCGCGCCTCGGCCAGCGCCGCGCGCAGGTCCGCGATCGTCCGCGCGCGCACCACTCGCGCGCCCAGGCTCTCGGCGTTGGCGGCGAGGTCGATGGGAAGCACGTCGGACCCCGCGGGCTGGGCGGGTCCGGTTCCCGCCGCGTCGTCGATCGGCAGCGACCCATTGGCGGCGAACCGGTAGTGGGTCCCGAAGCCCGCCGAGCCGACCGAGCGCGACAGCGCGCCGATCGAGGCGTAGCCGTGGTTGTCGACGAGCACGATCACGATCCCGATCCGCTCGGCGACCGCCGTCACCAGCTCTCCGGGCAGCATCAGGTAGGAGCCGTCGCCGACGAGCACGAACACCTCGCGTTCGGGCGCCGCCAGCTTGACGCCCATCCCGCCCGGGATCTCATAACCCATGCACGAGTACCCGTACTCGACGTGGTAGCTCTTGCCGGCAGGATCGCGAGCGTGCCAGAGCTTGTGCAGGTCCCCGGGCGCCGAGCCGGCCGCGCAGACGACCACTCCGGTCTCGCCGGCGGCCTCGTTGATGGCGCCGATGACCTGGGCCTGGGTCGGGAGCCCCGCGCCGCTCGGGTCGCCCGGGCCGGCGACGAGCCTCGCCACCTCGCCGGCCCACGCCGCGCTCTGCTCGCCGGCGAGCCGCTCCCACTCCGCGGGCGAGCGGAACCCTTCAAGCGCCCCAGCCAGCTGAGCGAGTGCCTCGCGGGCGTCGCCCACCACCGCGACCCCGCCCAGCTTGGCGGCGTCAAAGCTCGTCACGTTGATGTTCACGAAGCGCACGCCCGGGTCCTGGAAGGCCGACTTGGACGCGGTGGTGAAGTCGCTCCACCGGGTCCCGATCCCGATGACCACGTCGGCCTCGCGCGCAAGGCGGTTGGCGGCGGCGGTGCCGGTGGCGCCGATGGCGCCGAGGCTGAGTGGGTGATCGGAGACGAGCGCGCCGCGGCCCGCCTGGGTCTCGGCCACCGGGATCCAGGTGGCGTCCACGAACGCCCTCAGGGCCGCCGTCGCCTCGGAATAGATGACACCACCACCGGCGACGATGAGTGGTCGCTGCGCGCCGCGGATCAGTTGGGCGGCGGCGCGGACCGCGTCGGGCGCGGGCGGCTGCCGGTAGACCGTCCACGTGCGCGGCGCCAGGAACGCGGCGGGCACCGCGAAGGCCTCAGCCTGCACGTCCTCGGGCATGGCCAGCGTCACCGCCCCGGTCTCGGCCGGGTCGGTGAGCACCCGCATCGCCTCCAGCGCCGCCGGGATGAGCTGCTCGGGCCGCTCCACCCGCTCGTAGTACCGCGAGACCGGCCGCAGGCAGTCGTTGACGGAGACCGTGGCGTCATGGGGGACCTCGAGCTGCTGGAGCACCGGGTGGGGATAACGGGTGGCGAACGTGTCGCCGGGCAGCAGCAGCACCGGCAGGCGGTTGATGGTGGCCAGGGCGGCGCCGGTCACGAGATTGGTCGCTCCCGGCCCCACCGACGTCGTGCACACCCAGGTACCGAGCCGGTTGCGCTGGCGCGCGTAGCCGGAGGCGATGTGCACCATCGCCTGCTCGTTGCGGGCCGGGTGGTAGGGGAGGAGGTCCTCGTACTGGGCCAGCGCCTGGCCCAGCCCGGCGACGTTGCCGTGGCCGAAGATGCCGAGGCACCCGGCGAAGAAGCGCCGGCGCTCGCCGTCGCGCTCGACGTGCTGGGCGGCGAGAAAGCGGATGAGGGCCTGGGCGACGGTGAGGGTCTCGGCTTCAGTCATGCGCGGCTCCCAAATCTCATGCGGCGCTCCACGCAGTGGTCTCGATCTCAGCGCGCAGCCGTGCCAGGGTGGTGTCGAGGTCCGGTAGGTCGGCGTCCAGCCGCTGGGCGGTGATGGCAGCGTCCAGCCGGGTGTCGCGCGGGACGGCGCCGCCACCGAGCGCCTCGGGCGGCGGGGGCGCGACGTTAAGCAGCCCGTCGTCCAGGCCGAAGGCCGCCACGGCGCGGCGGGCCAGCGTCACCCGGTCGGCGTGTTCACCGCCGCAGCAGTGCAGGATCCCGCTGACGTCGCGCGTCAGCGCGAGCCAGACGAGCTCGGCGGCGTCGGTGGCCAGCGTCGGCGTGGCCAGTTGGTTGAGCCCGTCGCCGTCCCACACGGTGAAGCGCTCCCCGGCGCGCAGGGCGCCGACCAGCGACGCCACCAGGTAGCCGAACCCGGCGTCCTGCCGGCGGAGCGTCCGCGGCCGCGCCCGGTGGATGCCCTGCACCCCGGCGATCCGTGCCACCGTCCCGCGTGCCGCTCGCTGGGTCACCACCAGCTCGCAGGCGGCCTTGAGGAAGCCGTAGGGGTTGATCGGGTTGGGCGGCTCGGTCTCGCTGGCCGGGCCCTGGGTGCCGTCGAACACCCAGTCGGTGGAGATGAGCACCACGCGGGCGTCGACATCGTTGGCGGCGTCGACCACGCTCCGGGTGGCCCCGACGTACTGCTTCCACGCGCGCCTCCGGTCCGAGGACAACATGGTGGGATCGTTCCAGATCGCCGCATGCACGATCGCGTCGGGGCGGGTCGCGGCCAGGCAGCGGTGCACCAGCGGGCGATCGGTGAGGTCGACGGTCTCGTGCGACGGCGCGACGACCTCGGCGCCGTGGCGCTCGGCGAACACATGAACGAGGTTGGAGCCGACGAACCCACCGCCCCCGGTGACGAAGATCCGCATCAGCGCGACCTCACGGGGCCATCACCTCGTCCACGCGCACGGCCCTTCCCTCGCGCAGCGACTGCAGCGCGGCCAGCCCAATGACCAGCGGGGCGCGCGCGTCGGCGGCACCCACCGGCGGCGGTGTCCCGCTCTGCAGCGCTTGAACGAACGCCTGCCACTCGCGCTCGTAGCTCGGTAGATAGCGCTCGAGAAAGAAGTGGGGGAGGGCCTCGTGCCGGGCACCCGCCCCTGTGGTGAGCACTCCTGTGTGGGCGGGGGGATTCTCCGACGCCGCCATGCCGGCTGAGCCGAAGGCCTCGACACGCTGGTCGAACCCGTAGGTGGTCGCGCGGCAGTTGTCGATCGCCGTGAGGCAGCCGTTCTCGTGGACCAGCGTCACCATCGCCGTGTCGATATCGCCGGCGTCGGCAAACTCGGGGGCCACGCGGACGGCCCCGCGCGCAAACACCTCCACCACCTCGGAGCCGGTGACGAAGCGCGCCATATCGAAGTCATGGATGGTCATGTCCAGAAACAGTCCGCCGGAGGTGCGCACGTAGTCCAGTGACGGCGGCACGGGGTCGCGGCTGGAGATCCGCACCAGCAGGGGGGCACCGATCTCGCCGGCGGCCACGGCCTGCTGGACCGAGGCGTGGGCGGGGTCAAACCGGCGATTGAACCCCACCTGGAAGGGAGCGTCATGAGCCTCGATGGCGTCCAAGCCGCGGTCGAGCTCGTCGAGGAACAGCGACACCGGCTTCTCGCAGAACACGGCCTTGCCCGCCTCCGCCGCGGCGACCATGAGGTCGACGTGGGTGTCGGCGCTCGAACAGATCGCCACCGCATCCACGTCTGAGCGCAGCACCTCCTCGAGGCTGTCGGCAGCCGGTGCGCCGAGGCCCGCGGAAACCTCGAGGGCGAGGGGCGTGTGGACGTCGTAGACGATCCCCAGGCTCGCGCCGGGGATCCGCCGGGCCAGCAGTTCGGCGTGCATCCGCCCGATCCGACCCGCCCCGATGAGCCCGATGCTCACCATCCTCACGCTGCGGCCTCCGCCGCCAGCGGGGCCACGTCCTCCCATGCGCCGCTGCGCGCGGAGCGCAGCAACGCGTCCTGGACCGCCGCCCACTCCAGCGCCTGTTCGAACCCGGGCTCGAACGGCCGGTCCTCGGCCACCGCCGTGCAGAACTCGTGGTCCTCGATCGTCACCAGATCCTCGAACCCGATCGGGTTGCCGCTGCCGGGGACGAACACGCCGTGGTGGCCGAAGCGATCACCGCCCCGCACGGTGGTGTAGCCCGAGCCGCGGTCGGTGGTGGCGCGGTACAGCCGCAGCTCGTTGAGGCGCTCGAGGTTCCAGCCCACCGCGCCGCCGGTGCCGTAGGCGTCGAAGGCCATCTCGGACTCGGGACCCAGGGCCGTGCGGCTCGCCTCGAACGTCCCGCGCGTGCCGTTGGCGAACTCCACCAGCATGCTCGCGTAGTCCTCGTTGGTGACCGGTCGCATCGGATCCTCGGCACGACCCCGGCCGTAGTGGCTCGCGCCGTCGGCGGGATGCGGACGCTCGGTGATGAACGTGTCGACCGTGCCGGTGAGGCGCGTGATCGGGCCGATGAGCATGTGCGCCAGGTCTACGGCGTGTGAGAGCAGGTCGCTCGTCACCCCGTAGCCGCCCTCATCGAGCTGGAAGCGCCACGAGTTCACGCCCAGCGGATCGGCGCCGTACATGGAGAAGAACCGCCCGCGGTAGTTCGTGATCTCGCCCAGCTCGCCGTCGGCGATGAGGTCGCGCGCGTACTGGACGAGCGGCGCCCACCGGTAGTTGTAGCCGACACCGCTGATCACACCGGCGGCGCGGGCGGCCACGGCGGCATGGACCGCGTGCGCGGGCGTGCCGCCGACGGGCTTCTCGCAGAACACCGCCTTGCCGGCGCCGGCCACCGCGGCCACGAGCTCGCCGTGGAGCATGTTGGGGGCCGCGATCCACACCGCGTCGACCTCGGGATCCTCCACCACGCGCCGCCAGTCCACCGAGCCCCGCGCAAACCCGAACGAGCCGGTCGCATCCTGAACTCTCCCGGGCAGGGCGTCACTGCAGGCCACCAGCCGCGGCTCGTAGGTCCGGTCCCCGAACAGCATCGGGATCCGCGCCAGGGACCTGCTGTGGGCCTGGCCCAGCCACCCGAAGCCGACGACCCCGACCCCGATCGGACGGCGCGCGTTCATGCCGGCATCGCCTCCACCAACTCCAGTACCTCTGGCTCATACGGCATCGCGGCCGAGCACAGCAGCCGCGAGGCCACGATCCCGCCGGCCGCGTTGGCAAAGGTCACCGCCCGTTCGGCCGGCCAATCGGAGAGCAGCCCATGGCAGAGCGCCCCCCCGAAGGCGTCGCCGGCGCCCAGCCCGCACAGCACCTCGATCGGTGCCGGGGCCACTGTCCGCTCGCCGTTGCGATCGGCCAGGAGCACCCCGTCGCCGCCGAGCTTGACGATGGCCAGCTCCACGCCGCGCCCCAGCAGTCGTGCGGCGGCCTCGTGCGGGTCAGCGGCGCCGACGGCCACCGCGCACTCCTCGCGGTTGCCCACGGCGATCGTCGCGTGGTCGATGGCACCGCCGATCACCGCGGACGCCTCCTCGCGAGAGCGCCAGAAGCTGGGGCGGTAGTCGAGGTCGAGCACGGTGTGGCGGCCCCGGCCGCGGGTGGCGAGCATCTCCTGCACAGTGGCGCGGCATGGCTGCTGGGCCAGGGCCCCGCCGGAGATCCACAGCACGCCGACGCGGACGACGACCGAGGCGGGCACCTCGCCGGAGCGCAGCTGGAAGTCGGGGACCGGGGGATGGCGGCGGAAATGCAGCTGGGGGTCCTCGGGCGGGTCGAGGACCGCGAAGGCCAGCGGGGTGACCCCGTCGGGCTCGACGCCCACGAACCGGGTGTCGACGCCGAAGTCACGCAGCTCCGCAACGGCGACGTCGCCGAACGGGTCGGCGCCGACCTTGGTGTACAGGGCGGCCCTCCGGCCCAGGCGCGCCGCCGCGATGGCGACGTTCGTGGGGCTGCCGCCGACCGCCTTGGCGAAGGTCTGCGCCTGATGCCAGTCGGCACCGAGCTGCCCGCAATAGAGGTCGATGCTGATGCGCCCGACCGTCAGCAGTTCGAGGTCCGCCATCGTCTCTCTCAGTCCTCCGCGGTTACGCGGTCTCCTTGACCTCGGCCGCGAGTTCCTTGGCGACCTCGGCCAGTCCGGGATCGGCGGCCACCTCGGGATCGCCGGCGAGCCCCTGGAGCTCATGGCTGAGCTGCTCGAGCTCGGCGCCGCCGGCCATCAGCGAGGTCAACTGGTCCAGCGACGTCTCAGCCTTGAGGTAGGAGCCCATCAGCTGCCCGCGCTTGAGCAGCACGAAGCGATCGCCGACCGGGAACGCATGATGGGGGTTGTGGGTGATGAAGATCACCCCTCGGCCCTGGGCTCGCGCCTGCACGACGTACTTGAGCACGATCCCGGATTGCTTGACGCCGAGCGCGCTGGTCGGCTCGTCCAGGATGAGCACCTTGGCGCCGAAGTACACCGCGCGCGCGATGGCCAACGCCTGGCGCTCACCTCCCGACAGGGTGCCGACCGTCTGGTTGGGGTCGCGGACGTCGATCCCCATCTTGGCCATCTCGGCGCGCATGATCGACTGGGCCGCCTTGATGTCCATCCGCTGCATCAGTCCCCGCCCCTTCGTCGGATCGTTGCCGAGGAAGAAGTTGCGCCAGACGCTCATCAGCGGCACGGTGGCCAGATCCTGGAAGACGGTCGCGATCCCCACCGCGCGCGCGTCACGGGGGTTGGTGAACGTCACCAGCTCTCCGTTCATGAGCAACTCGCCCTTGTCGGGGGTGTGCACGCCCGACAGGATCTTGATCAGCGTCGACTTGCCCGCGCCGTTATCGCCCAGCACGCAGGTCACCTCGCCCGCGCTGACCTTCAGCGCGATGTCCTGCAGCGCGTTGACCGACCCGAAGTACTTGGAGATCCCGCGCGCCTCGAGCAGGCAGGCGTCGGGCGTTGTCGTCTGAGAAGCCTCCATGCTCATCGCCTCGCCGTGACCGCGCGCCGGTAGATGAGGGTGTTCACGACCACCGACAGGAACAGGATCACCCCGAGGAACGCGAAGTTCCAGGAGCTGTCCCATCCGGCGTAGATCACGCCCTCGAAGGCCATCCCGATGATGCAGGCGCCGAGTGCCGCGCCCACCGCCGATCCGTAGCCGCCGGTGAGGAAGCATCCGCCCACCACGGCCGCGATGATGTAGAAGAACTCGTAGCCGACGCCCTGCTCGGAGACCGCCGAGCCCGACTGGGTGAAGGAGATGATCCCCACCAGCGACGCGGCGAGCGCGGTGCTCATGAAGAGAAGGATCTTGGTCCTGTCGACGGGGACACCCACGTTGCGCGCCGCGGTCTGCTCCCCGCCGGACGCGAAGATCCAGTTGCCGAATGTCGTGCGGCTGAGTACCCACGAACCGACGATGGTGACGAGGATGAACCAGATGATCGCCGTGCTGTAGCCGCTGGGCAGCGCGCCGCTGGAGAAGAACGAACTGCCGAAGATTGATTTGGCGCCCGACAGCCCCGCCGGGTTGGGTGAGGTGACCGACACGTTCGTGCTTCCGTGGTTGAGCAGCAGGACGCCGCCGACGCTGGCGCCGCGCAGGATGAAGAACGTCGCCAGCGTCACGATGAAGCTCGGGAGCTTTGACTTGACCACCACTACGCCGTTGATCAGGCCGATCGTGGCGGCGAACACAACCGTCGCGACGATCGCCAGCCAGGTGTCCCAGTGGTACTTGCCCACCAGGAGCGCCGGGACGATCGCTGTCACGCCCGACATCACGCCGGTCGACAGGTCAAACTCGCCCCCGATCATCAGCAGGCCGACCGGGACCGCGATGACCCCGAAGAACGCCGCCTGCTGTGTCCACGCCGCCAGCCCGGTCTGATTGAGCCACAGATGGTTGGAGCTGTTGTCGGTGATCGCGAACAGGATCCAGACGGCGATCGCCGCCATCAGAGCCCCGAGTTCGGGACGGCGCATCGCCCGCGTCATGCGGCTGATCGGGACCAGTCGCTCGTCGGTGGCCGATGACGGCGTCCGCGGTGCGGCGGGCGACGGCGTTGGCTGTGAGGTGGCACTCATGGTGAGTCGGTCACTCTCCGGTTACTTGTGCTCACCCACGCCGGGCGGGCCAGTCCCCGCCCGGCGCGGCTGCGCGGTTTGTCGTGCGTCAGTCGTCTCCCGCCGCGATCGCGGCCGACACGTTTGAGATGTTGGTCTTGTCCACCAGGAGCGGGCCGCTGGCCACGGTCGTGCCGCCGCCGACGGTCTGCCCCTCGTGCTTCTTGAACAGGTACAGGAACTGGATGGGTAGGTAACCCTGCAGGTACTGCTGCTGGTCAACGGCGAACGCCAGCGTCCCCGCCTTGATCTCGTTCTCCACGTCGGAGGAGAGGTCGAAGGTGGCGATCTTGACGTTCCCGGGATGCGCGTTCAGCAACACGGGCGCGAAGGCGTTGTTGAGGAGCATCACCGCGTTGATCTGCGGGTGCGACTGCAGGTATGAGGTGACCTGGCCGATGGCCTGCTGCGGGTTGGACGCCGCATTCGGGGTCGACAACGTCAGCTCGGTGCACGCCGGGCCCTTGGACGGCGCGCTGCCCTGCTTGCACTGCTGACCGACGCCCAGGCCCTGGGCGATGCCGTTGCAGCGGTCCAGCAGGTTCTGGCCCGACTGGTGGATGACGCACAGGACGTTTGTGGCACCCAACTGCTTGAAGCGGAGCCCCGACGCCTGGCCGGCCAGCTGCTCGGGCTGTCCGACGCATGTCATCGCGCCGCTGGCGCCGATGTCCTGATCGTCACAGCCGGCGTTGAGGAGGACCACCGGGATGCCCTTCGAGACCGCCGACTTGATCGTCGGATTCATCAGGCTCGGATCATGGTCAGAGATGGCCATGCCGTCAACGTGGGCGTTGATCGCGTTCTGGATCTGCGCGTTCTCCGCGTTGTCGTCGGGCTCGGCCTGACCCTGCTGCTGGGAGCCGTAGGTCTCGGTGAGCGTGCACCCGAGGTCGGCGGCCGCGTTCTTGGCGCCCTTGTACACGACGCTCCAGAAGTTGCCGTTGTCACCGTGGGTGATGAGGGCGAACTTGTAGTTGCACGGCTTGCTGGAGCTGGCGATGTTCACCGCGCTCGTCGTCGAGCCGGCTGTCGTGCCGGAACTGGACTTGCTGCTGCCACCGCCGGAGCTCCCGCCGCATGCGGCTAACCCGAGCGCGGCGACTGCCACCACCGCCGGCACCGTCAGACTGCGACGCAGTCGTCTCATCGATTGATCTCCTCCGTGGTGTGAGCCGAGTTGAGGAACGCGATGCTCTGCCTGACTGCGAGCATCGGGGCGCTGGTCACCGCCGGCTCGTCCGCGGTGATGGCCGTGTCCTGCTCGAGTACGAGCCACCCGTCATACCGGTGCTCGTTCAAGGCTTGAAGGGTTTCGGCGACCGCGGCCGCGCCGCGCCCCAGGGGGACGAACAGCCCAGCCTGCGTCGCCTGCACCAGGGATAGGCGCTGCGCCATGAGCTCGGCGGCGATGGCGGCGTCGACATCCTTGAGGTGCACGTGGGTCACCCGGTGGCCGTGCTCGCGCGCGAACGCCGCGGGATCGGTCCCGCCGATCATCAGGTGTCCGGTGTCCAGGCACCAGCCGACCTCGCTGACCGCGAGGGCTCGGCGCACCTGCGCCTCGGTCTCGATCAACGTACCGATGTGAGGGTGCAGCGCGAAGATCAGGCCGTATTCCTGCGTGAGAGTCTGGACGGCGTCGGCGTGCGCAGCCAGATGCCCCCAGCCCTCGTCGTCGAGGGGGCGCGGCGGGCTCCACGCCGCGTCCTGCACGGCCGCGATCACGGCCACCTCGCCCCCGGCGTGCGCGAGGAGAGAGAGCGCCCGCCGGGCGGCGGTGATGTCGAGTTCGGGCTCGTGCAGGACCAGCGGCGTGAACCCGCCGACGAATCGCAGTCCGTGGCGGTCCAGCCGGGCGCGGATCGCCTCCGGATCTTCAGGGAGAAACCCGGGCGGACCGAGCTCCGTTCCGGCCAGGCCCAGTGCGGCCATTTCCTTCAGAACGGTCTCGGGATCGGGCATCAGACCCCAGCCCGGCACCTCGCACGCCCCCCAAGAAATGGGGGCGCCGGCGACCCGATGCGCCATCGCGCGCCGTGCCGGCGCGGGCTGATCGATGCTGTGCTCCACTCCTCTGTCTCCCTGTGCCTTGGAGGGCTCCAACACCTGAAGTCGGTTTAGAGCGCTCTAACGGGCGAAGCGGCGAATATATCCCCACGATCTCCCATACGTCAAGAGGAAACCCCGCATTTCGCGGCAATCCGCGCAATCGTAGTTAGAGCGCGACAACTCACTTGCGGCGCAGATGGCGGCTGAGTAAGCTCGCGCCGGTTTCAGTGATGCGAGATCGTGCCCCGTCAACGCAGTTGCTGCGCCGCCCCCCGACGATGGAGGACGTGGCGCACGCCGCCGGGGTCTCGCGCGCGCTGGTGTCACTGGTGATGCGCGCGCAGCCCAACGTCTCGGAGGAGCGGCGGACTCGCGTGCTGGAGGCGGCCAACCGGCTCGGCTACCGCCCCAACGCGATGGCGCGCAGCCTCGCCAGCCGACGCTCCAAGACGGTCGGCGTGATCCTGGACGACCTGCGCAACCCGTTCTTCGCCGAGATCGCGGGCGGGATCGAGGAGCTCGCCTCCGAGCTCGGCTACCAGGTGCTGCTCGGCGCCGGCGGCCGGCAAGCGCGCCGCGAGCGGGCGTCGCTGGCGACGCTGCTGGAGTACCGCGTCGACGGGGTGATCCTGGTCAGCCCGCGGATGCGGACCGCCGACATCGCCGCGGCCGCCGCGGAGGTCCCGGTGGTGATGGTGGGGCGCCAGGTGCGCGCGGTCGACGCCGACCTGGTCATCATCGACGAGAACCTCGGGACTCAGCTCGTGCTCGACCACCTGATCGGGCTGGGGCACGAGCGCATCGCCCACGTGGACGGCGGCAGGGGCGCGGGCGGGCCGCAGCGCAAGTCGGCGTTCCTGCGCTGGATGCGCGCCCACCGCCTCGGCGCTCGCGCGCGCGTCATCCCCGGAGACTTCACCGAGGAGGCCGGCGCGGCCGCGGCCCGCGCGCTCCTGGCCGAGCCGGAGCTGCCCACCGCCGTGTTCGCCGCCAACGACATGGTCGCCGCAGGGCTGCTCGGCGGCTTTGACCAGGCCGGCGTCGAGGTCCCGGCGGACGTTTCGATCGTCGGCTACGACAACAACTTCATCGCCCACCTGGCCCACGTGGCGCTGACCACCGTCGACCAGCCCCGCACAGAGATGGGGAGGATGGCGCTCGAACTCCTCCTGGACCGGATCGACAACCGCCGGGCCAGCGTGGTGCGACTGGTCGAGCCGTCACTGGTGGTCCGCTCGACCACCGCGCCGCCGCGCGTCTAGCCTTCGACGTGCGGCCATGAGCTTCTACATCACCACCCCGATCTACTACGTCAACGCCCAGCCCCACCTGGGCCACGCGTACACCACGATCGTCGCCGACGTGCTCGCGCGGCACATGCGCCAGCGCGGCCAGGACGTGTTCTTTCTCACCGGCACCGACGAGCACGGCGAGCCGGTCGCCGACGCCGCCCAGGCGCAGGGCGTCACGCCCCAGGAGCTGGCCGACCGCAACGCCGAGCGGTTCAAGGCGCTGGCGCCGCGCCTGGACGCCTCCAACGACTTCTTCATCCGCACCACCGATGAGGAGCACATGCGCCGCGTCCAGGAGGTGCTCCAGCGGGTGCACGAGAACGGGTACACGTATAAGGGGCTGTATGAGGGCTGGTACTGCCCTCGGTGTGCGGACTTCAAGGTCGAGAACGAGATCCTCGAGGGCAACCGCTGCCCGATCCACGAGATCGAGCTCGAGCTCCACCAGGAGGAGAACTGGTTCTTCCGGTTGTCGGCCTTCCAGGAGCTGCTCGAGCAGCTCTACGCCGAGCACCCCGACTTCGTCATGCCGTCGGTCCGTTACAACGAGGCGCTGGCCTTCATCACCTCGGGCCTGCAGGACATCTCGCTCAGCCGCCAGCGGCTGAAGTGGGGCGTCCCGGTGCCGTGGGACCCGGACCACGTCTTCTACGTGTGGTTCGACGCGCTGCTCAACTACTACACGGCGCTGGGGTACGCACGCCCGGGCGAGGACCTCACCGACCGGTTCTGGCCCGCCACCTACCACCTCATCGGCAAGGACATCCTGAAGTTCCACACGGTGTTCTGGCCCGCCATGCTGATGGCGGCACGGCTGCCGATCCCTCAGCACGTCTTCGTCCACGGCTTCCTGCTCGGCGCTGACGGGCGCAAGATGAGCAAGTCGCTGGGCAACGTGCTCGACCCGTTCGAGGTCATCGACCAGTTCGGCATCGACGCGCTGCGCTTCTACCTCATGCGCGACGTCGCCTTCGGCGCCGACGGCTCGGTCGGCATGGACGCGGTCACCGGTCGCTACGAGTCCGAGCTGGCCAACGACTATGGCAACCTCGCCAGCCGCACGGTTGCCATGATCCGCCGCTACCGAGATGGCGTGGTCCCCGAGGCCGGAGTCGACCCC
>DASXDW010000221.1:0-9952 GCA_036490435.1 Solirubrobacteraceae bacterium
CTTCCGCGATGGCCTACGAAAAGATCGTCTTCTCGGCGACGCCCTCGGGTGTCGCCACGATCGCACTCGACGAGCCCGACACCCGCAACGCGCTCTCCGACGACCTGCTGGTCGAGCTCATCCGGGCGCTCGAGGCGTGCCGCGACGACGACGCCGTGCGGTGCGTGGTGCTCACCTCGACGCATCACAGCGTGTTCTCCAGCGGCGGCAATCTCGGCGGGTTCGCCGCCGAGGTCCCGCTCGTGCACAAACATTTCGCCACCTCGCTGTTCCCAGATGTGTTCGCGCTGCTCGGCGAGCTCGGCAAGCCGTCGATCTGCGCCGCCAACGGCCACGTCCTCGCGGGGGCGCTGGGCCTGGCACTCGCCTGCGACCTGGTCATCGCCTCCGAGAACGCGCGCTTCGGCACGCCTGAGATCAACATCGGGCTGTTCCCGTTCATGATCATGGCGCTCATCTACCGCAACGTCGGCCGCAAGAAGACGGCGGAGCTGATGCTCATGGGCGAGCAGATCTCCGCCGCCGAGGCTGAGCGGATCGGCATCGTCAATCGGGTGGTCGCGGCGGATCAGTTCGACGGGACGGTCACCGACTGGGCCGAGAAGCTGGCGCGCAAGTCGCCCGTGCTGATGAAGCTCGGCAAGGACGCGATGTTCCGCCAGCAGGACATGCACTACGCCGACGCCATCGACTTCCTGCGCTCCCAGCTCACGATCGCCTTCTCCACCGAGGACATCCAGGAGGGAGTCCGCGCCTTCTTCGAGAAGCGCGATCCCGAGTGGAAGGGGCGCTGAGCGCCCGACGGTGACGTGGCGGCAACTGCGCGCGGCCGGGCGAAGTGATAAGTAGTACGTCTCACTTTCGGCAGTCACTCCGCCCACCCCGCGCCCGACGCACCCGCCTCCCATGGCCACCGACGTCCCCACCACCAGTCTGCTGCGCCCGCTCGCCGAGGACCTGCGCGCACGCCGCGAGCAGATCATGCTCGGTGGTGGAGAGGCCAAGATCGCGGCCCAGCACGCTGCCGACAAGCTCACCGCTCGCGAGCGCCTGGCGCTGCTCATCGACGAGGGGACGTTCGTGGAATTGGGTATCCACGGCCGCCCCCACTTCTCCCAGCGGGCCATGGACGGCCGCGAGGCGCCCGCCGACGGCGTCATCACCGGCTACGGCAAGGTCAACGGCCGCCTCACCGCGGTCGCCGCCTATGACTTCACCGTGATGGCGGGGTCGATGGGGATGACGGGCGAGCTCAAGGTCACGCGGCTGCGCGACCTGGCGCTGAGCAAGCGGATCCCACTGGTGTGGCTGCTTGACTCCGCCGGCGCCCGGATCCAGGAGGCCGTCGGGTCGCTGTTCGCCGGCTCTGGGCACCTGTTCCGCGAGGAGGTCGTCATGAGCGGAGTCATCCCGCAGGTGGCAGCGCTGATGGGACCGTGCGCGGCGGGGACCGCCTATATCCCCGGCCTGGCCGACTTCGTCCCCATGGTCAAGGGCCGGGGCTCGATGGCCCTGGCCGGGCCCCATCTGGTGCGCGCGGCGGTGGGGGAGGACGTGACCCAGGAGGAGCTCGGCGGCTCGCGCGTGCACTGCCGCAAGTCCGGGGTCGGGGACCTGGAGGTGGCCGACGACCCGGACTGCATCGAGCAGATCAAGCGCTATCTGAGCTTCTTTCCGCAGAACTGCGAGCAGGCGCCGCCGATCGTGGCCACGCGGGACCCCGTGGACCGGGCCGACGACGAGCTGCTCGACGTGCTCCCGACGTCCAACCGCAAGCCCTATGACATGTACGAGGTCATCCGTCGCATTGTGGATGACGGCGACTACTTCGACCTCAAGCCCCAGTTCGCCAAGACGATCATCACCTGCCTGGCCCGTTTCGGCGGCCGGGCGGCGGGGATCGTCGCCAACCAGCCCAAGCAGTTGGGCGGGATCCTGGACAACGACTCGGCCGACAAGGCGGCGCGCTTCATCAACCTGTGCAACGCCTACGGCATCCCGCTCGTCTACCTCATGGACGTCCCCGGATTCATGGTGGGCACCAAGGTCGAGGAGGCCGGGATCATCCGGCACGGTGCCAAGATGCTCTACGCCACCGCCAACGCGACGGTGCCCAAGGTCACGGTGGTCTTGCGCAAGGCCTACGGCGCCGGCTACTACGTGATGTGCGGCCGCGCCTACGAGCCCGACCTGATCGTCGCCTGGCCCTCGGCGGAGATCAGCGTCATGGGGGCCGAGGGGGCGGTGGAGATCGTGTTCCGCAAGCAGGTCCAGGAGGCCGAGGACCCGGCGGCCAAGCGCCAGGAGCTGATCGCGGCCTACCGCGAGATCATCGACGTCTATGTCGCCGCCGGCAACGACATGATCGACGACGTGATTGACCCGCGCGAGACGCGCGCCACGATCTGCCGCGCGCTGGAGATGGCGGAGGGCAAGAGGGTGGAGCGCCCCTGGAAGCGGTCGGGCGTGGTCCCGGTCTGAGCAGGCACGATGAGCATCGACGAGCCCGCCATCATCACCTGCGCCATCTCGGGCGCGATCGCCAACCGCGACCAGTGCCCCGCGATCCCCTACACGCCCGAAGAGTACGCCGCGGAGGCGCGGCGGATCGTCGACGAGGGCGGGGTGCACATCCACATCCACGCGCGCACCCCCGACGGGACGCCCAGCTATGAGGTCGCGGACTTCACCGCCATCCGCGACGCGATCGTCGCCGAGGTCGGCGACGCGGCCATCATCAATTTCTCCACCGGCACCGTGGGTGTGCCAGTGGAGAAGCGCATCGCCTACCTGGAGGCGTGCCGGCCCGAGGTGGCGGCGGTGAACATGGGCTCGATGAACTACGCCAAGTACTCGCGCTCGCGGCGCGACTTCGTGTTCAAGTTCGTCTTCACCAACCCGTTCGACGAGATCATCGAATTGCTGCAAGCCATGCGCCGGCTTCACATCAAGCCTGAGCACGAGTGCTTCGACGTCGGGCACGTGGGGTCACTGGCGCCGCTGGTGGACATGGGGCTGCTGGAGGCGCCGCTGCACGCCGACTTCGTCATGGGCGTCGTCGGCGGCGTGCCGCCCACGGCGCGCAACCTGGCGATGATGGCCGAGAACCTCGCCGAGTCCTGGCGCGAGCGACACCACCACTGGGGCGTGATCGGGATCGGACGCGGCCAGTGGAGTCTCGTGGCGGCCGCGCTCACGTTGGGTGGCTCGGTCCGTGTCGGGCTGGAGGACAACTTCTACCTGCCCGACGGCGAGATGGCGCGCTCCAACGGCGACCTCATCGCCCGCGCGCGGCGCCTGGTGCAGGACTGCGGGCGGCGGCCGGCCACCGCGGAGGAGGCGCGGACGATGTTGGGGATCAAGGCCCATGAGCCTGCCGCTTGACGGCCTGACCGTCCTCGACCTCAGCCGGCTGCTGCCGGGAGGGTTCTGCTCGCTGCTGCTCGCCGACTTCGGCGCCGACGTCATCAAGGTGGAGGACACCGGGATGGGTGACTACATTCGCTGGTCGCCGCCCTACTACGAGGGGGCTGCCGAGACCGCCAAGAGCGCACTGTTTCTCGCGCTCAATCGGGGCAAGCGCTCCATCCGCCTCAACCTCAAGTCAGACGGCGGGCGCGACGCGCTGCTGCGCCTCGTCCGCGACGCCGACGTGCTGCTCGAATCCTTCCGCCCTGGCGTGCTCGATCGCCTCGGCGTGGGCTACGAGCGCCTGCGCCTCCAGAATCCGGGCCTCGTTTACTGCGCCATCACCGGGTACGGGCAGGACGGGCCCGACCGCAGCCGCTCCGGCCACGACATGAACTACCTCGGGCTCAACGGGCTGCTGGGACTCACCGGCGAGGCCGGTGGCCCGCCCGTCCAGGCCGCCGGCCAGATCGCCGACCTGGGCGGCGGCGCACTGATGGCGGCGGTGGGGACCCTCGTCGCGCTGCGCGAGCGCGAGCGCTCCGGTGAGGGACAACTGGTGGACTGCTCGATGTTCGACGGGTCTCTGTCGTGGCTGGCGATGCTCGCCGCCGAGGTTTTCGCCACCGGCCGCGCGCCGCGCCGGGGCGACCTGGGCCTGGCTGGCCGCTACAACTGCTATCGCCCCTACGAGTGCGCCGACGGCTACATCACCCTCGGGGCGCTGGAGCCGAAGTTCTGGCGGGCGTTCTGCGAGGGCGTGGGCCGCTCGGACCTCACAGACCACGCCTTTGACCCGCCGGACTCCGAGTCCCATGCCGCGGTGTCGGCCATCTTCCGCGAGCGCACCCGCGACGAGTGGCGCGCCTTCGCCTCCGAGCACGACTGCTGCCTGGAGCCGGTGCTGGGACTCGACGAGGCCCTGGACTCCGAACTGGTGGCCGCGCGCGAGATGGTGGTGGAGCTCGCTCAGCCGGGGGCCGAGCGTCCGGTCAGGCTGCTCGGGGTGCCGGTCAAGCTCAGCCGTACGCCCGCAGACGCCACCCGGGCGCCGGGACCGGAGCTCGGCCAGCACACCGACGAGATCCTCGCGGCCGCCGGGTACGCGCCTGACGAGCTCGCCGCGCTGCACGCCTCCGGGGCCATCGCGGGCTGCGCCGAGACCGTGCGTGGCTCGTTCATCTCCTCCTAGCAGTGGCCACCACCGACGGCATGCTGAAGATGTCCGAGCTTGCCGAGCGCTCGGGGGTGAGCGCGGGCACGATCAAGCACTACCTGCGCGAGGGGCTGCTCGGCGACGAATCCGACGTGCTGCGGACGAGCCGAAACATGGCCTACTACCCCGAGGAGTTCGTCGAGCGGGTGCGTCTCATCAAGCGCCTGCAGGAAGAGCGCTTCATGCCGCTGCGCGTCATCCGCGAGGTGATGACCGACGACCCCGAGCGCGCGGTGCGGGTGGTCGAGCTCGAGGACCGGATCCTCGAGCGTGCCATCGAGGCGGGGGAGACCGGCCGCGTGTCGCGTGCGAGCGTGCGCCAGACGTATGCCCTGCCGGCCAACGTCCTGGATCGCCTGGAGGAGCTCGAGGTCCTGACCCCCGGGCCCCGCGGCTACGACGCCGACGACGTGGCCATCATCGAGGCGATCTCGCGCTTTCGCGCCGGCGGCTATGAGGAGGCGCTGGGCTTCACCGTCTACGACACGCTTCGCTACCGCGAGGCGCTCGAGCCGCTGGTGGCCGAGGAGGTCCAGGTGCTCCTGGACCGTCTCGCCGGCGAGGTGGATGTCGAGCGCGCGGTGGAGATCATCGCCTCCGGCGCCGAGCCCCTGCGGGAGCTGATCGGGGCCATGCACTCCAAGATGCTGCTCGCCGAGCTACGCCGCCACCGCGGCCGAGGTCACCAGTAGACGTCGTGATCTTCCATCACGCCGTAGCCGGCGGTCAAAGTGGGGCCACCGGGGAGCGTGCCGGAGAACGTGCCGAAGGGCTGGCGGTAGCGGCTGCGCACCACCAGCAGGTTCTCGGCGTGGGCGCGCGTCGCCTCGGCGGCGAAGCGCAGGTCGCCCACGCGGTCCAGCGCCGGGTCGATGGACACCGGGGGCACCTCGCACGGCTCGCCGTCCACCCACAGCGTGCGCTCACTGCTGCGGGGCGGGTCGTTGACCCCCTCCACCAGGTTCCACGCGACCGGGCGGCCGTCGACGGCGATCCCGACGCCGGCGCACCACCGCCACCGGGTGTGGCGGCGGTAGTAGGCCGCGGTGTCGTCGATGATCGCCGCGGCCGCGATCGGCCGAGCGCGGCCGTCGCCCAGGACGACGGTGCCGGTGGCGGGCACCCCGCCCTGCTTGCGCGTCCACGCATAGCCGGCGCCGTCGGCGCATACCGACTCGACGCCGTCGCCTTCGGCGAGCGCGATGTCGATCCGGGCCGGGCCGTCGCTCACCACGGCCCGGCCGTAGGAGAGCTGCACGCCACCCTCGGCGCTCAGCCAGGTGCGCTCGTGCAGCCGCTGGCTCTCGCGATCCCAGGCCGCCCAGAACGACTGGCGGGCCCGGCCGATGCGGACCGTGGCGGCGCAGAACATCAGCTCGGGGCTGAAGACCCCGATGTAGCGCCACGCCTTCAGCGGGCGCGTCCCCAGGCGAGCAGGCATCGGCGCGGGCGGGAGGGGCAGGGCGCGCAGCGCCGTCGGCCGGGCGGCGCCGAACTCGCCCCGGAAGGGCAGCCCGGCGAGGCGATCCGTGCGATCGTTGGGAGCCAACCGTTTATGGGTATCTTCTGTCACTGACTGACCAGTCAATCAGTCCCCCGCCACCCAGGAGGGATCACTGTGCGTGCCGCCGCCGTCCAACTCAACGCCACCGAAGACGCCGATCGTAACCTCGAGCGCGCCGATCGGCTCGTCCGCGACGCTGCCGCCCGAGGCGCGGAGCTCGTCGTGCTGCCCGAGAAATGGACGGTGCTGGGCAAGCGCGAGCACATGGCCGCGGGAGCCCAGACCCTGGACGGCGCCGCGATCTCGTGGGCGCGCGCCACCGCTGCCCAGCTGGGCATCGACCTCGTCGCCGGCTCGCTGTTCGAGCACGTCGAGGACGCCGAGAAGGGCTTCAACACCAGCGTCCACATCGGCCCCGACGGTGAGATCCAGTCCGTCTACCGCAAGATCCACCTTTTCGACGTCGAGGTCGACGGCGCGGTGTACGCCGAGTCCTCCACGGAGGATCCCGGGGACGAGATCGTCGTCACCGACCTGGCCAACGGGCTGCGACTGGGCATGAGCGTCTGCTACGACCTGCGTTTCCCGGAGCTGTACCGGATCCTGACGCTGCGCGGGGCGGAGTTGCTCACCGTGCCCGCCGCCTTCACCCTGCCCACCACCCGCGACCATTGGGAGGTGCTGGTGCGCGCGCGGGCGATCGAGAACCAGTGCTTCGTCATCGCCGCCAATCAGATCGGCGACCACCCGGGCGGCCTGCGCTCCGGCGGGCGCTCGCTCATCGTCGATCCGTGGGGCCTGGTACTGGCCACCGCGCCTGACACCGAGTGCGCGATCGTTGCCGACCTCGACCTCGAGAACCTGCGCGACATCCGCCGCCGGCTGCCCTCCGTGTCGCGCCGGCGCCCCGAAGCCTACGCGTGGGAGCAGCCCGTATGACGACGGCGGCGACCGACAAGCGGCGTCTCATCCTTGACGCCGCCGTTCGGGTGTTTGCCCGCCAGGGCTTCCACACCTGCCGCGTCTCGGACATTGCCGACGAGGCCGGGGTCGCCTACGGGCTGGTGTACCACTACTTCTCCTCCAAGGAGCAGATCCTCGACACGCTGTTCCTCGAGCGCTGGGACGTGATGCTGACCGCCATCGCGGAGGCCGATGGGTCACAGCGCGCCCCGGAGGACAAGCTGCGCACGATCGCGGGGTTCATCATCGATTCCTACCGCCACGACCCGGAGCTCATGAAGGTCATCATCGTCGAGGTCACACGGGCGGCCAACACGTTCGGTCTCACCCACCTGGACAAGATCCGCGACGCGTACGCCGGCATCGCGGGGATCGTGGAGAAAGCGCAGCGGACCGGCCTGTTTCGCCCCGAGATCACCCCCGAGTTCGCGGCCCAGGCCTTCTACGGCTCCGTCGAGCAGGTGCTCACCGGCTGGATCTTCGACAGCGCCTCGGTGAGCGACGCAGAGCTCGAGCGCGCCAAGTCGATGATCGTCGACACGATCTGCCGCGGATTGCTGGCGTCTGCTTGAATGCCTCTTCATGTTGGAGAGCCCCTTGGTCAAGCGCTTGCTGTGGTCGGGCATGCTCGCCGGGTTCGGCGCACTCGCAACCCTCGCGTCGACGCGCGTGGCCGCCATGGTCTGGATGCGCGTGTTCGGCGAAGAGCCCCCTGAGTGACCGACCAGCCGCCTAACCAATCGCCAGCCGAAGAGCCGGAGGGAGACCAGCCCGCGGCGATCTCGCCTGACGACTCGCCGACCGAGGTGAAACCTCCGGACACGGCCTCCGCGCCCGCTCCGCCGGCCGCGTTCGCGCCCACGGATACCACGGCCACGACGCCGCCCGCGACCGAACCGCCCTTCGCCGACGCACCCTCCGGCCCCGGTACCCTGGCCGCTGCGTTCCCACCCGAGCAGCCCGAGCGCGCGGTGGGCGCCGCCTTCGCCGGCGGCCTCGTCCTGGCCCTGATCCTCAAGCGCCTTGCCCGCTGAACCCGGCGAACGGACCGACAGCCTCGCGGGGGCCGTCACCGAGGTCTCCGAGAAGCTCTCGCTCCTCGTTCGCGAGGAGATCGAGCTCGCGAAGGCCGAGATGTCGACGAAGGTGTCGGGCCTGGCCCGGGGCGCCGCGGCGGTCGCGATCGGCGCCGTGTTCGGCGTCTTCGCGCTCATCTTCGTGCTGCTGACGCTGGCCTGGGGCCTGAACGTCATCACCAACTCGTTCTGGATCGGCTTCGCCATCGTCATGGTGCTGCTCATCGCCCTCACCTTCGGCGCATTCATCTTCGCCTGGCGCAAGCTGAGGGTCGGCGCCCCCACGCCGCAGCTGGCGATCGATGAGGCCAAACGGATCAGCGCCACCGTCAAGTCCGGAGGCGAAGGCTGATGCCGGCCCCCCGTTCGCCCGAGCAGATCCGCGACTCGATGGAGCGCAACCGCAAGGATCTGGGCACGGCCGTCGAGCAGTTGCGCGTGGAGGTGGTCAAGCTCACCGACTGGCGATCGCAGCTACGCCAGTACGAGCCGCAGGTGCTCGTCGGGGCGGGCGTCGCGGGGTTCGTGCTCGGCGGCGGTATCGCGGCCCTGGGCGCGCTCACCTTCGGGCGCCGCAAGCGCAAGAAGCAGAAGCTGCTCGGCGGCTGACGCCGTCGCGGCCGCATCGCGGCCCCGGGCCGCTAGGCGAGGTAGGAGCTCGGCAGCCCGCCGACGCCCAACAGCCCCGGCCCCACGTGGGTGCCGATCACCGGCCCGATCTCGCCCACCACGCGCGGCGGGACCCCGAACAGCTCGGTGCCGCGTCGCGCCAGCTCGGCGGCCTCGCGCGGGGCCTGGATGTGCTGGACCATCCACGCGTCGGCCCCGGCGTCGGCGCGTTCTTTGAGGAGGTCCACCATCCGCTCGAACGCGCGGCGCGAGGTGCGCACCCGCTCCACCGGGGTGATCTCAGACTCGACGGTGAGGATCGGCTTGATCTTCAGCGCCGAGCCCAGCCAGGCTTGCGCTCCGGCGATCCGGCCGCCGCGCCTCAGATACTCCAGCGTGTCGATGGAGAACCACATCTTCAGCCCGGCCCTCGCTTCCCGCGCGCGCTCAGCCACCGTGGCACCGTCGGCGCCCGAGCGGGCGCTGGCGACCGCCGCCAGCACCACCAGGCCCTCACCCCCGCAGGCGGTGGCGGAATCGACGACGTGCACGCGGGAGGCGCGCGCGCCCAGTTGCTCGCGGGCCTGCTCGGCGGCTCGAACGGTGCCTGACATGCCCCCGGCGAGATGGACGGAGACGATCTCGTCGCCCCGCTCCAGCAGGGGCTCGTACACGGCCAGGAAGTCTCCGATCGACGGCTGTGAGGTCGTGGGCAGCGCCCCGCTGGAGCCGAGTCGCCGGTAGTAATCGTCGTAGTCGGAGATGTCGGCCTCGCGCTCGTCGCCCTCGGGCCAGTGGACGTACAGGCTGACCTGATGAATTCCCTGCTCCTGGGCCAATTCCGTGGGCAGGTAGTGGCAGGTGTCCGAGACGATTGAGACAGGCATGAGCGCGGCACCCTAGCAGTGGCCTCACCGGTCTACACTGGGCCCGCGACATGGGGCGAACGCTCGTCACCGGAGCGACCGGGTTCATCGGCGCCCACGTGGCCCGGCTGCTGGTGGCGCGCGGGGACGACGTGGTCGTCACGGTGCGCCGGGAGTCCCCGCTCGCCGCGCTCGAGGGGCTCGACGTCCGCCGCGTCCGCGCCGACATCCTGGACCGCCGGGCCGTCCGGCGCGCGATGAAAGGGGTCGAACGGGTCTTTCACGTCGCCGGCACCACCAACCTGCGCAC
>DASXDW010000029.1:0-8790 GCA_036490435.1 Solirubrobacteraceae bacterium
CGGCGCGCCGCAGGTCATCTTCCTCGACGAGCCGACCACCGGCCTTGATCCGCGTAGCCGCCGCACGGTGTGGGAGATCGTGGAGAGCCTGGTCGACGATGGCACCACCGTGTTCCTCACCACGCAGTACCTCGAGGAGGCGGACAAGCTCGCCGACCGGGTGGCGATCCTCGACCGCGGACGTCTCGTCGCCGAGGGCAGCGCGCAGGAGCTCAAGCAGCGCATCCCCGGCGGCCGCATCGATGTCCAGTTCGCCGACACCGAGGCCCAACTCGTGGCCGGCGACGCGTTGGGAATGGCGGTCACCAACCAGGACTCGCCGCGCTTGCAGATCCCGACCGACGGCAACGTCGCCACTCTGCGTCGCGTTCTCCGCGACCTCGATGAGGCCGGTGTCGACGTCGTCGATCTCGCGATTCATACCCCCGATCTCGACGACGTGTTCTTCGCGCTGACAGGCCAAAACGCCGACGCAGCGGACTCGAGAACAGCAGAGGAGCTCTACTCATGACCAGCGCATACGCCCTGCGCGATTCGACCACCATGCTGCGGCGCGACCTGCGCCACCTGCAGCGTTACCCGGGGCTGTCCCTGTTTCCGATCCTCATGCCCGTCGTGTTCCTGCTGCTGTTCGTGTACGTCTTCGGCGGCACTTTGGGCAACGGAATCACGGCGGGTGGCGGCCACGGCGCCTGCATCAACTTCCTCACCCCGGGGATGCTGCTGTTCACCGTCGCCGGCGCCGCTCAGATCACCGCCATCTCCGTGGCCAAGGACATGACCGAGGGCATCATCGCCCGCTTTAAGACGATGCGAATCTGGCGACCCGCCGTGCTCGCGGGCCATGTCTTCAGCAGCCTGGTCCTGACTCTGATCAGCCTCGTCGTCACGGTCGCCGTGGCGCTGCTGATCGGCTATGACGCCGCCGCGGGGCCGCTGGGCTGGCTGGCCGCCCTCGGGGTTCTCGTGATGCTGGCCGTCGCTCTGATCTGGCTATCGGTCGCTCTTGGCCTCGTCGCGAAGAGCGTCGAGACCGCGAGCAACATACCGATGTTCCTCACTTTCCTGCCGTTTCTCGGCAGTGCCTTCGTGCCCGTCGCCTCGATGCCGGCCGGCCTGCGCTGGTTCGCCGAGAATCAGCCCTTCACCCCGATCACCAACACCGTGCGCAGCCTGCTCGCCAACCAGCACGTCGGCAGCGCCGGCGTCAAGGCGATCGTGTGGTGCCTCGCGATCACCGCCGCCAGCTATATCTGGGCCAGGTACCTCTACAACCGCCGACCCGCCCAGTAGACACACCATCCCGTCAACCCGCTTCTCCAGGCCAAGCGGCAGCCGAAAGGAGCTATTGCGCGAACAACCGACTCTGCGTTACGGTGGCGCCACCATGAACCGGCTTCGCTTGGCGACCGTCGCGCTCACCGCCGCCGTCGCAGTTTCCCCATCAGCTGCCAGCGCGACGACGTTCCGCGCAAACCGCCACCATCACCCGAAGGTGGTCCGGGTGCCGAGGTCAGTCGATGATCGAATCACCTACCGCGGCGCGGTCGACTACACGCACACCGATAGCTATCAGGAGCCCACCGGCTGCGTGGACGCGGATGGAAACCCGGTCGATGGCGCCGATCAGACGTATTTCCATGGTGTGATCAAGTGGGTCTCAACCTTTGTCCTCCAGGGCATCCCCCTGCAGCATGCCGGCAAGGTCAAGATCATCAAGGGACGGGTGAGCGTCACGGGCTCGACCTGGCAGTACCGGGGCTCTGGGCTGAACAACGCGAGCTCGGATTGCCCAGCGTCGACCACGAAGTGGTCGTGCCAAGGCGCCGTGACCGCTCCGGCAAGAAGTGCCTTGGCGATCGTCTCCGACGTCAAGAACAAACAGGATCAGACGAAGGCCGTCAACTTCGAGCTGTCTCCATTCGAAGGGGCACAGTTCAACCCTCCTCAATGTCGCGCCGACGATGGCGAGCAGATGTCGGTATCGGACGGGGCCGCCTACCTTGCTCCGACGGGAGACAGCTTCCCGCTGCTCACGCTCGCGAGTTTCCGTGGAGACATGTCGGCGAGGGACCTGACCCATTCCGGGAGCATCCCCATCACCCCCACCGAGGACCACATCGCTCAGAACTGTTCAGTTGCCCCTACGGAAGGGGAGACCGGCGATGCGTGCACGCAGGCGTTTGAGCAGAGCGCGCGGCTCACGGCGAAGGTCCTGAAGATCCACATACACTGAGCCGTCGGCCAGTCGCGGGATCGCGCCCGTGGAGTCGCCGTCATCGTCTTGGCACTTCCAGTGACACTCAGCTTAGGCCGCTGATCAACTGGATGGCTGTGCCGACGAGTTGGGCGTTGTCTGCCGCGATGCTGCTGTCCGGAAGCACCAGCACGTCTTCCAGTCCGACGCGGACGTCGATGCCGGCCGCCCCGGCCGCGGAGATGACCTCCCAGGTCCGCGCTCCGGAGCCGTGCCAGAGTTGCGCGACGCCCGGGGGGATCAGTTCTGCGATGGCGCGGGCCTCCTCCGCGCCGCCGTCAACCTCAACCAGCGCGCGCAGGATCTGATGAGCGAACGGGCTGCGTTGGAGTTCTTCGGCGTCAGCCGCAACGGCCAGTCCAGCCTCGATGGCGATGCCTGCGTGAAGTGCGGACCGTGCGATGCCCGTCCAGCCGAGCTCGGAGACATTCACCGAGACGAAGTCGGGTGGCTGGCGCCAGGCGGCTAGTGCGGCCGCGCGGGCGAACGGGTCGGGGTTGATCGCGGCCGACGTGGAGACGCCGATCGGCAGCCGCGGAACCGCGGCGCGGATCGCCGCCACCGCGGCATCGCAGGCCTTGGCGTCCATGGTCTGTACCCCGTGTCGATCGGTCGGATGCACGTGGACGGCAAACGCCCCAGCGGCCTGAACCGCGCGAGCGTCGGCGGCCAGTTCCGCCGGCGATAGCGGGACGACGGGATGCTCGGCCCGGGTACGCCCTCCGTTCAAACAGGCCATCACCGCCATCGCAGCCGCCCGCATCCCGTACCTGCCGGTCGGCAGGCCCACCTCAACCGCGCGTGCAGGATGACCATCGGTAGAAGTCTGACGCCCCAACCGTCCAGAGCAACACTGAGCCCCGTCAATATGGGTGGCGTCGACGTTGCCGGGGGTTCGTGAAGGCGGCGCGATCGTCGATTTGTCGGGTGGTGGGGGCTCGGATACTTTGACGAGCGTGAACGACGCCCCGGCTACTCGGCGCTCTGCGCCTGTTCGGAGGATCCCGGTCGTGGTGTTTATCGCGATCGTCGTTGCATATCTGGTCGTGCTGCAGCTCGTCGGTCGGGTGGCGACCGCTGGATTGCATGAGGATTTCGGGCAATTCACGAGGATCGATGAGGTGACGCGGGGGCTGCTGTTGCCGGTGGGCCTGTCGTTGATCCTCGTCTACGGCGTGGTCACGGCCCTGGGCTGGTGGCGGCCGGTGTTTGTCGATGATCGCCCGGTGCGGCGTTGGGTGTGGGTCATCCCGGGCATCCTCGCCCTCTCGACCCTGGCGGCGATCAACTACGGCGGCCTGGGGCACAAGAGCATCGGATTCGTCGTGTTGCTGCTGATCGGCGCGCTCATGGTCGGGTTTGCCGAGGAAGGCATGTTTCGCGGGATCGGCGTGACCACGTTTCGCCTCAACGGCTTCTCGGAGGGGAAGGTCGCGTTGTGGTCAAGCGTTGTCTTCGGTGCCGCGCACCTGACCAACGTGTTCTCCGGAAACGGCGCCGCGGTCGCGCAGGCGGTGATCGTGACGTTCGCGGGCTACTTCTTCTACCTGACCCGTCGCGTGTCAGGCGGCCTGGTCATCCCGGCGATCCTGCACGGGATGTTTGACTTCTCGCTGATCTCCACTGCCGTCGTCTCGGGCAAGACCTACGCCGGCGCGTTGGCCGCGATCGCGGCGTATCTCATCATCGGCGTCGTGCTGCTGGTGCGCCGTCATCGCATCGAACCGGCCGTCCAGGCCCCGTAGCGGCGGCGAAGCGTCGCTGTCGCAGACCGTAGTCGCTATCGAGAGCGCGATTGCGCTTTCATTGCAGTTCGACATGGCAGACCGCGCGGATCTGGAGTTCACATATTCGTTGATCGATCGCATCTTCCGGCTCAGTCTGGGAGAACTCGCGGACTTCAGCGGCGCCAAGTACGACGGTGACTTCTCGCTGAGCCTCGAGGAGGCCCAGCGGCGCAAGCATGAGTATGTCGCCGAGCAGATCGGCATCGGGCCGGGCCGCCGGGTGCTCGATCTCGCCTGCGGCTGGGGGCCGCTGCTGAACTTCATGGGCGACCGGGGTGCGACAGGGCTCGGTGTCACGTTGTCCTCCAAGCAGGTGGCTGCCTGTCGGCGGCATGGTCTCGACGTCCATCTGCACGACGCGCGGGAGGTCACACGCGACAGCTTCGGGGGGTTCGACGCGGCGGCATGCGTCGGTGGCTTCGAGCACTTCTGTTCACCCGACGACTACCTGGCCGGGCGGCAGGAAGAGATCTACCGCGAGGCGTTCGCCAATATCGCGAGCGTGCTGCCCGATGACGGTCGGTTCTACATGCAGTCGATGGTCTGGGGGCCGAACATGATTCCCGTGGAGCAGATCGACATCGACGCTCTGCGCGCGCTCCCTGAACGAGGCTCAGACGCGTGGATCCTCGCGCTCCTGGGGCGCCAGTTCCCCGGCTCCTGGCTTCCGTTTGGTCAGGAGCAACTCATCCGCGCCGCCGAGCCGCATTTCCGGTTGCTGGCAAGCACCAGCGGACGTCTGGACTACATCGAAACCATCACCCAGTGGAATCGGAGGATCGGAGCTCCCAGTTTTCGAAAGACGCTGTTCAAGCTCCAGCTTCTCCCGCGCTGGCTCACGAGCTCCGACTTCCGGCTTGCGTTCACCTCCGGTGTCAGCGCCAACAAGGTCTGCTTTGAGCGCGAACTGCTCGAGCACTACCGGCTCGTATTCCAGAAACACCCGCAGTGAACGCGGCCCGCCGCACGGAGGGTCTCGCACGCCCGCAAGCGCGGTCACGAGCACCCAGGCGCCGCGGCTTTAGCCGCTTCGCTCGGGCGCCTTCCAATCGGGCCGCTGCACCTTCAGGCGCTTGTATTCATCGGTGAGCGCGCGGTGCTCGGCGAGCACCACGCCAACCTCGTGCTTGAGGCGGGCGATCTCGCTGGTGTCGCCGGCCTGGATCGCGCCCTGCAGTGCGGCGCGAAGCTCGGTGGCGCCATCGGAGGACTGCGACCATGCCGCCCAAGCGGCTTGCATCTCCTCGTCGTCGGGCGCATCGGGAGCGATCTCCGGCGCCGGCGGGGGCTCGGGCCGGAACGTATCGTCGACCGCGAGCCACGATCCATCGACGATCTCGAGCTTGATGTAGTTCTTGGACGCGAGCACGTTCAAGCCGGCGTTGGGTGGACGCGCGCTGCACGTGAGGCTCGCCACATCGCCGGATGACAGGTTGAGCTCAAGCTTCCGGCTCTGTGCCCAGTCGATCTCGAGGTGGATCTCGTGCTGGCCCGGGGGCACGTCGAACGTCTTGGTCTCACCACGGCGGATGTCCCCGGCCGGGTTCCCGTCGATCACGACCTTGTAGGTCCGAAGGACGTCGCCGATCGGCCGGCGCAGACGCTTGAGCGTTATCTGAGAGGTCGGGCCCGCCACGATGCCGATCCTCGCACGCGGCCGTGCAGCGGTGGAAATTTTGTCAGCAGGCGCAGCGAGTATCAGGTGAGAATGTTCACCGCGCGTGCAACGACGAGCCCGAGAATGATCAGCGAGATCAACGCCTGCACCCCCATGGTCAGCTTGGCCCAATGCCGCAGCGGCATGACGTCGGTCGGGCTGAACGCGGTGGCGTTCGTCAGGCCAACGTAAAGGTAATCGAGGAACAGCGGTCGCCAGCCAGGGGGCGCGAGGGCCGGGTTCATGTGCTCCGGGAACGCTAGGTGGGGGTATTTTGCGGTGCGATGAGCGCGCGCCGCTGGGCCGCCTGCATCGATCTCCCAGTAGGCAAAGGTGAACGCGACGATCGTTTCCAGCCAAACCAGCGCTCCGGACGAGAGCAGCTCATGCGGGTTGTTCAGCGCCTTGTTACCGTTCACCAACTCGACCGTCAGCACGACCGCTTGTGTTGTCGCGCCCACGACGAGCACGACCAACAGCCCGACGCCGATCGCGCGAGTGGCGCTTGACTCCCGGTCGATGCGTCCCGGGTCGGCGATGATGTGCGCGACGAGCAGCAGCGCCAGCACTGCCGGCTCGATCCACTTCGACACCAGGCTGAAGCGATCGGGCAGTAGTAAAGGGACGGCGATCGCCACGCACAGCACTATCGTCGGAGGCCAGCGACTCTCTCCGCGGAGGTCATCGACCTGCTCCTGAGTTAGGTGACTCCCCATCACGGACCCGGCTGCAGAGCATAACCTGACCCCGCGTGCTCGCTCGTCGACACCGTCTGGACTGCCGCAGCAGGCGTCGAGGGGTTGCGCTCTGGTCACTCTGCGCTGAATTGTTCGACGCAATCAGAAACGCCCCACCATTGCGCGGTACTGTGTGCAGTGCAGAACGCACCGGGGGAGACTGCAGCACGTGCTGGGACGAGAACGAGAGTGGGCACTGATCGAGCGCAGCCTTGCCGCGCTACCAGGTGGCGGCGTGGTGATTGCGCTCGAGGGATCGCCAGGGATCGGAAAGACCACGCTGTGGCAGCAGGCGATCGGGCAAGCGCGGCGCCTGGGATTTGGGGTGCGAGCGACCGCGCCGGGCGAACCCGATGCTGGTCTCGCCTTCGCTGGGCTGGGTGATCTGCTCGACTGCCTGCCTGAGCAGATCCTGCGGGACTTGCCGGCGCCCCAGCGCCGGGCGGTTTCGTTGGCACTGGTGGTCGACAGCGAAACCGGCTCCCCCGATCAGGGAGCGCTGCTACGCGGAGCGCTGGACGCGCTGCGCTCTGTGGTGGCTGCCACCCCGCTGCTGATCGCCATAGATGACGAGCAGTGGCTGGATGCGCCGACGGCTCGTGTCCTGGGCTTTGCCCTCCCGCGGTTGCGAGATGCGCCCATCGGAGTGGTCATGACGCGCAGGCCCGCCACCGATGGCGCACTGTGGACGGCCCTGGCCGCAGATGGTGGCGGTGAGCGCCTGCTGCGGCAGACGATTGAGCCGCTCGACCTGGCTGCGTTGGACGCTCTGCTGGCGAATCGCATTGGACACAGACTGCCTCGGCCGCTGGTGCGCCGGATCCATGTCGGCTCCGGTGGAAACCCTTTGTACACGCGGCCATCGCTCGCGAGCTCCAGAACCGGCCCGATCGCGGCGGAAATCTCCCGATCCCGCGGACGCTGGCCGACGCGATCTCGCGGCGACTGCACGGCCTCGGCGAGCGCGCCCACGAACCGCTGCTGGCAGTCGCCGCATCCGCTCCGCCGGCGCGTGATCGGGGTGCGGCGCGGGTCAAGGCCGGGGTGCAGGTCGCGATGCTCGACGAGCCGGGCGAGGACAGCAACATCTCCGGAGCGCAGTCATTCGCGGCGTCGGGACCTGGCGCGGGGTCGCCGGTCGTGACAACGCGGGATACGTTCTCCGCGTATGCGGTCAAGGGCGATCGCGTCATCTACCGGGTGGACTACTTCGTGATCGAGGACGTCGACATCGCCACCGCCAAGTCGAAGCCGGACCGATACTTCTTGAAGTGGGCCGGCCAGGTAGGGGGTCTGCGGCCCGAGCACGCCGCCGCGCTCAAGGCCAAATTCCCGAGTTCGCCGATCCGGTGAGCGTGGACCCGATCGGGATCTGGCGGGTCAGCCGCGAAGAGCCGGTCGCCGACGATGGCGGTCGTGCGGCCGCGAACGTTCCGATCTTCGCCTTTGACGGCGCGACGGTGGCGCTCCGCCTGCGGACCGTCCACCAGTGGCAGCCGCGGCCGCCCGACGACGTTTTCCGGCTGCCCGCACGCCTCGCCGACGGCGAGCTCACCTACCAGGCCCCGAACGGCGCGTGGGTCGACCTGGCGCGGTTCGAGGACGGCCGCTTTGTTGATGTCGGCAGCGGGCGCAAGCGGATCTACGAGCCGATCGCCGCCGGCGACCTCGACCCGCCCGACCGGGCCCTTGTCCCGCCGGAGGGCCCCGTCTAGCCATCCGTCGTCAGGGGCTGTTGGATCACTCGTCGTCAGCCATCATTCGCTCACGAGACCAGTCACGTAGTCGTCGTGTGATTGCCTGAGGGTGATCCGGCCGCACACGTCGGCGCAGGCGGCGCCGCGCTGGCTTGCCTACGGGAGGTCCTGGCAGGCGGTCCCGTCGTGGTTGCCGTCCAGGCCCGCCACGTCGTTGGCGGCCGATCCGCCGTGCGCGGTGAACCACCGCTGCGCGGCGGCATGCGTGGCGAAGTCCGAGCAGTTGACCTCGGACACCGGCTTGTTGGAGGCGCCCGCGCTGGCGGGTGCCGGGGACGGCGCCGGCTGGGCGGGCGTGGTGGCGCTGGTCGTGGGGGTGCTGGTGGCGGTAACGTGGACGGGCGCGCCGGGCGCGGGGAGCTTGTGGCCCGGGCAGGTGGCCAGCACGCGGCTGATCGCGTCCTTCTCGGCCTGGGTGATCCACAGCCGGTACTTGGTCTTGACCGCGACCTGGCGGGCGACGTAGGAGCAGCGGAAGGCCTTGTTAGCAGGCAGCCAGGTGGCAGCGTCACCGTCACCCTTGGCGCGGTTCGCGCGCGCGTCGACGGCCAGCAGCTCCAGCGGGTCGTTGGCGAACGCCTCCCGTGTCGGCGGG
>DASXDW010000034.1:0-23526 GCA_036490435.1 Solirubrobacteraceae bacterium
TCCATGCTGCCGTCGGGCAGGACCACCGCGGCGTTGCCCGGGCGGACGCTGGTGGGGCGGCGGGCGCGCACGACGGTCGCCAGCACGAACGGCGTGCGCTCCGACAACAGGCTCTGGACGTGGATGGCGAGCTCGCCCTGAATCATTTACTCAATCCTTCCCTTGCATAGCGTCCCACACGCGCCCGGGCGTGCAGGGCATGTCGATGTGCGTCACGCCGAACGGCGCCAAGGCGTCGCACACAGCGTTGACGATCGCGG
The DNA here is from genome assembly GCA_036490435.1 of Solirubrobacteraceae bacterium. GTDB lineage: Bacteria > Actinomycetota > Thermoleophilia > Solirubrobacterales > Solirubrobacteraceae > Palsa-465. The sequence continues at coordinate 261 of DASXDW010000034.1, forward strand.
GTGGCGAGCCGACGGTGGCCGACTCGCCGATCCCCTTGGCCCCGAAGGGATGGTGGGGCGACGGCGTGACCGTGTGGCCGGTCTCCCACTCGGGAACCTCCAGCGCGGTCGGGATCAGATAGTCCATGAGCGAGCCTCCCAGGCAGTTGCCGTGCTCGTCGAAGGCGATCATCTCCATGAGGGCCAGCCCGACGCCGTCGGTCAGCCCGCCGTGGACCTGCCCCTCGATGATCATCGGGTTGATCCGGGTCCCGCAGTCGTCGACGGCCACGAAGCGCTCGACGCGGACCTTGCCGGTCCCGGGGTCGATCCTCACCACGCAGACGTAGGCGCCGAACGGAAAGGTCAGGTTGGGCGGGTCATAGACGGTCTCGGCGTCCAGCCCCGTCTCCACGCCGGGTGGCAGCTCCACCGAGCCGCGCGCGGCCATGGCGATCTCGGGGATCGTCGCCCCCTTCTCGGGGTCGCCCTTGACGAACCACCGGGCCGGGCGGGCCGCGTCGCCGTAATTGACCCACTCGAGGTCGTCGGGCGAGACCTCCAGCATCGCCGCGGCCACGATCCGAGCGCGGTCGCGCACCTTGCGGGCCACCAGGGCGGCGGCCGCCCCGCTGACCGGTGTCGAGCGCGAGCCGTAGGTGCCCAGGCCGTAGGGCGTGGCGTCGGTGTCCCCGTGGATGACGTCGACGTCCTCGGGCGGGATCCCCAGCTCGTGGGACACGATCTGAGCGAACGTCGTCTCGTGCCCCTGCCCCTGGGTCTGGACACTGATCGCCAGCTGGGCCTTGCCGGTCGGCGAGATCCGCAGTGCGGCCCCGTCGTTCATGCCCAGCCCGGCGATGTCCATGTGCTTGCGCGGCCCGGCGCCGACCGCCTCGGTGAAGAACGAGAGCCCGATGCCCATGAGCTCGCCGCGCTCGCGCCGCTCCGCCCGCTCGGCGCACAGCGCCTCATAGCCGGCCAGATCCAGCACGGTGCGCAGGGCGCGCGGGTAGTCACCCGAGTCATACACCCACCCCGTCTTGCAGGTGTAGGGGAACTGCTCGGGCGCCAGCAGGTTCTGTAGACGCAGCGCGGCCGGGTCGACCCCCAGTTCGCGGGCGAGCATGTCCACGAGGCGCTCGACCAGGTACACCGCCTCGGCGACGCGGAACGAGCACGCGTAGGCCACTCCCCCGGGCGCCTTGTTGGTGTAGACACCGCGGACGTGGCAGTGGGCCGCCTCGAGGTCGTAGGAGCCGGTGAACACGTGGAAGAACCCGGCGGGGAAGCGGGTGGGCTGCGCCGTGGCGTTGAAGGCGCCGTGATCGGCCAGGACGTCGACCCGGACCGCCCGGATGCGCCCGTCGGCGTCCGCGGCGATGGCCCCGCGCATCGCGTAGTCGCGCGAGAACCCGGTGGACATCAGGTTCTCGGAGCGGTCCTCCATCCACTTCACCGGGCGCCCGGTCTGCATCGCGGCGACGGCGGCACAGACGTAGCCGGGGTAGACCGGCACCTTGTTGCCGAAGCCGCCCCCGACGTCAGGCGAGACGACGCGGATCTTGTGCTCGTCCAGTCCGAGGATCCCGGCGTACAACGTCCGGTGAGCGTGGGGCACCTGCGTGGTGGCCCACAGCGTCAGCTTGCCGCTGATGCGGTCAAACTCGGCCACCGCGCCGCACGTCTCCATGGGTGCCGGGTGCGAGCGTGGGAAGACCATGTCCTGCTCCACCACCACGTCGGCGTCGGCAAACACCGCGCCGGTGCTGGCCTGGTCGCCGGCCTCCCAGTCGAAGAGGTGGTTGTCGGTCCGGCCGGGAAGATCGTCGCGGATGAGCGGGGCGTCGGCGTCAAGCGCCCGCCGCGGGTCGACCACCACGTCCAGCGGCTCGTACTCCACCTCGATGAGCTCCAGCGCGTCGCGCGCCGAGTAGCGGTCCTCGGCGATGACGAAGGCGACCTCCTGGGCCTGGAAGCGCACCTTGTCGGTGGCCAGCACCGCCTGGGTGTCGCCTGACAGCGTCGGCATCCACGCCGTGTCGCGCATCTCGAGGTCTCGGCCGGTGATAACCCCGAGGACCTTGGGGTGCGCGAGCGCCGCCGAGGCGTCGACGGACACGATCCGCGCATGGGCGTAGGGGCTGCGCAGGATGGCGCCGTGCACCATGCCCGGCCGCTGCACGTCGTCCACGAACACACCGCGACCGCGGATCAGCCGCTCATCCTCCTTGCGCGTCATGCGCCCGAAGCCGATCGGGCGTTCCGGCGACGGGGACGCGGCCTCGGGCTCGCGGGTGACCGCCATCAGCCAGCCTCGCTGGGCCGCGGCCGGCGGGCCGCCTGGACGGAGACCTCGGCCGCGATGTTGACCGTCCGGCAGCGCCCGCACTTGACCCGCACGCGCCGGGTCATGTACCGCGGATCCATTCCGGCCGCCAGCACGTTGCCGCACGAGCCGCACACGTAGTCGTATTCGCCATTGCCGCGGAACACCGGCCGGTCAGGGCGGTCCTGGACGGCGGTGCCGCCGTCCATCGGGACCTCCCCCGGCTCGACCTGCCGCATGGTGCGCACCGGCATGACAGCTCCCCCTATGCGAGCGTGTTTGCGGGGAGGGCCACTGCTACGCGGCCGCCGCGAAGTTGCTGGTGAAGTCCGCGATGAGGGCCTCGAGCACGGTGGAGACCGTGCCCTCCCCCATCGACGCCGCCTTGCCGGTGACCTGCGCCGCGGTGTGGATGTTGCCGCCGCCGTCCTCGAGGGTGAAGGTGACGTCGGCGTTGGCGTGGCCGGACCCGCCGACCTCGCGCGACTTGACGCGCAGCAGCGCCGTGTGCGCTGACTCGTCGTGCTCGACGAGGCTCACCGTGCCGGCGAACTTCATCGACATCGCTCCCATCTTGATCCTGATCTCCGCCTTGACCTCCTCGTCGGAGACCTTTTCCTTCACCGTGCCGCCCTGCACGCAGGGCACGAGACGCTCGAGGTCCAACACGAGCTTCCAGTTGTCGTCGATGGACTTGCCGGACGGAATCGGATGGTCGATCTCAACCATTGTTTGGTGTCCTTTCGCAGGTATGTTCTGAGTGGCAACGCAGTCGCGAGAGAGAAAGAGATCCAAGCATGGGGATACAGCCGGGCACCTATGAGCTGGGGCCACAGGACGGGAAGCTGACTGTCCGCACGGGCAAGGGCGGGGCGGCCTCCAAGGCCGGCCACAACCTCCGCATCGAGGTCGAGCGCTGGGGCGCGGCGGCGCAGTTCGCTGACGATCTGAGCCAAAGCGTGCTCGAGCTCACCGCCGACTCCACCTCGTTTACGGTCGTGGAGGGCACGGGCGGCGTGAAGTCGCTCGACGGCGATGACAAGGAGGGGATCGCGCAGACGATCAACCAGGAGGTGCTCAAGGGCACGCCGATCAGCTTCAAGTCCACGGCGGTGCGCCCCGACGGCGAAGGCCGCCTCCACGTGACCGGCGACCTCGAGCTCGTCAACGGCGTGAACCTGATCGCCTTCGATATCACCGTCGCCGACGACGGACGGGTTACCGGCACCGCGACCGTCAAGCAGACCGAGTGGGGTATGAAGCCGTACTCAGCGCTGTTCGGCACGCTGAAGGTCACCGACGAGGTCGGCGTCGAGATCGACGCCAAGCTGCGGCCCACCGCCTGACCGGGGCCGCGCGCCGGGCGCGACGCATCGAAGGCCCAGCCGTGCATCAGTCGCGATAGACCGTCTGGGCGTCGAGGCCGCCCTCGACGCCGGACGGCAGCGCGCCGGTGCCGTGGGCGTACATGGCGATGTCGGCGATCGTGCGCGACCGCTCGGTGTCCTCGCCGGCGCTGAACACGCCGGCGCCCCAGCTCAATGCCTCGGGCGGAGCATCGAGCGCCATCCCCGCCAGCAGGCGGGCCTTCTCCAGGATCTTCTCGGTGGCCGAGGCGATCGCGGCCGAGGTGCCGCCCGACGGGGCGGTGTTGAAGCCGTGTCCCTCGCCGAAGCGGTCCAGGTCAGCCGGCATCACCTTGACGTCCAGCGCCGGGATGTCGAACTCGTCAGCGACCTGGTGGGCGTACTCGCCCTCGCGGCCGTCGGCCTCGGTGGTGAGACTGAGGACCATCTTGCCGGTCGGGTGCACGCGCAAGAAGACCGCGCGGTATGCCTCATTCGCCATCGCCTACTCCCTCCTTTGAACGTTGCTGGGCCGCCAGTCGTTGGCGCTCGTGGTGGGCGGTGAGCGCGTTGTGCTCCTCCAGGTCGCAGAAGCTCGGCTGCGGTCCACCCAGCAGATGCGGGGGGACCGCGGGGCGCTCACAGCCCGGGTAGATGCAGATCTTCGGCGGGCGCCCGCCGGTGGCGCCGGGCAGCGGCCCCACCGGCGTGGGGTCTCCGTGCACCGGTCCCAGTGGACGGTGCGGACTCATCGTCCAAGGCTCCAGCCCGGGGTGGTGCGCCCGCGCGAGGGCCCGTAGCCCGATGGCATCGCCACCGAACTGCCCGGCACCGGCGTCGCGCTCGGCCACGACTCCTCCTCGAGCTCGGCGGTGGTGACCGCCGGCGGCGGCTCGCTGGCGTCCGCGCGGCGGGCGCCGATGGCGTCGACCACCTCGTCGAGCGCCTCCAGGCTGTGCCCGCTGACCAGCGCATCGCAGTGGGGCAGCGCCGCCGCCATGCCGCCGGCGCGGGGGGCAAAGCCCTTGGCCGCCGCGCGCGGGTTGACCCAGATGATCCGGTAGGCCAAGCGCGACAGCCGCTCCATCTCGCGCCCCACGAGCGCCGGGTCACCGCGCTCCCAACCGTCAGACAGGATGACCACCACGGCCCCGCGCGCCATCCCCCGGCGGCCGTGGCGATCGTTGAAGGTCTTCAATGCGTCGCCGATGCGCGTGCCGCTGGACCAGTCGGGCGCGGTGGCCGCCGCCCGCTGCAGGGCGCGCTCGGGGTTGCGGGAGTGCAGCGCGCGGGTGAGGCGGGTCAGCCGGGTGGCGAAGACGAACGCCTCGGAGCGGGTGCGCCGGTCCCCGCCTCCAGCGGCGCAGGTGAGGAACTGCAGGTAAGCGCGGGCGTAGGGCTCCATCGAGCCCGAGATGTCGCACAGCAGCACCAGGCGGCGGGGCACGACTCGCCGGCGGCGGTGGGCCAGGCGGATGGGATCGCCCCCGGTGCGCAGGCTGCCCCGCAGCGTGCGGCGCATGTCGACGGTCTCGCCGCGGCGCCGGCGCTCGGCGCGGCGGGTGCGTCGCAGCGGCGCGGCCAGCTCGATGCGCGACATGAGGCGGTACAGCGCTGCCAGCTCGTCAGCGTCCAGGGCGTCGAAGCGCTTGGCGCGGATGACCTCCTCGTCGGAGGCGAGCACCCCGACGGGCAGTTCCTCCTCGGCGGCGTCGGCGGCGCTGCGCGACGGGGAGGGCGCCGCCCCGGCCGCCCAAGCCTCGTCCTGATGGGCGCCGCTTCCGGTGCGCGGAGGATCGGCGACCGGACGATCGTCATCGGCGACCGCGGGCACCTGGCGCACGTCCTCAATCACCGAGTGGCTTTCTCCGCGCACCCCGACACCGAATACCTCGGCGAACACCCGGTCGAAGATCCGCACCTGCGTGGGGTCTGAGACGAACACCGCGCGCGCGGTCCAGTACAACCGCCGCCGGGAAAGCGTCCCCGCCCACCCCACCAACGCCAACGCCTCGGCGAAGCGCGCAGCGCGCTCGGGCTCCACCGGGAGCCCGGCGTCGTGCAGGCGCCGGCCGAAGGCGCCGACCAGCGGCGCCAGGTCCAGCTCGATGGTCTCGACGGCGAAGGGGCGCGTCATCGCAACTGTCACCGGGCCCCGCTCACGAGCTTGGCAAGGCCGGCGGCGCGGATGAGCTCCTGGTCCTCGCGGTACTTGAGCACAGAGCCGAGGGTCCGCTCGGCGGCGGCCTCGTCGAGCTGATCGATGCCCAACACGCTGAGAGCGGCCAGCCAGTCGATGGCCTCGGCGATCCCGGGCGGCTTCTGCACGTCGGAATCGCGCATCCGGCTCACCGCGTCGGCCACCTGCACCGCCAACGTCTCGGCGGCGCCGCTCACCCGACGGCGGATGATCTCCACCTCGCGCTCGGGCGAGGGGTACTCGATCCACTGATACAGGCAGCGTCGCTTGACGGCGTCGTGCAGGTCGCGAGTGCGGTTGGAGGTGAGCACGATCGCCGGCGGGTGCGTCGCGGTCACCGTGCCGATCTCGGGGATGGTCACGGTGGCCTCGGCCAGCAGCTCCAGCAGGAAGGCCTCGAAGTCGTCGTCGGCGCGGTCGATCTCATCGATGAGCAGGACCGCGGGCCGTGGCCCGGGGTGCCGCAGCGCCTGCAGCAGCGGCCGCGCGATGAGATAGTCGGGGCCGAACAGGTCGGCCTCGGAGAGCTCAGCGCCCCGGGCATCGGCCAAACGGATCGCGAGCAGCTGCCGGGGATAGTTCCACTCATACAACGCCTCGGCGGCGTCGATGCCCTCGTAGCACTGCAACCGCACGAGTGGCGTGTCGAGAACCCGGGCCAGCGATTTGGCCGCCTCGGTCTTGCCCACCCCGGCCTCACCCTCGAGCAGCAGCGGCTGCGGCAGGGTGAGGCTGAGGAACAGCGCCGTGGCCAGCCCCTCGTCGACCAGGTAGTCGACGGAGGCCAGCCGCTGGGCCAGCGTCTCGACGTCGGGGACGAGGTGGCGAATCTCGCGCCGGTGGGCGGGGTCGGTGGGATCCGATTCCCCGGTGTCGATGTGTGGCTCTGATCGGTCCGTTGTCATCACTGCGGTGGCTCGGGGCGTCCCTGCATCGCGGCCCACACCCGCGCCGGGGAGCAGGGCATGTCGATGTGATCGACCCCGTGGGTCTGGTGCAGGGCGTCGATGACGGCGTTGACGATCGCCGGCGGCGAGCCGACGTTGGGAGACTCGCCGACGCCCTTGGCCCCCAGGGGGTGATGCGGGCACGGGGTGACTGTCGCCCCGAGCTCGAAGTCGGGGCATTCCAGCGCGGTCGGGATGAGGTAGTCCATGAACGATGAGTTCAGGCAGTTGCCCTCCTCGTCGAAGGTGATGACCTCCATGAGGGCGATCCCGATCCCCTCGGCCAGGCCGCCATGGATCTGGCCGTCGACGATCATCGGGTTGATCCGCACGCCGCAGTCGTCGACGGCGATGAACCGCCGCACCGTCACGTACGCCGTGTCGGGGTCGATATCGACGACCGCGATATAGGCCCCATAGGGGTAGGTCAGGTTCGGCGGGTCGTAGATGACCTGCGCGTCGAGGCCGCCCTCCATGCCCTGGGGCAGCGACTCGCCGCTGTAGGCGCGGCCGGCGATGTCCTCGATCAACGCCCCCTTCTCCGGGTCGCCCTTCACATACCAGCGGCCCTTCTCCCAGGCCAGGTCCTCGGGCCTGGTCTCGAGCATGTGGGCGGCGATGAGTCGCGCCTTGTCGCGGACCTTGCGCGACACCACGGCCACCGCGGCGCCGCTGACGGGCGTGGAGCGCGAGCCGTAAGTGCCCAGACCGTAGGGCGTCTTGTCGGTGTCGCCGTGGCGAACCTGGATGTCCTCGGGCGGGATCCCGAGCTCTTCGGCCACGATCTGGGCGAACGTCGTCTCGTGACCCTGGCCCTGGGTCTGGGCGCTGAGCGACACCATCGCCTTGCCCGACGGGTGCACACGCAGGTCGGCGCCGTCGTTCATCGACATGCCGAGGATGTCCATGTGCTTGCGTGGGCCGGCGCCGACGCCCTCGGTGAAGAAGGACACCCCGATGCCCATCAGCTCGCCGCGGGCGCGTTTCTCGGCCTGCTCGCGCAGCAGGTCGTCGTAGCCGGCGATGTCCATCGCCACCTTCATCGTCTCCGCGTAGTTGCCCGAGTCATACGTCCAACCGGTGGTCGTCTCATACGGGAACTGGTCGGGCTTGATGAAGCTGCGCATGCGCAGGTCGATCTGGTCCACCCCCATCTCCAGCGCCAGCGCGTTGACCATGCGCTCCACGAGGTACACGGCCTCGGTGATGCGGAACGAGCAGCGGTAGGCCACGCCACCCGGCGCCTTGTTGGTGTAGACGGCCTTGACCTTGACGTGGCTGGCCTGCAGGTCGTAGGACCCGCAGCAGATGTGGAAGAACCCCGCGGGGAACTTCGTCGGCTGCGCCGTGGAGTCAAAGGCGCCGTGGTCGGCGATGACATCGACGCGTAGGCCAGTGATCTTGCCGTCCTTGGCGCAGATCTGCGAGCGCATGATGTAGTCGCGGGCAAAACCGGTCGACATCAGGTTCTCGGAGCGATCCTCGATCCACTTCACCGGCACGCCGGCCACGATGGAGCCGGCGATGGCGCACACATAGCCCGGGTAGACCGGCACCTTGTTGCCAAAGCCGCCGCCGATGTCGTTGCAGATCACGCGGATCATGTGCTCAGCCAGTCCGGCAACGTGGGCGTAGACGGTGCGGTGCACGTTGGGGGCCTGGTTGCCGTTGTAGAGGTTCAGCTGGCCGGTCTTGGGGTTGAAGTCGGCGATCATGCCGCACGTCTCCAGCGGAGCCGGGTGACAGCGTGGGTAGATGATGTCCCGGGTGGCGATGACATCGGCCTCGGCGAAGGCACGGTCGGTCGCCTCCTCGTCGCCCGCCTCCCACGTCGCGGAGGCCAGATTGTCAGTCTGGCCCTCCTTGTCGTCGCGGATGAGCGGCGCGTCGTCGTCGAGTGCCTTGCGGGCGTCGACGACCACGGGGAGCGGCTCGTAGTCGACCTCGATGAGCGGCAGCGCGTCGCGCGCGATGTACTCGTCGGTCGCGATGACGAACGCCACCTCCTGGCCTTGGAAGCGGACCTTGTCGCCCGCCAGTACCGCCTGGGTGTCGTACGAGATCGTCGGCATCCAGGCCAGGCCCAGGGTCTCCAGGTCCTTGGCCGTGATCACCGCCGCCACACCGGGGAGAGCCAGCGCCGCCGAGGTGTCGATCGAGTTGATCTTGGCATGCGCGTAGGGGCTGCGCAGGACCGCGCCGTGGACCATCCCCGGCAGACGGATGTCGTCCAGGTACGTGCCCTTGCCGCGGATGAACCGCGCGTCCTCCTTACGCTTGAGACGCCCGAAGCCGATCGGCCGCTCCTGGTCGGGGCTCGGGAGGTTGGGTGCGTCGGTGACGGCCATGTTCAGACCTCCTGGCCCTGTCGGTTTGCGGCCTGGTGCTCGGCCGCCCAGCGAACTGCGCCCACAATGTTCTTGTAGCCCGTGCAACGGCAGATCGCACCGGAGATGGCGGTGCGGATCTCCTCGTCTGACGGAATCGGATTCCCACCCGCCCGCCCCCGAGCCTCCATCTCATCCAGCAGCGCCCGGGTGGTCATCAGCATCCCCGGCGTGCAGAACCCGCAGTGCAGCGCGTGCATCTCGTGAAAGCCCATCTGGATCGGGTCGAGCTTGCCGTCGACCTCCAGCGACTCCACCGTGGCGATCTCGTGTCCCTCGCACATCACCGCCAGCGTCGTGCAGGACTTGACCGGCTTACCGTCCATCTGCACCACGCACGCGCCGCAGTTGGAGGTGTCACAGCCCCAGTGGGTGCCAGTGAGCCCCGGGGTGTCCCGGATGAAGTGCACGAGCAGCGTGCGCGGCTCCACATCCCGGGAGACGTCCTGTCCGTTGATGTTCAGCGTCACTTGCATCCGTGTCATACCTCCTGTTGCAACGCGCGGGCGGTGGCTTTGCGCAGCGCCCGCGTGGTCAACACGCCGGCGAGATGTCGCTTGTAGTCGACCGGGCCGCGGCCGTCGGGAGAGGGCGAGCAGTCCTCGGACGCGAGCTGGCCCGCCTGGGCGAACAGCTCCTCAGACGGCGTCTGCCCCGTGAGCAACTCCTCGGCGCGGGTCACGTCGACCGTGGTCGGTCCGACTGCGCTCAGCGCCACGCCGACGTCGGAGATCATCCCGCCGTCGATCCACACGGCGGCCGAGGCGGCGGCGATGGCAAAGTCGCCGGCCCGACGCTCGACCTTCTCGTGGGCGCTGCCCGCACCCGCCCTGATCGCGATCCTGACCTCGGTCACCATCTCGCCGTCGCCGACCACGGTGACGTAGGGCCCGACATGGAACTCGCGCATGTTGACCACGCGCTCGCCATCGGTGCCGCGGATGACGACATCCGCCTTGAGCGCGGCGCAGACGGCGGAGAGGTCCTCGCCGGGGTCCGCTTGGCACAGCGAGCCGCCCAAGGTCCCGCGATTGCGGACGACCGGGTCGGCGATCACGATCTCCGCGTCGGCAAAGATCGGGAACAGCCTGGCCAGCACGTCTGACTGCAGCAGCTCGACGTGCCGAGTGAGCGCGCCGATGCGGATCTCGTCGGCGAACTCGCGGATGTAGGAGAGGTCACCCAGGTCGTTGATGTCGATGAGGTGCTCGGGCTGAGCCAGCCGCAGCTTCATCATCGGCAGCAGCGAGTGGCCGCCGGCGATGATCCGCGCTTCGCCGTCGTGCGCCACCAGCGACGCGATCGCGCCCTCGATACTGGTGGCGCGCTCGTAGGTGAACGGTGCGGGGGTCTGCATGGCCGTCAGCTCCTTTCCGACGACGTCGCGGGCACGCTCCGACGGGGGGCCCCGACCTCTTCTGAGGGGTCGTACTGCACCGGCGAGTCGGTCCCGATCACCGGTGAGCGGGGTAGAGCCTTGGCGTGCAGCTCCCGCCCGTCGGGGTACAGGGTCCGCGCCGCGCTCGACCCGTAGGCCGGGTTGCGCAGCGCCGGGCCGTTGGGCGACGCCGCGGCGATTGGGGCCTCGCGGCCCAACCGCGCCAGCGTCAGCGTCCCGCGTGTGTAGACCTCGGCGATGCGCGGCGCCTTCACGGTCGTGGAGTCCGGGAAGTTGCGCAGGCCCGCGGCGGCCGCACCGGGATACAGGCCGTCGATGAGGCCGACTGCCTCGATGAGGCCGGCCTTCTTGACCAGCAGCCCCTCGAGCAGGTCCACGCCCGCGTCGAGGTTTGCGTTGATGTCCGCCACTACCGCGGCGACGGGCTCGCTCTTTTGGATGATCTCCCCCACGCCGCCGATCGCGTCGTCGAGGCCCGCCGTGATCTTGCGCAGCGCCACGATGGTGGCGAGCAGGTAGACCACGATTGCCGCCACGATGAGGACGACGGCGATGATCATGACCCATCCTGCAGCCGGTACCGACATCGCCTCACGCTCCTTCCGCGTCGTCGAGGATCACGTCCAGGGAGCCGCCGTAGTTGGCGGCGGCCTGGATCGTCTTGACCACCTGGTCCTGGGTGGTGAGCAACAGCGGCACGGCGTCCAGGTCAGCTGACCCGGCGCGCGCGGCGCGGGCGATGCGCTCCACGCTGGGAACGATCGAGGTGGCCGCCCCGAGGACCCCGCGCAGGAGGTAGATGACCACGGGAAGCAGGACAACCAGCAGGATCACGTCCCCGATCCATTCAAGGGTCATGACGGCCTCCTCTCCGCGACGATCGCGGCCTTGGCGGCGATACCCGGTAGCGCGCCGGTGATGATCGCGAACTGGGCGTTGATGGCCTCGACCGCGGGCTTGAGTGGCGCGAGATGCCCGGACTCGACGCCCTCCAGGGCATCGGCGAGCGTGGACAGGGTCGTCGAGGTCGAGGCAAGGCTCGCCCGGATGAGCAGGAGCGCTCCGGCCAGCACCACGACGATGACCACGGCCAGGATCACGCTGAGCACGATCAGGGCGGTGGAGCTCATGCCGGCACCTCCCCGTAGCCATCGGTGAGGGCGTTCATGTATCCGTCCTGGATGATGGCCTCCTCGACGATCAGTCCGAGCACCGGCGCCGTGGCCTGAAGCTGCGGGATGTTGGCGGTGTTGCCGGCCACCTTGCCGGCCACCTCGAGCAGCCCCGCGGCCGACTTGTCGATGTCCTGGACGGTGCGGATGAGCACCGCCAGCAGAGCGGCCACGGCGAGGGCCGCGACAAGCCCGATGACGAGCGCGATGCCCCACGCTCCGTGGTTGGTGAGGGCGAAGAGCGTCATCGACCCACCGCCACCTTGCGCAACGCCCGGGCCGAGTGCAGGATCCGCACGCCCGAGTCGTTGATCTGGCCGACGCCGCTCAGGGCGTCGGTCTGCTCACGCACGACCTCGACGCCCCGCACGGCGCCGGAAGCCTGCTTGGCGATCCTCATGGCCAGGGCCACGATCGTGATGACGATCGCCGCAGCGACGATCACCACCACGACGCCGAGGATCAGCCCGATGGTCCACCCGCTTGAAGCCCCTACAGCGATGGGCACCTCATACCTCCTCCTCCTCCGAGTTGCGCACTCTTTCTCGCTCCGCCGCCCAGCGGATCGACCTCACGATCGTCGTGTAGCCGGTGCAGCGGCAGATCTGGCCGGAGATCGCCTCACGGATCTCCTCGTTAGACAAGTCCTCGAGCGTGCCCGCCCCGGCGCGCCGGTCCAGCAGCGCGCGCGCGGTCAGCATCATGCCCGGCGTGCAGAAGCCGCACTGCAGCCCGTGCTCGTGCCGGAAGCCCTCCTGCACCGGGTCAAGCCGACCGTCAACCTCGAGCCCCTCGACCGTCCGGATCTGGTGTCCGGCGGCGGTAGCCGCCAGCACGGTGCATGACTTCACCGGATCGTCGTCCATGAGAACGACACACGTTCCGCAATTGGACGTGTCGCACCCCCAATGGGTGCCGGTCAACCCGAGCTCGTCACGCAGGAAGTGGACGAGCAGGATGCGTGGCTCCACCTGGCGGGTGTACTCCTGTCCGTTGACGGCGACGGTCACCTGCATCACCTCGCCGGTCCCACCTGCGCCCGGGCCGCCGCGCGCTCCAGCGCGCGGGTGGTCAGGACGCCGGCGACGTGGCGCTTGTATTCCACCGAGCCGCGCTGGTCGGCCGCCGGCGAGCAGGCGTCGGCGGCGGCCGTGCCGGCGCGCTGGAACACGTCCGATGTCGGCTCGTGACCGATGAGCTCGTCGCGGGCCTGGGCGCAGGCGATGTCGGCCCCGACGGCGGCCAGGGCGACCCCGGCCTCCACGATGCGGCCGTCCTCGTCGAGGGTCAGCGACGCCCCGGCGGCGGCCACGGCCCAATCGCCGACGCGCCGATCGACCTTCTCATACGCGCTGCCCGACCGCGGGCGCAGCGGCACACGGATCTCCAGGAGCATCTCGTCGTCCTCGACGGCGGTCCGGTAGGGACCGCGATGGAAGTCGTCGATGTCGAGAACGCGGTCGCCGTCGAGCCCGCGCACGACGACCTGCGCGCCGATCGCCGAGCACACCGCGCCCAGATCCTCCGACGGATCCGCCTGGCATAGCGCGCCTCCGATCGTCCCTCGGTTGCGCACGATGGGGTCGGCGATGACCCGCTCAGCGTCGGTGAAGATCGCAGCGCGCTCGGCCAGCAGTTCTGAGTCCAGCAGGTCGCGGTGGCGGGTCATGGCGCCGATGAGAATCTCCGGAGCGGGCGGGGTCGTTTCCCGGATGTAGCCCAGCTCGCCAGCCAGGCCGTCGATGTCGATGAGATATTCCGGGGTGGCCAGCCGCAGCTTCATCATGGGCAGCAATGAGTGGCCCCCGGCCAATATGCGGGCCTCGGGCCCGAGCTGGCGCAGCAACTCCAGCGCGTGGTCAACGCTCGTCGCGCGCTCGTATTCAAACGGTGCGGGGACCTGCACGGAGTCCTTTCCCTAGGGCGGCTCCGGGTCCCGCCGCCGGGGGCTGCGGCACTAGACCCTTCTCTCCATGTCTAGGATTTTGCGGGCGCGCGAGCCCGCGCGCAACTGTGAGTTAAGTGATTGCTTAGGCCAGCCTACAGATGACCCTCGCCCAGCTGCAGTCCTTCGTCCTCGTGGCACGCCTGGGCTCAGTGAAAGCCGCAGCGGCGGAATTGGGCGTGACCGAGCCGGCCGTCTCCGTCGCGGTGGCCGCGCTGCGCAGGGAGCTGGGCGATGAGCTGTTCGTCCGCGCCGGCCGCGGAATCGCGCTCACGGCCGGCGGCCGGCGGCTGGCGGCGCTGGCGTCTGAGATCCTCGGCCTGGCGGAGCAGGCCCGCCGCTCGGTCCAGGACTCGCCCGGGCAGCCCCGCCTCATGCAGGTCGCGGTGACCAACGTGGTGGCCGAGCACGTCGGCCCTGTCATTGATGCGTTCACGGCCCGCGATCCGGGTCTGGAGGTGGCGATCGACACGGTGGCCGGCGCCTCGATGGCCGAGCTGCTCGAGCACCGTCGCGCCGATATCGCGCTCGGGCCGGCGCCCCCACCCGAACGCGCTGCGACGGTGGCCAGCGTGCCCTTCCTGCGCTGCCGACTGATCGTGGTGGCCGCCCCCGGGCACCGGCTGGCGTCGCGCTCCGACATCCCACCCGCCGAGCTCGCCGGTGAGCGGTGGCTGCTGGGGCCGCCCGAGCTGGACCCAACCACCGGCGCCGGGCTGCTCTTCGCACGCGCCGGACTCCAGCCCGCCGAGATGGTGGGCTACACCTCGCATGCGGCGGCGGTGGCCGCTGCGGCGGCCGGGGACGGCGTGGTCCTCACCCTGGCCCACACCGTCATCGAGGAACTGCGCCGGCGGGCGCTCATCCGCATCGACCTGCGCGGCACCCCGATGCTCGAGATGTGGCACGCGTCGACCCTCGGCTTCGGGCGGGCGCTGCCCGCGGCGCTGGCGCTGCAGCGCTTTGCCACCAGTCCGGAGGCGACGCAGGCGATCTCCACCGGCCGCGCCGGCACGGCGTCTTCACGCGCCCGGCCGCGCCCGCACGTGACGCTGTGGAGCTCGGTGGCCGCCGGTTTGCGCTCCGGCGAAGGTGGCAGCTGATCTCAACCGGAGTGATTTTGCGAGAGTTAGCCTGAGAGGCACCCGCACATCCGTTGCCGCGCCGCCGAGAAGAGGAGAACCATGACCGAGAGCACCCGCGCGATTGCCGCCACCGTTGCCGCCCTGCCCAGCTCCGCGGCGCAGCGCTACGGCGATCACGCGGCCGCCCGCTATCGCGTCGATGGCGAATGGCGCGAGCTCACCTACACCGAGATGGTGCAGGCCATCGAGGAGGTCGCGCGGGGGCTCGCCGACCTGGGGATCGAGCCCGGCGATCGCGTCGGCGTCCTCGCCGACACTCGCGTGGAGTGGACGGTGGCCAGCTACGGGATCTCGGTCGCCGGCGGCGTGGTCGTCCCCGTCTACCCCACCAACTCGCCCCGGGAGTGCGCCTGGGTGCTGGGCAACTCAGGGGCCAGGGCGGTGGTGTGCGAGAACGACGGCCAGGTGGCCAAGATCGAGCAGGTCCGCGAGGAGCTGCCCGACCTGGGCACGGTGGTGGCGATCGACGGCGAGGCCGGCGACATGTCTCTGGAGGCACTGCGCGCGCGCGGCCGGGACGGCGACCAGGCCGAGTTGGAGGAGCGCCAATCCCGCGTGGCCCCCGAGGACGCCTACACGATCATCTACACCTCGGGCACCACGGGGCCGCCCAAGGGCGTCGTGCTCACTCACGGCAACGCCATGGCCGTCTGCGAGATGGTCGAGGAGCTCGAGTTCATCGAGGCCGGCGAGACCACGTACCTCTTCCTTCCCTTGGCCCATGCCTTCGCGCTCACCGCCCAGCTGGCCTCGTTTGACCAGGGCACGGCGATCGTCTACTACGGCGGGGACACCAAGCAGATCCTCCCCGAGGTCATCGAGACTCACCCGAGCTACCTCCCCTCGGTCCCGCGGATCTTCGAGAAGCTCTACACGGCGGCGTTGAAGATGGCCGAGACGGGATCGGAGTCCGACCAGGCCCGGTTCGAGCAGGCGGTGAAGATCGGCGGTGAGGTGCGGCGGCGCCGCGACCGCGGCGAGGAGATCCCCGAGGAGATGCAGCAGGCCTTCGACCGCGCCGACGAGGCGCTGTACTCCCGCGTGCGCGGTCTCTTTGGCGGCAACATCCGCCGGGCGGTCACCGGCGCGGCGCCGATCGCGTCCGAGATCCTCGAGTTCTTCTACGCCTGTGGGATCCCGGTGCTCGAGGGCTGGGGCATGACGGAGACCACCGGCGTGGGCACGGTATGCACGCTCGAGCACTTCAAGTTCGGCACCGTGGGACGGGTGCTGCCGGGCGTGGAGATCCGGATCGCCGAGGAAGACGGCGAGATCCTGGTCAGGGGGCCCCACATCTTCCGTGAGTACTGGCGCAACTCCGAGGCGACGGCGGAGACCCTCGTCGACGGCTGGCTGCACACCGGGGACATCGGCTCGGTCGACAACGAGGGCTACCTGTCGATCACCGGGCGCAAGAAGGACATCATCATCACCGCCGGCGGCAAGAACCTCACCCCGGCCAACATCGAGAACGACCTCAAGCAGAGCCGCTTCATCTCACAGGCGGTTATGCACGGCGACCGCCGGCCGTTCCCGGTGGCGCTGATCACGCTCGACCCCGAGGAGATCCTCCCCTGGGCCAAGGAGAACGACCTGCCCGAGGATGTCGGCGCCCTGTCGTCGGCCGACGAGGTTCGCGCCCTCGTCCAGGAAGAGCTCGACCGCGCTAACGCGCACTACGCCCAGGTGGAGCAGATCAAGAAGTTCGCGATCCTGGAGCGGGACCTGACCGTCGAGGACGGCGAGCTGACCCCGACGCTCAAGGTCAAGCGCAACGTCGTCAACGAGCGCTTCGCCGACCTGATCGAGGCGATGTACACGCGGTAGCTTCCACCGCCCTCTGCACAGACTAAGCCCGCATGGGGTGCATCAGATGACACACCTCCCGGCCGGCTAGATCGGGGCAGGGACAGGATCCGGAGGGTCGGGCGGCCCTGGACTGGGCCCTGGGGTGGGCGGAGCGGGATCCGGGCCGGGCGATGGGGGTGCGGGTGCCGGTGGCGGCGGCTGCGGGGTGGGCGCAGGCGGGACGGGAGTCGGGGATGGAATCTCGGATGCGGGCGCTGGGGTGAGATGGGTCATGTCGGTGGCATACCCCGTATGGGCCACCCCACCCTTCTTGTTTTCGGCGGGCGCCCCCGGGTACGCGGAACCCATGAGACTCCTCGTACTGACCTCCGAGCCCGTGTCCGCCGATCAGCTGCGCGACGCGCTGCCCGGAGGCGCCGATCCCACCGACGCCGAGGTGATGGTCGTCGCGCCGGCGCTGCACGAGAGCGCGCTGCGCTTCTGGCTCTCAGACGCCGACGAGGCGATCGCCCGCGCCGACGAAGTGCGCCGCCGCAGCATCGACCAGCTCGGCGCCGAGGGCGTGTCCGCCGCCGCTGACACCGGTGAAAGCAACCCTGAGGACGCCGTCGAGGACGTGCTGAAGACCTTCGCCGCCGACCGCATCCTTGTTTTCGCCCACGCCGGCGACGAGCAGCGTTACCGAGAGGACGTCGACACCGACGCCCTGCAGAGCCGGTTCGGTGTTCCGGTGACGCAGGCGCGGGTGGAGGCGCAGAGCTAGTAGTTCAGGACGCTAGGCGTAGGGCACGACGCCGAGCCGCTGAGCCAGCAACGCGGCGTTGGCCGGCGCGAGCCCGCGCCAGTCGTTGTTGAAATACGCCCAGACCGCTTGGCGGCGACGCCATTGGGCGATGCGCCGCGCCCACTGCTCGAGCTCGGTCGCCGAGTAGTTGCCTGCGCGTCCACGCGACCCGTAGTGAAAGCGCACAAAGCGCCAGTCGGCTGTCGCGGCGTGCGTCTGAAAGGGTCGTTCGGGGTGATCGCCGATGGTGAGTGCGACGCCCCGCTCGGACAGCGCGCGCATCACCGGCGCCGTGAACCAGCTGGGGTGACGAAACTCGATGGTGTGCAGGCCGTTGGGCAGCGCCTTGAGCCATTCGTGCAGCCGCTCGTCGTCGCGCGCGAAGTTGCCCGGCAGCTGCCACAGCACGGGGCCCAGGCGGCCGGCCTCGATCAGCGGCTCGATCCGCTCGTAGAACCGGGCCACGCCCTGGCGCAGATCGGTGAGGCGCTTGATGTGGGTCAGATACCGGCTGGCCTTGACCGCGAAGGTGAAACCGTCGGGCGTCTGCGTAACCCAAGCGGCGACCGCGTCGCGGCGGGGCAGCCGGTAGAAGGTGGTGTTGACCTCAACGGTGTCGAAGTGCTCGGCATACAGCTCGAGCCAGCGCCGCTGCGGCTCCCGCCGCGCATAGAAGGCGCCGCGCCAGTCCGCGTAATTCCAGCCCGAGCAGCCGATGCGTGCGGGCTTCATGGCCCGGGTACGGCGTCTGTGACGCCATGACTCTGTTCGACGACGCCGACCGGCCGACGGCTCCGATCCCCGAGCGACTGAGCTTCAAGGCCCTGCGCGAGGCCGCGCAGGGGTGCCGCGCGTGCGAGCTGTGGGAGGGCGCGACGCAAGCGGTGATCGGAGCCGGCCCGACACCCGGAAAGGCCCGCCTCATGCTCGTCGGCGAGCAGCCTGGCGACCGCGAGGACATCGAGGGGGAGCCGTTCGTGGGGCCGGCGGGGCGCGTGCTGGACGAGGGACTGGAGCGCGCGGGCATCGCCCGCGGCGACGCGTACGTCACCAACGTCGTCAAGCACTTCCGCTACCAGCTCCGCGGCAAGCGCCGTATCCACCAAACGCCCGAGCGGGTTCACGTCGCCGCCTGCCGGCCCTGGCTGGAGGCCGAGCTGAAGCTGGTCAAGCCCGATGCGCTGGTGTGTTTGGGCGCCACAGCCGCCCAGGCCCTGCTCGGGTCCCAGGTCCGGATTGGTCGCGACCGCGGCCGGCCCATGGAGTCCGAGCTCGCCGAGCATGTCACGCTGACGACGCATCCATCGGCGATCCTCCGCCAGCGTGGCGAGGGCGAGCGCGCGTCCGCGATGCAGGCGTTCATCGAGGACCTGGCACGCGTCGCACGTTGGCTCTCTGACACCTAGGCACCTCATCTCGCGGACTACCCGCCGAAGATGGGGAAAATCGTTTACCGGTTCTCGGAGCACCGATACACTGGCCCGACCGTCCTTACACAAAGCAGACGTCCGCATATGCTCGAAGAAACCGATCCGGAGATCGATGATGGGGGCTCCGAGTCCACCATCTCACGGCCGCTTGAGATCTCAAACTCAATCAGTCGGCTGCACAAGGAGTTCGTGGGGCGTGGCCCCACCAATTCTCGCACCACGATCGACGGCAACCTGGTCGTGTGCCTGCTGGAGGGCGGCTACACCCGCGCCGAGCAGACGCTGACCGCCAACGACAAGGGCGATCTCGTCGCCGCAGGGCGCCTTGGACTCCAGGACGCGATGCGCAAGGCGATGATCGCCGCCGTGGAGCAGACCACGGGCCGCAGAGTTCACTCGTTCATGAGCGCCAACGATCTGGAGCAGAACCTCCAGGTCGAGGTGTTCGTCCTCACGCCCGAGCAGGACCAGGGGATCAGCGGGCTAGGGGGCTGAAGCGCCGGCCACCGCAGATATGATGGCGGGCTCCCGGGTCTCGTCTGCTCGGCGGTCTCTGGGGGCTTCAACAACTCGATGGGAGGCGGCCGACGGGGTCCCGCGCGGCGCAGACCATCGCACAGGCTTCATGTACGAAGGATGCGTGTACCCGAGGTGGTGCGAATGGTCTGTGGGCGCTTGCGACGTGACGCGTGACGGTTGATCGGGAGCCGCCCGGGGCGCTCTCGACCGACGAACTGATGCGTCGCTACCGGGACGGGGAGGATCCCGTGCTGCTGGAGGAGATCGTCAAGCGCTTCGAGCCGCTGGCGCGCAGCGTCGCACGGCGCTACCACGCCCGCGGGGAGCCGCTGGAGGACCTCACCCAGGTGGCCATGGTGGGCCTGCTGAAGGCGATCGCTCGCTTCGAGCCTGACCGCGGCTTTGCCTTCACCAGCTACGCCACGCCGACCATGCTCGGCGAGCTCAAGCGCTACTTCCGCGACAGCGGGTGGGCGGTGCACGTCCCGCGAGGAGTCAAGGAGCGCGCCCTGGAGCTGGCCAGCGTCACCGAGCGGCTTTCGTCCAAGCTGGGTCGGTCACCCTCGTTGTCTGAGCTGGGCGAAGCCATGGGGTCCACTGAGGAACAGACCCTGGAGGCGATCGAGGCCTACCACGCCCGCCACGCTGCGCCGCTGGAGGCGGGATCCGACGACGATGAGGCCGGCGTGCCGTCACTGGCGGCCGTGCTGGGCGCCGAGGACGTGCGCCTGGAGCAGGCCGAGTACCTGACGATGATCGCCAAGGGCGTTGAGACCCTCTCGGAGTCTGACCGGCTCATCCTCTACCTGCGCTTCGGGCGCGACATGACCCAATCGGAGATCGCCGTGCGGATCGGCACCTCGCAGATGCAGGTCTCACGGCTGCTGCGGGCCGCGATCGAGAAGATCCGCAGGGTCAGCGGGGACACACCACCGGGCTAGTGTTCTGACGCCGGCGTATGACGTGTCGCCGCCGCGGGCCGCTACCGCTTCTTGGCGTCGACGGCGCGCTGCAGCTGAGCCTTGTTCATCGAGGAGCGACCCCCGATGCCCAGTTGCCTGGCCTCGTTGTACAGCTGGTCGCGCGTGCGGCCCTTGGGGCGGTCGGTGCCCGACCGCTGACCGCCGCGGCGCGTAGAGGAGATGTCGTGCGTCGAGCTGCGCGAGCGCTGCCGTGACTCACCGCTGCGCGCCCGCTCCTTATTGACCGTGCGGGCCGCGATCTCTTCGGCGCGGCTTTCGCTGCGGCCCTGGTCGCGCTCTGACTCCTTGATCTTCTCGTATTGGCGGGCACGCTTGGTGCCCGGCTTCACTCCGCGTGGTGGCATGCCACGCCGCTACCCGGCCCCCGGTGGCGGAAACGGCTAACTGCTGATGACCGCCGGCGTGCCGAGCGGGATGTGGTTGATCAGCCACTGGCCCTCGGCCAGCGTGAGGCGGACGCAGCCGTGGCTGACCGCCTCGCCGATCGTCTCGGTTTCCGGCGTGGAGTGGATGGCGATCCGGTCGCCGCCGCTCCAGTCCTGGATCACGTGCGGCGCCTTGGCCGAAAGCGCCAGGATGCAGCAGCCGTACGGGCCGGCAGAGTCGCCGGTGAGCAGGCGGTCGGTGACAGCGAAGCGGCCCGTGGGCGTCGGCGCATCCGGCGCCCCGATGGCGACCGTGTAGCGCTGCTTGACCTGCCCGTTGTTGAGCACGGTGAGCTTGCGCGCCGACAACGACACCCGAATCTGCCAGGTGACCCGGCTGAGCGAGGCGTCCGAGGCACGGATCCACCCCACGTGGTTGTTGCCCGCGCTGGGGCTCACGACGCCCAACCACGTGCCCGAGTGGCGCACCACCCACATCGCCTGAGGGGACCCGAAGCTGGTCTTGAGTTTGAGCTTGGCCAGAACGGGGCCGCCGGGCTTGGTACGCATGGCGGTGGGATGGCGTAGCAGTGCCACCAACGCACCGTGACCGGGCGGCAGCCTGAGCGCGGCGGGCTGAGGTGAGGCCGACGGCGCCGGGGTCGTGTCCGCCGGAGCGGCGGCGGCGGTGCTGGGCGCGGGCGCGAACTTGGGCGCGGGCACCGTGACCGCGTTGGTCAGCACCGCGGCCGATCCGCTGCTGCCCCCCATCAGCACGGCGACAAGGATGGGGACGAGCGGTACCAGCACTGCGAGCCCGGCGATGAGCGGGCGCAGCGACCGTTTGGGTGGGGTGGGCTCGAGCTCGCTCATCTCAGACAATTGTTGCCCAACCATTATCGGCCCCACGCCGGTCGAGGCTTAGGGCCTTGCGGTTAAGCTCGAGGCATGTTCGGATTCCGCGAGAAGACCAAGATGATCGCGCCCGAGCGCGCGCTCAAGGGACGCGACCGCGAGATGCGCGTGGCCGACCGCCATACCGTGCTGGGCACCCCGCTCCAGGGGTGGGCGGGATCCGCTCCCGAGGGCCTCGAGCGATTCGTTGCCGGGATGGGCTGCTTTTGGGGCGCCGAGCGCGTGTTCTGGCAGGCGCCGGGCGTCTACACCACGGCCGTGGGCTACGCCGGCGGCTACACGCCCAACCCCACCTACGAGGAGGTCTGCAGCGGCAGCACCGGCCACGTGGAGGTGGTGCTGGTCGTCTTCGATCCCGCCAAGACCTCCTACGGCGAGATGCTGCGGCTCTTCTGGGAGAACCACGACCCCACCCAGGGCATGCGCCAGGGCAACGATGTCGGCACGCAATACCGCTCGGCCATCTATTGGGATACCGAGGAGGAGCGCCGGCTCGCCGAGGCTTCGCGCGACACCTACAACGAGCGCTTGCGCGAGCAGGGTTACCCCGAGATCACCACGGAGATCGCCAGGGCCGGCCCCTTCTACTACGCCGAGGACCACCACCAGCAGTACCTCGACAAGAACCCGTGGGGCTACTGCGGCCTGGGCGGCACGGGCGTCAGCTGCCCGGTGGGGTTGAGCGTGCCGACGCAAACCGAGGTGGTTGCGCCCGGTTCCGACGCGTCCGCGCGGACATCCGAGGCTCCCACGCGCGCATAGACTGTGCGCGTGCTGGAGCCCACTGTCCGCGTGCTGGAGCCCACCGATGGGCAGATCGAGAGCTATCGCCGCGACGGCTTTCTCATCGTCGAGCATTTCCTGGCGCCCGAGGCGCTGGACGAGATCCGCCGTCACTTCATGGCGGTGTTCGAGCACGAGTGGGAGACGGGACTCTCCCCCGATGAGGTCAACTACACGCCGGGCGTCACGGCGCCCGAATTGACGCGCCAGATGTGCAACGTGTGGAAGGCCGACCGGGTGCTGGCGGCGGTGACTCTGTCACGCCAGGTCGGAGAGTTCACCGCGCGCGTGGCCGGGCTGCCGGGTGCCCGCCTGGCTCAGGACAACGCGATCTGGAAGCCGCCGTCGGGCAAGGCGCTGCTCTGCCACCAGGACGCCGCCTACCTGGACTATCTCGATCCGCCGAACATGATCACCTGCTGGATGGCGCTCGACGACACCGCCGCCGACACCGGCACGATCTATTACGTGCGCGGCTCCAACCACTGGCCGCACGCCCGGCTGGGCGGCAGCTTTCACGCGCCCGACGATTGGCTGGCCCACGTGCACGAGGCGATGCCCGCTGATGCCGAGCTGGAGCTGGTCCCGATCGAGGTCCCCGCCGGCGGTGCGGCCTTCCACGACGGCTGGACATTTCACGGCAGCCCGTCCAACGAGCGCGCCGACGCCCAGCGGCGTTCGATCATCAGCCATCTGATCTCCACCGACACACGCTGGAACCCGGAGCACAACCACCGGATCTACTCCCGCTACCGCCGGCCCGGGGAGGTCGAGATCGACGAGGCGTTCTTCCCGGTCCTCTGGCAGGACGGATACCGCACGCCGTGGC
>DASXDW010000037.1:0-10671 GCA_036490435.1 Solirubrobacteraceae bacterium
GACGTGGCGTCGGTGCGGGCCGGGCGGCCTGGCTCGGACGCCGGCTCAACGGCTGTGGCCGGGCCGCGAGCGGGGGTGGCGGCGCGGGAGCGTTGCGTGGCGCGCCCTGGACCGGCTTGCGCTGCAGTCCCGCGTCGGCCACCGGGGCCGGCGCTGCAGGAGCGGGCGCCGGCGCTGCCGGTGCGGGCGGCGCCGCCGCCGACTGGGCCGACGCAGCGGGTCCCGGGTCCGCTGTGGGCGATGACGATGGCCCGGGCGCGGCCGGCGCCTGTGGCGGTGCGGCGGGGGCGGCGGGCGGCGCCGCAGCGGACGGCGTTGGCGCGTCCACCTGGCGTGTCGGCTCGGGCGGCGTGGGCCGGGTCGGCTGCGGAGCCGGCGCAGGAGGGGCGGGTTGCGCGGACGCCGCCGGGGGCGGGGCGGGTTGCGCGGAGGCCGCCGGGGGGGTCGGGCCCGGTGCAGGTGACGGCGGCGCGGGGAGCGACGGCGATGCTCCGGACGATGGCGGGGTGGCGGGCGACGGTGACGCCGCGGGCGACGGCGATGCTGCGGGGGGACCGGGCGGTGACGGCGCGCTCGGCGATGGCGCCGCCGGCGAGGCTGCCGTGCCCGCAGGGGGGCGCGTGCCCGCAGGGGGGCGCGTGCTGAGGCGCTTTCCAGCCCGTCCCGCCGGACGCCGGCGCGGCGGGCCCGGGACCTCGGCCGCGCGTGGGCCTTCGACGATCCGTGCGCCGCGACCACCCTCCTGACCGGACGGCCTTCCGCGCGCAGGCGCGGGTGACTCCGGCGCCACACCGGGCAAGGGCGTCAGACCCGGCGCTGGTTGCACCCCCGGGGCCGCCGCGACGCTCGCCTCTTCGGCCGCGTCGGGCGCGTCGGGCGCATCGTCTTCACCCGCCTCCTCCATCCCGCCTGCGCCGGGAGCGGGGAGGGTCGGGAGAAAGCCCTGATACACCGGCGTGGTGCCGCTGAACATCGCGTCGAACGTCTCATCGGGCATGTCATAGCGCTGCCTCATCATCGACCGGAACGTCGCGGCCTCTTCGCTGAGCGGCAGGGCCGGCTGCGGGGCGGCAGGGGCCCGCGCGACGGGCCCGGCCTCCGATGTCGCCGCGGGGGTGGCCTCCACCGCCATTCCCACCGACCCCGACCGCGCCAGGCCGACCGTCTCGCCCAACGGGTGGATCTCCACCGCTGGCGCGATCCGCGTCGACGCGCTCAGCAGCTTGGGCGCACGGCGACGCAGGACGGCGTCAGCGACGCGGGCGTGCGAGACCGCGCGCGCGGCCACGCGCTCGGCGAAGGCCAAGCGGCGAAGCACCTCTGGTGGCGTCCGGTGGGCTGCCCCTTTGCCGACGTCCTGCATTCAGCTCCCGTTCTCCCGAATCCCTGTGAGTGAGTGGGCCTCGGCCAGGAAGCGCCGCCGGTCGGCGTGCTCGAGGTCGAGGATGGCGTCCAGTTGCCAGTGGAAGTGGTAGGCCAGTTCGGCCGCCTCCGACAGCAATCGCTCGGAAGACGGCCCCGTCATTCCCCCAGGCGCCCGTCCTCTATGTCCGTGAGGTCGACCTCGAACCGGTTCGAGCAGTCCGGGCAGGTCACCACTCCGACCGCGTCTCCATCGCTGTTGAAGCGTTCATACAGCCGCTGGAGGTGGTCGAAGTCCGCGGCGTAGAGGTTCTCCACCACGTTGGGAGTCACCTCAGTGATGCCGCCGATCCGGTTCACTGTCCGCGCCAGGAGCAGCACCGTCAGATACGCACTGTTCTGGCGGACCTCGAGCTCCCGTAGCGGCTCGATCTCGTCCCGTGCCGTCGCGAGGCGCATCGTGCCGACCCGATGAACCTCACCCGTGTCGTCGATGATCCCCCGTGGCAGCGTGAACTCGATCTCTGTCTGCATCAAACCAGCGGATCGCTACTACCCGGCCCGCAGAGCGCCCACTTGTCGGCGTCGAGCGTCGCGGTGATCGTCAGCACGCCGTTGGAGCTTGCCTCCGACGGTGAGTGGCTGAGCCCGGTGAGCAGAGCGCCCGTCCCGACCCACTGGAACAGAGGCTGACTCGTGCTGTCCATGAACACCACGGTCACGGCCGCCTTCTTGTCGGTGATCGCCTTCGACGCGTCGGAGATCATGTTCATCCACTTGACGAGCACGTTGCCGGGGTCCCATCCCTGGGTCAGGGTCATCGTCCCGTAGGCAGGGTTCTGGACCGAGGAGATGATCGTTTCCGGCTGTCCCTTGTCGCCGTGGAAGATGTGCTTCGGCGCCTCGATCGACCAGTCCGGAGGACTGCACGAGCTGAAGAGCAGCTTCGCCATGTCGTCCTGGCTGGCGATCGGGGACGAGGCCTGGATATCCACGGTGATGTGGGTGACTGTCTGAACGGGAGGCAGGTCTGCGCCCATGATCTATTCCTTTCGTGTCTGGTACTAGGACGTCACTCTGCGACTTCGGCTCCGCCGCCGCCGGTGAATTGGCTGAGTCGGAAGATCACAAACTCAGCGGGCTTGACGGGGGCGACTCCGATCTCGCAGACGACCTGACCGGCCTCCACGACCTCGGGAGGATTGGTCTCCGCGTCGCATTTGACGAAGTAGGCCTCTTGCGGCGATGCGCCGGAGAGCGCCCCGCTGCGGTGCACGCGGCTCAGGAAGCTCCCGACGTTCGTCGCCAGCTTGCCCCAAAGGCGCGCGTCGTTGGGCTCGAACACGCTCCACTGCGTGCCGCTCATGATCGATTCGGCGATGAAGTTGAACAGCCGGCGCACGTTGATGTAGCGCCACTCGGGATCGCTGGAGAGCGTGCGGGCGCCCCAGATCCTGATCCCGCGTCCCGGAAACGCCCTGATGCAGTTGATGCCGTTGCGATTGAGCTCGCCCTGCTCGGCGTGCGTGATCTGGAAGGCCAAGCCGTTGGCCCCGCGGATGACCTCGTTCGCCGGAGCCTTGTGCACCCCGCGCTCCTCGTCGGTCCGGGCCCACACGCCGGCCACGTGACCGGACGGCGGAACCCGCAGCGGCCGGCTGGTGAGCGGGTCCATGACCTCGATCCACGGCCAGTAGAGAGCCGCCATCTTGGAGTCATAACCAGCCGTGTTCATCCGCCACTCCAGAACGTCCTGGGCGATCAGGCCGTCCGGGGTGTCCAGGATCGCCATGCGGTCGCCCATCAGTTCGGCGTGGGCGATCATCTTGCCCTGGAGGTCGCGCATCTGCGCCCCGTCGCCGTTCAGGCTGACGACGTCGGGCATGAGCAGCATCGTCACCTCGTCCAGCGCGGAGGCGTTGCCCATGCCGCGGCGGGTCGCCACGTCACCCTCGAAGTCCGACGCGCTGACCTTCTCCACCGCCACGGAGGGCACCGAGAGCGTGTAGCTGCCGGCGGCGACGCGCACGTCGGGCAGAGCAGCCCCGGTCTCCTCGACCTTGATGAGCTTGGAGGACGCGTTGACCTTGGTGGCGACGAAGTTGCGACCCTTCTTCATGGAGAGGCCGTCGTACTCCTCGGACGCGCCTCCCGAGCTGATCACGAGCTTGTAGGTCGGGTCGCTGCTGTCCTTGCCTTCCTGGGGCGGCTCCTCGGTGAGGTCGACCTTGATCTGGTCGCTGCTGCTGCCGATCGCCGTCAGGCGCAGCGCCTCGACGTCCTTGTCGGTGGCGGCGGGCAGCGAGGCCTGCGCCGCGGGCGTGCCGCGCTCGGATCCGACCCGGATGATCCAGGCGATCGAGCCGCCGTTCTGAAAGTAGCCGTAGACCGAGTGGGCGGTGTAGGAGCCCTCCATAAACGGACCGTTCTCCGGCTGTTGCGGATCCGTGTAGATGTTGGAGAACTGTGTCCAGTTCGAGATCCGCATCGGTTTGTTGATCGGTCCGCCGGGGAGAAGTCCGACGAACGCGGCGACGGCGGTCGCGACGCCTTCGATGGGCTTGTTCCCCGAAGAGACTTCCTCGACGTAGACACCCGGAGTCAGGTATGTGGGCATGTCACTCCTTGAGAGCTAGCGATGACGGTTAAGCGGGTTGGCCAAAAGGGGCGTCGCCCGAAGTGGGCGCCCGCCACACGTGGTCGCCCCCAAGCGCGGTTTCTCGATGGTCCGGTCCCCATCCCCATTGCCTTACTACAAAGCAGGATCCATCCTAAGCACTGGCGGCGCCCGTGACGGGAGGCCTTAAGGGCGGCCGCGGCGTATCCGCTGCCCTAATGGGCAGCCCTAATGGGCAGGGGTCAGCCCGCGGTCAGGTGCGGGTGGACCGCTTACGCGCCGCGGCGACGAGGTCGCAGCGTGCGCCGGGGACGGTGACAGTCCCCTTGGCCTCGCGGCCGTCCGTGGTCCTCGCCACGACCTGATGCTTGCCCGGCGCCACGCGCGCGAACGTGAAGCGGCCGTCCTGGTCGGCGGCGGTCCAGCGCCCGGAATCGGGCAGCGCGATCCAGGCGCCCTGCAGCGGGGTGCCGTCCTGGTCGGTGACGGTGCCGCCCATGCGGTGCAGTTCCTCGAGCGTCGCGGCTCGCGGCCCGTCAAGCTGCAGGGTGCGGATCGTGGTGGTGCGGACCTCGGGGCCGCGGACAAAGGTGGCGCCCGACTCGATGACGATCTGCACCACATAGTCGATCGACGCCTTGTACTGCCCGCCGACCGAGGTCCAGAAGTCGGCCTTCTCCTCCCGCGGCCGCCCGACCGACGTCTCGGCTCGCGCCAGCGTCGTTGCGGCGTTCTGCGCGATCACCTCGGAGGGGACGCTCGAGTAGGAGTACAAGATCGCCAGCACCTGGGAGAGCAACCGGTGCTCATCCTCCACGGCCTTCGTCCACGCGGTGACGGCATAGGTGAGCTCGAGCTGCAACGGAGGATCAGAGACGATGGAGGTCCCGTTGCTCCGCCGTTCCGAAGGAGTGGCGGCGGCCCGGTCCAGTGCCTCGCGCATGTCGTAGAGGAAAAGGTCCACCGTCGGCCCGGTGAGCTTGCCGGACCACTCTTTGGACGGGGCATCGAACGCGATCTCCACACCTTCGAACCCGTGCTTGTCGAGCTCGCGCTTGACCAGCGTCCGCAGCGCCTCGTCAAGGTCAGCGATGGCCGTGTTGAGAGGGACATCGACGACGCGCGCCATGGGTGCGCACTGTACAGGCTGTCACCGGGCGTCCCAGCGGACTTTTTACTCAGTCTCGGTCGCCGGCCCTGCCGCCGAGGTAGCGTCTCACCGCTGCATACGACCGCAGCTCCGGGTAGTCGTGTGCGGGGATCCGGATGGCGAACGCCTCCTCGAGCAGCGCCACCAGGACGACCGCGCGCAGCGAATCCCACTCCGCGACGGTGTCGACGGCGGCCGACGCGAACTCATCAGGTGCGAGCTCGGGGAATGCGTTCGCAAAGCAGCCGGCGAGCCTGTCGTCGATGGCGGTCATGGCTCGGGATCGACCACGCGATGCACCATCGGTGGCGCGCTGCGCTCGAACCTCTCGCGCGAGACGCGGAGTCGGCCCTGCGACTCGTGCCCGCCGAGCGAGGTCAGGAACTCGCGCATCGCGACGTTGCGCGCGGTGGGTTGAAATACGAGGGCGACCTCGTCGGCGGCGAACCGATCGAACACGTGGCGCAACGTATGGTGCTCGACTCGTCGGGCAAACGCGCGACAGCTCATCACCCAGGCGTCGATCGCAGGCTCTGTATTTCCGGCGGTGACGAGCAGCGCGGCGATCACCCCGAGGGGCCCGTACCGGTCGGCGTAGCTGACGGTGATGAGCTCACCTCCCCGTCGCTTGGCGTGCACCAGGTCAGCTTCGGTCACCCGCTGTCCGTTGAGGTTGAACTGGCCGGCCTTGCCGATGAGCTCGAGGGCACGGGAGGCCCGCGCCGTCCCATGGTGGAACTCGATCGTGCCCTCGACGCCAGCTAGGAAGTCGGCGGATCCGTCGTGCGTGGCGAGGGCCCCGTGCAGCGCCTGTGCGGCCCGGATGCTCTCGAGTCGGAGGCCATCCTCGGCCGACAGCTCTGACTTGCCGAACAGGGCGCGCAGGCCTTCCAGCAACGGCCACATGCCGTCGTCGTCGGACGGGAGGGTGAGGGCGAGCAGCCCGGGCAGACGCTCGCGCGCCTCGTCACGCTCGAGCGCGCTGTCGTCGATGAAGACGACGGCATCGGCGGTGACGTTCCAGGTCTCGAGGATGTGATGGATCGAGTGCGACTTGGCCCCCCACGTCACCTCGACGGGGTAGAGCTCGTCGCGCCCGACGAGCAGGTCCGGGCGGGCGAGCGCTTCGGCCACGAGATCTGGATCGTTCCTGCTGGCTACGCCGATCAGCACCCCGGCCCCGGCCAGCGAGTCGAGGAGCTGCTGGTAGAGCGCGTGCCGGTGGTCAGCTCCGATCCACGAGACCGCCTGCGGGCCGGCCTCGTCCAGGAGCCCCGCCCACAACGTGTCGTCGAGGTCGGTGATCAACCCCTTGCGCGCGACGGGCGGGCACAGCAGCTCGGCCAGCAGCGCCGCCACGGCGGACGCGTGGTCAAGCGAGTAGGGAAAGCCGGCGGCGAGCTCGGCTTTGACGTCGCGACGGGAGGTGGGCGGCGAGAGGTTGTCGAGCCGCTGGTCGCTCACGATCGACACGCCCGGCTCCGACGACAGCCTGGCTGCGGTGCCGGCCGCCAGTGCTCGGAGCGCCAGCTCGTGCGGACCGCTCTGCGCCGGGCGCTGGGGGAACAGCGGGGGCAGAGTCAGCGTTGGCATGACGCAGACCACACGGCGGCCGCCGGCTGCGGCGAGGATCGCTCGTTGGAGGCGCTCCAGCGCCGTCTGGGTCTGGACCACGATGTCGTCGAGCTGGTCGGCGCGCCAGCCGCCGAGCCGGCGCAGCCCAAGGCGCGGGTCGAGGTCGGACCACTCGACGACGACGGCAACCGGATCATCGCCGGCATCGCTCGCCCGCTCGATGTTGCCGGCCAGGTCGTCGAAGAACCCCGTGTGCACCTCTACCGGCGCGGGCGCCAGCCGCTCCATCAGCTCGGCCGCCAGAAACGTGCGTAGGTGCAGCGGCTCGCACCCGCACGCCAGCCACACGGTGAACGGCGCGCCCGTCCCGGTCCGTCGGTGCTGCACCACCCCCAGCGCGTGGGCCAGCTTCATCAGATGACGTCGAGGTAGTAGCGCTCGACCGTTTGCACGACCGCCGGGTCAGACCACAGCGTCAGATACGCGTGCATCGTGTGGGGGGATGGGATCAACCCCGCAGCCAGGAAGGGACAAACGTCCGCGTAGCCCATCACCGGGAGAACCACGTAACCCGCTCCGTCATTGACCGCCTGCGCCAGCAGGTCGGCGAGCAGCCTCTGGCGTCCCTCCATGCGCGCTGATGCCCAGAGCACGTCGTCCACCACCAGGTAGCGCGAGCGGGCGGCGTCGGCCACGGTGGCGACGTTGCCGGTGAGCACGGCGTCACCGTCGCCGACCGCGATGGCGCCGCTCCGCGATAGCTGCCACTCCGCCTCGGCGTCGCTCCACTCACGCCACAGCCGCGCCCGGGCATCGTCGCGCCCGCGCTCGGCGTCTCCGGCGGCCGCCTCGACGAGCCGGCGCGCCGGCAGGCGCTCGCCGGAACTGCCACCGGTCCGGAGGGCGGGCGCCAGCGTCCCGACGAGGTAGGAGAACGACTTGACCCGCATCAGCGGGAGGTCGAGGAGGCGGCAGCCGGTCTCGATCATCCGGTGCATCGCCTGGCCGTCCGCGCAGTAGTTGACGACGCCGTCGTATCCGGCTGCGGCGGCGCGGCGCATGAGCTCGCTCCACACGACAATGCCGTAGCCCGCCTCCTTCTGGGCCGAGGCGACGGTGAGGAACGTCGAGATGAGGATCCGCCGGGTCACCCCCGCGATCTCAACCTGTCGGGGCAGACCGGCGGCGAAGGCGACGAGACCGTCGTCGGTGTAGATCGCCGGCGCCAGCTCCATTCCCGGGTAGCCCAGCCATTCGGCGAGCAGATCGGCGGTGTAGAGGTACGGGGCGCTCGGGCCGTCGGCCCAGGAGTCGCGCATCACGGCGGCGAGCTCCTCGTAGTCCCCGCGGAACTCCTCCACGTCCTCGGCGGCGCGGCGGATCGTGTCCGCGATTCCGGTCATCGGATTACTGGTGCCCGGCCCGTGCCGGGTCTAGGATGGGTTCCCACATGGCCGAGCGTACGCGCACCGAGACGCCGGGCACCAAGCCGGCGACGGGACCCCGCCCCGACGCTCCGATCGCGCGCCATCCGTCTACGGCAGGCGCCCTCGCCCTCCAGCGCGCGGTCGGCAACCGCGCCGCCACGCAGGTGCTCCAGCGGTGGGCTGCCCATCCCGACAAGGACAAGAAGGGCGTCCTCATGCCGGACGAGATGGCCTCCGAGTACAACCGCTTCAACCCACCGCTGAGCAAGTAGCGCGGCGCAGCGCTACGCGGCGCACGCGGTCGGCGTGCGCGTCCCCGGCGACAGGCACCGGAAGGTCTCCATGGGGGACTTTCCCGACACGATCGTGAAGACGACGACCTCGCCCACCTCGTTGGGCGCCGTGATCTGGATGGTGACGGCGCTGTGGGGGCTGAGGTGGCGCTTGTGCAGCGCGGAGGCCAGCGCCAGCTTCCCGCTCTTGGGTGCGGAGAACCTCTTGGAGGCGAACGGGCAGCCGTGGCCCTTGCAGCTCAGCACCACCTTGGAGCCCTTGGGCAGGTGGGTCAGCGTGAGCTCGGTGGCGAAGCTGAACGCCTTGCCGAAGGCCCAGGTGTAGGAGGGCGACAGCTTGATCACGCCGTACTTGAAGGTGAGCCTCTTCTTGGCGGACGCCGTCCCGGTGAGCGTCAGCGTGGCCGGCACCGTGTAGCGCGCCGTCAACAGCTTCTTGCCCTTCGCGTTGAGCGACAGCTTGAGCGTCGAGCTCTTGCCTGTCGGGAGCGAATAGGAGCCCGAGGCGATCGTCTGGATCTTCGTGACCTTCCTGGGCGGCTTGGGCTTCGGCTTGGCTTTCGCGGCCACCGCGACGACCTTGGATCCCTGCGTCGTCACATGGGAGGTGAGCTTCGCGGTGCCCGTGCACCGCTGGCTCGGCAGGCCCTGGCAGGACAGGGTCAGCGTGACGGTGGTCGGCGTCGTCTTGGCGGACGTCAGCGTGGCGCCGAGCGACGGGGAGATTGTGACCGCCGCGCTGGTCGCGGGCACGGTGGTCGTCAACAGCGGGTAGGTCGCGATCTCCTCGCACGCGATGTGGTGCCCGGCATCGGCGGCGGGGATCGAGAGTGTCTGGGCTGTGGCCCCGGAGATCGGACTGCCGTCAACGAGCCAGCGGAACCCGTCGAACCCGAACTCGAAGCCAGGCTGCTGCCCGGCCCAGTTCGACCACGTCGCGGCCTGACAAGTGAGGCTGTTCCCGGGCTGGGGCGTCCCGGTCACGGTCGGAGCGTTGACGGCAGCTGCGGGCGCTCCGGCGCCGACGAGTCCGACCTTGCCGGGGTTGGCGTTCTCCGTAAACCAAAGGTTGCCGTCCGCGCCCGTGGCGATTCCCACGGGGGCGCTGTTAGCGGTAGGCGTTGCGAATTCGTGCGTGACCGTGGGCGTGACCGCAGTGATTACCCCAATGTGGCCGGGATTGCCGTTTTCGGTGAACCACATGTTGTCGTCGGGCCCGGGCACGATCACCGTCGGGGCGCTCGAGGCCGCTGCGGCGAACTCACCGGCCATGCTGTGTCCGCTCACGTTGATCAGGCCGATCTTGCTGACTGCCGGTGCGCTCTCCGTGAACCAGAGGCTGCCGTCGGGCCCGTTCGCAACGGCGTTGGGCATGCTCGACGCGGTCGTTGTCGCGAAGTCGTTCACCACTCCGGTGCTGGGGTTTATGTAACCGATCTTGCTCGCCGTCTTCTCGGTGAACCAGATGTTGTCGTCCGGGCCGGCTGCGATGCCAAACGGCTGGCTGTTCGGTGTCACCACAGGGAAGTCCGTGATGACGTGCGTGGTTGGGTTGATTTCGCCGATCTTGTTGGCGGCGCTCTCGGTGAACCACATGTTGCCGTTCGGTCCCTCGACGATCGCGACAGGCCCGGCGCCGGCTGTCGGAATCGCAAAGTCGCTGATCGCGTGCGTGGTCGGGTTGATTTCACCGATCTTGCCGGCCACGAACTCCGTGAACCATAGGTTCCCGTCGGGCCCCAGGGCAATCCCGAGCGGCAAGCTGCCCGCGGTCGCGACCGCAAAGTCAGATGTCGCTCCCGTAGTCTGGTTGACCTCGGCGATCTTGTTCGCAGCCGCCTCGGGGAACCACAGGTTGCCGTCCGACCCGGCGACGATGCCTTCCGGCCCGGCGTTACCGGTGGCCGTCGCGAACTCGCTGATCTGCCCCATCGGCGCGGCGACGGAGCTGCCGCTGAGCGCCAGCGCGACGACCAGCGCCGCAGGCACCACCCATCGCCATTTCCCCGGTCCGGTCACGCGTTCTCCCTGTGTGGGCGCGCCGTACCGTACTCCCAACGGCGGCGATCGCCGATTGGCGATCGGTTAAGCGTCGACTTTGCGCCCGACGTCGCGGACCATCGCGTGGAAGCGGTCGAAGTCGGTCTCGAGCGTCAGCCGGCCCTGCTTGCCGTACTCCTGGGCCACCGCTCGCACCAGGTGGCGCATCGCGATCTCCGAGCCCTCGTCGGCGGCGCGGAACGCGGC
>DASXDW010000046.1:0-28546 GCA_036490435.1 Solirubrobacteraceae bacterium
GCGGTTGATCGTCGAGTCCGAGCGTCCGTAGATGATCGCCGTCCCGCGGTCGGTGATCTTGATCCAGTCCCCGTGGCGCCAGACGCCCGGGTACATGGCGAAGTAGGACTCGTGCAGCCGCTCCCCGTCCTCGTCGCCCCAGAAGAAGATCGGCATCGAGGGCATCGGCTGGGTGATGACCAGCTCGCCGACCTCGTCGATCAGCGGCCTGCCGTCGGGGTCCCATGACTGAACGGCGGCGCCCAGCGACCGCGCTTGGAGCTCGCCCAGGTACACCGGCAGCGTCGGCACGCCGCCCACGAACGCGGTGCACATGTCGGTGCCGCCGGAGGTGGAGAACAGCCACGTGTCGGCGCCGAGCTGGTCATAGACCCACTGAAAGCCCTCCGGCGACAGCGGCGAGCCCGTCGAGCCCACGGCCCGCAGCGCGCCGAGATCCCGTCCCGACCGTGGCGCCACGTCGCCCTTCATGCACGAGGCGATGAAGGCGGCGCTGGTCCCGAACGTCGTCATCCCCGAGTCCTCAGCCAGGTCCCAGAGCCGCTCCAGCGACGGATAGCCCGGATTGCCGTCAAAGAGGACGATCGAGGCCTCGGTGAGCAGCACGCCGACCAGGAAGTTCCACATCATCCAGCCGGTGGTGGAGAACCAGAACACCCGGTCACCGGGCTGGGCGTCGACCTGCAGATTCAGCGCCTTGACCTGCTCGAGCAGGATCCCGCCCTGGCCGTGGACGATCGGCTTGGGCAACCCGGTCGTGCCGCTGGAGTAGAGCACCCACAGCGGGTGGTCAAACGGCAGCGACGCGAACTCAAGCTCGGCGTCCTCGGGGCCCAGGAACCCGTCCTCCCAGCCGGCCCCGTCCAGGTAGCCCAAGCGCACCGTCCGCCGCAGCCCGGGCAGCTCGGCAGCGATCCGCGCCACCTGCTCTGAGCGGTCGAAGTCCTTGCCGCCATAGCGGTAGCCGTCGATGGCCAAGAGCACCTTCGGCTCCACCTGCGCGAAGCGGTCGATGACGCTCCGAGCCCCGAACTCGGGCGCCGCCGAGGACCACGTCGCCCCGATCGACGCGCAGGCGAAGAACGCCGCCGCCGTCTCAGGGATGTTGGGCATGTAGGCCACCACCCGGTCGCCCTCGCTCACGCCCAGCGCCCGCAGGCCGGCGGCGATCCGCGCGGTCTCGGCGCGAAGGCGCTTCCACGTCCACTCCCCCAGCTCCGGCCGGACCTCGGAGGCGTGGCGGATGGCCACCGCGTCGGGATCCTTGCCACGGAAGACATGCTCGGCGTAGGAGGTACGCGCGCCCGGGAACCACTCCGCGCCCGGCATCGACCGATCGCCCAGGACATCCCCCGAGCCGCCGTCGATGCGCAGGTCAAAGAAGGCGACCACCGCGGCCCAGAAATCGTCGACGCTGTCAGTGGACCACTGCCACAACGACTCGTAGTCATCAAAGCTCAGGCCGCGCTCCTCGGCGAGCCAGCCCGCGAACCGCGTCAGCGTGGCGCGCGCGATGCGCTCCTCGGTCGGCTCCCAGAGCAGTGGCGGCATCTGGCTCATGGCCGCTGGATCGTAGACTGCCGCCGGTGCCCGCAGAGACCAGCCAGACCCTGGTGGCCCCGTTGACGGGCACCGTCGTGGCCACGCCGGCAGCTGCAGACGCACACGTGAGCGCCGGGGCGCCGGTCGTCGTCATCGAGGCGATGAAGATGGAGCACGAGATCGTCGCCGAGCGCGACGGGACCGTCACCGAGCTGAGCGTCGCCGTCGGCCAGACGGTCGAGGAGGGACAGCGCCTGGCGACCCTCACGGATGGCGCAGGCCCCGCCCTGTCCGCTGCCGCGGGGGGCGAGGCGTCGGCCGCGGCGCAGGCGGACGGGGACCACCACCGCCAGGATCTCGACGACGTCGTCGAGCGTCACGAGATCGGACGCGATCACCGCAGGCCCACGGCGGTGGACAAGCGCCACGCCCAGGATCGCCGCACCGCGCGCGAGAACCTGGACGACCTCCTGGACGAGCGCAGCTTCGTGGAGTACGGCCCGCTCATGTTCGCCGCCCAGGAGCAGCGGCGCAGCCGGCAGGAGCTGATCGAGCGCACGCCGGCCGACGGCCTCGTCGGCGGGGTCGGCGCCATCGCCGGCCAACCGGTGGCGGCGATGTCCTATGACTACACCGTCCTGGCCGGCACGCAGGGCATGCGCAACCACCAGAAGAAGGACCGCCTGTTCGAGATCGCCGAGCGACGCCGGCTGCCGGTGGTGCTGTTCGCCGAAGGCGGCGGCGGGCGGCCCGGCGACGTCGACATGCCGATCATCGCCGGCCTGGACTGCAGGGCCTTTCAGTACTTCGCGCAGCTGAGCGGGCTGGTGCCGCTGGTGGGCATCGCCAGCGGCTACTGCTTCGCCGGCAACGCGGCGCTGCTGGGCTGCTGCGATGTCGTCATCGCCACCGAGGACTCCAGCATCGGCATGGGCGGCCCGGCGATGATCGAGGGCGGCGGTCTGGGGGTCTACGCGCCGGGCGAGGTGGGGCCGATCGACGTCCAGGACGCCAACGGCGTGGTGGACCTGCGGGTGCCCGACGACGCGGCGGCCGTGGCGGCGGCCAAGCGCTACCTGAGCTACTTCAGCCGGACGGATCCGAGTGCGTCGGAGGTCCGCGTTCCCGACCAGGCACGCTTGCGCGACCTCATCCCCGCCAACCGCAAGCGCGTGTACGCCGTCCGCGAGGTGATCGACGGTCTGTTCGACACCGGGTCGGTCCTGGAGCTCCGCCGCGGCTTCGCGCCGGGGATGGTCACCGCGCTGGCGCGGGTGGACGGCCGCGCGCTCGGCGTGATCGCCAACGACCCCTCTCGCCTCGGCGGCGCGATCGACGCCGACGGCGCCGACAAGGCCGCCCGCTTCATGGGACTGTGCGACGCCTTCGGGTTGCCGCTGCTGTTTTTGGCCGACACGCCGGGGTTCATGGTGGGGCCCGAGTCCGAGCAGACGGCGACCGTCCGCCACTTCTCACGGATGTTCGTGACCGGCGCCAACCTGCGCGTGCCCACCGGGACGGTGGTCCTGCGCAAGGGCTACGGGCTCGGCGCCCAAGCGATGGCCGGCGGGAGCTTCAAGGCGCCGCTGTTCTGCGTGGGCTGGCCGACATCGGAGTTCGGGGCGATGGGCCTCGAGGGCGCGGTGCGGCTGGGCATGCGCCGCGAGCTGGCGGCGATCGAGAACCCGGCCGAACGCGAGCGCGCCTACGAGGCGATGGTGGCGACCGCGTATGAGCGCGGGCGCGGGATCAGCATGGCCTCGTACTTCGAGATCGACGACGTCGTCGACCCGGCCGACACGCGCCGGTGGATCGCGACGCTGTTTGACGGGGCGACGCCGGCCTGGTGGCAGACGCCGGGCAAGCGGCGCCCCAACGTCGACACCTGGTAGTACGGGTCAGCGGCACTGCTCGCAGGCGCCGCGCAGCAGCACGTCGTGACTGTCGACGGTGACGCCGAGGCGGTCCTCGAGTTTGCCGATGGCGCGCTCCAGACCGGGGTCGTCGAACGGGACGAGCCGGCCGCACTGGCCGCAGAAGAGGTGGTGGTGGTGCTGGCCGCTGGGCTCCAGCGGCTCGAAGCGGGCCTCACCCGGGCCGACGACGACGCGCTCGGCCAGCCCGCGCTCGACGAGGAGATCGAGGGTCCGGTAGATGCTGGCGCGGGCGATCGGCCGGCCGTCGGCGCGCAGGCGGTCCTCGATCTGCGCCGCGCTCAACGCGCACCTCTGCTCGCCCAAGATGTCGATGACCGCATCGCGCGCGCCGCCGCGGCTGTAGCCGCCCATCTGCAGATTGGCGTAGACGTAGCGGATCCACTCCAGGCTGGCCATGCCCCCACTGTAGCGGGGGCGAGAATGAGAATAGGAATAAGACTGATTC
Organism: Solirubrobacteraceae bacterium; assembly: GCA_036490435.1. Lineage (GTDB taxonomy): Bacteria > Actinomycetota > Thermoleophilia > Solirubrobacterales > Solirubrobacteraceae > Palsa-465. Next base: position 3,925 of record DASXDW010000046.1, read on the forward strand.
TCATTCTTGTGATAGTTTGGGGCCATGAGCCGCCGCATTGCACCCCTCGCCGCCGGTCTCGCACGCCGCGCCCCCGGTCTCGCGCCCCTCGCTGCACTCATCGCCGGCCTTGCCCTCCTCGTCGCCGGGTGCGGCAGCGCCCAGACCGCCGGCAGCGGGGGCAAGGTGCGGGTGGTCGCGGCCGAGAACTTCTGGGGGAGCATCGCGCGCCAGATCGGCGGCACGCACGCCCAGGTCACGAGCGTCATCGTCAACCCCGCCCAGGACCCGCACGACTACGAGCCGACGACGGTCGACGCCCGCAGCATGGCCACCGCCCAGCTCGCCATCGTCAACGGGGTCGGGTATGACCCGTGGGCGCCCAAGCTCCTGGCGGCCAGCCCGGTCGGCGGCCGGATCACGCTCACGGTCGGCTCGCTGTTCGGCCTCCAGGACGGCGACAACCCGCACCGCTGGTATGACCCCGCCGAGGTGCTGGTCGTGGCGCGCACCATCGCGGCGGACCTGGCCAGGCTCGACTCGACCCACGGGACCTACTTCGCCACCCAGCTGCGCCGGTTCGACACCCAGGGCCTGGCCACCTACCACCAGCTCATCGCCCAGATCAAAGCCCGCTACTCAGGCGTGCCCGTCGGCGCCTCAGAGAGCATCTTCGCGCTGCAGGCACCGGCACTGGGCCTGCACCTCGTCACGCCGAACAGCTTCATGAAGGCGATCAGCGAGGGCACCGAGGTCACCGCCCAGGACACGATCACCGCCGAGCGCCAGATCACGCAGCATCAGATCAAGGTGTGGGTCTACAACTCGCAGAACGTGACCCCGGAGATCCGCCGTCTCAACGGCCTGGCCGCCGCCGCCCACATCCCGATCGCCACCGTCACGGAAACCCTGTCGCCGCAGACGGCGTCCTTCCAGCAGTGGCAGACCGCCCAGCTCTCTCGCCTTCAGGCCGCGCTGCGCCAGGCCACCGGCCGATGACTCACACCACCATCCCGCAGGCCGCCGCCCCCGCCATCGCGCTCCAGGACGCGGCCATCCGCATCGGCGGGCGCACGATCCTCTCCGAGGTCTCGCTCACCATCGGTCACGGCGAATTCGTCGCCGTCCTGGGCCCCAACGGCGCCGGCAAGTCGAGTCTGATGAAGGCCATCCTCGGCCTCATCCCCCTCGCGGCCGGATCGGTCGACGTCCTGGGACGCCCGCCCCAGCAGGCCCGCGCCCAGATCGGCTACCTCCCCCAGCGCCAGAGCTTCGACGCCGCCACGCGCGTACGCGGCGTCGATCTCGTCACCCTCGGTCTCGACGGCGCGCGCTGGGGCCTGCCCCTCGCGCTCACTCCGCGCGCTCGCCGGCGCCGTCGCGAGGAGCGCCGGCGCGTCGAGGAGGTCATCGCCCTGGTGGGCGCCGGCGCGTACGCCGAGAGGGCGATCGGAGAGCTCTCAGGCGGAGAGCAGCAGCGCCTGCTCATCGCCACCGCGCTGGTGCGCCGGCCGCGGCTGCTCATCCTCGACGAGCCACTGGACAGCCTGGACCTCCCCAACCAGGCCGCGGTCGCCGGCCTCATCCGGCGCATCGCCAGCGCCGAGGACGTCGCCGTCCTGCTCGTCGCCCATGACGTCAACCCCCTGGCCGCCTACCTGGACCGCGTCGTGTACCTCGGGGGCGGGCGCGCCCTGTGCGGCGAGGTGGACGACGTGATCACCGCCGAGACCCTCAGCGACCTGTACGGCACCAAGGTCGAGGTGCTGCGCAGCTCCGACGGTCGCCTGGTCGTCGTCGGCCAGCCCGAGGCGCCGCACCACCACGGCCACCGCCACCGCTGAGCGCGGCGCCGCGATGATCCCCTCCCTCTCCCCCAACCCGATCGACGACCTCCAGCAACTGTTCACGTACCCGTTCATGGTCAACGCGCTGGAGGCCGGGACGATCGTTGCCGTCCTGGCGGGAGTGGTCGGTTGGTACGTCGTCCTGCGCCGCCAGACCTTCGCGTCGCACACGCTGAGCGTCATGGCCTTCCCCGGTGCGGCCGGCGCCGCGCTGGCCGGGCTCCCCACCGCTCTGGGCTACTACATCGCCTGCACGGCGGCGGCACTGGCCATCGGCCGCACCGGACGCAGCGGCAGCGGTGGGCGTGACCGCATCCCCCAGGGCAGCGAGTCGGCGGTCATCGGGACCGTCCAGACCGTCGGCCTGGCCGCCGGCTTCCTCTTTCTCTCGCTCAACCACGCGGTGCTCGGCGGCCCCGAGACGCTGCTGTTCGGCACCTTCCTCGGAATCACCCGCGGCCAGGTCCTCGTCCTGCTCCTTGTCGCCCTCGCCACGCTGGCCGCGCTCGCCGCGCTGGCCCGGCCCCTGCTGTTCGCGTCGGTGGACCCCGAGGTCGCCCGCGCCAGCGGCGTCCCCGTCGCCCTGCTCGACGCGCTGTTCCTGCTCGTGCTCGGGCTCGCCATCGCCGCCACCAGCCAGCTCACCGGAGCGCTCTTGGTCTTCGCCCTGCTCGTGGCGCCGCCCGCGGCCGCGCAGCGCCTCACGCTGCGCCCGCTCGCAGGCCTGGTCCTCACCGTCGTCCTCGCGCTCGTCACGGTGTGGCTGGCGCTGGCGATCGCCTACTTCAGCATCTATCCCGTGGGCTTCTACGTGACCACGATCGGCTTCGCCGTGTACGTGCTCGCGCGGGTAGTCAGTTCCCGCCCACCCCACCTCCGCCGCCGGCGCCGGCGCCGGCGCTGATGTTCGCCCACGAGTTCGTCCGCAACGCCTGGCTGGCCGGCACCTTCATCGCCCTGGCCTGCGGCGTGATCGGCTGGTTCGTGGTGGTCCGCGCCCAGGTGTTCGCCGGCGACGCGCTCAGCCACGTGGCCTTCGTGGGCGCAATCGCGGCGGCCGTGGCCGGCGTCGACGAGCGGGTGGGCCTGTTCGCCTTGACCCTGGCGCTGGCCGGCGCGATGGGCGCCCTCGGCCGGCGCGCGCAGGCCGACGACGTGACGATCGGGATCACCTTCGCGTGGATCCTGGGCATCGGCGTGCTGCTGCTCGCGATCCTGGCCACCAGCGGCGCGGGCGCGAGCGGGATCACCACCGCCAACACCCTGTTCGGCTCGATCTACTCGCTGAGCGCGGGCGGCGCGATCATCGCGGCCGCGGTGACTGTGGCGGTGACCGGGTTCGTCCTCGGCGTCGCGCGGCCGCTGCTGCTGGCCACCCTCGATCCGGAGCTTGCCACGCTTCGCGGCGTTCCGGTGCGCGCGCTGGGCCTCGCCTTTCTCGCCGCGCTCGCCATCGTCTGCGCCGAGAGCACCCAGGCGGTCGGGGCGCTGCAGCTGCTCGGTCTCATCGCCGCGCCGGGCGGCGCCGCCCGCGCGCTGACGGCCCGGCCGTATCGCGGCCTGGCCATCTCGGGCGCGATCGCCGTGGGCTCGATGTGGGGTGGGCTGGCGCTCAGCTACGCGATCGGCGAGTTGCCGGCCAGCACCGCGATCATCGGCCTGGCCGCGGGCACCTACGCCGCCGCCGCCCTCTGGGCCCGCGTCGGCGCGGGCCGCGGATCAGCCTCTGCGCCGGTGGATAACCCGAGGTCCGGCGGACATGCTCAGGCGGGAGTCGTGGCCTGAGCCGCCGCCGGTACCCCAGGTAGCGGGGAGGCAACTCCACCGCTCGCGACGAGGCGCACATTCGTCGCAGTCGCGGAGCGCCAGGAAGGGACGTCGGGAGGGACACGGCGCGGGGATGCCATGGTCAGACCCTTGATCGCTTCGCAGTAAATGGCGCCGGTGCGACATGACCGGAGCGTACGTTCCGGACCGTCAGCTCTTCGTAAGAGGATTCTGGGGATCCGCTGAAAATGGGGCCTTGGCCGAGCGCACCGCGTCGGTCGGGCGGGGTCGTGTGGCGCGGCTCTCGCTCAAGCGCGGCAGGGTCACCCTGACCTCGAGGCCGCCGACGGCCGGGGCGATCAGCGTGGCCTCGCCGTAGTGGGCCCGCGCGATCGACTGCACGATGGACAGCCCCAGCCCGAACCCGCGCACTGAGCGGTCCAGGCGGCGGAACGGCTCGACGAGCTCACGCACCCGCTCGGGGTCGATGGGATCGCCGCCGTTGGCCACCACCAGCTCGACCCGGTTGCCCGCGGTCCGGGTCTGCACGTGGAGGAAGCCGCCGGGCACGTTGTGGTGGATCCCGTTGTCGACGAGGTTGGCGATCAGCCGCTCCAGCAGGCCGGGGTGGCCGAGCGTCCAGGCCGGCTCCAGGTCGTCGCGGATCTGGATCTGGGCCTCCTCGGCCCGCGCCCACAGGTCGGTGATGCAGTCGGCGGCGAGCGCGGCGACATCGACGGGCTCCTCGTGGCCGGTGGCCGCCTCGCTGCGCGCCAGCAGCAGGAGGCTGGCGATGAGCCGTTCGCAGCGGTCCACCGTGTCGCGGATCGCCTCCCCCATCTCGCGCAGCTCCTCGACATTGGCGTCGGGATCGGCGAGGGCGACGTCGACCTCGGTGCGCATGATCGCCAGGGGCGTGCGCAGCTCGTGCGACGCGTTGGCCACGAAATGGCGCTGGCTGGCAAACGCGCCGTCCAGGCGGGCGAGCATGCCGTCGAACGTGTCGGCCAGCTCGCGCAGCTCATCGGCGGGGCCGGGGAGGTCGATGCGCTCGCCCAGGTTCTCACCGGACACGCGGCGTGCGGTCGCGGTGATCTCACGCAGCGGGGCCAGCGCCCGGCCGGCGAGCAGCCAGCCGATCAGGACCGAGAGCGCCGTCGTGACAACCAGCGCCACCGCGTACTCGATGAGCAGCCGGTGCAATGCGCCGCCCAGGACCTGGCTCTGGACGGTGTGGATGAGTTTGCCCGTCGGCGAGCCGGGCGGGAAGCCGAACTGCCCGTCCGCCGGGTGGATCCCCAGGCGGATCAGCTCGGCCCGCAGGCTGTGGTGCGTGTGCAGGTTGTTGCGCACGAACAGGTAGCCGACGGTGAGCAGCGCCGCTCCGGTGATCAGGAAGACCGTGCCGTAGAGCGCGGTCAGGCGCAGGCGAATCGTCGGCGCCGGGGTGCGGCGCCTGCGCGGCGAACGGTCGGGCACGCGCCGGCCGCCCACCGTCATGCCATCCGGTAGCCCACTCCGATCACCGTCTGCACCACCGGCGGATCGCCCAGCTTGCGGCGCAGAGTCATGATCGTCATTCGCACCACGTTGGTGAACGGATCGGTGTGCTCGTCCCAAACGCGCTCCAGCAGCTGTTCTGCTGAAACCGTAGCGCCGTCGGCCGCCATGAGGGCCTCCAGGACCGCGAACTCCTTGCGGGCGAGCTCGAGCTCCCTGCCCGCGCGGGTGATCCGCCGGCGCGCCGGGTCCAGCTCCACGTCGCCGTGATGCAGCACCGGCGGACGGCTCGGCGCGGTGCGCCGGGCCAGCGCGTGGATGCGGGCGACGAGTTCAGCGAAGCGAAACGGCTTGGCCAGGTAGTCGTCGGCACCGAGCGACAGCCCCTCGATGACGTCCTCGAGCGCACCGGCGGCGGTGAGCATGAGGATCCCGGTGTCCGGGCGCTCGTCGCGCACGGCGCGGCATACGTCGTCGCCGTGCACGCCGGGCAGGTCGCGATCGAGCACGAGCACGTCGTAGCGGACGACCCGAGACTTGACGAGTGCCTGCTCGCCATCGGGGGCAAGATCCACTGCGAAGCCCTGACGGCGCAGCCCCCGCGCGATGGCGTCGGCCAGCCGCAGCTCGTCCTCGGCAATCAGTACGCGCACCAAATGAGCATGACGGGCGCGGAGTAAGAACTCCATAAGAAGGATTGACGAGGCCGCGAACCGGTTAGATATACGGCGACGTTCAGCATTACATCGAATGACGTCACAACAAACAGTGATATCGTAGGAGAGAGATGGCAACGTCACCGAACATCGCCGAACGCGGCATGGCCGTCGGGCTGCGCGCGCTCAACCGCGTCGCCTCGTCGGGCACCATCGACCGGCTCGGCCTCCGAGACCCCGTCACCTCCCTGATCCACGGCGCCACCCGGACGGGGGCGCGAACCGCGGCCACCGCCGGGCGCACCTTTGCGGCGGCACAGCGCCTCTCGAGTCCCGCCCGCCAGCCCAAGGCGCGCCGGTCTGACCTCTTTGACCTGACGCCGTCTGACGAGCAGATCCTGCTGCGCGACTCGGTCGGCGAGTTCGGCCAGCAGCGCCTGCGCCCCGCGGCGCTCGAGGCCGACGCCGCCTGCGCCGCCCCCGCGCATCTGCTGAGCCAGGCCAACGAGCTGGGGCTGACGATGATCGGCGTGCCCGAGGAGCTCGGCGGCGCCGTCGAGCAGCGCTCGGCCACGACCACCGTCCTGATGAGCGAGGCCCTGGCGCGGGGCGACATGGGCATCGCCGCCGCCTGCCTGGCGCCGGCGGCCGTCTCCACCGCGATCAGCCTGTGGGGCGACGCCCAGCAGCAGGCGACCTACCTGCCGGAGTTCGTCGGCGAGGACGTCCCCGCGGCGGCCCTGGCGCTGATGGAGCCCCAGCCGCTCTTTCACCCCTTCCAGCTGCGGACCACGGCACGCGCGGCCGGCGGCGGCTACGTGCTGGACGGCATCAAGTCACTGGTGCCGCGCGCCGCCGACGCCGAGGTCTTCATCGTCGCCGCCGAGCTTGAGAATGTCGGCCCCGCCCTCTTCATCGTCGAGTCCAAGACCGACGGGATCTCCGTGGAGCCCGAGCCTGGCATGGGCGTCCGGGCCGCCGGCACGGGCCGGTTGATCCTCCAGGACTTGCAACTGCCGGCCACAGCGCTTCTGGGCGGCGGCGAGTCCGATGTCTACGAGGAGTGTCTGGCGCTCAGCCGCCTCGCCTGGTGCGCGCTTGCGGTCGGGACCGGGCAGGCCGTGCTCGACTACGTGAGCGACTACGTCAAGGACCGCAAGGCCTTCGGCGAACCCATCGCCAACCGCCAGGCCGTCGCCTTCGCCGTTGCCAACATCGCCATCGAGCTCGACGGGCTGCGCCTGTGCACCTACCGCGCCGCCGCGCGCGTGGACCAGGGCCTGCCCTTCGCCCGCGAGGTCGCGCTCGCCCGCCGGCTGTGCACCGACCGCGGCATGTTCATCGGCTCAGAGGGCGTCCAGCTGCTCGGAGGCCACGGCTTCGTCAAGGAGCACCCCGTCGAGCGGTTCTACCGCGACCTGCGGGCCGCCGGGATCATCGAAGGAGGCCTGCTCGTCTGATGCCGATCAACCTCGAGAACCCCAAGAAGTTCGGCCAGCTGATCTCACAGGCCCACCAGGTCGCCGCCGAGATCCTGCGCCCTAACTCGCGCAAGTACGACACGCTGGAGCATGAGTACCCCAAGGAGCTCGACATGCTCGCCGCCGCCATCGACGGCCTCAACGAGGGCGGCGCACTGGGCGGAGCGGGCGCGGGCGCCGTTGGCAGCAACGGCTCCTCCTCTTCGAGCAACGGCAAGAAGAAGAGCGACGACGGCGAGAACCGCAACGGCTCCAACATGGCCAGCCTCCTCGGCCTCATCGAGATGTGCTGGGGCGACGTCGGCCTGCTCCTGGCGATGCCGCGTCAGGGCCTCGGCCAGGCGGCGATCGCCGCCGTGGCCAACGAGGAACAGCTCAAGCGCTTCGGCGGCAAGTGGGCCGCGATGGCCATCACCGAGCCCGAGGCGGGATCCGACTCCGCGGCCATTCGCACCACGGCCAAGCTCGACGAATCGGACCCCACCCACCCGGCCTACATCCTCAACGGCGAGAAGATCTTCGTCACCTCCGGCGACCGCGCCGAGCTGATCGTCGTGTGGGCGACGCTCGACCGCTCCCAGGGCCGGGCCGCGATCAAGAGCTTCGTCGTCGAGCGCGACAATCCCGGGCTCAAGCTCGACCGGCTCGAGCACAAGCTGGGGATCCGCGCCTCCGACACCGCCAATTTCGTCCTCACCGACTGCCGCGTCCCCAAGGAGAACCTCCTGGGAGACCCCGAGATCGCCCCCAAGGGCGGCTTCTCCGGGGTCATGCAGACCTTCGACAACACCCGCCCGCTCGTGGCCGGCATGGCCATCGGGGTGGCGCGCGCGTGCCTTGAGGACACCCGCGATCACCTGGAGAGCGCCGGGGTCGAGATCGACTACAACCTCCCGCCCTTCCTGCAGAGCGCCGCCGCGGCGGAGTTCATCGCCATGGAGGCCGACTGGGAGGCCGCGCGGCTGCTCACGCTCCAGGCCGCCTGGATGGCCGACAACCGCAAGCCCAACTCTCTGCAGGCGTCTATGGCCAAGGCCAAGGCAGGACGGGTGGGCACCGACATCGCGCTGCGCTGCGTGGCGCTGTGCGGCGCCACCGGCTTCGGCGAGGGCGAGTTGATGGAGAAGTGGGCGCGCGACGCCAAGATCCTCGACCTGTTCGAGGGCACCCAGCAGATCCAGTTGCTCATCATCGCCCGCCAGTTGCTGGGCAAGAGCTCCGCCGAGCTCAAGTAGCTGCTGATCAATCTGCACACACGGGCCCGCCCGACCCGGCGTGTGTGCAGTTGTGCCCATCATGTTGGCCCGCAACGCCCCGCGGCTCCAGATCGTCGGGCGTGTGTGCAGTTTGGCGGGGGCGTCAGCCGCCGTCGCGCATCGACACGACGCCACCCAGCGTGCCCAGGTACTCCGCGCCGTCGCGGGCGATGGCGATCCCGGCGTAGTTGTTGTTGTAATCCACCCCGGTGCCGGCGAGCTGTCGGTAGACCGTGCGCCCGGTGCGGAAGTCCAGCGCGGTCAAGTACCACGGGTCCTCGCTGCCCGCGCCCTTGGTGTAGGTGTAGACGAGCCCGGCGGCCTCCGACAGCTTGGAGACGACAGTGGGTGCCGCGTCGGTGGTGTTGGTCCACACGGTGTGGCAACCGCGGCCGGTGCGGTTGATGTCCACGCGAGCAAAGCCGGGAGAGGTCATGCCGCCGTTCTCGGTGGTGGTCGGACCGGTGTAGCCGTAGTTGTTCTCCACCAGGATGGAGCGCCCGGCGACGATGAGCGAGTTCTCGGTGTCGCTCGCGCCGCGCCCGAACACCGGGACCTTGCACACCAGCCGCGGCCTGCGCGGATGAACGGCGGTGCGGTAGACGACGACATCCATCGGATCGGCGTTGTCGGTGATGTTGACGTAGCCGCCCTGCATCACCGTAGGCGTCGTCCCCGTGCCGGCGTCGACCTGGCCGGGCTTGGCCTTCCCGCTGTTGGGATATCTGACCGACCAGGTGATCCGCGGCACCCCGCCGCTCCCCGCCGTGAACCGGTAGAGCCGCAGATCGGTGGCGATATAGACGCCGCCGTGTTGATCGGCGGCGAACGAGTTCTCGATCTCCCCGACGCTGCCATGGCCCAGCCGCGTGACGTGGACCGCGCCGGTCGCGAGATTCAGCGTCCCCACCACGCCATCGGTCTTGGCCACGAACCACAGCAGGCCGTGGGAGTCGGGCAGTGCGGAGGTGATCTGCTCTGACGAGCTGAGCACGCCGCTGAGGTCATGGTCCGCCACCTGGGAAAATCCGGAGGCCGTCTCGCCGATGACGAGGATGTGGCGCGTGGTCGTCGAGGTCACCACCCGGTTGCCGCTGTCCAGATAGAAGTAGCCGCCGCCGGTGAAGTCCTGGAACACCGACGTCGGGTCAGACGGCAGGCTCTGGCGCGGCGGCAGCGCGAACGTGGCCAGGGTGGCCAACGTGTGGGGATCGAACATGTAGAGCTCCGGTCCCGACAGGCCCACGCAGACCGAGACGACACGGCCCTGCGCGTCAAAGGTGATCGACCCACAGTCGTGGTTGATGAGCGTCGAGGAGACCACCGGAGCGCGTCCCAGCGGCCCGGCCCATGTGTAGGCGTCGGTCTGCCACGCGTCGTTGTGGATCTCGGCGGTGCCGTTGGGCGCCATGAACCGGCTGCGGGGAATGGGCGCAATCCCGCGGATCGGATGCGGCGTGGCCGGCGCCCCGGTGAACGTCGGCGCCGGGGGCACGTCGGGCGAGGGGATCGGGACCGGCGGCGTGACAGGCAACGGCAGCGACGCCCGGGCCCCCGGGGCGATCGCAAGCAATCCCAAAAAAATCAGGAAACCGGCGCGGCGCACGGCGCGATCATAGGCTCGCCGCCTCGCGGCGCAGCACATCCCAGGCGTGACGCACGTCCGCCTCGGTGGTGCTCATCTGGCCGACGGCCAGCCGCAGCACATAGCGGCCGCCCAGTGCCGCGTGAGAAAGGAAGATCTCGCCGCCGGCGTTGACGCGCTCGAGCAGCGCCCGGCTGCGCTCGTCCTCGCCCTCCAGGCGGAAGCACACGAGTGAGAAGTGGCGCGGAGCACACACCTCCCAGCCGGGCTCGGCGGCCACCCAGCTCTCAAAGCGCTCGGCCAGCGTGACCCCGCGGCGGATGTGCTCCTGCAGGCCGCTGCGGCCATAGCAGCGCAGGATCGCCCACAGCTTCAGCGAGCGAAACCGCCGCCCCAGCGCAGGCCCGTACTCGCTCAGCGACAGGGCGTCCTCGGCATCGGGGGTGCGCAGGAACTCGGGGACCAGGCTGAAGGCGGCCCGCAGATCCGCGGGCCGGCTCGTCCACAGCAGCGAGCAATCCATCGGGGTGAGCATCCACTTGTGCGGGTTGACGACCAGGGAGTCGGCGCGCTCCACACCGGCGAAGGCCCAGCGAAACTCGGGGCAGATCATGGCGCTGCCCGCGTACGCGCCGTCGACGTGCAGCCACGTGCCCGAGGTGGCGCAGGCGTCGGCGATCGCCGGCACCGGGTCGACCGACGCGCTGGCCGTGGTGCCGACGGTGGCCACCACGAGTGCGGCGCGACCCAGATCGCCCAGTTCGTCGACGCGCAGGCGGAACTCGTCGTCGGTGGGGACCTTGCGCAGCTGCATGCCCAACATCCGCGCCCCCTTCTCGACCGCCGAGTGGGTGTGCTCGGAGCACACGACCTCGTTGCGGCCGGTCGTCTCGCGGGCCGCGATCATCGCGGCCAGCGTTCCCGTGGACGCGGTGTCCTCGATGTGGCCGTGCCAGGAGTCGGGCAGCCCCAGCAGCTCGGCGGTCCAGTCCAGCACGACGCCTTCGAGCTCCGTGGAGGCCGGGGCGGTGCGCCACAGAAAGCCCACCGAATTGAGCGTCGCGGCCAGCAACTCGGCCAGGATGCCGGGCTCGGCGGCGCTGGTGGCGAAGTAGGCGAAGAAGCGCGGGTGCTGCCAGTGGGTGACGCCGGGGAGCAGGACCTCGTCCAGATCGCGCAGCACGGCGGAGAAGGGCTCGGGGTCGTCGGGCGCGCGGGCGGGCAGGCGCGAGCGAATGTCGCCCGGGGCCACCTGAGCCAGGACGGGCAGGTCGCCGACGCGCTCCAGATAGTCCGCGGCCCAGTCCAGCGCGGCCCGGCCGTCGGTGCGGAGGTCGGCCATGCGCCGCCGCTCGCCGACTTCGCCCGCCTCGCCGGCCCCGCGGCCCTCGTGCAGCTCGGTCACCCGGCGGCCTCGTCGGACACCGTGGCAAAGCCGATGCCGGCGACGCGGAGGCGGTCGATGAGCGCCTGGCCCATGGCCACGGCGGGCGTGAGCTGGCCGGCGCGGTCGGGTAGGTCGTCGTGGGCGAGGCACAGCGCGGCCTCGGACAGCATCTTGGACGTCTCGCCATAGCCCGGATCGCCGCCGGTGACCTCGGTGACGAGCCGCCGGCCGCCGGCCTCGGCACGGAAGCGAACGGTGAACCAGCCCTTGGCGCGCTGCTCGGGGCTGGGGCCGTCGCCGGGGTCCTTGAGGGCGAGCAGCGCCTTGCGGGTCGGCGGCAGCTGAGCGAGGGCGACCACCGTGCCGACACCGGCGGCGAGCCCGGCCGCGACCGGCAGGCGCTTGGTGACGATGTAGTGGCCGTAGCTGAAGTCCGGGCCGTAGCGGTCCAGGGCGCGGGCCGAGCGCAGCACGGTGACGGGGTCGATCGTCGGGGCGGGCAGGACCCAACCGCCGGCGATGTCGTCGCGATGCGGCGCACCGGTGATCCCGCGCACGCGCCGGCCGTCGGGCTGGGCCTCGAGCCGCTTGCGTTGCGTCGCCACCTGACGGCTCTGGCGTAGCCGGGCCATGATGTGGACCGCCGAGTGCAGGGTGCCGCCGGAAAAGGTGCCGCCGACGCGGACGAAGCCCTCGAGCTTGATGGGCACGCCCTCGGGCAGTTCGCCGACGGTGTAGAGCGCGCCGAGGTCGTAGGGGATGGAGTCAAAGCCGCAGGAGTGGACGAGCTTGGCCCCGGTGCGCTGCGCCTGCTCGTGGTGGCGCAGCCACATGAGGTCGACGAACTCGGGTTCCCCGGTGAGATCGACATAGTGGGTCCCGGCGGCGGCGCACGCGGCCACCACCGGCTCGCCGTAGTTGATGTACGGGCCGACGGTGGTGATGAGCACCCGGGTCGACTCGGCCATGGCGCGGACCGACGCGGGGTCACCGATGTCGGCCACGATCGCGGGAACGTCGCCCGGCAGGCGCTCGCGCAGCGCGTCGAGCCTCTCGCGGCTACGACCCGCGATGGCCCACCGGCCGGTGCCACCCGCGGCCAGGTACTCGGCGGTCAGCGCCCCGGTGAACCCGGTGGCGCCGAAGACGACGACGTCATGCTCGCGCTCAGCCATCGGACTCGCCGTCGGGCCAGTGGGTCTGCCGGGAGCTTTGCGCGTGAAATGGCGAGGTCCGGGGACCGCTGACCGAGGACGCAGAATCCGACGTGCACTGGAGGTGCACGAGGATTCGAGGACAAAGGTCAGCGGGCATCCGGGGCCGCCATTTCGGGTGCAAGGCTCCTGGGAGGCTCACTCGTCGGTCGGTACCTGCTCGGCAAGCGTCATCGCTTCGCTCAGGTCGATCCCGGCCTTGCCCGCCATCCACGTCGCCACCGGCGCCGCGATCCGCTGCGAGGAGTGGGCGGCAACGCCGGCCAGGTCCAGCACGGCCTTCAGTTCGTCCTGGGTGGGCGCGGGGACACCCAGCTTCTCGGCGTAGGCGGCCAGCCAGTCAGGCGCGTTCATCGTGTCCGCAGGCTAATGGACAGGCACCGAGGGCGTCACCTGGCAAGATCCCGCGCGGTTTGAACACGAACCCTCACCACGACGAAAGGCAGTGCAGATGGCAATCCTCTCCGACAAGGTCGCGATCGTCACCGGGTCAGCGCGCGGCATCGGGCGTGCTACGGCTGAATTGCTCTCCGAGCAGGGCGCCAAGGTCCTGATCAACGACCTGGACGCCGACGTCGCCGAGCAGACCGCCTCGGAGATCGAGGGCGACACCCTTGTCTTCGGCGGCGACCTGACCAAGCCCGGCGTGTGCGACCAGTTGGTGGAGAAGGTCATCGGCGAGTGGGGCCAGGTCGACATCCTCGTCAACAACGCCGGCTACACCATCGACGCACCCATCCACAAGATGAGCGACGAGGCGTTCCAGCGGATGATCGACATCCACAACGTCGTCCCCTTCCGCATGTGCCGCGCCGTCGCCCCCCACATGCGCGAGCCGGCCAAGCAGGAGCGCGAGCAGGGCGTCGAGGTGTTCCGCAAGATCGTCAACGTCTCCTCGATCAGCGGGACGATGGGCAACGCCGGCCAGGCGAACTACTCCTCGGGCAAGTCCGGCGTGATCGGCCTGACCAAGACGCTGGCCAAGGAGTGGGGCCAGTTCAAGATCAACGTCAACGCCGTCGCCTTCGGCTTCATCGAGACCCGCCTGACCGCGGTCAAGGAGGAGTCCAACACGATGGAGATCGACGGTCAGACCGTGCAGCTGGGGATCCCGGGCCAGATGCGCGAGCTCGCCCCCAACCTCATCCCGCTGGGCCGCCCCGGCCAGCCGTTCGAGGCAGCCGGGGGCATCTTCCTGCTCTGCACCCCGTGGGCCAACTACATCACCGGTCAGGTGCTGGGCATCACGGGCGGGCAGTGGGGCGGGATGATCTCGTAGCGTCCTGAAGGGCCAGCTAGCGGCGTAGGCGCAGCAGCGCGGGATGCACGACGCGCGGCCGGGCGCCCGTCGGCGCGTAGGTCACGGCGAGCGCGATGACGGGCCGCGCACCCTTGGTTCGCAGCAGCGCGCGGCCGGCGGCGGTGGGTGCGACGACGAGCGTCAGCGCGCCGCCTCGCCGCGCGCTCACGGCGGCCGTCCCGTAGGCGATGTGGCGCCGGGAGGCCCGGCCCGCGGTGTTCCACGCCGTCGCCAGGACGCGCACGGAACCCGGCCCGGGCAGCTTGAGGGCCAGCCGCGCCGCGCCGGAGCGCGTGGCGCTCAGTCCCGCCACCGTGAAGTGGTTGGTGGTGTGCACCACGCGGTAGGTGACGGCCTCGGTGGTGGAATTGCCATCGGCGTTGGTGGCCGAGACGGTGAAGGTGTGCGTCCCCAGCGTGGTCGTGTCGATCCGGCGGCCCGCGCGCACGGTCCCGACGCACGACGTCAGCGCCGGCCCGGTCCCGGTGGCCGCGCACGAGTAACGTGCCGCCACCGCCTGGCCCAGCCGGTAGGTCGCGCCCTGTCGGGGAGACCGGATCGCCACCGGGGGCAGCGCGACGGTGGACACCGTGGAGGTGTAGGTGGCGCTCGCGGTGGAGGTCAGACCGTCGGCGTCGGTCGCGGTGACGGTGAGCACGTGGGCACCGAACGCGTTGGGGAGCGCCTGGTGGTCGGAGATGGGCTGGCCGCCGACGGTCGCCTTGCACGACTGGATGGTCGAGCCCCCGCCGGCAAGGCAGGTGAAGTCGGCGGCGGGGATCGCCGTCCACAGGTACGCAGCGTTGTTGACCGGTGCGGTGATGACGACCTGGGGCGCTCGGCCCACCACGGTATAGGCGATGGTCGCGCGGCCGGTCTGGCCATCGGCGCTCGTCGCGGTGACCGTGTAGGTATGCCGGCCCGCGCTGGAGGTGTCGAGCGTGCCCGTGCCGTGCGAGGCGCCACCCGAGTCAGTGCAGGAGCGCAGCCCCGCTCCAGCCGGGTCATCGGCGCAACTGAAGCGCGTCGGTACCGGCTGGCTGACGGTGTAGACCTGCCCGCCTGCCGGAGACACGATCTGGGCCGTCGGGGGCGCCAGCACATGGACGGTCACCGTGTGAGCGGCGGACACGCCGTCGGCCGAGGTGCCGTGGTAGGCGAAGCTGTCGGTCCCGCTGAAGCCGGCGCCGGGCGTGTAGAAGATGGCCCCCTGGGCGTTGGTCGTGATCGTCCCGTGGGCGGGCCGGGCCAGCGTGAACACGATCGACGAGGCGTGCGGGTCGGCGCAGGCCGGGCGCAGCCGCACGCGCGTGCCCTCGTTGGTCGTCGCGCTGATGTCGTTGCAGGTGGGGATCGGGAAGACGGTGTAGGTCCCGCTCTGCGACGCCGAGCCCCCGTCGCCCGCGAGGGCCGTCACCGTGAACGTGTGGGCGCCCGGGGTCGCCGGGAGCGGGGCGCCGCTGGTGATCGGGGCCCCGCCGTCGACGACGAGGTCGCAGGTGACGCCCGCGCCCGGGCAGGCGAAGGTGGCGGGCGGCACCGCTGCCTGCGCGTAGTCAGTGGCATCGGCGGGGGCGGTGACCGTGAGCGCGGGCGGCGCGTCGAAGGTGGCGGTGATCTGGGCGTCGGTGGCCAGCGAGACGGTGCAGGTGATGGCGGTGGTGGCGCTGCAGTCGCCGCCCCCGAAGCCACCGAAGCCGTTGCCCGCGGCGGGGACCTCGGTGACGAGGACCGTGGGCGTGGAGGGATCGAAGGACCCGGTGCACGTGGCGCCCGCGCAGGTGAGGCCCGCCGGGTCCGAGGTCACCGTGCCGGTACCGGTCCCGGCAAGGGTGACGGCGAGCGTCGAGGCGCCGGCCTCGGCGGCCGCTACCGCCGCGCCCAGCGACAGCGCCATCGCACACATGGCCAAGCACGCGGCGCATCGCCGCCGCCAGCGCCGGCGAGTCATCGAGGAACGCCCCACACCAGATCAACCCGCGGTCCTGCAGCTTGCTTGCGCGCCTGCCACCGCGAGAAAGGGTGGTTCTGTCGCGCCGGCACGGGCCTACTCGGGCGTCCCGCTGTCCAGCCGCGCGCGACGCTGGAGCTCGTACATGTCCTCGCGGTTGCGGATGTAGCGTGTGGCGGCCTCGTAGGGAGGGTCGTGGTCCCACGGCGTGGGGCGCCCCTGGCGCAACGCCGCCGAGACGAGGAAGCGCTCGCGCTGGCTGGACCGCACGCGCTCGCCGATGTCGTGCAGGTCCAGACGTCGCTCCAATTCGCCCCGCAGGCGCGCGATGACCGCGGCGGACTCCGGCGCCGCGCTGAGGTCGTGCAGCTCCCGCGGATCGGCATCCAGGTCGTAGAGGAGGTCGGGATCCTCGAGGGAGACGATGAGCTTGTGTGGGCCCGAGCGGACCATGGCCGAGGGAGCGTGGACGCCCTCGGCGTGGTACTCGGAGACGACCGGATGTTCGGGCGCGGGCGCGCTGCCCGACACCGCGCCGGCGAGACTCACGCCGTCGCCCGGGCCGGCGATCGCGTCAGCCTCCATCCCCGCCAGCTCCAGCACCGTGGGCGCGAAGTCCACCAGCGACACCGGCTGGGCCACCCGCGCAGAGCCACGCGCGCGGCCGGAATCGCCGGGCGTGCGCACGATCAACGGCACCCGCGCCGACTGCTCCAGGAAGCTCATCTTGTACCAGAGCCCACGCTCGCCGAGCATCTCTCCGTGGTCGGCGCAGAAGAGGACGGTCGTGCGGTCCTCCAGGCCCGACTCGCGCAGCGCGCCGAGCACCTGCCCGATCCGCTCGTCGAGGTAGCTGATGGCCGCGTAGTAGCCGTGGCGCGCGCGGCGGATCTGCTCGGCGGTGAGCCCGGCCTGGTCCACCTGGCACATGGCGCGCAGCCGGCGGCTGTGGGGGTCGGCCTCGTCGAGCGACAGCGCGGGCACGGCCGGGTCGTCGATGTCGTCGCGCCGGTAGCGGTCCCAGAAGCGGCGCGGGATCTCCCACGGGTCATGCGGGTTGGTGAAGGAGACGAACAGGAAGTACGGCTGCTCGGGGCGGTGGCGCGCGATCTCATACAGCTTGCGCTGCGCCTGGAAGGCGACCTCGTCGTCGTAGTCGGTCTGCATGCTGGCGGCGCAGATCCCCGGCGCGAGCACGCTCTCCATCGTGTGGTACCAGGGCAGCGGATCGGCCAGCGGCCGGCTCCAGTCCGGCGTCCAGTCCACGTCGGCGGGATAGATGTCGGTGGTCAACCGCTCCTCGAAGCCGTGAAGCTGGTCGGGCCCGACGAAGTGCATCTTGCCGCTCACCGCGGTGTGGTACCCGGCGGCGCGCAGCGCGTGGACGAGCGTCGGCGCGCCGGCGCGGAACTCGGCGGCGTTGTCGTAGACCCCGGAGCGCGACGCGTAGCGGCCGGTCAGCATCGCCGCCCGGGCGGGCGCACAGAGCGGAAAGGCGGTGTACGCGGACTCGAACACGGTTCCCTCGCGAGCCAGCTGCGCGAGGTGCGGGGCCTGCACCACGGGGTGGCCATACGGCGGCAGCCAGCCGGCGGCGAGCTGGTCGGCCATCAGCACCAGGAAGGAGTCGGGCGCGCGCGGGGCCATGGGCTGGCGGAGGATAGGCATCCGGGCGTCCGCCGCGCGCCCACGTCCGCCGCGCGCCCAGCTAGCGTGAGCCCGCGATGAACCACGGAGCGACCGCGGCCACCGCGCAGCGCGGCTCCGCGACCCGGGCGCTCATCCTCGCGCACCGGGGCGCGTGGGATCAGGCGCCCCAGAACTCGCCGGCGGCGGTGCGCCGCGCCATCGAGCTGGGCGCGGACGGCATCGAGATCGACGTCCGCCGCACCGCCGACGGCTTCCTCATCGTCGTTCACGACGCCCGGCTCGGGTGGCGGCGGGTGGGCCGCCTCACCCACGACGAGGTCCGCAACCGGATGTCGGCCGGCCAGGCCCCGCTCCTCGGCGACCTGCTCGACGCGGCCGCGGGGCAGGTGCTGGTCGACATCGAGCTCAAGGAGGACGGCTACGTCGATGAGGTGGTGACGCTCGTAGAGCAGCACCTCCCACCGGACTCCTACGTGTTCACCTCCTTCGCGACCGGCGTTCTCGCCCAGGTCAAACGCCACGCCCCCGAGACCCGCACGGGCCTGCTCCTGGCTCCCCGCGCCGCGCGGCTGGCCGCCCGCCGGCTGCGCGAGACCGGGGCCGACTTCCTGCTCCCCCATGTCAGTCTGGTCCGCACCGGCATCATCGACTGGGCGGCGGGTCAGGGGCTCGCCTCGTGGGTGTGGACCGTCAACGACGACGCCGCCATCCAAGCGCTCAATACCGATCCGCGTGTCGCCGCGCTCATCACGGACAGACCCGCCGGCGCGCTTGAGATGCTTGGTTCCCGCTGACTTTCACATGTTGTTGACTTGGCCGACAGTCGGGAGTAGGTTGTCGACAAGGTGCCCGATCACACTGCCTGGGGCTTAGGGACAGTCGAGCGGCGCTCGACCACCGATCAGGTTCTGCACGAGTTGCGTGCCGCGATCCTGGCGGGCCGGATCAAGCCCACCGAGCAGCTGCCCGAGGCCGCTCTGGCCCAGGCGTTCGGCACCGGGCGCAGCGCCATCCGTGAGGCCATCCGCCACCTCGTTCAGGAGGGCCTGGTGATCACCGAGATCAACCGCGGCGCGCGGGTGCGCCCGGTCTCCACCACCGACCTCATCGACGTCTATCGCGCGCGGACCGCGATCGAGGTGGCCGCCGTCAGCGTGCTGCTGGACATGCCTGGAGGGTTCGACGTCGCGCCGCTGCGCGCCGCCCAACAGCGCATCGTGGACCTCTCCCCCACCGACGGCGCCGCGACGCCCTCCCAGGACCTGATCGCCGCCGACATCGACTTTCACCGAGTGATGGTGAGCCTGGCCGGCAGCCCGAGACTCAGCCGCGCGCACGAGCCGCTGGCGGCCGAGTCGCAGATGCTGCTCAACTGGCACCCCGTCTACTCGGTCTCCGACTACGTCGCCGACCATCAGAAACTGCTCGAGGCGATCGCCAGCCGCAACCCGGCCGCCGGGGACGTGGTGCGCGCCCACCTCGAGCTGACCATCGACCTCCTCACCGAGGAGGCGACCCGCTACGCCTCGCGCCTGACCAGCGCGGATAGCTTCGTCCACGTCCATAGCGATAGCCACAAAGAGGAGAGTCTGGGGTGACTGATCACGAGTTCTCAAATGAGGAAAGACGCGACCAACTGACCCGGCGTCAGGTGCTGCATGGCGCCCTCGCCGGCGGCGCGATGCTGTCGGCGGGAGGACTGCTCGCCGCCTGCGGCGGCTCGAGCGGGTCGAGCGGGTCGAGCGGCGGGGGTGGCGGCGGTGGCGGCACGGCCAAGTCCAGCCCGCCGAGCACCGGAACGATCAAGGCAGGCGGCAGCCTCAAGGTCGGAGCGACCGGGGGCGGCGCCAAGGACACCATCGACGCCCACCTGCCCGTCGCGGACCCGGACATCATGCGGTGCTGGAACCTGTATGAGCCGCTCGCGGTGCGCCCACCCAGCTTCGGCCCGCTGGAGATGATGGTGGCCGAATCGATCGAGGCCGAGCATGGCAAGGCCGACTCGTGGGTGGTCAAGATCCGGCCCGGCATCGAGTTCCACAACGGCAAGTCGGTTACCGCCGACGACGTCATCTTCAGCCTGCAGCGGATCACCGACCCCAAGGACCCGAAGGTCGGGGCGGCGTCGATCGGCTACGTCGACATCAAGAACGTCAAGAAGCTCTCGAAGTCAGAGGTCCGGATCCCGCTGAAATTCGCCAACGCCGCGTTCCTGGACGACCTCGGTCAGTACTTCAACGCGATCGTCCCCACCGGCTATGACCCCAAGAACCCGGTCGGCACCGGCGCGTTCATGTACGAGAGCTTCACCCCGGGCCAGCAGAGCGTGTTCAAGAAGTTCCCCAACTACTGGCAGAACGGCCGGCCGTATGCCGATCAGCTGACGATCATCGACTTCACCGATGACACCGCCCGGGTCAACGCGCTGCTCGGCGGCCAGGTCGACGCGATCGACAACCTGCCGACCGGGCAGATCGCCCAGGTGCAGGGCAACAGCCAGCTCAAGGTGCTGATCTCCCACACCGGCCAGTGGCAGCCGTTCACGATGCGCGTCGACCAGGCACCGTTCAACGACGTCCGCGTGCGCCAGGCCATGCGGCTCATCGTCGACCGCCCGCAGATGGTCGAGCAGGTGCTCTCGGGCCAGGGGCGAGTCGCCAATGACATGTACGCGCCGTTCGACCCCGGCTACCCGACAAACCTGGCCCAGCGCACCCAGGACCTCGACAAGGCCAAGTCGCTGCTCAAGGCGGCGGGCCACTCCGCGCTCACCGTGCAGCTCACCACCGCCCCGGTGTTCCAGGGCGTGGTGCAGGCCGCGCAGGTGTTCGCTCAGCAGGCGACGGGAGCGGGGGTGACGGTCAAGCTCCAGAAGCTCGACACCGGGACGTTCTACGGCGACCAGTACCTGAAGTGGACGTTCGCCCAGGACTTCTGGTCCACGCGCATGTACCTGCCCCAGGTGGCACAGGGCAGCCTGCCCAACTCGCCGTTCAACGAGACCCACTGGAATGACGCGCAGTTCCAGAAGCTCATCCAACAGGCCCGCGCCGAACTCGACGCCACCAAGCGCAATCAGATCATCGGCCAGGCGATGACCATCGAGTACAACACCGGCGGCTACATCATCCCGTACTTCTCCAACCAGATCGACGCCTACAGCTCCAAGCTGAGCGGCTTCGTGGAGGCGAGGTCAGGGTTCCCGCTCGGTAACTACTGGATGAAGAACGTGGGGTTCACCGCGTAGACGAGATCGGGAGACGAGGGCATGAGCAGGTTCCTGATACGACGGATCCTCCTGGGGTTACTGACGCTGCTGCTGGTCTCGATCGTCGTGTTCGCGGCGACCCAGGCTCTGCCGGGCAACGCCGCACGGGCGATCCTGGGTCGCAACGCCACGCCGGCGCGCATCGCCGCACTCACCCAGCAGCTGCACCTGGACCGGTCGGTGGTCTCGCAGTACTTCAGCTGGCTGGGCGGGGTGATCCACGGGAACTTCGGTATCTCGGCCGCCACCCAGGCCCCCGTCTCCCATCTCATCTCCAGCCGGATCCTCAACACCGCCTTCCTCGTGCTGGTGTCGGGGCTCATCGCCATCCCGCTGTCGATCGGGCTCGGGGTGCTCATGGCCGTCCGGCGCGACAAGCCCACCGATCACATCCTCTCGATCACGACGCTCGCGCTGGCGGCGCTGCCCGAGTTCGTGATCGGAATCGGGCTCGTCCTGCTGTTCGCCACCAACGTGACGCACGTCCTGCCGGCAGTGTCAATCATCCCGCCGGGTGAGCACGCCTGGAACGTGCCCAAGGAGGTGATCCTGCCGGCGGCGACGCTGATCATCGCGGTCACGCCGTACATCGCGCGGATCATGCGCGCGTCGATGGTGGAGGTGCTGGAGTCCGACTACGTGACGATGGCCCGGCTCAAAGGTCTGCCCAATCGGACGGTCATCTGGCGCCATGCCGTGCCCAACGCGATCGTCCCGGCGATCCAGGTCTCCGCGCTGCAGTTGGCCTACATGGCCGGCGGGGTGGTGGTGGTCGAGACCGTGTTCGGGTTCCCCGGCATCGGCTCGGCGCTGGTGGACGCAGTGGGCAACCGCGACATCCCCGAGGTGCAGGCGCTGACGCTCCTCATCGCCGCGGTCTACGTGGTGGTGAACCTCATCGCCGACATCCTCACCATCCTCGTCACCCCGCGGCTGCGAACGGCGGCCGCACAATGAGCACTCCCCAGATCACGATCCTCGATCCGATCGAGCCCGCCATCGACGAGCCGATGCGCCAGCGCCAGTGGCGGGTGCTGCTGCGGGCCACGATGCATCAGTGGCGGTCGCGCATCGGCCTGTTCATCTTCGTGGTGATGGTGCTCATCGCGCTCTTCGGGCCCCTCATCGCGCCCCACTCGCCCAACGAGTTCGTCACTGCGCCCAACAGCCCACCGTCGTCGGTTGCACTGTTCGGCGGCGACAATCTGGGGCGCGATGTGTGGAGCCGCTTCCTCTACGGCGGGCGCACCGTCCTGGGCATGTCGCTGGCGGCCACGATCATCGGCGTGGGCCTGGGGCTCGTCGTGGGCCTCACCGCCGCCTACATGAAGGGGGTGGTTGACGAGGTGCTGATGCGCATCGCCGACGTGTTCATGGCCTTCCCGCAGATCGTGCTGGCACTGCTGCTGCTGACGGCCTTCCAGTCCAGCGTTGCGCTGATCGTGCTCATCGTCGGCCTCTCCCACGCTCCTCGCGTTGCTCGTGTCATCCGCGGCGCCGCCCAACAGGTGGTGGAGCGCGACTTCGTCAAAGCCGCCGAGGCCGTGGGTGAGCCACGGAGCCGGATCATCTTCGGCGAGCTGCTGCCCAACGTCACCAGTCCGCTGATGGTGGAGTTCGGCCTGCGGCTCACCTATTCGATCGGGTTGATCGCGGCGATCAACTTCCTGGGCGTGGGACTGCAGCCGCCGAAGGCCGACTGGGGCCTCATGATCCAGGACAATCGCCTGGCGGTGAGCGTCCAGCCGTGGGGCGTCGTGCTCCCGGTGATCGCGATCGCCATGCTGACGATCGGGACCAACCTGCTGACCGACGGCTTCGCCCGTGCGGCGATCGGCATCGACCGAGGGGAGTGAGCATGGCGATTGCACAAGAACCATCCGACGCCGCCGCGCAGCCGCCGTCCGAGGCGGTCCGCGTTCGCGACCTGAGGATCGACCTCGTCTCCAACGGCAACGACATCGTCGACGCCATCGCCATCGACGTCCGCGCCGGCGAGGTGCTCGGCCTCGTCGGCGAGTCGGGGTCGGGCAAGACCACGGTCGGCATGGCACTGATGGGCTACTGCCGGCCCGGCGGCAAGGTGACCGGCGGGGAGATTCTCATCGACGGCCGGCCGTTGGCCGCCATGAGCGCCGGCGAGCTGCGCCGGCTGCGCGGCGGCACCGTCGCCTACATCCCCCAGGATCCTGGGACGGCGCTCAACCCGGCGCTGCGGATCGGCCGCCAGCTGTCCGAGATGCTCGAGGCCCACAAGGCCCAGACCAGGACCGAGGACAAGAAGGCCCGCATCCAGGAGACGCTGGAGGAGGTGGCGCTGCCCAACGACGACGCGTTCCTGCGCCGCTACCCCCATCAGCTCTCCGGCGGCCAGCAGCAGCGCGTGGCCATCGCCATGGCCTTCGCGTGCCGCCCGCACGTGATCGTGTGCGACGAGCCGACCACGGGCCTGGACGTCACCACCCAGGCGCGGGTGCTGGAGACCGTGCGCGATCTGTGCCGGACCCACAAGGTGGCCGCCGTCTACGTCAGCCACGACCTGGCCGTCATCGCCGAGCTGGCCGACACGGTGGCGGTGATGTACGCGGGGCGGATCGTCGAGCGCGGGCCCCGCGACGCGATCTTCGCCACGCCGCGCCACCCCTACACGCGCAAGCTGTTGCGCGCCGTCCCCGACATGGCGGGCAAGCGCGCCGTGGTCGGCATCGGCGGCCACGCGCCGCTGCCGGGCAACCGGCCCAACGGCTGCTTCTTCGCGCCGCGCTGCGACCTGGCGATCGACCGCTGTAGCGAGGCCTTCCCGCTCCCCACGGAGTTCGAGAACGGTCACCTCGTGCACTGTTACCGCGCCGACGAGGCACCCTCAGAGCTGTCGACAACCGGTGCGTCACAGGCGGCGGCGGAGGCCGGCGACGTGGTCCTCGGGGTGGAGCACCTCAACGCCCACTACGGCTCGGCCCACGTCCTGCACGACGTCGAGCTCGAGGTCCGGCGCAACGAGTGCGTGGCCGTGGTCGGCGAGTCGGGCAGCGGCAAGACGACGCTGGCGCGCTGCATCTCCGGCCTGCACGCCAACTGGACCGGAGACATCAAGCTCGGCGACGACCGTCTGGCCGAGAGCGCCCGCGGACGCAGCTCGCTGGCCCGCAAGCAGATCCAGTACGTGTTCCAGAACCCGTACGCCTCGCTGAACCCGCGGCGCACGGTGGGGCAGACGATCGCCCGTCAGCTGCAGCTGTTCGGGGCGTCGCGGCGCGACACCGGCAAGCGGGTCGGCGAGTGCCTGGAGCGCGTGTCCCTCTCCTCGGCCGCGGCCAACCGCTACCCGGACCAGCTGTCAGGTGGCGAGCGCCAGCGCGTGGCCATCGCCCGCGCCCTGGCCGCCGAGCCGGCGCTGCTGATCTGCGACGAGGTCACCTCGGCGCTCGACGTCTCCGTGCAGGCGGCGATCGTCGAGTTGCTGCGCGACCTGCGCGTCGAGACGGGCCTGAGCATGCTGTTCATCACCCACAACCTCGCCCTCATCCGCACGATCGCCGACCGTGTGATCGTGATGACCGACGGCACGATCGTGGAGTCCGGCGAGACGGTGAGCGTGTTCGAGTCTCCCAGCGCCGACTACACCACCAAGCTGCTGGCCAACACGCCCACCGTCGAGGCGGCGCTGAGCCGGTGATGGTGACCGGGTGAACACCGAGGCGTTCATCACCTGCGCCGTGACGGGCGCCGGCGACACGACCGCCCGCAGCGACAAAGTCCCGGTCACGCCCGAGCAGATCGC
>DASXDW010000094.1:0-16445 GCA_036490435.1 Solirubrobacteraceae bacterium
CGCGCCGCTCAGACCCCCGCGCTGCCCGGCAACGCAACCCTGGTCAAGCGATCCACCGACGTCATCACGCCGGGTCGCGCGCCGACGGTCTTCACGGGCTTTGACCTGTACCAGGACAACGGTGACTACTACTACGGTCAGACGTTCGCGGCCTTGCGTTCGGCGGCCAGCGATCCCTCGCCGTCTGATGCGCACGGCGCGCCGTTCGGTCAGATCGTCGCCGCCGCGGCCGCCTCGGCAGATCTGACCCCGACGCAGGCCGCCGACAAGCTCCTGGCGGCCGACCCGCACCCCACGCCCAAGGTCGGACACGCCGACACGACGCAAGGCAAGCCGTTCACCTGGACTCAGGCTGCGGTCGACCGCGACCTGGACGGCATCGAATGGCAGGCAATTAACGCAGCGCTCGAGGGGGGCGCCGGAAAGCCGCAGGTCCGCGCCGGAGCGCTGCGCGCGGCGGCAGCGATGCCCAACACGACCGTGACCAGCACGACCGACGACGGTCAACCGGTCGTCGAGGTCACCTGGCACGAGGGGCCCGGTCAATATGTCGAGAGCCTGACCGTCGACAGCCAGACCGGAGTTCTGCTCCTCGCACACAACGGCGGCAGCCCGAACGGCGTGACCAGCACCACGACCTACAACCTCAGCCGGGTCACCGCACCGAGCCTCACCGCGCCGCACTAACACCCCAATCGAGACTGCGAATCTCACGAAAACTCAGCACTCTGAACGCGGCTTCCCATGACGATGCGTCTACATAGGCAATCCGTAGTAAAGGACCTGTTGCTCGGCGTGATGGCTATCGCGTGGAGCAATCGCCCGTGCCCGCGGCGCCCTGCCAGTCTTATGTCGCCGGGGCGCTGGTCCGGGTGTCCGAGGCGTGACCGGCGATAGCGATCGCCCTGGGATGCCGTTCAACACGCCCGGCGTGTCAGCCCGCTTGCGGCTGATTGCGGAAGACCGCCGGCGTCCCCGTGGCGCCCGCCCGCCCCCGTCGCGAAGTGCGACGGGGGCGTGCCGGCTGAGGGTCTGCGTCAGGTAAGAGGCGCGGTCAGCCGAGCATCGACAGATCAATGGCGTTGGCCATCGCCTGATATCCCGCATCGTTGGGATGGAGATGATCGCCGCTGTCAAACGCCGGGTTGATCATGGTTGGGTTGTTGGGATCGGCAGTTGCGGCCGCGAAGTCGATCACGCCGTCGAATTCGCCGCTGGTGCGGATCCAGTTGTTCACCGTCTCGCGCTTGCGCTCGCCTGCCGGTGACCAGTAGGCCGCCCCCTTGAACGGCGTCAGCGTCGCGCCGAAGATCTTGAGCCCCGCGGCGTGGACGCGGGAGATGATCTGCTCATAGCCGGCGATGATGTCGGCCGCTGAGACGTTGGTGTTCGGAACCGAGCAACCGGTGTTGGGCGTCTGCGAGAAGCCGATGTCGTTGATCCCTTCCAGCAGGATGACGTCCTTGGCTCCGGACTGGGTGAGCACGTCTCGATCCAGTCGTGAGAGGGCGTCGGTCCCGAAGCATGCCGAGTTGTTAAGGACGCGATTCCCGCTGATGCCCTCATCCACCACGCTCAGCGGATGGGAGGAGTTGGCCGCCGCCAGTCGCCGTGCGAGGTCGTTGGGCCACCGGGCGTTGGCGTTGACCTGGGACTGGAACCCGTCCGTGATCGAATCGCCAAAGGTCACAACCGCGCCCGGCGCGTTGCCCGCTTCGAACACGTTGACGTCGTCCACGTAGTACCAGGACTGAGTCGAGGTGGTGAAGGCGGCGCCGCTGGCCTGGCCGGCGAAGTTGCCGGTGCCCGAGATGAAGTTGGTCTGCTGCGCATCTGAGTGATACGTGGCCGCGCCGGTCGAGTCCGGCAGATAAATGCTGACCGCGAGATTGGTGAGCGCCGGCACCGCCATGGGCGCCGGATCGCTGACCACCTCCGCTCCGGGCGGAATCGTGATCGAGCGCCTGCCACTGAACGTCAGAACGTGATCGGTATTCGGTTCCAGACGCGCCCCGCTCCTCTCGACGGCGACGTCGACCCGTCCCACCACCAGTGGCTGGTCGGAGAAGACGTTGCTCACGCGTACTTGGACCTGGCTGCCCCCGGCGCTGGTGAAGACGATATTCCGGACCGTCTGATTGTCGAACCCCGCCGCGGACTGATCGCCGGGTCCGGCCAGCGACGACGGCGTCGCCGGCTGCACGCTCGCCCCCCACGTACCGACCCAGTGCTCGGCGGGGTCCGCGCTCGCCGCCCTGGCCGCATGGGTCCCCGCCGTCGCGATCGAGACGACACCCGTGGCTGCCGCCAGCCCGAGGATCAACACAGCCACGATGACGCTTCGTCGACCCGCTCGACTGAAAACACGCACTTGCCCACCCACCTCTCAGCTAGTTGTGCACACAACCTGGATGTGTTCGTTCTACAACCCGGTCTCCAGGGCCGGAAGGCCGCGAGTCAGGCTGCTGACGCGCTCACCGCAACACCCGGAATCTGACCATCGCGCATTCCTACCCGGACCTACCGGAAGGCGCGTGTTGCGCGCCAGGGTGCGCGACGCGCTCGCCTACGGCGACCGGTTCCACCTGATCAGCTCGTTGAACATTCCCCCGGCTCAGGGGCGATCGGTGAAGCGTCTGCTACGTCGGCCACCCACCGCTCACCGTCACGACCACCCTGAGGTGCTCGTCGACGAGCGCACATCGCCGGCGCGACCGGCTGCCGCGCGCTCGCGAAGGTGCCAGCGGCACGCACGACGACGCAGGCACTGCGACCTCTAAGCGATCGCTTCCCTCGGCGCGGCGCACCGCTCACAGCAATCAGTCAGCAACAGCGGCATACCCCCAGCGGGACTCGAACCCGCGATCTCCTGCGTGAAAGGCAGGCGTCCTAACCGCTAGACCATGGGGGCGCGGGTCAGATTGTAGGTGGCGCGGCGCAACCGCTGGTGGCGCGACGCGGCGCAGGCCGCGGCGCTGGCGCGAGACCTCAGTCCTCGTGAGCGGCAGCCGCGGCTCGCGCGTGCTCGGCCAGCCGGTGCACAGCCGCGGCGATCTGCTCGCGGACCCCGGCGTCGGTGATGGCGCCGTCCTCGCCGACCAGCCCGCGCTCGACGGGGATCCGTGCGCAGGCGTCGTCGACGATGTCGGCTCCGGCGTAGCCGAGGACCTTGCGCAGGGACTCGTGGGCATCGGCTCCACCGGTGGGCGCGGCCGCTCCGGAGGCGTTGATCCAGGCCACGGGCTTCTGATAGGTGCCCGCATCGCCGATGGTCCACTCCAGGAGGTTCTTCAGGGCGGCGGGCAACGCGCCGGCGTACTCCGGAGTGCAGAAGAGCACAGCATCAGACGCCGCGACGTGGCGGCGCATCTCGGCCACGCGTGGGTCGACCGGCAGGCCCTCCCGGTCATCGTCAGGGTTGAACACCGGCAGGGCGCCGATCCCGAGGAAGGTCACCGTCTCCACCTCGGCCGGCGCGACAGCAGCGGCCGTGCGCAGGACAGCAGCGTTGGTCGAGCCCGCGCGGCTCGAGCCGGCGACGAGCAAGATCCTCACGGACGATGATTCAGACACGACGGCCCACCTTAGCCATGCACGTGTGGGAGCATGCGCGCCATGGGTGAGATCGGCCTCACGGGCGAGCTTGTGGCCAAGGGCCCGGCCGCCGCCTTCATCCTGGACAACGCGCAGGTCGCCACGGTGGGCGAGGGCGCCAAGCGCTTCCCGGTCGTCGCCACGGTCAAGGGCTACACCTGGCGCACCAGCGTCGCGCGCATGGGCGGCGAGTTCATGGTCGGCCTCTCCAAGGAGGTGCGCGCCGGCGCCGGCGTGCAGGCCGGTGACAGCGTCACCCTGGAGCTCAAGCTCGACACCGAGCCGCGCACGGTCGAGGTGCCGCCCGCTCTCGCCGAGGCCCTGGACGCCGACCCTGAGGCCAAGGCGACGTTCGAGGGTCTGGCGTTCACCCACCGCAAGGAGTTCGCGCGGTGGATCGACGAGGCCAAGCAGGAGCAGACCCGCGAGCGGCGCGTCACCCAGGCGCTGGACATGATCCGCACCGGCCGCACCCGTAGCTGACCTTCACCGGACCGACAAGGCTCTAAAAGACTGCAGTCGCGGTTAGCCGCCCGCACGGCGGGTACGGCTCACTAGCAGTAGACGGTTAGGAGAGGTCATGCCCGTATCCACTCAGGGGTCGGCTGCCCGCGAGCGCCGCCGGCCAGGTCCCCTTGCGCGACTCGACCGCATCCCGGTCTGGCCGTATGAGAAACGCCTGCTGTGGGTGGTCGGCGCCGGCTACTTCTTCGCCTTCTTCGACATCGTCACGATCTCGTTCGCCCTGCCGGTGATCGCGACACAGTTCCACGCCTCCACGGGCGCGGTGTCACTGTCGGTGACCAGCAGCCTCATCGGCTACATCATCGGGGCGCTGGGCGACAGCCAGATCGCGGACAAGTGGGGACGGCGGCTGAGCCTGGCGGTGTCGGTGAGCGTGTTCTCAGTCGGCACCCTGCTGGCGGCGTTCGCCACCAATGTGCCCGAGCTGGTCATCTTCCGGTTCATCTCGGGCCTGGGGATCGGCGCCGAGATCGCGGCCGTGACCACGTACATCGGCGAGATCTCGCCCGCCCCGCTACGCGGGCGCTACACCAGCTGGGCCACCACCTGCGCGTACGCGGGCTTCGCGGTGGTCCCGTTCATCGCCCGGGTGCTCGTGCCCAACTACGCGGCGGGCTGGCGGATCCTGTTCGGCATCGGCGCCATCGGCGGCGTGACGATCCTCTTCATGCGCCGCGGCATGCCCAGCTCGCCCCGTTGGCTGGTGAGCCAGGGGCGCGCCGAGGAGGCCGCCGAGGTCGTGAGCGAGGCGGAGGAGACCGCGCGCGAGAACATCGACGGTGATCTGCCCGAGCCCGAGCCGGTCCCCGACGAGATCCCCGCCGAGGGGTTCCCGGCCCGCGCGCTCGTCCGTCCGCCGATGCTGGGCCGGCTGATCCTGTTCATCGGGATTTGGTTTGTCTACTACATCTCCAACTACGGCTGGCTCACCCTGGCGCCGACCCTGCTCACCGACAAGGGCTACAGCCTCGCCGACAGCACCACCTACCTGATCGTCTCCGGGGTCGGGTTCCTGGTCGGGGCGTACGCCACCACCCACTTCAGTGACCGTATGGAGCGCAAGTACACGGCGTCGTTCTTCGCCCTCATGTGGGCGCTGTCGCTGCTGGTCATCGGCCTGGCGGTCTCCCCGGCGATCATCATCGTCTTCGGCTTCATCGCCTCGGCCACCGTCGGCCTACTGGTCCCGCTGCTCTACACCTACACCGCGGAGCACTTCCCCACCCCGGCGCGCGCCACCGGTGTGGCGATGACCGACGGGCTCGGACACATCGGAGGGGCGCTGGCGCCCCTGATCGTGCTGGGCGCCAACTCGGCCTGGGGCTTCTCGGGCGCCTTCATCGTGATGGCGATCTGCGGCGTGGTCACCGCCGGGCTGATCCTGCTGGGCATCCGGGCCACCGGCCGCTCTCTGGAGACGGCCACGGCGACCTGACCCACGCCACCGCCGGTCGCGCCGCACGTTTGAACTACGATCCCCGCGATGAGCGACGCCCTCACCATCGGCTGGATCGGCACTGGCGTGATGGGCGGGCCGATGGCGGGCCACCTCCTGGACCGCGGCCACGACGTGGCGGTGTACAACCGGACCCGCCGCCGCGCCGAGTCGCTGCTGGAGGCCGGCGCGCAGTGGCGCGACTCCCCCGCCGAGCTCGCCCGCGACGTCGACGTGGTCGTCACCATGCTGGGCCACCCCGCCGACGTGCGCGACGTGATCTTGGGCGAGGGTCGCGTGCTCGAGTCGATGCGCGAGGGAACCCTGCTCATCGACATGACCACGAGCGAGCCCTCGCTGGCGGTCGAGATCCACGAGGCCGCCCGCGCGAAGAACATCGGCGCCCTCGACGCGCCGGTATCCGGCGGTGACGTCGGAGCCCGCAACGGAACCCTGGTCATCATGGTCGGAGGCGACAAGGAGACCTTCACCCGTGCGCGGCCCGTGTTCGAGCCGCTGGGCAAGACGATCGAGCTCCAGGGCGACGCCGGGGCGGGACAGCACACCAAGATGGTCAACCAGCTCGCGATCGCGGCGGGGATGATTGGCGTGTGCGAGGCGCTGGTCTACGGCCACCGGGCCGGGCTGGACCTCGACAAGACGCTCGAGACCATCTCCGGCGGCGCAGCGGGCTCGTGGTCGCTGTCCAACTACGGGCCGCGGCTGCTCAAGGGCGACCTGGAGCCTGGGTTCAAGGTCGACCACTTCATCAAGGACCTCGGGATCGCCCTCGCCGAGGCACGCGGTATGAACGTCGTGCTGCCCGGCGCCGCCCTGGCCGAGCAGCTCTACGTGGGCGTCCGCAGCCAGGGGCTGGGCCAGAAGGGCACCCAGTCGCTCGCGGTCGTCATCGCGCAGCTCGCGCAGGCCGACTGGCCCCCGCGCTGAGTTACAGCACCGGCCGACGTCTGGCCGCTGACGTTCGTCCGCAAACGCGCCTGCAGCGCAAGTACGGGCGGGCCCTCTCCGATAGGTCAGACGATATGCGCGTCGCCGCCCTGCACCAGCTCTCCAAGACCGCTGCTCATCACACTGAGCCGGCGCCCTTCATCGACCCCGAGTCAGAGCTCGTCGCAGCCCGCCTCGTGCGCTGCGAGTGCCGCGGCTGCGGCGCACACACCAACGCCAGCGCCGCCGCCGGCGCGGACACCACGTGCCCCAACTGCGGCGCCGAAGGCCTGGTGCCCGTCGAGGGCGCCGGGCTCATCCGGACGCTGTAGACCCGGGCGCGAGCACGCCCGCCCCCTCCAGTTCGGCGCGCAGCGCCTCGGGCGACTCGAAGAGGACGGTCGGCATGCCCAGCGCGCGAGCGGCCGCGATGTTGCGCGGGCTGTCGTCGATCATCAGCGTCGAGCTTGCCTGGAGCCCGTAGCGCTCCAGCAGCACCTCGAAGATCCGCGGGTCGGGCTTGATCATGCCTTCAGAAGAGGACACCACGGTGCCCTCGAACCAGGCGAGGAAGTCGTAGCGCTCGCGCCTGAGCGGATAGGTGTGGGCCTCCATGTTGGTGAGCGCGAAGACGCGCACCGAGCCGGCCCGGATGAGCTCGCGCAGAACCTCCACCGTCCCCTCGATCGGCCCGCCCACCATCTCCTCGGTCCGTGTGCCCCACGCCCAGATGTGCTCGGCATGCTCGGGATGCTCGCCCGCCAACTGGGCGCAGGTGACCTCGAACGACACCCCGCGGTCGTTGGCCTCGTGCCAGTCCATCGTGCACACCTCGGCCAGGAAGCGCTCCATCGCCGGCTCGTCGTCGAACATCTTGCGGTACAGGTAGCGGGGGTTCCAGTCGAGCAGGACGCCGCCGAGGTCGAAGATGACGGCCTCGATCGAACCGTTGTGCGGGTGGGTCACACCGTTAAGCGTCGCTCATCTCGGGCACACTTGGCCCGGTGCCCGGATCCTCCCCCCCACAGCGCCCGATCCGCGCGGCCGCGATCGAGCCGGCGCTGGACGCCCTGCGCGCGCACGCGCCCGAGGGCGTCGAGGTGCTCCTCGCCGACGACACGACCGATCTGGAGACGTTCGACTTCCTGGTGGCCGGCTCGGTCTATCCCCAGATGCTGGAGCGTATGCCCGCTCTCACCCGACTGGCCGTCGTGCAGGTGCTGTCGGCCGGGACCGACTGGGTCGAGCCCTACGTCCCGCCACAGGTGACCCTGTGCAACGCCCGCGGCACGCGCGACGCGCCCGTAGCCGAATGGGTGGTGGGCGCACTGCTGGGCGTCAGCACCCGGCTGCTCGAATGCGCGCGCATCCACACCTGGACCAAGCGCCAGCTCGTCGACCTCGGCGGCTGGACGGTGCTCATCGTCGGAATGGGGTCGATCGGCCGCCGCGTCGCGCAGTACCTGGCGCCACTCGGGACCCAGGTGGTCGGCGTCGCCTCGCGCGCGCGTGAAGACCTACGCGGCATCGACGAGCTGCCCGCGCTCCTGCCCGGCGCCGACGCGGTGGTGGTGCTGGCGCCGCTGACCGACGCGACTCGGGGCCTGATCGGCGCCCGTGAGCTGGCCGCAATGCGCGATGGCGCGGTGCTCGTCAACGCGGCCCGCGGCGCGGTGGTCGACACCGACGCGCTCGTGGCCGAGGTGAGCACCGGCCGCTTGCAGGCGGTGCTCGACGTCACCGATCCCGAGCCGCTCCCCGACGACCACCCGCTGTGGAGCGCGCCCGGGGTGGTGTCGATCACGCCGCACATCGCGGGCGACTCACCGGCCGGCAACGCGCGCGCCGCCGAGCTGGCCGGCGAGCAACTGGCGCGCTTCTGCGCCGGCGAGGAGCTGCACAACATCGTGCGACGCGGCACGGGGTGAACGCACCGCCCGCACCTGGGTAGAACTGTGCACACCCCGTTCTAGTGTCATAACGAGATGACGACAGCCTCTCACCCGCACAGCAAGCGCCCGCTGGGGACCCCCGTGGCGGTGACCCGGGCGGTCCGAGAGGCGGCACGGTTTGATCGCAAGCTCGTGTCCTTTGACGCCGGGCTGCTCGCAGCGGCTCCCGTGGTCCTGGTTCTCACCATCGGGATCGCCATCGGTAAGCCGGTGTGGGGCGTCACCATGGGCGCCGGCGCCATGCTCGTGGGCATCGCCTGGCGGGTCAGCGGTGGCCGCCCGCCGCTGGCGCTGATGGCCACCGACGCCGTTGCCATGGCGATCTCCACCTTCGTCGGCTCGGTCACCGGTTCGGTGACCTGGATCCACATCGCCGTGCTGTGCCTGTGGGGACTGATGGCGGGGCTCCTGGTCGCGGTGGGCAACCGCGGCGGCGTGGTGGGGACCCAGTCGATCATCGCCCTGGTGGTGTTCGGCCGCTTCGCGCAGGCCGCGGACCAGGCGCTGGGCCTTGCCACCTTGGTGCTGGCCGGTGGCCTGGCCCAGGTGGTGTTCCTCAGCATCGTCCGCTGGCCGCTGCCCCTGCGCAACCAGCGCGCCGCCACGTCCGCGGCCTACCGCGCCCTGGCCTCGCTGGCCTCCGCCTCCGACGAGGCATCGACGCTGCCCGCCGCCGAGGCGATCGACGAAGCCGAGGCCAGCCTCGCCTCCCCCACCCTGTTCGGCGACGCGGCCGTGACCACGCTGCGCAGCCTCGTCAACGAGGCCTACCGGATGCGCGTGCAGATCATGGCCATCCACACCCTGCTGCGCCAGTTGAGCGCCGGCGGCGACCAAGTGGCGAGCGCGCCCGACAGTCCCGAGCGGCGCGCGCTCTCAGTGGCCGCAGCCGCGCTGGACACCGCCGCGCTGGCCATCCAGGGCGACGAGGACGCGTTCCGCCGGCTGCTGGAGCGCAGCGCCGAACTGGACGCGGAGGTCGAGGCCTACGGCGGCGGCGATCCCGCGTCGCCGGCGGTGCACATGGATCGGCGCCTGGCCGCGCTGGCCGGCCAGATCCGTGCCGTCGCGGCGCTGTCACCCGCCGCCGGAAAGGGCGGGGGCCTGCGGACCCGCCGGCGCTACAAACGCACCAACCATCCGCTGGACCGGCTCCGGACCGACCTCGAGGTAATCCGGGCCAACATGTCGATTCACTCCCCCGCGGGACGCCACGCGCTCCGGCTGGCGGTCATCGTCCCGGCGGCGGCGCTCATCGCCCGCGAACTGCCGCTGCAGCGCAGCTACTGGATGGTGGTGGCGGCCGCCACCGTCCTGCGCCCCGAGTTCGGGGCCACCTTCACCCGGGGGGCCGAGCGCGCGCTCGGCACCTGCCTGGGCGTCGGGCTCGCCGGCGCCATCGCTGTGACGCTGCACCCGGCCGGCGGGGCGACGATCGTCCTGGTCGGAGCGCTGGCGTGGGCGGGCTACTCGGTGTTCCCGGCCAGCTTCGCGGTCGGCTTCAGCTTCATCACGGCGCTGGTGGTCTTCCTCCTCAACGTCGTCAGCCCGGACACGCTGGCGACGGCCACCGATCGGCTGGTCGACACGCTGGTGGGCGGCGCGATCGGGCTGATCGCCTACGCGCTGTGGCCCACCTGGGCGCGCACCTCGGCGTGGCAGTCGCTGGCCGACCTCGTGGGCGCCGAGCGCAGCTACGTCGATGGCGTGCTCAGCGCCGCCGCCCAGGGGCGCCGCCCGGGCGACCAGCGCATGCGCTCGCTGGCCCGTCGGGCACGGCTGGCACGGACGACTGCGGAGTCCACCGTGGCGCGCTCGCTGTCAGAGCCCAGCACCCGGAGGATCGACGCCTCCCAGAGTCAGCGGGCGCTGGCGGCGATGCGGCGACTGGTGCAGGCAGCGCACGTGCTGCGCCTGGATATCCAGGACGAGCGCGAGCATCGTCCCCAGCCGGAGCTGACGTCACTCCAGGATGGCATTGACGCGGTGCTGGAGGAGGTGGAGGCGAGCCTGCGGGCTCGCCCGCAGCAGGAGCCCACGCCCCACGAGCTGCCCGACGTCCGGGCCCGTTTCGAGGCCTTCCAGCGCGCGTCCGCCGATGATCCCGACGCGCTGGCGCTGGTCGCCGAGCTTGATGAGATCGTGGACGCCGCCAACAGCCTGGCGGCCGCCACCGGTTTGGAGGGCGCCGGTTTGGTGGAGTCCGCAACAATTGCCTCATGACTACCTTCCCGGATTCCCACAAGGACCTCCTCGACGCCCAGGTCGCGACGCTCGCGACCCTCGGCGCCGATGGCGGCCCGCAGCTCACCGAGGTCTGGTTCCTGGCCGACGACCGCGAGCTCAAGCTCTCGCTCAACACCGCCCGGCTCAAGACGCGCAACCTGCAGCAGCGCCCGCAGTGCAGTCTGTTCATCCTCGACGTTTCCAACCCCTACCGCTACGTGGACGTCCGCGGGACCGCCGACATCGAGCCTGACGACGACTACGCCTTCGCCACCAAGGTGGGCGCAAAGTACGGCGGCGCGGACCTGCGCGAGCATGACGCGCCGGGCGAGTCGCGCGTCGTGGTGACGATCAAGCCGTCGAAGGTCTATGCGGTGAACATGGGCGGCTGAGGCTCCCAGCCGATCGCCGGCGCGATGTGCCGCGCGATCGTCTCGAGCATCTGCGCGTTGTACTCGACGCCCAGCTGGTTGGGGACCGTGAGTAGCAGCGTGTCAGCTTCGCGTACAGCCACGTCGTCGCTCAGCTCCTGGGCGATGACGTCGGGCTCGCCCGTGTAGCTGCGGCCGAAGCGCGCCATCACGCCCTCCAGGACGCCCACCTGGTCCTCGGAGGGTAGGCCCGCGCGACCGCCGAAGTAGCGGCGATCGTCGTCGGTGACGATCGGCAGCACGCTGCGGCTCACCGACACGCGGGGCTCGCGTTCCCAGCCGGCCTCCGCCCACGCCTGACGAAACCACTGGATCTGCTCGGCCTGCAGCTCGTCGAAGGGGACGCCGGTGTCCTCAACGAGCAGGGTCGAGGACATGAGGTTCATGCCCTGCTCCGCGGTCCACACGGCGGTCTGGCGGGTGCCCGATCCCCACCAGATCCGCTCGGGTAGACCGGGTGACTGGGGCTGAACCGGGAGCATCCCCGCCGAGCCGGTCATGCGCACGTCGGCCGGGACCACGCCCTCTCCCGAGATCGCGGCACGAAACAAGCGCGTGTGGGTGCGGGCCATATCGGCGTCGGTGGTGCCCTCACGGGGGACGTAGCCGAAGGCCTCCGAGCCGCGCAGCGCCGGCTCCGGGGAGCCGCGGCTGATGCCCAGCTGCAGGCGACCGCCGCTGATGAGGTCGGCGGCGGCGGCGTCCTCGGCCATGTAGAGGGGGTTCTCGTAGCGCATGTCGATGACCGCGGTCCCGATCTCAATCCGGTTGGTGCGGGCGCCGATCGCGCTCAGCAATGGGAACGGCGAGGCGAGCTGGCGTGCGAAGTGGTGGACACGGACGTAGGCGCCGTCCAGGCCGATCTCCTCGGCGGCCACCGCCAGCTCGATCGTCTGGCGCAGCGCGTCCTGGGCGGTCTGAGTCTGCGAGCCGGGGACGGGCTGCCAGTGTCCGAAGGAGAGGAAGCCGATGCGCTTCACCCTGCCCATGCTAGGCGCCCGATATGGGAGGCTCTGCCGGTGGCAGCATCGGGGCACGAGCTCGAGCCGGCCCGGCCCACGGAGCGGTTCGTGGCGGGGCTAATCGACTCCGGAGCAGGCATTGGGCTCCTCGGCGGCGCCACGGCGAGCGCGGTGGAAACATGCCGGCCACACGCGCTTGAGCGACTGCACGGCGTGACGCGCGCCGTGCAGCGCCTGCTGGACTGGACGAACACATCCCGCGACCAACAGGCCGAAGCCGCGTTCTACTCAGCCCAGCGTCGCGGTCCGCTCGTGGGCTGCTGCGGGACCCTCCTGGCGCTGTTCGCGATCCAGGGACTGCCCGTCGTCTTCACCTCGCGCCGCCAGAACCTCTGTGAGTGGGTCGCGGGGACCATGGTGGTCCGCGACTGAGGGGCGCTACTCGGACTGGCGCCCGAGCGTGGCCACGAAGCGCTCGATGCGCCGGCGCTCCTCCTCGGCCAGCGGGCCGCCGGCGGCGACTAGCAGCGTCATCGGCCCGCGGTCGCGCGCCCACGCGCTCGCGCCGTCGCCAAACCCGGCGCTCACCCACACCAGCGGAAGGTTCTCCGCGTAGGCCATCACGGTCTGCTCCTGGCGCTTGGCCGACTCCTCCCCGCGGACCAGCGGGATGCTCATCAGATCCAGGTCGTGGGCGACGGCGTTTACCGCCGGCAGTCCGCCATCTCCGGTCAGCAGCGCAATCTCGCCGTCCTGGAGCATCTCGCGCGCCCAGCCCAACGGAGCCCCGGCGAGGGCGTCGGGCACGCACACGAAGCGAAAACTCGGCTCGGCCATCGCGGCGGACGCTATCGGCTTTGCAGCAGCCGCGGGAGCTCGCGCATGTCGCCGAACACGGTCGTGCCCGGGCCCTCGAGCATCCGCGCCGGGGTGACGCTCCCCGTGTAGCCGTAGGCGGCCATTCCCGCCGCCCGCGCGGCCTGCACCCCGTACTGGCTGTCCTCCACGACGGCGCAGGCCCCAGGCTCGACGCCCATCCGGCGGGCGGCATGGAGGAAGAGATCAGGCGCGGGCTTGCCGTTCTGCACCTCAGCGGCGCTGAAGATTCGCCCGGCGAAGCGGTCAAAGAGACCGGTGAGCCGCAGCTTGTGGTCCAGGCGGTCGGGGTCGCTGCTCGAGGCCACGCAGGTGCGCGCGGTGATCTGGTCAAGCGCCTCCTCGATCCCGTCGATCGCGTGCAGATTGTGCTCGTAGGCCGCGTCGAACTTGGCCCGCGTCCGGGCGCTGAAGTCTGCGGGCAGCGGGCGGCCGAGGTGCTCCTCGATGGCGCCCCACGTCACTGAAGGCGAGCGCCCGACGAACCGCTCGACGATCTCGGCCTCGGACATCGGCATGCCGAACTCGGCGAAGATCTCGGCGTCGATCCGGATGGCGATGGGCTCGCTGTCGACCAGCACGCCGTCGCAGTCGAAGATGACCAAGTCGACGTGGTCGTTGCGTTCGCTCATCGCCCGAACATACACAGCGCCGAGCGATCAGCCAGGCGTGCCGACAACCAGGCGCAGCCCGACGTCGAGCTCGTCGAGCTCGCGCAGATGACCGTGACGACGGTCCCACTCCCCGGTGCGCAGATCGCGCTCGAGCGCCCGCACGACTCGGTCCACGATCTGGGGCGGCGTGCGGGCAAAGCCCGAGGTGGCATTGCGCGCGTCGTGGTCCAGCACGCGCTCGGGGTGAGCCCAGAAGGAGCCGAACATCCAGTCGGGCGAGTCACGGTGCACCGGGAGCGTCTGCACCGTCACCGCGCCGCCCAGCCACGCCGCCAGCTCCTCCGAGGTGGGAAAGATGCGGACGTCCAGTTCGCCCACCTCGGGCAGATAGTCCTTGACCAGCCACATGTCGTTGCTCACCTCCGGTAGGTAGGTGAGGATCACCACCGGCCCCGTGGCCACGCGGCGCAGTTCGCGGATGCCGGCCTGAAGCTCGTCGTCCCAGTGGTGGATGGTGAGAATCGCCATCGCGGCCTGCACGCTGTCGTCGCGCAGGGGCAGCCGGCCCGCGGTGCCCCGGAGGGCCGGCGGCAGCCCCGGCGGGCGCTGCGCGGCCATCACGTCGCTGGGCTCGATCGCGATCACATAGCGGTCGCCTGGCTCATAGGAGCCCGCTCCGGCGCCGACGTTGACCACTATGCGCGCGTCGCCCAGGGCGGCGTCGATCCGTGCCGCAATCCGGGGGTCCCCCCGTCGCAGCCGCGCGTAGCCGTGGCCGATGCGTTCATAGCGGGCTCCCAGATCAGACATGCGAGACGCCCGAGACTACCGAGTAATCCTCTGTCTGAGAAGATGAAAGCTCTGATGCCTGCCCCGGCGGCCACCGTGACGGACGCGCGCCGTCCACCCGGCGCCCGCGAGCGCCTGCTCGTGGCGGCCCTCCGCCGTTTCGGCGAGGACGGCACGGTCGCGGTCAGCCTCGAGGAGGTCCGCCAGGAGGCCGGGGTCAGCGTCGGCGCGCTGTATCACCACTTCGCCGATAAGGCCGCACTCGTCGACGCGCTCTACGCCGCGGTGACCGCGCGCTTTCAGGAGGGGTTCCTCGAAGTGCTCCAGGCCAGTCCGAGCGCCGAGGACGGGATCCGGCGCGGGGTGCGCTACTTCCTGCGCTGGGTCGGGGATCACCGCCACGAAACCGCGATCCTGCTCGGCGCGCGCGCGCCGAGCCCGGAGCTGACCGAGCTCAACGTGCGCTTCTTTGCCGAGGTGATGGCCTGGTGGCGAATGCACGCCCACTACGGCGCGGTCAAGTCGCTCTCGCTGGAGCTCATCCACGCGCTGTGGCTGGGACCGGCCCAGGAGTACACCCGCCACTCGTACGCGGGACACGGCAAACGACCGCCCGCCGCCGTCGGCCCCGCGCTGGAGGAGGCGGCCTGGAACGCGCTCA
The DNA here is from genome assembly GCA_036490435.1 of Solirubrobacteraceae bacterium. Lineage (GTDB taxonomy): Bacteria > Actinomycetota > Thermoleophilia > Solirubrobacterales > Solirubrobacteraceae > Palsa-465. The sequence goes on from DASXDW010000094.1 coordinate 15,014, forward strand.
AGGAGGATCCATGACCTTCTCCGACGATCTCGGACGGACGTCAAAGCGCCTGCGCTGATGCGCGAACGCGCAGGGTGCCCCCAAGGCGGCGCGGGTGCCCCCGCGCCCGCGCCGCCCTCTTGCCGGCCTTCCGTTGAGGGACGGGGGAGTCAGCCGGCGAAGGAGTGAAACGCGCCCAGAGCGTTGGGGAGCTTGGGCGTAAACGGCTTGAACTGGTAGGGCTTGGAGGTGTCAAACCCAGCCTTGGCGGCGGCCGACTTGTCGGCGAACGGGGTCAGGGCGTCGACCGCCTGGCTGATCTTGGTCCACTTGAGCGTGCGCTCGTAGCCGTTGTTGTTGGGCGGGTCGATGCTCTCGGCCGTGCCCTGGACGCCGGTGATCTTCTCGATCGGGCCCCCGTCCTTGTGGGCCACGTCGCCGCCCAGGACGCGGGCCAGCGTGCGGTGGTCTGACTCGATGCCCATGATCCGTGCGGCAAGGACGCGCAGGTCCGGGGTGCTGAAGTTGCGCACGCCGACCAGGTAGGCGGCGATGAACGCATCCTCGAGCGTGACGAGCACGTCGAGAGTGGTCTGGGCGTCGCTGAACATCTTGGCCGGGTAGTAGAACGTGCTGAACGGCGAGGGCTTGCCGGTCACGCTCATCTCCAGCGCGTAGTGCGACATCTCCTCCTGCCGTGCCCCGACGAGGTAGCCCTGGTCGTCCTCGGGCAGGTGCTTGAAGAACGGCGCCTTGTTGATGATGTTGGTGTAGGTGGTGACCGCCAGCGCCTCGGCGATCTGTGCCGCTCCGACGATGGCCACATCGCCCGAGGTCACGCCCCCACCCTTGGCGGCGGCGAACGCCGGCGCGAGCAGGCCCATCCCTGAAACTCCGGCTACCACTCCGGCGCCGGCGGTGGCGCCCCGTCGCAGGAACTGCCTGCGGTCTGTACCGGCCTGTTGCTGCACTGCGGACATGAGCGAGTCTCCCTTCCCGAAAACTCAGAGGTGATGTTGATCACCGCCTCATACGGAGGGAGTGGCGCGCCGGATCACCGGCGGGTCAGCGGGTGCGGCAACGTTGTGGAAACGGTTTGCCAACGCGTCAATGACAGCTTTCCGGTGCGTGGCCAACCGGGGGCCGCGGACCACGAGCAAGCAGCGGCGCTCCACCAGGTTCGCCGTCCAAGCCAAAGGCCGTAACGACCAGTTCATGACGAACCCGATCACCGGAGAGCACAGCAGGGTCGCCTTTTGCGAGTGCGGGGCGCAACTCGCAGGCAACAGTCGGGGGCAGCTCTTTGATGCGGCACAGGCTCACCTCGCCCATCACCATCCCGAGCTCCTGGGGGCGCTAGGCCTCGAGGTGGTGCAGCAGATGGTTGAGGAACGTCCGGGGGCCGTCAACGCCTGACGCGGGCGGCACAACTGCCGCCCGCCAGGCGCTGACG
>DASXDW010000173.1:0-9754 GCA_036490435.1 Solirubrobacteraceae bacterium
GAACCGCCGCCGGCGCCGATGACAAGTCCCAGATTGCCGTCGAACTCGGTGACGTTGCCGGCCACGCCGCGGTGGTCCTGGGCGTCGACGCGCTCGCCGGCCAGCTCAAACGGAGTGGCCTCGCGTGCTTGACGGGTCTCAACGTCTGAGACCCCCAGCTCGTGCAACAGCGCCTTCTGGCGCGGGCGGGCCTCGTTCTCCATATCCATGTGGGCGTCCAGCGCCACAAAGGAGCCGTCGGTGAGCTCGCCGAGTGGGTTGATCTCGGCCAGCGTCATGTCGTAGGTCAAAAACAGCCGGGCCAGGCGCGCGACGATGGGGGTGAGGCGATTGAGCGCCGAGCCGGTCACGCCCAGCGAGGCGATCAGCTGCTTGGCCTGCCAGTCTGAGAACGGGGCCCGGGTGGAGAAGTGCGCGCGGGCGACGTGGTCAGGATGCTCGTCAGCCACCTGCTCGATGTCGATCCCACCCATGTCGGAGAAGAGCATCACCGGGCGCTTGCGGGTGCCGTCCCAGACGACTCCGGCGTAGTACTCGTGGGCCACGTCGGCGCGGTGGTCCACCAGGACGCCACGCGGCACGTGGCCGTTGATCTCGAGGTTCAGGACGTGCTCGGCGTGGCGGGCCGCGTCGTCGGGGGAGTCGGCGAACTGCACGCCGCCCGCCTTCATCCGCCCGCCGGTCAGAACTTGGGATTTGATGACCACCGGACCGGCGATCTCCTCGGCGATGCGCCGGGCCTCGTCAGCGCTCTTGGCGAGCCCGTGCTTGGTGACCGGGATCCCGGCCTTGGCCACGATCGCCCGCGATTCGTACTCAAAGAAACGCATGTAGGGCCGGGGAATGTAGCGATCTCGGCAGGGGCGTGGCGTGCGGTATCGCACACGAGTACGCCCGTGTACCACGTCAACGAGCCAATACCCCGAGAAATGGGGTGTTGGGCGGCGCTCGTCGGCCTCGCTGGGCGCCGCCGGCCCGCCGCCAATCGGACGCTCGCTCGCCGCCCACCTGGCGTGCAATGGCGGAAAGGCAACTATTCCCACCAACTAGACTTGTCCCACTAAAAATGTCGTCTTAGTCGGCTATCCTGGTCCCGCTACCAGGCAATCCCCATCGAAAAACCCGGAATTAGCGCTTTGAGAGGAACCGATGAAGACACGAACTGAACTGTGGCGGCTGCGTGTGCTCGCTGTCCTGAGCGTTGTCGTTGCGGCCGTAGCGGTAGCGGCGTGCGGAGGGTCCTCCGACACCAATGGCGGCGGGTCTTCGTCGGCCTCGGCATCCGGCTCGGCCGGCGCGAGCAGCCCAACGACAAAGCTCAACCTGGTCGGCTACTCGACGCCGAAGAAGGCCTACGACGCGCTCACGGCCGCGTTCGCGCAGACCAGCGGCGGCAAGGGCGTGGGCTTTGCCGAGTCCTTCGGAGCCTCAGGCTCGCAGAGCCGCGCCGTGGACTCTGGGCAGCCCGCCGACGTGGTCGCCTTCTCCACCACGCCGGACATGACGCGGCTGGTCGACGACAAGCTCGTCGCCTCCGACTGGGATGCCAACCCGGAGAAGGGGTTCTCGTCTGACTCGGTGGTGGTCATGGTGGTGCGCAAGGGCAACCCCAAGCACATCACCGGCTGGGACGACCTCATCAAGTCGGGCGTCGACGTGATCACCCCCAATCCCGCGACGTCGGGCAGCGCCCGCTGGAACATCATGGCCGCCTACGGCGCCGAGCTCAAGGAGGGCAAGTCGCCCGCTCAGGCGCTGGCCTACGTGCGCACTCTGCTGACCAAGAACGTGTCCACGCAGCCCGCGGCCGCGAGCGATGCCCTGCAGACGTTCGTCTCAGGCAAGGGCGACGTGCTCTTGGACTACGAGTCAGACGCGATCGCCGCCCAGAAGGCCGGCGACAAGATCCAGTACCTCATCCCCAAGCAGACGCTCCTCATCCAGACGCCGATCGCGGTGACGGCCAAGGCTCCCGCGCAGGCCAAGGCGTTCCTGAACTGGCAGTGGACGCCGGCGGGGCAGACCATCTGGGCGCAGCAGGGCTATCGGCCCGTGCTCCAGTCCGTGGCCAAGAAGTTCACCACGCAGTTCCCCACACCACCGCAACTGTTCACGATCGATGACCTGGGCGGCTGGACGAAGGTCAAGGACCAGTTCTTTGACCCGGACACGGGGTCAATCATCAAGATCGAGGAAGCGGCGGGGGTGCCCACTGCCTCCAGCTAGTACATACGCCCCGCCTGCGGGCCCTGTTACTCAGGCCCCGCAGGAGCCTCGTGCCCGGCGGGTGCCGCGCGTGGCCCGGCGGCCGGGCGGGCTCATGCTGGGACTGTCGACGCTCTATCTGAGCGTCATCGTCCTGCTGCCGCTCGCCGCCGTCACCGTCAAGGCTGTCACCCAGAGCCCGTCGAGCTTCTGGCACTCGGTCACCAACCCACTAGCGATTCGGGCGCTGTCGATCTCGCTTGGCGCGGCTCTGCTCAGCGCCGCGATCGGCGCGGTCATGGGGACGCTGGTCGCGTGGGTGCTCATCCGCGACGAGTTCCCGGGCAAGCGGTTCATCAACGCATTGATCGACCTGCCGTTCGCACTGCCGACGATCGTCGCCGCCCTCACGCTGTTGGCGCTCTACGGGCCCGACAGCCCGTTCGGGATCCATCTCGCATTCACGCGCGGGGTGGTGCTGGTCGCGCTGCTGTTCGTGACGCTGCCATTCGTCGTTCGCTCGGTCCAGCCGGTGCTCCTGGAGATCGACAAGGAGGTGGAGGAGGCAGCAGCCTCCCTTGGCGCGAGCAACGGCGTCATCTTTCGCCGTGTGGTGCTCCCGGCTCTGCGCCCGGCGATCTTGTCCGGAGCCGCGCTCGCCTTCGCCCGAGCGGTCGGCGAGATCGGGTCGCTACTGATCATCGCCGGCAAAGTCCAGATCGCGAGCATCGTCATCTTCGCCGACATCGAGTCGGACGCGCCGCAGACGGCGGCCTCGCTGTCGCTGGTGCTGATCGTGCTCTCCCTGCTTGTACTCGTGCTCATCCGCAGACTGGGAGGCCGCGTTGCTCATTAGTCGGCGGGCCAAGCTGTCGCTGCGCACTATCGCGCTGCTGTACCTGTTTGCGCTGCTCATCCTGCCTGTGGTCGTCGTCTTCTTCAAGACGTTCGAGCATGGCTTCGGCGTCGCCTGGAGCTGGATGACCACTCCGGCGGCGGTCAGCGCCCTGTCGCTGTCGCTCCTCATGGCGCTGATCGCGGTGCCGCTCAACACGGTGTTCGGCATCGCTTGCGCGCTGGTGATCGTTCGCCGCCGCGGGCGGATGGCGGCGCTGCTGGACTCGCTGATCGACCTGCCGTTCCTGGTCTCGCCGATCATCGTCGGCTTGGCCCTCACCCTCGTCTATGGCATCCACGGGTGGTTCGGAACGTTCTTCACCGACCACGGCATCCGGATCATCTTCGCCGTCCCCGGCATGGTGCTGGCCACGATCTTCGTCTCGCTGCCGTTCGTGGTGCGCGAGGTCGCTCCCGTTTTGGTGGAGGTCGGTGACGAGCAGGAGGAGGCCGCCGCCACCCTCGGTGCCTCAGCCTGGCAGACGTTCTGGCGCATCACCCTCCCGTCGATCCGCTGGGGCGTGATCTACGGGGTGATCCTGTCAACGGCGCGGGCGCTGGGGGAGATCGGCGCCGTGCTGGTCGTCTCGTCCTCGGTCGCCGGTCAGACGCTCACCCTGCCGCTGCTCGTCTACCAGCGCGCCTCCCAGCTGGGCCCCGACGCCATCACTTCGGCCTACGCTGCTGCGACGGAGCTCGCCGTAATCTCGCTGGTGGTGCTGCTCGCCATGACCGCTTTCTCGTCCAGGAGGCCGCAGTCTCGATGAAGATCGACATCGCCAACATCTCCAAGCACTTCGAGGACTTCACCGCGCTCGACGACGTCTCGCTCGAGGTCCCCGAGGGCTCGCTGACGGCGCTGCTGGGCCCAAGCGGCTCGGGCAAGTCGACGCTGCTGCGGATCATCGCGGGGCTGGAGACGCCCGACTCGGGGACGGTGATGATCAACGGCAAGGACGTCAGCCGCGTCATCCCGCAGAAACGCGGCATCGGCTTCGTCTTCCAGCACTACGCCGCCTTCACGCACATGAATGTGCGCGAGAACGTGGCCTTTGGGCTGCGCATCCGCAAGCGCCCCAAGGCTGAGATCACGGCGAAGGTCGACGAACTGCTGGAGCTCGTCGGCCTGACCAAGTGGGCGCAACAGCGGCCCTCCCAGCTCTCGGGCGGGCAGCGCCAGCGGATGGCCCTGGCCCGTGCCCTGGCGGTGGAACCCAACGTCCTGTTGCTCGACGAGCCGTTCGGGGCGCTGGACGCCACCGTGCGGGCCGAGCTGAGGGCGTGGCTGCGTCGTCTGCACGACGAGCAGCACGTGACCACGGTCCTCGTCACCCACGACCAAGAGGAGGCCATGGAGATCTCGGACCGGATCGCGGTGATGAGCGCGGGCACGATCGAGCAGGTCGGTGGCCCACGCGAGATCTACGACCGCCCCGCCTCCGATTTCGTCATGGGCTTCGTGGGCCCGGTCAGTCGCCTGGGCGGCAAGCTGGTGCGGCCTCACGACGTGACGATCGCGCTGGAGCCGGGCGATGCGCGGATCGAGGCCATGGTCAAGCGCGTCGTGCACCTCGGCTTCGAGGTGCGGCTCGAGCTCGAGCTGCCCGACGGCTCGGAGGCCCGGGCGCAGCTGACACGCGCACAGGCGGACGAGCTGGAGCTCGGGCGCGGCGACATCGTCTATGCCCGGCCGCCGGCCGGCGTGGCGCTCGAACCCGGGCTGACGGGCTCGGTCAGCCGCGAGCCAGGCTCAGCCGCGGCTGAAGTGCCCGCCGCCGCGTTCGAGGAGCCGGCGTAGCCGCAGCCGCGTGCGCTCGCAGGAGCGCAACGATGTCGGCGGTGGGGCGGAAGGGATCGGCGACGGAGGTTCCGTCGGCCAGAGAAAGCGCGGCGCCCAGCTCACCGTCCAGCTCGGCCACCAGCAGCGGCCCGGCCGGCACGGCCGAGCTGTCGAGTGCTGCCAGGTGGACGAGCGCCAAGTGGTCGTCGGCGTATCCCGGGCGGATCGTGATCTGGGAGAGCAGGGTGTTCATGTGACGATGGTGACGCGCTCCTGACATAAAGGCAAATAGGGGTTTGCTTGAGGGGGTATAACTTTTAAGCATGCTCGATAGTCGGCGTCTGAGAGTGCTCTGCGAGGTGGCTCGCCACGGCTCGTTCTCGGCCGCGGCCGAGGCGCTCGGGTACACCCAGCCGGCTGTGTCGAGGCAGATCGCCACGCTGGAGGCGGAGGTGGGCGCCGTGCTGGTGCGCCGGGTTCCGCAGGGCGCCGTGCTCACCGACGCGGGCCGGCTGCTCTCCGAGCGCGGCGCCGCGGTGCTGTCCTACCTGCAGGACATGGAGGATGAGTTGCACGCGCTGCTGGGAGTGGAGGCGGGGACGCTGCGGCTGGCCACGTTCGCGTCGGCCGCGGGGTCCATCGTCCCTCGGGCGGTCGCGCTGTTCCGCGATCGCCATCCCGCGGTGAAGCTGATGGTGGAGATGTACGACCCCGACGAGTCGATCCCGCGGCTGCGTGCGGGCGAGTTCGATCTGGCGCTCTCACACGACCCACGCGGCGACCCGGCGCGCCAAGGACAGGCGGATGACTTGACCGTCGTACCGCTCTTCGACGACCCGATGTACGTTGCGATGCCCGCTGGTCACGCGCTGTCCGACGCCGCCGGCCTGTCGATGTCTGACTTCTCCTCAGAGCCGTGGATGCTCGCCACCGGCCGGACCTGCCCGGACGCGAGGCTGTTCATGCGCGCCTGCCACGACGCGGGCTTTGAGCCGCGGATCGCCTTCCAGAATGACGATTACGGGGCCATCCTCGGATTCGTCGCCGCCGGCGTCGGCGTGGCCCTGGTGCCGGATATGGTGACCCGCGCCGTTCGTGGCGACGTGGTCATCCGTGAGCTCGCGCCTCCGCCTCCGCCGCGGCCGATCAGCGTGATCCTGCCCGCCGGTTACCGCTCCCCTGCGGCCGGGGCGATGCTCGACGTGCTTAGCGAGGTGGCGCAGGCGTGGGTGGGCGACCGGCCCGCGCTGGCCGAGCGCACCGGCGTCGTCAGCGTGTGACCCAGGCCCCCGGGTCGTCGGTCAGCTTCTCGATCGAGCGCGGCAGCTTGCCGTTGGCGAGATCCGCGATGGTGACGTGCTCCACCACGCGGCGCAGGTTGACCCGGACCGCGATCCACACCGTCGGCAGGGTGCTGGCCGCGCCGCCGTACTTGGCGTCCTCGGGCGGGCCGCCGCGGACGCTGGCCAGTGGCCCTTCGACGGCGCGGATGACGTCGGCCACGGTCACCTCGTTGGCGGGCTTGGCCAGGCGAAAGCCGCCCTCGGCGCCGCGGTGGCTGCGCACGATGCCGGCGTGGCGCAACTCGCCCAGAATGTTCTCCAGGAAGTTGAGCGGGATCTCCTGTGCGGTGGCGACGCGCTCGGCCTTGACCGGCTTGTCGCCCTCGGCGGCGGCGAGCTCAACGACGGCGCGAACCGCATAGTCGGCTTTGGCGGAGATGCGCATGGTGCGGGAGACTACGCTGCCGCGCGGACTATGCGGCCGCGGGAGCGAATCCGTAGGCCTCCGCGAGCTGCGGATCTCGCTCGGCGAGCATCTCAGCCAGCTCGACCATCACCTTGCACTGCTTCCAGGTGGCGTCGTCCTGCATCTTGCCGTCGATCATGTGCACGCCGCGGCCGTCGGGGATCGCCTCCAGCACCTTCTTGGCGAACAGGACCTCATCGGGGTCGGGACTGAACACCTTCTTGGCGATGTCGATCTGGACCGGGTGCAGTGACCACGCTCCGACGCAGCCGAGCAGGAAGGCCGCGCGGAACTGGGTCTCGCAGCCGAGCACGTCCTTGATGTCGCCAAAGGGGCCGTAGAAGGGGAGGATGCCCGAGGACGTGCAGGCGTCGACCATGCGGGCGATCGAGTAGTGCCACGGGTCCTGCTGGGCGGTGGGGCGGGCCGCGTCAGAGTTGGCCGGGTCCGGGTCGTTGATCGAGCGGTAGCCGGGGTGGCCTCCGCCGACCCGCGTCGTCTTCATGCGCCGGCTGGCGGCGAGATCGGCGGGGCCGAAGCTCATGCCCTGCATGCGCGGACTGGCGCTCGCGATCGCCTCGACGTTGATCATGCCCAGCCCCGTCTCGAGCAGGGCGTGCACGAGGATGGGGCGATCCAGGCCCGCCTTGGCCTCGAGCTGGGCCAGGAGGCGATCGATGTAGTGGATGTCCCACGGGCCCTCGACCTTGGGGACCATGATCACATCGAGCTTGTCGCCGATCTCGGAGACCAGCGCGGTGAGGTCGTCGAGGATCCACGGGGACTCGAGGCTGTTGACGCGGGTCCACAGCTGGGTCTCGCCGAGCTCCATCTCCCTGCCCACCCGAACCAGGCCCTCGCGGGCGGCGATCTTGCGGTCGACGGGGACCGCGTCCTCGAGGTTGCCCAGCAGGATGTCCACCGTGGGCGCGATGTCGGGGACCTTGGCCACCATCTTCTCGTTGGAGAAGTCCAGGAAGTGGATCATCCGTGACGGCTTGAACGGGATCTCGAGGATCGGGTCGGGGGCGCCGATGGCGAGCGGCTTGCCGAAGTCACGGGGGTTTCGCACGGTTCTGGAGTCTCCTGATCGAGTTTGCGCACGATCCACGCTAGCGGGATTTCCCGGCTAACCGGGCGCCCGTGGGGTCAGCTGAGGCCGGCGGAGCGCCGGGTGCCGCCGTCGGTCCAGGTGAGGGTGTCGCCGCTGAACTGCGGGTCGGCGATGACGGTGCCGGAGCCTGGGGGTGCGGTGTCGAGCGTGTGCGCGCCGTGGTCATCGACCGCGGTGAGCGTTTCGGCCAGGCAGGGGTAACAGGGGAGCGCGTCGACGGGTGTGCTGGTCCAGGCCGACGAACCTCCCGTCGGATTGGCCGCCGTGAGCACGGACGGCCCGGCAGCGACCGCGCACAGGTCCGCGGACGGGCAGGACGCGCCGGTGAAGGTATTCGGGAGGGTGGTCTGGGTCCAGGAAGATGAGGGTTCGGACGGATCAACCGAGGTGAGGACGCCCACAGTGTCGACCGCGAGGCACAGCGACGTCCCCGCACAGGTCACCGCGGTGATGAAATCGTTAACGGTCTTCACGGTCCACGCGCTTGCGCCGCCGACCGGGTTCGTGCTGGTGAGGATGGCGGCGCCGGTGTTCGGTTCGGCTCCGGCTGCGCAGAACGTCGCGGTGGGGCAGTCCACCGTGCGGATGAAGTTGAGGCCTGGGAGCTGAGTCGCGGTCCACGACGGAGTGGGGTCAGCGGGGTCGCTCGAGGTGAACACATCGCCGTCGTCGTCGTCGCCGCCGTCGCCGCCTCCGCCGACGACGCACAGGCTGTTCGTGGGGCACGACACCGCGTTGAGGCCCACCGAGGCGGAGGAAACCGTGTGCGCGCTCCACCCGCTCGCCGGACCCGTCGGATCGGTTGTGGTGTATGTCTCCGAGCCGCCGACCGCCACGCAGAGCGAGACCGACGGGCACGACACGCCCTGGAGAGTCGACGCGCCCACAGCCACTCCATGCCACGCCGCGGCTCCGCCCGTGGGGTCCGCCGACGAGTACACGCTGCCGTTGTCGGTGACCGCGACGCAGAGGGCGGCGTTCGGACACGAAATACCGCGGATCGCGATGCCGCCGGATCCGAGAGAGACGCGCGTCCACGCTGACTGACCTCCGGCGGGTGCCGTAGAGACGAAAAGGTCGCCCTCGAGGCCGCCGGCCACGCAGAATTCGACGGTCGGACACGAGATCGCCGTGATGGAGCCCGCCGCAGGGACCGGCGTCTGCACTGAGTCCCAGGCGGCGAAGCCATCGACGTTGACGGTCAGGGCCGTGACGTCGCACGGCTGACCGTCGCACGGAACGTGTGTGCTTTGGACGAGTGCGCCGGTGCGCAGGTCGTAGACGTCGATGGTGTCCGAGTGGTTCGTGTATTTGTCGTTGTAGATGAACTGCAGAGCGGCAAAGTCCCCGGCCAGTGCGACGTGGCCGAGGGCCAGGCTGTAGCCGTCGCCCGCGGTTCCGTCGTTGAGGTGGAAGGGGATCCCGAGCGCGGTCAGGCATCCGTTCCACGCAGTGTGGAACTGTTGCGCGTCAGCGGCGGCGCGGATCGTTGCCGCGCTGTTGGCGGCCACGACGACACCGTTGGCGGCTTCGCAGCCCTTCCGCGTGACCGCCGTGACCGGCTGCCAGTCGAGCGATCGGCCGCGCAGCCGGGTCAGGGTGCGCGCCCGGCCGTGGCCGAGCGGGCGGATGGTCACCTGGTGGTGTTGGTTGAGGTAGGCGAGCGACCTGCCATTGGGCGAGAACGTGGGCGCGCTGCCGCGTGCGATCCGCGAGACCTTGCGGTGGCCGGTGAGCCCGATGATGAAGACCGACCCGTTGTGGGTGTAGGCAAGCCTGGAGCCGTCCGGGGAGGCATCTGGCGCACTGCCCTGTACGACACGGTGCAGCTTGAGGGATCGACCGCCGTTCGGCTGGGCCGCGGACAACCATCCGCGGCGCGTGACCAGGAGTTGCCCTGTCTGCGACCACACCGCCGAGGACACCGGACCGGTGAGCAGCCGCTTGGGACGCGCGTTGCCGGGGGAGACCTCCCAGAGCCCGCGATGGATGTACGTGATCGTGCTGGG
>DASXDW010000141.1:0-6896 GCA_036490435.1 Solirubrobacteraceae bacterium
CCAATACCCCGCCGAGCGCCCCACAGCTCACCGCCGAATCAGCCCAGGGACGGACCGTCGCGCCGCGGCGTCTCCGGCGCCGCCACCCGCACCCGCCGCACCTCCGAGGTCGGCAGCTTCGTGAGCGCCACCGCATGCCCGACTGGCAGGGTCTTGATCTCGTTGGGATGCACGAGGAACCGCTCGACCTGCCGCCGGCTCGCCCGTGGCCCGTTGCCCGGGCTCAGCAGGCCGCGGACATGGCGGGTCTCCTCCCACACCCACTGGGTCCCCGCCATCTTGGCGATCATCTCGGCGGACTCGGGCACGTCCTGGCGGTGAGCGATCTTCACGCCGACGATACCCAGCACCTGGTCGCGGAAGCCGGGCGCCGCACGCTGAAGGTCGGCCATCTCCTGGGTGGCGGTGAGCACGCTGATGCCCGACTCGCGCGCCCGGGCCAGCAGCGCAAGGACGTGGTCGTCGCCGAGGGCGGAGAACTCGTCGATGGCGACCGTCGCGGGCTCGCCACCTGCCTGCAGCCGGTACCCCGACGCGCTCACCAGATCCTGGATCGCCAGCGCCCCCAGTTGCGCGGCGAGCTTGCCGTACACGCTCGCGTTGAGGCTGAAGAGGATGACGTCACCGCCCTCGAGTCCGGCGCGCAGATCGATCGCGTGTTCCGCCGCCCCGCCGGGCACCAGGTACGGGCCGGCACAGGACTCCGAGAGCAGCGCCAGGCGCGTGCCCAGTCCGCGCGCTGCGCTGACCTGGTCGCCGGTGAGACCGTCCAGGTAGTCGAGGACCCGCTCGGTCAGCGGCTGGGGCACGCCGCGCAGCGATGCCGCCAGCCGCCGCGGCTCCATCAGCGCCACCACCCGGTCCAGCCGCGCCGGGGTGTCGGGGTCGCGCGCGTGCAGGACGGTGAGCACCGTCTGGACATAGCGCTCGGCGGCGCGCTGGTAGTGAGGCTCAGAGAAGCGCTCGGTGGCGATGAGTTTGTCCTTGAGCGCGGTGGCGTTGCCGTGGGCCAGAGGGTTCCAATGGCCCGGGCCATCGGGCGTGAAGATCCGCACCCCGCGGCCCGCCATCGCCGCTGACCGCTCGAGGTCCGCCGCGAATGCCGGCGAGCCCTTCATGTCGATGGCGATCACCGGACGCCCGCGGGCGATCTGCGCAGTGACGATGCGCAACATCGTCGTGGACTTGCCCGCCCCGCTCGCGCCGACGATGAGCGCGTGCGCCGCCAGTTGGCGCTCCGACAGCGCCACCGTCCGGCCCGCCGGGTCGCGTCCCACCGTGATCGACGTTACGGCGCCCGCGGCAATCGCCCGCTCGGCGGCGCGCCGGCTCGCCGCACGCATCAGCGCCGGCACCGCGAGCAACGCCGCTCCGGCCACCAGCACCCCGGCGGCAACCCACACCGACGGCGAGGCGAACACCGCCACCACGACAGCCAGGCCGCCATAGCGCCGTGCGGCGGAGCTGCGCTGGGGCGCGCTCACCGGTCGCGCTCCCGCTTCGTGACGTGGGCAGCTCTCTGGCGTGCGGCGATGCGGGCGCGTGCCGGCCCGTCGGCGCTGACGCCCGACGCCATGCTCACGCGCTGCACCCGGACGAGGTCCGAGATGCTCATCCGCCGTGCCGAACGCTCGATCGCCCGGCCCACCCACGGGCTCTCCACCAGGTACACCACCGCGTCGATCCGCCGGTCGGCGGCATAGCCGGCCAGGATGCGCTCCCGGCGCTGCACCTCCTTGGTCGAGAGCTCCAGCTCGAAGGCCACCCGGTGTCCCGTTTGGGTGACGATCACCAGGTCGGGGTAGTGCAGGCGATCACGCCCGCCCGGCCCGACCCCGCCGAGACGGACCCCGAACCGCTCCGACCGGTCTGCGGCGCGGCCGTCATAAGAGCGCATCCGCCGTTCGGAGATCACGCCCGCCAGCGCTCCGAAGCGCCCAGCCCGCGCTGTCAGCATCAGCCATGCCAGGCCGGTGTCGTGGCGGTGCGTGGCCAGGTCAAAGCCACGGGGGGCGGGCAGGTCGCTGTCGATGGCCCTCAGCCCCGCGCGCGTGATCTGATGCCATCTCGGGCCGCGGTGCAGCTCCTTGTGGCGGCGCAGGTGGCCGGCGTCGCTCAGCCGCCGCAGGCGCTCCCCGGCCGTCCGCTCGCTGACGCCCAACAGCGCGGCGATCTGCGCGGCGATGATGAAGCGATGCTCGGCCGCGAACGCCAACACGGCGCGGTCGGTGTCGGTGATCTGCACCGTTCGCTCGGACCCGGACCCGGACCCGGACCCGGCCCGGGCGCGCGGCGGACGTGATGAAACAGGCTCCATATAGATAGAGAGCCTCCAGCGGGTGGGTTTTCACCCCCCTCAGCGACCGGGATGGGGCAGCGAGCTGGTGTCGACCACCTGGAAATCGCGACCGCTGAGCTGATCGAGCTGGTGCAGCGCGTCGTCGTTCCAGTGCGGGCTCGGCGCTCCGGAGATGAACCACGGGCTGCCGTTGTCGGCAAGGATCATCCCGTAGGTCTTCAGCGCCTGGGCGACGATCCGGGCCTGGCGCGGGAGGTGGGAGATGTTGACGCTGGCCTTCAGCCGGACGCGGAGCCCCATAGGGGGCGCGCTGTTTGCGCAGCTGCCTGCCTCGTGACGCGCCGGGTAGACATAGTGGCGGCTGGTGCACGACGCGGTGAAGCGCAGCGCGTGGCGGATCGCCCCGGAGGCAGCCTCACCGTAGATGGCCAGGCCCGCGAGGATGGGGAGGCCCGCCGCGTCCGCTGATGTCCACCCCGCGGGGCGCAGCTTGTCCGAGCGCAGGTTGAAGATCGCGCCCGACCCGGCCTTCCACTGCGCTCCGCCGTTCTTGGGATAGGCGGCGAAGAGCTCGTAGTCGGTGCAGGTGTCCCTGTTGACGACGATGACGTGGCGGTCCCCGGTCGAGTGCGACCCGCCCTCGATCGCCACGTTGCGCGGCAGCGGGTACCGGTGCCCGTCGGACTCCGAGGCGTACTGGAAGCTCACGGGGACACGCTTGGTCGTGTTGCTCACCACCGCGTAGGGGATTCCGTTGGGCGCCCCGTTGTAGACCGTGCCGAAGTCGGGGTGGACTGGGTCACTGGGCCCGATCTGTGCGATGAGCGCGGCGGAGTCCTGGGCCACCGGGAGCGTGTCGACGCGGTGGTTCCAGGGATTGTCGGTGGGGAAGACGGGGCAGCGGGTGCCCGGCAGGGTCTGGACCTGCGCCGCCGCCGGGGCGGAGCGGCCCACGCCCGCCAGCTGGGCGATGGTCACCGCGGCGACCGCGGCGGCCAGGATCAGACGGAGCGACGCACGCTTCATGACACCACCATGATTCCCTGCGGCACGCATGTGAACACCGCTTCGCTGACGTCCCCGATGTAGTCGCCGTCGACCTGGAGCGGCAGGGAGCGGTTGTCCAGGCTGGTGACGCGCACCTCGCTGACCCCCCGGTAGCCGTGCACGTGGCGGTGGCCCACCACGTGCGAACGGCCCGACAGGGCCCGCCAGCCGATCGACGGCACGTCGACGGGGTTGGCACGGCGCAGCACGATGCCGGCCAGGTCCCCGCTGTCCAGGGACGCGCCCTCGGCCATCCGCACCGCACGGTCGCCGAAGTACGTGTAGGGGTGGGCGTTCTGGACGATCGCGGTGACGCCGTCCACGCTCTCGGCGCCGATCTGCGCCCGGAGCCGCAGCGGGTGGACGAGGTAGCGGCGGTTGAAGGTCTTGACGGCGGCCCAGGTGTAGTACCACTCGCCCATACGGGCCTTGAGCCGTGGGTGGGCATCGACGATCTCGACCACGCTGGCGTCCAGACCGACTCCCGCCGAGAAGGTGAAGTAGCGGTCGTTGACGCGTCCGACGTCCACGCGGCGTGGCTTCCAGTCATACGCCATCCCCAGCAGATGCTCGGTGGCGTCGACGACGTCGGCGGGGATCCCCAGCATGCGGCAGTAGACGTTGGCCCGGCCGCCCGGCAGGCAGCACAACGGCGTGTCGGAGCCGACCAGCCCGTTGGCGGCCTCGTTGACGGTGCCGTCGCCGCCGAAGGCGACGACCACGTCATAGCCCTCAGACGCCGCCTCGCGACAGAGCTCGGTGGCGTGGTTACGGGCCTCGGTATCCACGGCGTGGACGTCGTAGCGGCCGCGCAGGGCGTACACGACGAGGTTCTTGAGGCGATCGGAGACCGTCGTCGCGTAGGGGTTGACGATGACCAGCATCCGCCGGCTGGGGACGTCGGCCTGCTCGAGGTCGAGCATCGCCTCCAGGCGCGCCAGGGGATCGGACGAGGCGGTGCTCATGCGACGGGGGACGGTATCGGATCACCCCCTCGGTTCATCGTTCGCGCCAGCGCGCCGATATACTCGTCGCCAGACATAGCAGTACGCATCCAGAGGGGTGGAGGGAATGGCCCTACGAAACCCCGGCAACCTCCCGCAAGGGAACGGTGCCAAGTCCATCAGGTCCCCACAACATGGCCTGGGAGATGTGGCAGGGCGGTTTTTTTGACCTCCGACCACTGACCCCGGCGGAGGTTTTTTCATATGCCGCCAGAGTCGCTTCGCTGCAAGGAATGCCAAACGGTCTATCCGCTTGACGCGCGCTACGTGTGCGAGCAGTGCTTCGGGCCCCTCGAGGTCGCCTATGCGGCCCTCGAGAACGTCGACCCGGCCGAGCTGCGCCGCCGCATCCAGGCGGGCCCGCACTCGCTGTGGCGCTACGGAGACTTCCTCCCGGTCAACACGCTCCCGCAGGGGCATCTGCCCGCGGGCTGGACGCCGCTGCTGCGCGCCGACCGGCTGGGCGAGCGCCTGGGCCTCAAGGAGGTCTGGATCAAGAACGATGCCGCCAACCCGACGCACTCCTTCAAGGACCGCGTCGTGTCGATCGCGCTGGCCCGGGCCCGTGAGCTCGGCTTCGAGACGATCGCCTGCGCCTCCACGGGCAACCTCGCCAACGCCGTCGCCGCGCACGCCGCGGCGGCTGGCCTTGAGTCCTACGTCTTCATCCCCTCCAACCTCGAGGAGCAGAAGGTGCTCGCCACCGGGGTCTACGGGACCAACGTCGTCGGCGTGCGCGGCAACTACGACGACGTCAACCGGCTCTGCACCGAGATCTCGGGCGAGCACGAGTGGGCCTTCGTCAACATCAACATGCGCCCCTACTACGCCGAGGGCTCCAAGACGCTCGCCTTCGAGACGGCCGAGCAACTCGGCTGGGAGCTGCCCGATCGGGTGGTCGCCCCGATCGCCTCGGGCTCCCTGTTCACCAAGATCGCTCGCGGCTTCACGGAGTGGATCGACCTCGGCCTCCTGGAGGGCACGCTCCCGACCTTCAACGGCGCCCAGGCCACCGGCTGCTCACCGGTCGCCAGCGCGTTCGAGGAGGGCAAGGACTTCTGCCGGCCGGTCAAGCCCGACACCATCGCCAAGTCGCTGGCGATCGGCAATCCGGCTGACGGCCCGTACGCGCTCGACCTGGCCCGTCGCAGCGGCGGGACGATCGAGTCGGTCACCGACGACGAGATCCGCGAGGGCATCCGGCTGCTGGCCCAGACGACCGGCATCTTCACCGAGACCGCCGGCGGGGTGACCACCGCGGTGCTGGCCAAGCTGGCCGAGCGCGGCGACATCGACCCTGACGAGCGGGTCGTGGCCTACATCACCGGCGAGGGCCTCAAGACCCTCGATGCCGTGCGCGGCACGTTCGAGGCGTGGGAGATCGACCCCAGCGTCGAGGCCTTCGAGGCAGCCAACGAGCGCGTCAGCGCCCTGGCATAAGATGTAGCCGCCATGGCCATCAAGGTGAAAATCCCCACCCAGCTTCGCGCTGCCACCGAGGGCGAAGCCAGCGCCAGCGTCGATGGCGCGACCGTCGGCGAGGTGCTCGACTCGTTGTATGAGCGCTTCGGCGAGTTGCGCGAGCGCATCGCCGAGGATGGCGGGCTGCGCCGGTTCGTCAATGTCTACGTCGACGGCGAGGACATCCGGTTCCTCGACGGCCTCGACACTGTCGTCAAGGACGGCGACGAGGTGACGATCCTCCCCGCCGTCGCCGGCGGGTAGGCGTCGGCCTCGGGCGGCCTCAGGCCGCCACGGCCGCCTCCAGCGCGTCGTCGTCGAGCCACGGCGTGCGGTAGCCGTCGCGCCACAGCACGGGGAAGAAGGCCTCGTCGATCTCGACCTCGCCCGGGCGGCGGTAGCGCGAGTAGATCGGGTGGTTGTGCTCCGGGTTCCACCGGGTGTCGGTGGTGATGAGATGGCTGATGATCGACCGCCGCTGGGCATCTGCGCGCTCGTTGGGCGGGCTTCCATGAAACGTCCAGCCGGCGTGGATCGCCGCTCCGCCGGCGGGCACCTCGATCGGCACGAGCTCCAGCTCGGCCCCGGGTGGCGCGCAGTCGCGCACGTGGCCCAACCAGTCGTCCGGGGCGTGGAAGCTGCCGCCCATTCGCGCATGCGGCCACCGGTGCGACCCGCGGACGTAATAGATCGTGCCGGTGTCGGCCGCGGTGTCGTCGAGCGCCATCCAGCAGGTGGTCATGTTGGGTGGGTCGAGGTGGTCCAGGTAGGCCGCGTCCTGGTGACAGAGCAGCGCCTTGCCCGACGGCGGCTTCCAGATCGCGTTGTCCTGAGCCAGGCGGGCACCCGGCAGACCGGCCACGCGCGCGGTGAACTCTCCGACCTGGCGTGACAGAGTCACCGCCGCCAGCACCCGGTCGGCCTTCCACACGTTGCACATCTGGCGCGTCAATTCGCGCGCCGTGACGCCCGGCGTGTAGTTGACCTCATCGGGGGAGAGTCCCGTCTCCCACTCGTGCTCGAACACCGCCATGAAGTGACGGCGGATCTCGTCCAGCGCCTCGGGCGCCAGGAAACGCTCGACG
>DASXDW010000025.1:0-5227 GCA_036490435.1 Solirubrobacteraceae bacterium
GTGCACCCACACGCCGAAGCCCAGGAACGCGACCAGGATCTCGGCCAGCGCCACCAGGGGGAAGAACACCATGCGGCGGTGCGCGAACGCCGGAATGATCGAGGTGGCGATCCCGAAGGCAGGCAGGATGATGATGTACACCTCGGGGTGCCCGAAGATCCAGAAGAGGTTCTGCCAGAGCAGCGGCGCGCCTCCAAAAGCCGCGTCGTAGAAGTGAAAGCCGAGCTGACGATCCAGTTCCAAGAACAGCGCCGCCACGCTCAGCGACGGCAGAGCGAACAGCAGCGCGAACGCGACCGCCAGGAAGGCGAAGCAGAACAGAGGCATCCGGTTGATCGACATGCCCGGCGCGCGCAGCTTGAGGATCGTCACGATGAAGTTGATCGAGGCGATCGTGCTCGAGATGCCGTTGAAGATCAGTCCGTAGCCGTAGAAGTCGATGTTGTTGCCGGGATCGAACTGCTTGGAGGCCAGCGGCACGTAGTCAAACCACCCGGCGTTGGGGGCATGGCCCTGCAGCAGCGCCGCGTACATGAACAGCGCCGAGCCCAGATAGATCCAATACGACAGCGCGTTCAGGCGCGGAAAGGCCATGTCGCGCGCCCCGATCATGAGCGGGATGAGGTAGTTCCCGAACGCGCCCGTGGTCATCGGGATCACGAACAGGAAGATCATCGTGATCCCGTGCATCGTGAACACCTCGTCGTAGGCCTGGGGCGACAGGAGGTGACCGTTGGGCCCGATGAGCTGGGTGCGGATGAGCAGCGCCTCGACGCCGCCGAGGCCGAACAGGGCCAGCGCGGTGAAGAAGTACATGATCCCGATCCGCTTGTGATCGGTGGTGGTTAGCCAGCCCAGGACGCCGGGCCGCTCGGCCCAGAGGCGATCGAGGTCCTCGACGTAGCGCCGCGCGCGGGGTGAGGCCACGGCCGTCATCTACCTCAGCCCCTCCAGATAGGCGACGAGATTGGCGATCTGCGGCGAGCTCAGCCCCAGGTCCGGCATGCGATCACCCGGCTTGATCTTCTGGGGATCGCGGATCCACGCCGCCAGCCGGCTCGGCGTGTTGGGAATCTCGTTCGCCGCCAATGTCGTCCGGGAGGCGACGTGGGTGAGGTTGGGGCCCACGGTGCCCTGTGCCGAGGTACCGGCGATGGTGTGGCAACTGGCGCACTGGGCCTTCATGAAAAGCGTGCGACCGGCGGCCGCGCGACCGCCCTTCGGCGCGACCGCCGGCCGCTGCTGGCCAGCGAGCCACGCCCGGAAGGCCGCGGGCCGCTGGGCGAACACCTCCAGGCCCATGTTGGCGTGCTGTACGCCGCAGAACTGTGAGCATTGCCCGCGATACTCGCCGGGTTTGGACGCATAGAGCAGCACCCGGTTGCGCATCCCGGGGACCATGTCGATCTTGCGGTTCAGCGCGGGCACCCAGAAGCTGTGGATGACGTCGGCGGTCGTGGCCACCACGTTGACCCGGGTGTCGACCGGAATGTGGATCTCATTGGCGGTGGTTGTGCGGCCATCGTCGTAACGGACCTCCCACCACCACTGATGACCGATGACGTTTATGGTCATCCTCGTGCTCCGCGGGTTCGGCGGTGCGGTCTGGCCGACCAGATATACGTCGGAGACCCCGAACAGGGCGACGAGGGCGACGAGCGGGACGACGATCCCGAACACCAGCACCATCCCCTGCGAGAGGTCTTCCCGCTCGCCGAAGAAGGGCAGTCCGGGCCGGTCGCGCCGCCACCACGCGACCACCAGCAAGGCCATGGCGCCGACGAACACCACGGTGGCGGCCGCCAGCATCCACCACCACAACAGCGCGATGTCATGCGCCGGCTTGCTGCGCGTGGTCAGGATCGACTGCTTGCCGCACCCGCCGATGCCTGCCGCGATCGCTAGAGCTGCAACCGCGCGCGCAGCGGCCGTCGTAGGACGGAGGATGAACCGAGGCAAGGCGCAGGCTCACTACCCCGACCCCGCGAGCCCACACACAAACTGGCCGATGCCGTGTTCGTCTGCGGACCCTCGTGGGTCAGCTGGTGGAATGCTGGTCGGTGTCGCCCACCGGTGACGGGTCGTCCTTGGAGGGCGCCCCCGGCAACTTGTCGCGCGTGGGGCTCTGCGAGCCGCCCTCGGCGCCAGGCTCACCTGGACGGTCCTCGGGGGCCCGCTTGTCCTGGTCGCGATCGCGCCGGCTCCGCTCAGCGTCGTCCTCGTGCTGATCGTTTGACTGTTCGTCAGATTCAGGTCGCATGAGCCGACGACCTACCCGACTGCTCGGCGGGAAAACAGGCGCCGTCGGCCCGGTGTTTCCTGGCTGACCGCTCGGGTACCCGGTAACTCATGTGGCTCTTTTGGTTCGTTGTCCCGCTGGTGATCGTGATGGTGATCGGCGGCCTCCTCGCCGGGGGCATCTTCACCATCGTCTTTCTCCCGCTAGCGCTGATCATCATCGCGATCGCGATCGTCTCCACGCTCTACGGCCTCTCTAACCGCCGGCGCACATTGCCCAGCGACCGGTCGACCGCCACGGGGCTGCGCGGCGGCGGTGGTGCTTCGCAGGTGAGTTCGCGACCTAACACCCCCGGCGAGCTGACCGATGCCCGCCGCGAGGCGCAGTAACCAAAGACGCGACATGATGTGTCGGTGACCGGGATCTCAGCGGGCGAGCCGGACCATCCGGGCGCCGCCGCCGATGCGGAGTTCTGGATGGAGGAGCACCCAGCGCAGGCCGGGCGCACCCGGCTCGATCTGATCGGCGAGCTTGATGTTGCAGGCACCGATCAGCTTCACCGACGCCTTGAGGCGCTGGCGGAGCGTGACGAGCCGGTCCTCTTGGACCTACGCCGCCTCCAGTTCATCGACAGCACTGGGTTGGGCGAGCTCGTCCGCGCCCTCTCAGATGCCCGCCGCGACGGCCGGATCCTGGAGATCGACGCGACGCTGTCGCCACAGGTCCGCCAGTTGATCGACCTGCTTGAACTGCAGGCCATCCTCTGGCCGGCAAGCTAGCGGCGAGCCGCACCACCGCCGCGGGGCGCGCCATGACCGAAGCTGGATGTGAACTGTCTGGGCCATGACGTCGTCCTAGCTGTTGACATACCGGTCTGTCTACGGTAGAACGACCTGTCTGTCTAGCTACCCCCGCGGAGCACAGCACTTCATGTCGCCAACTTGCAACCTCGTTCGGGACGTCAGCAGTGGGGCGCCGCGGCTGCCGGTTCCATTTGGAGTCCGGTTCGCTTGCCGCCGTGGGAGAGCATTCGATGTCCGTTGACACGGGGACCCAGGTGATGACCAACGCGGTGGGGGCCGCATGCAAGCGGCTATGGGGCCGCGGCCCGCAGTACGTACGACTGTTGTTCGCGAGCGACGACACCGTCGTGCTGCTACTGACGGGGATCTTGACCGACGCCGAGCGGACGCTGCTCGCCGTCGACCGCGACAACGCCGTGATGTCCGCCCGCGCGGCCCTTCACCGGGCTCTCGAGCCTGAGGTTCGCGTCATCTTGGAGACGAACCTCAGCCGCGAGACCCACGCGTTCGTCGCCGGGATCGACGTCGATCACGACCTGGCCTCGCTCGTCATCACGCTGCGCTGAGCCCGGCGCCGTGGCGCGGCGGACATGAACGCGTGCGCGAGACGGTCATCGGACGGCACGTGTCGGAAATGTGTGAGCCCACCAGATGCGCTGGGTAGTGCAGGGCCCAAGTGACCCCAAGCGAAGGCGGTGGACAGTGGCCAGGGAGCAACTGCGTTCTCGGCGGCGGCGTTCACCACGGTACGACCGAGCCGTCCCAGGAGAAAAGCTGGCCGGTGGGACCGTCGTCGGGTAGCAGTGCGAGCCTGACTGCGCCGGCTGCCGCTTCGGCTGGGTCGCCGCCGGCCCGGGCGGCTTGGGCGTTGAGACCGGTGGCCCGCAGGCCGGGCGCGAGGGCATTGACCTTGAAACCCTCGTGCGCCAACGCGTGCGCGTAAAAGACGGTCAACGCGTCCAGGGCGGTCTTGGAAGACCTGTATGCGGCACCTGAGCCGGTGCCGGCCGCCTGGTAGTCAAACTGAGGATTGGGACCGGTGCTCCAGGTCAGCGATCCGGTGCCGCTGGAAACGTTGACGATGCGCGGATGCGCGGAGCGGCGCAGCGCGGGCAAGAACGCGTTGGTGACTGCGACGACGCCGAACACGTTGGTCTCATACGTGCGACGGAACACCTCGACGTCGGTCTCGGTGATCCGCGTTCCGGTGTCGAGCGAGATGCCAGCATTGTTGACCAGGACGTCGAGCTCGAAGACGGTGGCAGCCGCCGCCGCGATCGAGTCAGCGTCGGTGACGTCGAGCAACACCGGACGACCGTCGAGCTGGCTGGCAACCTCCACGCCCCGGGCCGCGTCGCGGGCGCCGACGAGAACCGTGCACCCGTGCTCGGCGAGCCGACGGGCGATGTGCAGGCCGATCCCGCCAGTGGCGCCGGTGACCAAAGCGGTGGAGTGGCTCATGCCCTGCATGATCTCACCGCGTCTAGCACCCGAAGGAGCGAAACAAGGTCCTCCATGAAACCGTCGGACCTTCGGCCAACGACGATCGCGCGCCGGGGCGCTCGAGCGGGAGGCCGAGAGCAACCAGGACGCGGTCCGGGTCGATGCCGGCATGCTCAGCGCGGTCGAGGATCGCGGTTAGCTCGGTGGCCCTAGGCGGGCGCTCCATACCAGGAGGCGGGGACCCCGGCGGACCCATACAACCTCCTGTCCTCGCTGGGCGTCGAGCCTCACCGCGCCGTTTCGTTCCGAGCGGCGAGATGAGCGTTCGGTTGCGCTCGCGCTCGTAGTGCGGGGGGATCGGACTCGACGCAGGATCCTCCGTGGTAGTACCGGCCGCGGTAGCGCAGAAACGGGTCGTCGCGTGCGACCGGTTTCCCACAGGTGGCGCACACACCGAGATCATCCCCGTCGCCGACCGAACTCACCCGCGCGTCGATCAAGCTCGTCAGCCACCGGATCTGAGTGGTCGGGATCAACGTCAGGGAAAGGGCAAGCGTCCGGATTGGGGAGTCGATGAGCGCCCTGGGTGAGAGATCGGCGAGGCTGGGCATATGGGCGGACGCGCGGAACCGTCCCAGGAGACCGCGGTTGCTCTCAACGTGGGCGTCCGTCACTGAGGCCGTCCGCGGAACAGCCGGAATGTTCGGGTCTGCTCAGAGCTGGGCGGGCATGGCGCCGGGGG
>DASXDW010000186.1:0-15768 GCA_036490435.1 Solirubrobacteraceae bacterium
GGTGGCGGCATAGCCGCGCCGGCGGATGTCGGTGAGGATCTCGCCCAGCCGGTGTGGGTCGACGACGGTGTAGCGCGTGCGGCGGATCAGACCCGCCTCGAACATCGACCGCGCCACCGTCGGGTTGAACGCGGCGATCGCGCGGCCAGAGCTCGAGGAGTGCGCGGGCACCCGGCGCCACTGCTGGCCGTGAAAGCGCGGATCCAGGTTCTGGGACTCGAAGCGATCCAGGAACAGCACCTCCCCGCCCATCGGCACGCCCAGCTGCACGAGGTCGCGGACGCGGTCGCGCAGTGCGGCGAGGACGGGGACGCTGGCCTCGAACAGGTTGAGGCGGCTGAGCGCCAGCTGACCGAACTCGAACATCCTCAACCCAAGGCGGTAGCGCCCAGGCCCGTGCCGCTCCAGGACGCCGCGAGAGGCGAGCACCGCCAGCATGCGACTCGCCGTGCTCTTGGCGATACCGAGCTCGCGCGCGACGGCGCTGGGCCCGAGCTCCGTGGCCAGGCCGAAGCAGTCAAGGATCGAGATCGCGATCGACACCGACCGCAGGGGATCGTCCGCTGATGCGCGCGCCGCCATGGTGTCGCAACCCTACCGCCGGCGTTCGCGACACGCGAACGCTCTCACACCGAGCCTGCGGCGGTCCGGATACCTTGAGCCGTGCTGCCGGGGAACGCCGGCGGCGCCCGAGGAGGGAGAGACTTTCGTGCCACCCGACGCCGTATCCAGGCCTGCCGCATCCGCGCCGGTGTGCCCCCACGCCGCCCTGGGCCGCGACTTCAAGCCGTTTGATCTGGCCGATCCATTTCCCTTCTACGCGCGCGCCCGGGCACAGGCACCGATCTTCCACAGCCCCGAGATCGACTACTGGGTGGTGACCCGCTACGAGGACATCCGCGAGATCTTCCGCGATCCGGAGACGTTCTCCTCAGAGAACACACAGTCACCGTTCAAGCAGCGGCCCGCCGAGGTCCAACGGATTCTCGACGAGGGTGGCTTCTCCGTGGTGTCTGGGCTGTCGGGCCGGCAGCCTCCCGACCACACCCGACTGCGTGGCTTCATCAAGAAGGCGTTCACTCCGCGGCGCATCGCCTCGCTGGAGCCGGAGATCCGCGCCATCGCGACGCGCATGATCGACCGCTTCGCGGGTCGCGGGCATGCCGACCTCGTAAGCGAGCTGGCCCATGAGCTCCCGGCACTGGTCATCTTCCAGATGCTGGGCATCCCCGACGGAGACGTCCCCAAGGTCAAGGAGTGGGCGCAGAGCCGCGTGTACATGAACTTCGGCGACGCGACCGTGGCCGAGCAGGTCCACCACGCCGAGAACCTCGTGCGCTACTGGGGCTACTGCCGCGACCTCGTCGAGGCGCGTCTGCACCGTCCCCAGGACGACCTTCCCGGGGATCTCGCGCGGATCTACCTTCAGGGCGACCAGACGCTCACGCCCGATGAGATCGCCGGACTGGTCTACGGCCAGCTCACCGCGGGGCATGAGACGACGACGGCGCTGTTGGCCAATGGGCTCAAAGAGCTGCTGGCCCAACGCCCGGCGTGGGAGGCCGTGTGCGCTGACCCCGAGCGTATCCCGGCCGCCGTGGAGGAGATGCTGCGCATCAGTGCCCCGGTGTTCACCTGGAAGCGCCTGACCAAGCGCGCGGCCACCGTCGGTGGGATCGACCTTCCCGCCGGCACCAGCCTGCTCCTCCTGCTCGGCTCCGCCAACCACGACGAGCGCGTCTTCCCCGAGCCTGAGCGGATCGAGCTGGAGCGCGAGAACGCGTCCCGCCACCTGGCCTTCGGCCTGGGCATCCATTTCTGTCTGGGCGCCCCGCTGGCCCGGCTGGAGGCCAGGGTCGTGCTCGAAGAGCTGACCCGGCGCCTGCCGGGCCTCACCCTGACTGAGGAGCAGCCCTTTGACTACTCGGCCAACAGCACGTTCCGGGGCCCGGCCCACGTGCAGGTCCAGTGGAGCACGAAGCCGGCCATCCCGTACGCCGCGCCGCTACAGGAGTGCGGGACCGACGCGACGGTCGTCGGCGGCAAGGGCGCGAGCCTCGCCACCCTGGCCGCCGCGGGCCTGCCCGTTCCGGCCGCCTATGTCGTCACCACGGCCGCGTTCGAGGCGACTCGCGAGGTTGACGGCCTGCACCAGCAGATCGCGACGACGCTGGCCTCACTGGACCGCGGTGACGTGGCCGCGCTGGAATCGGGAGCGGCCGGGATCCGCACGCTGCTGGAGACCGTCCGGCTGCCGGACGACGTGGACCGGGCGATCCGCGGCGCCTATCGCGACCTCGGTGACGACGTCCCGGTGGCGGTGCGCTCGAGCGCGAGCATGGAGGACTCCGCGCAGACGAGCTTCGCCGGCCAGCAGGACACCTACCTGTGGATCGTCGGCGAGGATGCCGTGGTCGCGCACGTGCAGCGCTGCTGGGCCAGCGTCTACTCGGCGCGCTCGCTGTCCTATCGCCATGACCACGCGATCCCCGAGGAGGACGTGAGCATGGCGGTGGTGGTGCAGCGGATGGTCGATGCACGGGCCGCCGGCGTGGCCATGACACTGGACCCGCTCACCGGCGACCGCGCCACGATCGTGGTCGAGGCCGCGTTCGGACTCGGCGAGACGGTGGCGGGCGGCACGGTCACCCCGGACAACTACGCCGTGGACAAGGTGATCCTGGAGCTGACCGGTCAGACGATCGCCCCCAAGATGATCGAACTGGTGGCCGATGTCGCGGGCCGGTGCGTCGTCGAGCGCGAGGTCGCGCCCGACCGCCGGCTTCAGCCTGCGCTCGACTCGGAACAGGTGATCGCGGTGGCGCGGCTGGCCAAGCAGGTCGAGCGCCACTACGGCTGCCCGCAGGATGTCGAGTGGGCGCTGGACGCCGAGGGCGACGTGCTGCTCCTTCAGAGCCGGCCCGAGACCGTGTGGAGCACCCAGACTGCCAAGAAGCCAGACCGAAGCGGGCCCGGCGGTCTCTACGCCACCGGCCTTCAGAGCATCGCCAACACCCTCATCAACCCCCTGGCCGCAAGGAGCAACGCGGATGTCGACAATTGAGGCGAAGCGGTTCGTCAGCCCCTACGACGACCCGGCGCCCGAGGGCGCCGAGGGGTGGGAGGAGCTTTACCCGTACTACCTGCGCTTCCGCGCGGACCGACGCGAGTTCGAGGAGGGGCGCTTCTGGTTCGCCGATCTCCAGCACTGGCCGACGGTGTTCAAGCCCTTTGACACGATCACGGTCGAGTTCGCCATCAAGTGCCTGGGCCAGTACAACACGCGCCATCTGCTGATCCCGCCGGCCAACGGGATCGACTACCGGGTTCACAACGGCTACGTGTACATGAGCCCCGTTCCCGTGCCCGAGGAGGAGATCCCCGGCCGGGTACCCCACTTCACCGAACGCGCCGGTCACTACTTCCAGAACTGGTCGACGCTGCTCGAGAACTGGCAGACGAAGATCCGCCGGGTCATCGGCGACCTCGAGGCGCTCGAGTTCGAAGCGCTGCCGGAGATGGTGGACCTCAGCTGGGTCAAGGACGGCGTCGGGCTGGACAACACCTTCGCCCTGGCGCACAACTACAACCGGGCGATCGAGCTCTGCTACGAGGCCTTCCAGTACCACTTCGAGTTCCTCAATCTCGGCTATGTCGCCTACCTGGACTTCTTCACCTTCTGCAAGGAGGTCCTGCCCGGGGTGGCTGATCTGGGGATCGCCAAGATGGTCCAGGGCATCGACGTCGTTCTCTTCAGGCCCGACGAGGAACTGCGCAAGTTGGCCCGGCTGGCGGTGTCGCTCGGCGCGGCCGACGCCCTCGGCAGCGGCGAGGTCGGCGACGGCGAGGTGTCGGCCGTGCTGGAAGCGGTGGCCGGTGCTCCCGGCGGGCGGGAGTGGATCGCCGCCTGGGAGTCGGCTCAGGACCCGTGGTTCAACTTCTCCGCGGGCAACGGCATGTATTCGAGCGACCGCGTCTGGCGCGACCACCTCGGGATCCCGCTCGGCTTCATCCGCGACTACGTGGCGCGACTGGAGGCCGGCGACGAGATCGAGCGCCCGACCGAGCAGATCCGCGCCGAGCGCGACCGGATCACCGCCGAGTACCGCGAGCTGTTGCCCGACGACGAGGCGCGGGAGGTGTTCGACGGCAAACTGGGGTTGGCGCGAGTCGTGTTCCCCTACGTCGAGGACCACAACTTCTACATCGAGCACTGGTCGCTGTCGATCTTCTGGCGCAAGATCCGCCAGCTGGGCCAGGTCCTGGCCGACGCGGGCTTCTGGGGCGAGGCCGACGACATCTTCTACGTGCGCCGCGACGAGCTCCAGCAGGCGGTCTTCGATTACGGCAACGGCTGGGCCGTCGGCGTGGAGCCGATGGGGCCGTACTACTGGCCGGCCGAGATCGCGCGGCGCAAGCGGATCATCGCGGCGCTCGAGCTCAAGGCGCCCGCGCCCGCGATGAACGAGCCACCGTCGGTGGTCACCGAGCCGTTCACGATCATGCTCTACGGGATCACCAGCGAGGCGGTCTCGGGCTGGCTGAACGCGGGCGCCTCCGGCGACGGCCACCTGGGCGGGATGGCCGCGTCGCCAGGTGTTGTGGAGGGCGTCGCGCGCGTCATCGGCGGGGCCGAGGATCTCCGCGAGATCCAGGAGGGCGAGGTGTTGATCACCCGGATCACCGCGCCGAGCTGGGGGCCGGTGTTCGGCCGGATCGCCGCGGCGGTGACCGACATCGGCGGGATGATGAGCCACGCCGCCATCGTCTGCCGGGAATACGGCCTGCCCGCCGTCACCGGCACCGGCTCGGCCACCACCTCGATCCGGACCGGCCAGCGGGTCCGCGTGGACGGCAGCAGCGGCACGGTCACCGTTCTCGATGACTGAGCACAGCGCGGTGTGGGCGGCCGCGCGGCCGTACATGCGCGCGCGCAAGAACGATGTCCACATCCCGATGGCCTACAACTACGCCCAGCGGCTGCTGATGCATCATCCGGACGCCGACGGCGAGATCGTCTCGCTGTCGATCCTGCTGCACGACATCGGCTGGGCCGTCGTCGACCAGGACGCCATCTTCCGAGATGGCTTTGGTGCCGACATGATGGAGTCAGAAGTCCGCAAGGCGCACGAGCGCGAGGGGGCCCGGCTGGCCCGGGAGATCCTCGCGGAGCTCGCCTACGACGAGGCGGTCATCGAGCGGGTGGCCGAAATCATCGACGGCCATGACACCCGGGCGCACGCGCTCTCCCGGGAGGACGAGCTGGTCAAGGACGCCGACGTCCTGTGGCGCTTCTCGGTCACCGGCATCGGGATCGCCTGTGACTGGTGGGGGGTGTCGCCCGGGGAGTACGCCGACCTCACCGCTCCCCAGATCGAGGGACGGCTCTTCACGGCTGAAGCGCGCGACATCGCCCGGGCCGAGCTGGCGGAGACCCGCAGGATCCTGCGCACGGCGGAGTTGGCCGCCGACCGGGTCAGCTCGTGAGCACCACGATCGACCCGGACCGGTACGCACGCATCTACGCGCTGGCCGAGCCGTACTGGCAGACGCGCTCCAATGAGATCCACGTACCCGAGTCCTACGCGCTGGCGCAGGAGCTGCTGGCCGCCCACCCCGAGGCCGATCCCGAGATCGTGCTGCCGGCGGTGCTGTTACACGACATCGGCTACATGGCGGTTCCCCCCGACGACCACCTCAAGGGCCTGGCGGGCGCGGTGAAGGGCTGGGAGCCCGACATCACGCGCCGCCACGAGATCCAGGGCGCCGCGCTGGCCGGCAAGATCCTGGCTGAGGTTGGCTGGGACGCCGGGCGCACGGCGGCGATCCAGGACATCGTCGACGGCCACGACTCGCGGGCGGAGGCGGTGAGCCGCGAAGATGCGCTGGTCAAGGACGCCGACAAGCTGTGGCGCTACACCGAGTCGGCGGTGCGGATCTGCCATCGCTGGATGGAGCTGTCTCCCGAGGCGTTCATGGAGTGGGTCGGCTCGGAGGTCGACCGCTGGTTCTTCACCGAGGCGGCGCGCGACATCGCCCGGCGCGAGCTGGCCGCCAGCCGCGAGGCGCTCGCCGCCGAGCCGGTGCGATGAGCGGCGCGCTGGACGGTCGCTGCGCCGTGATCACCGGCGCGGGCGGCGGGCTGGGGCGTGCGTTCGCACTCGGGTTCGCCCGGGCCGGCGCCGGGGTGGTCGCCGCCGATGTCAACGGCGACGCGGCCGTGGCGACGTGCGCGGAGGTGACCCGGGAGGTCGCCGGGGCACAGGCCGTCGCGGTGACCGTGGATGTGTCGGTGCAGGAGAGCACACGGCAGATGGCCCGCGCCGCCGTGGACTCGTTTGGAAGTATCGACGCGCTCGTGAACAACGCGGCCGTATACGCGGGGCTCGAGCGGCGGCCATTTCATGAGATCGAGGTGGCCGAGTGGGACCGCGTGATGGCGGTCAACTTGCGCGGGCCGTGGCTGTGCGCACAGGCGTGCGCGTCTGCCCTGCGGGAGGGAGGTGGCGCCATCGTCAACGTCGCCTCGGCCACGGTGATGAGCGGCTCCCCGATGTGGGCGCACTACGTCGCGTCTAAGAGCGGGCTCATCGGGCTCTCGCGCGTGATGGCGCGCGAGTTGGGCGAGGACGGTGTTCGCGTCAACGCCCTCGCCCCGGGCTTCACCCTCACCGAGGCCAGCCGCGAGCTCATCCCCGACGCTGAGTCCTACGGGGTGGCTCGCGGGGCGATCAGGCGCAGCCTGGAGCCCGAGGACATCGTCGGCACCGCCGTGTTCCTCGCCTCCGACGCCAGCGCGATGATCACCGGCCAGACGCTCGTCGTCGACGGCGGACGGCAGTTTCTCTGATCGACGGAGGCGAGCGCGGTCAGCGCCACTGCTCGCGCGGCAACACGACGGTGCCTCCGCTCGTGGTGGGTCAGAACGCGGGCGCGCGGTCGATCCGCCGGCCGCCCATCGCGACGATGAGGGCGATGACCACAACGCCGGCGCTGAAGAGCTCGAAGGTCTCAGACAGGCCCACCACGGAAGCGATGATGCCCGCGGCGACGGCTGGCAGGGCCAGCGACAGGTAGCCGACGACGTAGAACGCTGACATGACCTCGGCGCGGCGGTCGGCGGGGATCGCGGCGCTGAGGTGGCGCAGGGCGCCCATGAAGGCCAGCCCGAATCCGACCCCGCCCAGCGCGCTTGCCCCGAGGAAGAACGGCGCCGATCCGACCGCGACCGCCGTGGCCGTCAGGCCCATGCCCAGCGCCACGAGCAGTGACCCGGCCACGGTCAGCGTGCGGTTGGTCAGGTTGCGGCCCACGAGCTGGGCCAACGCGCCCGAGCCCATGAGCGCCGCGGCCGCCGCGCCGCCAGCCAGCTCGCCGTGGGTCTGGAGCAGGTGCCCGGCCAGCGCCGGACCCAGCGCGAGGTAGACGCCGGCGATCGACCAGGACCCGATGACGCCGAGCGCCGCCAGCGCGAACGGCGCGCGAGTCTGCTGCGGGATGGCGGGGCGCTGGGGCCGGATGCTGGTGCGGCCGCTGCGGGACACCGGCTCGGGCAACACGCCGACGAGCGCGATCAGCACAACGATCATGGCCGCCACCACCGCGAACGGCAGCTCGCGCGGCGCGGGCAGGAACTGGACCAGCGCCGAGGACAGCAGCGCTCCGACGCCGAGACCGGCCAGGGCGACGACGCCGTTGACCAGCGCCGCGGTGCGCGTATCCGAGGTGGGGTGCAGGTCGATCAGAGCTGCGCCGGCAGCGCCCAGCGCCCCACCGGTGGCCAATCCCTGAAGCGCCCGCGCGACGAACAGCCAGCCGACGGAGCTTGCCGTGGCGAAGACGAGCGCCGAGATGAGCAGCCCCAGCAGCGACCAGGCGAGCACGGGCTTACGCCCGGCCTGGTCAGAGAGAGAGCCGACGAGGAGCAGCGACACAAGCACCCCGATCGCGTAGGTCGCGTAGATCAGCGACAGCACCGGCGTGGAGAAGTGCCACTCGGCCTGGTAGACGCCGTACAAGGGCGACGGGGTCGCCGAGGCGTAGAAGGCGACGGCGATCACGGCGGCCACGGCGCCGAACGCGGCTAGTCCGGTGAGCTGCGGAGCGCGCTCGCGTGCCCGCTTCGCGCGCAACGCGATGACGGAAGTTGTCGAGTCCATTGGGGTCCTGTCTCGTGTAGGTTCAATGATCGAACTCATAGGGTGCGGACGAGTGTAGCACTATGGGTTCAGTTATTGAACCTGTGGTGTGGCCGACGGCGTGTCAGCCGATCGGTTGATCGCGGGATCACCCCCGGCGGCCTCAGATTGCAGCCGGGCAGCCGATGTGCGATGGCGGCAACGCTGGCACCATGGCCACATGACCCAAATACTTGAAAAAACGCGAGCACAGACAACCACCGATGTGGTCGTGTCCGTCGATCATCTCCGCGTGCGCTACGGCGACACGCTGGCCGTCGAGGACGTCTCACTCTCGATCAAGCGCGGCGAGATCTTCGGAATCCTCGGCCCCAACGGCGCCGGCAAGACGACCACGGTGGAAGCCATCGGCGGCTTGCGCCGGCCCGACAGCGGCTCCATCAGCGTCCTCGGCCTCGACGCCCAGGGCAGCCGGGACGAGCTGCGACAGCGGGTCGGGATCCAGCTCCAGGCCTCGGAACTGCCCGACAAGCTGCGCGTCGGGGAGGCGCTGGAGCTGTTTGCCGCCTTCTACCGCGACCCAGCCGACCCCGGCCGGCTTCTCAAGCTCCTCGGACTCGAGGCCAAGCGCGACGATCGCTTCGCCAACCTGTCGGGCGGGCAGCGCCAGCGGCTGTCGATCGCACTGGCCCTCATCGGCCGGCCCGAGCTGGCCATCCTCGACGAGCTGACCACGGGGCTTGACCCGGCGTCGCGCCGCGAGACGTGGAAGCTCATCGAGGGCGTCCGCGACGAGGGCGTGACGGTCATCCTCGTCACTCACTTCATGGAGGAGGCCGAGCGGCT
This sequence comes from Solirubrobacteraceae bacterium, assembly GCA_036490435.1. GTDB lineage: Bacteria > Actinomycetota > Thermoleophilia > Solirubrobacterales > Solirubrobacteraceae > Palsa-465. The sequence goes on from DASXDW010000186.1 coordinate 8,985, forward strand.
GTGCGATCGCCTCGCCCTGCTGCACCACGGGCGCGTGATCGCCATCGACACACCGGCGGCACTGGCCGCGGGCTCGGCGGGCCGCCAGCGCGTCAGCTTCCGCCCCTCCGGGGTGGTCGACGTCGCGCGGATGCGCGAGCTGCCCGACGTCCGCGACGTCGTGCGCCACGGCGACCGCTTCACCGTCGAGGGCACCGGCGACCTTGTCGCCGCCGTGATGGAGGCCCTCGTCCGCGACGGCGTCGTCCCGATCGAGACCCGTATCGAACAGTCCACGCTCGACGACGCGTTCGTCGCCCTCACCGCCGACGTCGACGCCGTCACCTCAGAACATGCCGAGCCGACCCGAGAGGAGTCCCGATGACCGCCATCGCTGCCACCGCTGCGCCCGCCCGGACGCGGCCCAGCGGCTTTCGCCGCCTACTGACGACGGAGCTGAAGCTGTTTGCCCGTGAGCCGATGCTGCTGTTCTGGGGGCTGGTCTTCCCGGTCGGCCTGCTCGTCGTACTCGGGATCGCCGGGGGCGACAAGGTCCAGCACTCGCTGGGCAACGTCAAGCTGATCGTCGCCTACACGCCGGTGGTGATGGTGTTCGTCGTCACCATCCTCGCGCTCAGCGCGTTGCCCGCCGCCCTGGCCTCCTACCGCGACAAGGGGTACCTGCGGCGGTTGTCGACGACGCCGATCGGCGCGGTCCGCCTGTTGGCCGCGCAGGTCATCCTCAACTTCGGGCTGGCCGCGGTGGCGGTGATCCTGGTGGCGCTGGTGAGTCATTTCGCGTTCTCGGTGGCGCTCCCTCAGCAACTGGGCGGCTTTGTCCTGGCGATGGCGCTCACGTTGGCCGCGATGCTGTCGCTGGGCACCCTGGTGGCGGCGGTGGCGCCGACCCAGCGGATTGCGGCGGCCGTCGGCTCGCTGCTGTTCTTTCCGCTGATGTTCTTCGCCGGGCTGTGGGTGCCGCAGGCGGCGATGGGCGCCACGCTGCGCGACATCAGCCATTACACGCCCCTGGGTGCCGCCGTCCCCGCGATCCAGAACGCGATCGCCGGGCACTGGCCGGGCACCGTGCACCTGCTGGTGCTCGCCGGCTACGCGGTGGTGCTGTGTGCAGCCGCGGCTAGATTGTTTCGCTGGGAGCGATGACCACAGGCGAGCCGATGTCACGTCGCGAGGAATGGCTGGAGTTCTGGGAACGGCGCGAGGCGCCGTTCCTTCGGCTGCTGCCCTACGTCCTGCTCGTGCTGTGCGTCGGCTTCGACATCGCCACGCGCAAGGGCTTCGGGCGCGCGATGCAGGACGACCTGGCCCTGGTGGCCGCCGCGGCGATCGTGATGGGCGCCATGGACCGTCTGGACCATCGGACGGCGTGGACCGAGCCGCGGACCTTTGTCGGCCCGGTCGTGGCCACCGTCGTGTTCGCGGTCCTGCTCGGGCTTTCGGCGGCGCTCGTCATCAGGGAGCCGCTCTACGGGTTCTACACCTGGACCGGGTACTTCTGGGCGTGGCGGTTGTTCACCGGCCGCGGTCGGCTGATCGGCGTGGCCTTGGTGGCGGGGGTCACCGCCATCTCACAGACCGGCGGCGGCCCGTACGACAGCGTGTACGCGATCGGCGGCCTGGTGCTCGTGTACCTCATCAATGCGGGCGTGGCCGGCGCCCTCACATGGTTCGGGTGGATCGGCAACGAGCAGCAGCAGCGGCGCGCCCGCGAGGTGTCGGCGCTCACCGAAGCCAACGCCCGGCTCGAGGAGAGCCTGCGCCACAACGCCGACCTGCAGGAGCAGTTGCTCACCCAGGCGCGCGCCGCCGGCGTCTCCGAGGAGCGCCGGCGCATGGCCCGCGAGATCCACGACACGCTCGCCCAGGGGCTGATGGGAATCATCACCCAACTGCAGGCCGCACAGGGGGCCGGGGGAGCGGCGGGTGTGGAGGCGGGGACGCGTCGCATCGAACTCGCCATTGAGCTGGCGCGTGAGAGCCTGGCCGAGGCGCGGCGGTCCGTGCAGGCGCTCTCGCCACAACCGCTGGCCGAGGCGCGGTTGCCCGACGCCATCCAGGACGTCGCCCAGCGCTGGTGCGAACTGCACGGCCTGGAGGTGTCCTTCACCACCACCGGCAGCCCTCGGGTGATGCGCCCGGAGATCGAGGTCGCCCTGCTGCGCACCGCGCAGGAGGCGCTGGCCAACGTGGCCAAACATGCCCGCGCCACGCGCGTGGGGCTCACCCTGTCCTACATGCAGGACCTTGTCACCCTCGACGTCCGCGACGACGGTGTCGGTTTCGTCACTGTCAATGGCAGCGGCCCCCGCCGCCCGCGCGACGACCAGAGCGGGTTCGGGCTCTCGGGCATGCGCCAGCGCGTGGAGGGTGTCTCCGGGACGCTGGAGATCGAGTCCGAGCCCGACGGCGGCACCGCCGTCTGCGCTGCGATTCCGGCCGCGACTCTCGGAGACGGCGTATGAGCGCGCCCATCCGCGTGATGATCGTGGACGACCACCCGGTCGTGCGCAACGGCCTGAGCGGAATGTTCGCCGGCGACGATGGCTTCGAGGTCGTCGGCGAGGCCAGCGATGGCTCCGAGGCCGTCCGCCGCGTTGGAGGCCTGCGCCCCGACGTCATCCTCATGGACCTGCGTATGCCTGAGTTGGACGGGGTCAGCGCCATCGCCGCGCTGACCGCCGCCGGTGTTCCCGCGCGGATCCTCGTGCTGACCACCTACGACACCGACAGCGACGTGCTCGCCGCCATCGAGGCCGGCGCCACGGGCTACCTGCTCAAGGACACCCCGCCGGCGGAGCTCTTCCGCGCCGTGCGAGCCGCCGCGGGCGGCGAGGCGGCGCTGTCGCCGTCGGTGGCCACCCGCGTGATGGGCAAGGTGCGCGCGCCCACCCAGGAGCCGATCAGCCAGCGTGAGCTGGATGTGCTCGAACTCGTCGCCCAGGGAGCGAGCAACCGCGACACCGCCGCCCAGCTATTCATCTCCGAGGCCACGGTCAAGACCCATCTCATGCACATCTACGCCAAGCTCGGGGTCAACGATCGCGCCGCCGCCGTGGCCGAGGGGTTCAACCGCGGGCTGCTGATCCCGCGCAACGCGCGCTGACCCCGTGGCCCTGATTCGCGACATCGCTCCGGGGCTGTGGGTGTGGAGCCGGCCGCATCCCGACTGGACGCCGGGCAGCGACTTCGGCGGCCCGGTGACCTCGACGTGCGTGGCCGCCGGCGGCGAGGTGGTGCTCCTTGATCCGATCGCGCCCGAGCCCGATGACGTCGAGGCGTGGGCGCGCCTGGACGCGGCGCCGCCCACGGTCGTCGTCGTGCTGAAGCCCGATCACGTTCGCGACGTCGACCTGTTCGTCCGCCGCTACGGAGCGCGGCCGTTCGGGCCCTGGCTGTTTCATCCTGGCGATGTGCCGCACTGCGAACTGGAGGCGGTGGAGCCGGGCTCGTCGTTGCCCGGAGGGCTGACAGCGCTCTACGACGGCCGCGGGCGCAACGAGACTCCGATGTGGATCGCCGAGCATCGGACGTTGGTGTTCGCCGACGCGATGACCGCACCGCACGGAGAGCTGCTGGTGTGGGATTGCACGGCGCTGCAGGAGCGGGCGCTGCCGGCGCTGCGGGCGTTGTTGGACTTGCCATTTGAGCGGGTGATCGTCTCGCACGGCGAGCCGGTGCACGATCGCGCCGCCTTTGAGCGGGCGCTGGGACTTTCGCCGTGGCGCGGGGGAGACCCGGGGAGTGAGCAGTGACCAAGAGTTATCTGCACGTGGTCACCGAGCGCCTGGACCTGCGCAAGACCGACCCGGTCGGCGATCTCGACGACCTCTTCGCCATCTTCAGCGATCCGGCCGGCTGGTGGTATGACCCCTCTGGGAGGCACACCGACCCGGCGCGGACCCGTGACTGGCTCACGCGCGCCGCGGCGCGGTTCGACGAGGATGGACTGAGCTACTGGACGGTCCGCCGCCGCGCTACCGGCGAGATCGCGGGCGTCGGCGGCGCCCAGCGCCAGCGCACGCGTGCGTGGAACCTCAACTACCGCCTCGGGAACGCCCACCAGGGCCTGGGCTTTGCCACCGAGCTGTCTCGGGCCGCCTGGGCGGCTGCGATGGAACTCGATGACTCCGTGCCCGTCGTCGCCTGGATCGCCCCGGAGAACACGCCGTCGCTCGGGGTGGCCGAGCGCCTCGGGCTCACCAACTACGGGCTGGGCGTCGATCCCTCCGACGGGCAACAGCGGCTGGCCTGGGCGGACCGCCCGCTGGATTAGGTCGCCTGGTCGAGAATCTGTTGGAGCCGTTGGGCTTCGTGGTCGGGGTTGGCTTTGAGCCGGTCTTTGGTGATGCGCAGGGTGCGGATGCCGTGGGCGAGTTAGTGGGCGTCGCGTTCGCGGTCGGTTTCGAAGGCGTGGCGGTCCTTGTGGTACTCCCAGCCGTCGAGTTCGACGATGAGGTTGTGGTCGGGGAAGTAGACGTCGACGATCTTCCCGTTGAGCGGGTGATTGATCAGAGGGGGGGGAGGCCGTATTTGGCGATGAAGGCGAGGAAGTCGTCCTCGAAGTGGGAGTTGGTGGGGTTGGTGCCGGGCAGGTCCAGGAAGGGTTTCAGGAGGGTGGCGCCGTGATTGAGGTGGTTGCGCGTGATGACGTCCTGGAGGGCGGGTTGGCGCAGGAGTTTGCTTCTGAGCGCGTCGTTGACCATGCGGGTCCGGACTCGCCCGGTCAGGAGCGGAGCGACGTCTAATAGCGTCCGGGCCGGGGCGGTGACTTTGACTCCATGCTGCAAGGAGTTATCCGAACCGATTAGGGCCTGGCATCGATGGGTGGCGATCCCGGGCCGCTCTCGGCGACGCTCGGCAGTCACGTGCAACGGGAACTCCCACCGCGGCAGGAAGCCCCAAAGGGTGGCTGCCGACGTGTGGCTGAGGACCGCGCCCGGGGCGCAGGCCAGCACGGCCGCAGCGGCGCGCGAGGTCCAGGATCCTGGAGTCGAGGCGGATTTTGAAGCTATGTCCTTCACTATCCGCCACTACTAGACAATATGGATTGAGGTCTGTCCGGTCCTGGAGGTAGAAGTGGCCGGTTCCCCCCGGAGCTGTTGTTGGGGGGGTTTTTAGCCGCACGGCTGGTACCCGTGCGGCGGCCCACAACCGCATATTGGAGGAAACCAGCCATGGCGAAGGCTAAGAGCCTGGTCGGTCTGGACGTGCACGCGACGAAGATCGTCGCGGCGGTCCTGGACGGTGAGACCGGGCAGCTGCAGACGTTCTCGATGGATGGTGATGTGGCGGGCGCGGCCGGGTTCTGTGCGGGTCTGCCGCGTCGGGTGCGCGTGGCCTATGAGGCCGGGCCGACCGGCTATGGCCTGGCGCGCGAGCTTGCCCGGCGTGGTGTGGAGTGTGTCGTTGCCGCGCCGAGCAAGATCCCGCGCGCGTCGGGCGATCGCGTGAAGACTGACCGCCGCGACGCCGAGCATCTGGTCCGGTTGCTGTTGGCCGGCAAGCTGCACGCGGTCCGGGTGCCCGGCGATGAAGAGGAGGCGCTGCGTGATCTGGTTCGCGCGCGTGACGCGGTGCGGATGGATCTGATGCGCGCCCGTCATCGGCTCTCCAAGCTGCTGCTGCGCCACGGCATCCGCTTTGACGACGGGCACGCGTGGACGCAGCGTCACCGCGACTGGCTGGCCACGGTCACGCTGGACTGGCCGGCAGCGCACGCCACGATGCACGATGCCCGCGGCGCGATCGACGCGCTGTGTCACCGTCGCGACAGCCTGGAGCGCGAGATCGTCGCGATGTTGCCGGCGTGCCCGTGGACGATGCAGGTCAACCGGTTGCGCTGCCTGCGCGGGATCGACACGCTGTCGGCCGTCGGCTTATGCGCGGAGATCGGTGACTTTGCTCGCTTCGCCCGGGCCGAGCAGCTGAGCAGCTACGTCGGACTGGTCCCCTCAGAGTCAACGACCGGCCAGCAGCGCCGGCTCGGGTCGATCACCAAGACCGGCTCCGGACACGCCCGACGACTGCTCGTCGAAGCGGCCTGGCACTACCGCCCCCCGCCAAGAATCGGCAAAGCGCTCAGCGACCGCCAAGCCGACCAGCCGCCCGAAGCGATCGCGGTCTCCTGGTCAGCGCAACGCCGGCTGCATCGCACCTGGACCCGCCTTGAGCAGCGCGCCAAGCGCCGCACCATTATCGCGGTCGCCGCCGCCCGCGAGCTCACCGGGTTCTGCTGGGCGATCACCCAGATCGAGTGAACCCCAGCCACGACATCTCGCCTCATCCCGTCGGCTGGGTCGGTGGCGGCCCGGCACCGCGCGGGGAACCCGCGACCAAACTATGAGCAACCCGCCCCTCGGGGGGCGGGCCACGCCCGACACTAGACAGCGGCACCCCACGACGAACCATGGTCCTGCGGTCCCAACCCGCGCATATCAGTCTGACCGCGCGTCGCGCACAGCCCGCCGGACCGCCACCCACCCCGCCGACCACACCCCACCCCAGCGCAAACGCGAGAAATCAACATCCCCCTCTTGACAACCGGCTCTCCATATCAGTTTGTCGACCTCTGCACCCTCGTCGTCCCGGGATCGGCGCCCACCCCGCCTCGCGGCGTTAGCCCACGTCCCACACCACGTCGAGCCGCTGCGGCTTGCGGAACACCAGCCCGCGCACCGCCGCCGGCCGCTCGTGGTCCAGCGCCAGCCCTGGCAGCCGCGCCAACAGCGCCCCCAGCCCCGCGCGGGCCTCCAGGCGCGCCAGGTGGACGCCCACGCACACGTGC
>DASXDW010000216.1:0-21868 GCA_036490435.1 Solirubrobacteraceae bacterium
GCGGCGGGGATGCTCGCGCTCGAGCGCACCGAGAACGCGTACCCCCGCCTGATCCGCGGGCTGGTGACACCCGGCCGGCTGCTCGGCGAGAAGGTGGTCCTCTCCGCCGGGTGCGCCACGGCGGTGACGCTGGCCATGGCCGCCTTCGTCTCGCTGTTCGTGCATCTGGATTGGTCGCGCTTCGAGCTGTGGGTCGTCGCGCTCGCCCTGGGTAGTGCGGCCTTCGGCGCGCTGGGGGTGACCATCGGGGCCATCGCGCGTGAGGTGAGCGCGGCGTCGCTGATGGCCTTCCTCGTCTCGCTCCCGATCGCCTTCGTGGCGCTGGTCCCAGCCAGCGCCGTCTCGGGCGCGCTGAAGTCGATCCTCGACGTCATCGCCTTCCTGTTCCCGTTCAAGGCGGCGCTGCAGGCGGTGTCCAACGCCTTCAGCGGGACCTCGCCTCCGATCGGGCTGCCGCTCGTGCACCTCGCCGTGCTCGCCGTGGTGTTCGGCGCCATCGCGACGCTAAGCATGCGCCGGTTTGCGGCGCGCTAGAACTGCGCGAGTGAACCTCCGGTTCTCGGTGGCTTGACACCGGGAATAACGTTTCCGCCGCACGGCGCCCACCGGGGGCCGCCGGCGATCACCGGGGGTGACTGGTGCGAAGCATGTGGCGTCGTGGCGTCTGGGGTGTCCTGGTTGCCGGCTTGGCCGTGGCCATGACCGGCGGTGTCGCCGCGGCCAAGGGACGTCCGTTCTCGACGCCCGGCTACCACTGGAACCACAAGCTGCCCAAGGTCGCACCGGTGATCCCGGGCAAGCTCATCAAGCTCGGCGACGGCGTGGAGCCCCGGGTCCTCGTCGATGCCGCCGGGACCGCGCAGGTCGCCTACAACGTCACCCCGACCAACATCAGCGCCGCTTCGGTCCTGCACGACTGTGTGCTCAAGCGCGGCCAGACGGGGTGTGCGGCCAACGATGGCCTGGTCCCGGCCGAGGCCGGGGACCCGCAGTACAACATCGACGAGCACGGCCCACTGCCGCTGGCCATCGGCAATGAGCTGCTCATGCTGGACAGCCGCTTTCCCAACCCGGAGACCCTGCCCGACGGCACCTCGGGCTACCCGACCTTCCTGTGGACATCTGAGGACGCTGGCAAGACGTTCACCGGTCCGGGCACGGTCGGCAACCTCGAGATCACCGGCAACGCGATCGTCTTCGGCGGCGCCAACCCTCAGATCGGCGTCATCACCGATACGACGAGCGGCGGCACGCTCTTTCAGGCCACCCCGCCGGGCGCCTTCTCCGGAAGGACCCTGAACCTGGGTGACCAGGGCCCCGACGAGGCCTACGACGGCCGACTCGCCCTCGATGGCACGCGCCCGGTGGCGGAGTTCCAGGACCTCTCGGACCACATCTTCATCCGTGAGTACAACGGCACCGGTGACATCTACAGCTCCTCGAGCTGGTCGGTGGCCGAGATCAACGGCGAGGGCTACTCCCGGATCGTGGGTGGACCCAGCGGCGTGTGGCTGATGTACCAGAAGACGTTCAGCGGTCCGCTGTTTGACCAGCGCATCGTCAACGGCCGGCCGTCCGGCACCGCGAATCGCATCACCCCCAACAGCGATTTCGAACACGCCAACTACGACATCACCGAGGACGCATCGGGTCGCATCACGGTCGGGTACTTCGCCTCCACCGGGAACGCGTTCGGGCTGTATGTGACCAGTTCGGGCGACGGCCGCCACTGGTCTGTGCCCCAGATCATCGCGCGCAACCTCAAGTCAGCGAGTGACCTCCAGCTCGGCGCCGCCCCGGACGGCGGGGGCTTTGCCGCCTTCCAGCTCCCCGAGCCCGGCGGGTTCAGCGGCTCCCAGATCGCCGTGGCGGCCTTCGGGTCCTTCGCGGCCACGCACGTCGCGGGACTGGGGAATCTGAACGGCGACGGCCTGGGCGGCCTGGGCGGCGACCCGTTGGCCTCGGTGTCCTGCACCGACGTGCACTTCGGCGGCATCGATGCGATCGCCGAGGCGGGCTGTTTCCTGCGCGACCCGTCCAATCCGACGAGCGGCGCGGCGGTCATCTCCGGCGAGATCCGCCTCAACGGCCTGGAGATCATCCCCGACGCGGGCGTGCAGATCGTCATCGACCCACGCCAGCACACCATCAACACCACCGGCGATGTCCGCGTCGTGCTGCGCGCCCCCGGGATCGGCGACATCACCCTCTATCACCAGGCGCTCCACGTCAGCCTTCAGGGCTCGCTGGACACCTCCGGGCACACCTTGTTCAACTTTGACACGGCGACGGCGTCGACGCTGAAGGGCTTTCCCTTCGACACCAGCATCGACGTGCAGATCCAGCACGACGCCGTGGTCATTCCGGTGTCGCTAAAGCTCCCGGCCTACATGGGTGGGGTCACCGGCCAGGCCACGCTCCAGGCCGACAACGCCAACGGGCTGAAGCTGTCCTCTCTGCATATCGGCGTGCCCGATCTCCTCCTCGGCGCGCTCGAGGTCAAGGACCTCAACATCGACTACGCCGCCACCGGCAACGTGTGGACGGGCTCGGCCACCGTGAACATCCCAGCGGGGACGCCGTACTTCGGGGTCGCGGTGGCCGTCCGCTTTGACGACGGCGACTTCACCATGGGCTCGTTTGACGTGAGCGTGCCGTTCCCGGGCGTGCCGATCTTCACCGACACCTATCTCGACGGCTTCGGCGGTGGCTTTGACATCCACCCGGACAAGCGCAGCTTCCACGGCTCGGTGTCGGTCGGGGCGATCCCGCTGGATCCGCCCAACTACACGATCGGTGTGACCGGGACGGTCTCGATCACGTTCATCAACGGCGGCCCGGTGGTCCTGGAGGCCGACGGCTCGGGTTCGGTCCATGGCTTTGATATCGCCAATGCCAAGCTGATCTTCCAGACCAACGGCTACTTCGAGGTCAACGGCAACGTTGACATCGACCTTGACGTGGCCGACCTCACCGCCAGCATGGACGCCTTCGTGGACCTGCCGGCCAAGGAGTTCTCGGCCAACATCAACGGTCAGCTGAACATCGCCGGGTACTCGGCGATCTCGGCGCAGGCCGTCATCTCATCGCTGGGCGTCGCGGCCTGCGGCTCGGACTTCGGGCTGCACGCCGGCCTCTCCTATCCCTGGGGAGGCACGCCCGACGCGTCGGTCGGGACCGGCAGCTGTGACCTGTCGCCGTTTGAGGTCAAGCCGGTGTCCGTGGCCGCGGTGGCCGGGCGGCCAGGGCGCACGCGCGTCGCCGAGGTCGCGACGGCGGCGGGCGCCCCGTTCGAGGACATCGCGGTCACCGGGGCGACCGCGCCGCCATCGGTGGTGCTCACCAGCCCTCGCGGCAAGGCCGTGGTCCCAGTCGCCTTCGGGCCAGGCGCCGCGAGCGCGCCCGCCGTCGCGCTGCCCGTGGCCAAGACCAACACCACCTACGTGATGGTGCGCAGCCCCGGCGCCGGAACCTGGAAGGTGTCGGCCGCGGCCGGTTCGAGCGCGATCACCCGGGTGCGCCAGGCGCGCGGCTACGCGGCACCCACGCTGCATGCACGCGTGTCCGGGCGCGGCGCGACCCGCCGGCTGACCTACACGGTGACCAAGCGGCCGGGCCTCTCGGTCAGCTTTGCCGAACGCGCGCACCGCGTCTACCGGATCCTCGGCAGGGCCAAGGGCGCGCACGGGACGCTGCGGTTCACGCCTGCCGCCGGCTCGGCCGGGAAGCGCACCGTCTACGCGATCGTCTCCGAGGGCGGGGTGGCGCGGGAGAGCGTGCCGGTGACCAGCTACAAGGCTCCGGCTCCGGCCGCGCCCGCGCGGGTGCGCCGGCTCCGGGTCCGTCGTCACGGGCGCAAGTTCGCGATCTCGTTCGGGAGCGCCCGCGGCGCGGCGTACTACCTGCTGAGCGTGCGCGGGAGCGACGGGCGCCACCTGCTGCGCCTCATCCGCGGCAAGCACCACTCGCTCACCCTCCCGTACCTCGGCTACACCGACCATCTCACCGTCGCGGTGACCGCCGTGTCCGCGCTCGGCAAGCACGGGCGCTCGGTGAGCGCACACGCCTGAGGGCGCCGCGCTCTGAGCCCGGATCCAGGCTAAGCCAGGATCTGCCGCAGGGCCTGCGCGCCCCCTGAGAGCAGCGGCTCGCCGTGACTGACGAGGATCCGCTGCACGGGTAGGTCGAGCAGCGGCCGCAGCAGAGCGCGCAGATCCGCCTCGGTGCCGGGCGGAGTCCCGAGCCGGAGCTCGTCCTCATACTCCGCCAGGTATTCCAACCACGAGTCGGGGCACAGCCGGATGCCACCGTCCGCGTCGCCGATGATGCGATCACCCGGGACCAGGGCGCTGTGCGTTGGCAGCCAGAACATCGTCTCGTCGGCCTCCCGGAAGTTCATTGCCTCCACGCCGGGCGGGAGGCTGCTCAGGCTGGTGACCACCTCACCGCCATACCGGACGGCCACTGACTCCCGGCTGCGGCCGTGAAAGCGGATGGTGGTGAGGACGTGGACGTGCCGCGCGCCGACGGCGTCGTCGCACCAGCGCCAGAACGCGTCCGCGTCGGCGGGCAGGAGCGGATCGACGAACACCGCGTGGTCAGAGGCCGCGCTGGACAACACGCAGCCAACGTCCTGCGCCCAGTCGTGGGGGCTGTCAGGTTCGGCATCGGCGTGCCACGCGGGATGGGCTGCGGTCCAGCGCCACAGCCCCGGGGCCAGCTCCTCGGCCGCGCGCTCGGCCATCGGTGCGTTGGGTCAGCGCTGGCCGGTGGCGCGCAGGAAGCCGAAAACGCAGAGGGCAGCGACGATGAGGGCGATGATGGGGATCGTCGCGCCCATCACCCCGATGAAGGACAGCACGAGGGTCACGACCCCGATCCCACCCGCTACGCCGCCGACGACGACCAGCCGGTAGGCGCGCTGCTCACGGGCGCGTCTGGGGGTGTAGCCACGGCGTCGGTCGAGGTTGCTCACGGTCAGGAAGCGTAGCGCCCCGGGCCGTCGGGAGATCCAGCCGCGCGATAGGTTGTGCCGACCATGGCTGACAACGAGACCTACTTGCTGCTCTACGCGTATGTCGAGGACATGGCTGAACGCCGTGGCCCGCATCGCGAGGCTCACCTGGAGAGGATCCGCGCCGAGCGCGATGCCGGCCACATCACCATGGCGGGCGCCCTGGGGAGTCCGCCCAGTGGGGCCGCGATCGTGTGGGCGGGCGTGACCCCGGAGGAGATCGAGGCCTTCACCGCCGCCGACCCGTACGTGGTCAACGGGCTGGTCACCTCCCAGCGCGTCGAGCGCTGGAACCTGGTCTGAACCTCAGAGGTCGGCGAGCACGCGCCGGACCGTCGATTCGGCGATGGTGCCGTGCTGCGTGTCGTCCCACCGCGACGGTGGATCGGCGGGCGTGCTGGTCCACGCCAGGACCTCGGTGGGGCGGTTGCGGTGGATGAGGGCGTCGTGCTCGGGACCGAACCCCAGCTGCTCCAGCAGCTCGCGCGAGAACTCGCCGAGCAGCTCGCACAGCGTGACCCAGTCCGCGAAGCGCTGCACCTCGGCGAGATCCTCGGGATCGGGCACCGCCCCAGGGAGCAGGTCTGCCCAGGTCGGCCCCAGGAAGTCCGGCGACACCGGAGGCGCGAGCTGGTTAGACAGTGACAGCCACGCGTCGACACAGTCCAGGAGCACTGGTGCGCCCGCCGTCACCCACAGCGACGCGGTCCGCTCGAGGGCCATGCGCGCGAGGACCCGAGCTTCGCGCGCCGCCATCCAATCCGAGGTCACGATCTGCACCACGCGCAGCATCGCGCGCAGCACCGCCGCCAGCTCGGCGTGATCGAGCTCCGGCAGCAGCGCGTAGATCCGGTCACCGAGCGCGTCCCAGTCCCCGTCGTCGGCGATCAGCGGGAGCTCTCGCTCCCCGTGGGCCCCACCTGCGGTCGAGAGCGCGAGCACCACGCCGTGGGGCCCGCAGCGGCCCAGGAAGCGGCGGCGCAGGTCCGCATCGCCGGCGAGCCGTTCGATGACGAGGTCGCGCCACGTGGGATGCACCCACGCGACCCTCACGCCGCCACCCGGAGGAAGTGGTCGGCGAGGCGCTCGACGAGCTCGCGCGGCGGGTGCGACAGCGACCCGTCATGGTGGCGGCGCAGCGAGGCCACGAGCTCGCGCTCGGCCACCGCTCCCGGCGGCGTGTCGAGGAGGGCGATGAGCAGGTCGCGGTGCTCATCGGCCAGAGCATTGAGAGAGGCGGTCATTGCCTCCGTGGGGGTGGTCAGCTCGGCCTCGGCGGCACCCGCCACGTCGCGATCCCCGCGGGCCAGCCTGAGCACGAGTCGCCGGATCCGCTCGGGGGTGAACGTCTCGGTGGACACGACCTGCGGGCCGGCCCGGCGCAGAGCGCGGTGGTAAAACTGCGGGAGATCCGCAGCCTTGGCATGCCGAAAGAGGATGAGCACCTTCTCCTCCGGGTCCAGGTCGGCGGCGTCGACGAGGACGCGGGCGGGTGCCGGGAAGCGCTCGGCGCCGCGCTCCTGATGGAGTCGGTGCAGGGCCGCGTGCAGCGGCGCCGGCCGCGAGGTCCAGATCAGCCAATGGCGGTCATCCATGGCGCCCAGGAGCCGCTCCATGGCCCGCGCCCATCGATCGGCCGCGTCGGCCCGGTACTCGGTCGAGCCGAACGCGTCATCGGCGATGAACACCTGACGCGCGTCGGGGTCGAACGCTGCGAGCAGATCATCCGGCGCGGTGCACTCGTGGGCCTCCCACCCGTCGGTCAGCCTCGCCAGCGCGACCATGCGGGCAATGGCGGTCTTGCCCATCTCCGGCGGACCGGTGATCACCGCGAAGCGGTACTGGGCGAGGGCTCTCACCGCCCGCGCATAGGCCCGGGTGGGGACGAACACCTGCGCCAGCCCCTGCGCCTCGGCACGGTTCAGCGTGGAGCGCTGGGCGGTTTCAGGGTCGATGAGCGGCTCGAGGTCGCGCAGCCCCAGCAGCGAGGGCATCGCCAAGCGCAGCTCGGGCCGGGCGTCGATCCGCGCGCACAGAGCTGGGCTATCGATGACCTCCACCGCGAGGCCCTTGGCCTCCGGGCGCGGCCCCTCGCGGACAGCGCAGCCGTTGGCCATCAGAACATAGGAGCGCAGCGCGCGCAGATCATTGAGTTGTTCGACGGACAACTGCTCGAGGGCCGCGGGGATCGGCTCCCGCGAGTCGGGGGGCAGCCACAGGCATTGCACCAGCACGCGGTCGCGCAGGGGCTCGGCCAGCAGCGGCGGCCCCAGTCCACAGTCGAGGGTGGCGATCCGGGTTCCGTCGGCGTCGCCCTGCCACGCCTCGGGCGGGACTCCGGCCTCCAACTCGAGGACGTGCGTGCACAGCTGCTGGAACTGCAGCCATCCGAGTCGATCAAGCGCGTAAGCCACCCCACACACAGTCTGCCGTGGACAGCGGCCCGGCGCCAGTATTCTCGACTGACAGTTATGTCGTTCCCGCAGACCCGCCTGCGCAGGCTCAGAGCCAACCGCGCACTGCGCGGCCTGGTGCGCGAGACGCACCTTCAGGCCGCGGACTTCGTCTACCCGATGTTCGTCGCGCACGGCATCGACCGCCGGGAACCGATCGCGGAGATGCCCGGCGTCGACCATCTTTCGATCGCCCACGCGGTCGAGGAGGCCGGCGAGGCCGCCGCGCTCGGCATCCCCGCGGTGCTGCTCTTCGGCCTGCCCGCCGCCAAGGACGAGGAGGGCTCAGGCGCCTGGGACGACGAGGGCATCATCCAGCTGGCCACACGGGCCATCAAGGAGGCGCACCCCGAGCTGCTGGTCATCTGTGACCTCTGCCTATGCGAGTACACCAGCCACGGCCACTGCGGCGTGCTCCGCGAGACCGCCGGTCAGATGATCGTCGACAACGACGCCACGCTGGAGCTGCTGTCACGCACGGCTGTGTCCCAGGCCCGCGCCGGCGCCGACATTATCGCCCCCTCGGACATGATGGATGGCCGCGTCGGCCTCATCCGCTCGGCGCTGGACGACGAGGGCTTCACCGACACGCCGATCATGTCCTACGCGGCGAAGTTCGCCTCGGCGTTCTACGGGCCTTTCCGCGTGGCCGCCGATTCCGCCCCCGCGTTCGGGGATCGGCGCGGCTACCAGATGGACCCCGCCAACGGCGACGAGGCGGTGCGTGAGGCTCGCCTGGACGTCGAGGAGGGCGCCGACATCCTCATCGTCAAGCCTGCCCTGCCCTACCTGGACCTGGTCCGGCGGATCAAGGACGACACCTCGCTGCCGGTGGCCGCCTACAACGTCAGCGGCGAGTACTCCATGCTCAAGGCCGCCGCGGCCGCCGGGTACCTTGATGAGAGGGCCGCGGTGCTCGAGGCGCTGACCTCGATCCGCCGCGCCGGAGCCGACATCATCATCACCTACCACGCCAAGGATGCCGCACGATGGCTGCAATGAATAGCTCTCAGACCGCAGACGGAATCATCGGGGGCCCCGCTGGCGGTTCGCGGCACGGTCCGAAGCTACGCACCCGCAAGGAGGGCGCCGCGATCGCCCTCACCGACGCCGACAAGCGCCTGCTCAACCTCATGCAGGGCCAGTTCCCGATCGCCGCGCGCCCCTACCAGCACGTGGCCACGGAGGCCGGGATCACCGAGGAGGAGACACTGGCCGCGGTCGCCCGGCTGCTCGAGCAACGGATCATCCGCCAGGTCACGCCCATCTTCGACACCCGCGCGCTGGGCTACTCCTCGATGCTCGTGGCAGCGAAGGTCGATCCCGACAATCCGTGGCGCGCGGCCACCATCATCAACGCCCATCCGGGCGTCTCGCACAACTACCTGCGCAACCACGAGTTCAACATCTGGTTCACGATTGCCACCGAGCCCGGCTCCGAACTCGGGCTTCAGGGCACGCTTGACGTGCTGGCGCGCGAGGCCGGAGCGGAGTCCGTCCGCCAGCTCCCGACGCTCAAGCTGTTCAAGATCCGCATGGATCTCGAGATGGAGGGGGGCACCGACGCGCTCTCCAAGGTGGCGGAGGCCGCCGAGCCGGCCGAGATCGAGCCCCAGCCCTACGACGAGTTCGACCGGTCGGTCATCCGGGCGCTGCAGGGCGATATGCCGGTGATCGCCGAGCCCTACGCCCCAGCCGCCGCTCAGCTCGGCATCACGCAGGACGACCTGCTCGCCCATCTGCGCCAGATGCAGGAGCGCCGCCTGCTGCGTCGCGTGGCCGCGATCCTCTTT
Source organism: Solirubrobacteraceae bacterium (assembly GCA_036490435.1). Classification (GTDB taxonomy): domain Bacteria; phylum Actinomycetota; class Thermoleophilia; order Solirubrobacterales; family Solirubrobacteraceae; genus Palsa-465. Next base: position 9,261 of record DASXDW010000216.1, read on the forward strand.
CACCGCCGGGCCGGCTTCAGCGCCAACGGCATGGGTGTGTGGAAGGTCCCCGACGAGCGCATCATGGAGCTGGGCAAGCGCATGGCGTCGTTCCGCGGGATCTCGCACTGCTACCAGCGGCCCACCTACGCCGACTGGCCCTACTCGGTGTTCACCATGGCCCACGGTCGCTCCAAGGAGGAGTGCGACGCCATCCTCGACTCGATCGCCTCCGACACCGGCATCTCAGACCGGACGACCCTGTACTCGTCGACCGAGTTCAAGAAGATCCGCCTGCTCTATTTCACCGAGGATCATTCAGATTGGGAACGTCAGCACGCGGGCGTGTGAGCGGCACCGCGGTTGACGGCGCCCGCTCGGCGCAGCTCTACGCACGCGCCGCTCTGCTTCTGCCTGGCGGCGTCAACTCGCCGGTGCGCGCGATGCGATCGATCGGGCGCGACCCGATCTTCATCGAGTCGGGCTCGGGCGCGATCATCCGCGACGTCGACGGCAACGAGTACATCGACTGGGTGAGCTCGTGGGGCCCGCTGATCCTGGGCCACGCCCATCCCGACGTGGTGGCGGCGGTCATCGAGGCGGCCACCCGGGGCACCACCTTCGGCGCGCCGACCGCCGGCGAGGTCGAGCTGGCCGAGCAGATCGCCGAGCGGGTCCCGTCGGTGCAGATGGTGCGCATGACCTCCTCGGGGACCGAGGCGACGATGAGCGCACTGCGCCTGGCCCGCGCGGTCACCGGCCGCGACGTCGTGGTCAAGTTCTCCGGCGCCTATCACGGCCATGTCGACGGCCTGCTCGCCGAGGCGGGGTCGGGCCTGGCCACCCAGGGCATCCCGGCGAGCCCCGGGGTCCCGGAGGCGGCCGCGGCGGCCACCGTGATCGTGCCCTGGAACGACCCGGAAGCCCTCAGCGAGGCGGTCGCCCGCCACCGCCCGGCGGCGATCGTGGCCGAGCCGGTCCCGGCCAACATGGGCGTCGTGCCGCCCCAGCCCGGCTTCCTCGAGCACCTGCGTGCCGCCGCCGACGACTCCGGCGCCCTGCTCGTCTTCGACGAGGTGATCACCGGTCTGCGCGTCGCTCGCGGCGGCGCTCAGGAGCGCTTCGGCGTGCTGCCCGACCTGACGATCATGGGCAAGATCATCGGCGGCGGGCTCCCAGCGGCGGCATACGGAGGTCCCCGCGCCCTCATGGAGCGGATCGCGCCGGCCGGGGACGTCTACCAGGCGGGGACGCTCTCGGGCAACCCGCTGGCGGTGGCGGCGGCCCTGGCCACTCTTCACCACCTCGACACCGCCGCGTACGAGCGCCTGGCTGAGACCACCGAGGCCCTCGCCGAGGGCATGCGCGAGGCGGCGCGCGGCAACGGCGTCGCGGTCCAGGTGCAGTCGCTGCCCGGGCTGCTGACGATCTTCTTCTCCGAGCGCCCCGTGACCAACTACGCCGGGGCGGCCGCGTGCGACACCGACGCCTTCGCCCGCTGGTGCCGGGCGCTGCTGGCGCGCGGCGTGTACCCGCCGCCCTCGCAGTTCGAGGCCTGGTTCCCGTCGCTCATCCACGGTCGCGAGCACGTGATCCGCACGGTGACGGCGGCCGCGGAGGCCTTCGCGGAGCTGCGGCGATGAGCTTGGCTGCCCTGCGCGAGGCGCTGCTTGACCACGGCGGGACGATCGCGGACTCGCTGGGCTCCCCGGACACCGTGGGCGCCCGTACCGAGGACGAGGCCGACGGCGCGCGGGGGGCCGCGGCGGGTACCGGAGCGCCGCAGCTGGCCGCACGGGGCCCCCGGGCCTGCGGGCGCGAGCGCGACTACGAGCTGCTGCTGGAGATGATCCTGGAGGGGTCGCTGCTGCACTACGGGGCCCCGCGCCTCGTGCGCGGCGCCGACCCCGACCTGGCGCTCCTGCTCGGCGACGAGCTCTACGCCCTCGGCCTCGCCCGGCTGGCCGAGCTCGGCGACATCGACGCGGTGGGCGAACTGGCCGACCTCATCTCCCTGCTGGCCCAGGCGCAGGCCGCGTCTGACCCTCTCCTGGCCGATGCCGTGTGGCAGGCCGGGGCCGCGGCCATCGGGTGGGGGAGCACGCCGGAGCACGCGGCGGCCAAGTCCCGGGCGCGGGCCGGCGACAATGGCTCCGCGCAGGCGCTCACCGCTGCGCGCGACAAGGTCCTGGCGGCCGGCGGAGGGGCACCCTCGTGACGCGCGCCTCTTTGTTGACGGTACGCTTACCGGCGCGTTCAATGTGATTTAGCTGCGGTTGATCGAAGGCACAAGTGGCAGATCGGCACAAAGAAGGATCTAAGTCCAAATACACCGAGGATCGGCGGATGCCGGGCGCCTTCGAGGGCGAGACCGTCACGCGCCGCGGGTTCATGAACGTCGTCACCCAGGGAAGCGGCCTGGTGGCCGCGGCGGCCTTCACCCTTCCCGCCCTCGGCTTTGCGCTTGGCCCTCTGTTCAGCCGCGTCCCGTTCGACTGGCAGGTGATCGGGGCGCCGAACGACTTCACCAAGACGACGTACGCCACCAAGGTCCTCACCATCGTCCAGGGCATCGGCGAGGCGGGGTACTCGATCGCCTACGTCCGCGCCCGCGACCCCAGCATCGATACAGAGCCCGTCGACGAGTACAACCACTGGGTTGCCCTCTCCTCGCGCTGCATGCACCTCGGTTGTCCCGTCCGCTTCGTCGCTGCCGCGCAGCGGTTCATCTGCCCGTGCCACGGCGGGGTCTACGACTTCCGGGGCATGGTCGCCGGCGGACCTCCGGTGCGCCCGCTCGACCGGTTCTACACGCGCCTGAACAAGGCGACGGGGCTGGTGGAGATCGGCCCGCGCTACTCGGTCAACTCCGAGCTGCATCGCTTCTCCCCGCGCGACCCGGGCCAGCCGCTGGACGGGATCGGGCAATATCTCTATCCCGCGCGCTTCGATACCTCGTCCGGTCCCGCGGGTCACCCGTAAGCCATGCCCAAGCTCCCCGCCCCTCCGCTCCCCAAGGTCCTCAAGCCGCTGCCCAAGCGGCCGGGCGAGAACGGCGACACGATGACCCCGGGGCAGACCGCCGCCGAGGGCGGCATCCACGTCGTCGACTGGCTGGACGAGCGCACCTCGCTGTCGGGCGGCATCCGGTGGCTGCTCTTCCGCAAGGTCCCCAAGGGGATCAACTGGTTCTACACGCTGGGGTCGGCGACGATGTTCGCCTTCCTCAATCAGGCCGTGACCGGCGTCTTTCTGGCGATGTTCTACCGCCCCGACGTCACCGGCGGCGCCTACGAGTCGATCCGCTACATCACCGACGACGCCTTCCTGGGCCAGCTCGTGCGCTCCATGCACAAGTGGGGCGCCTCGGTGATGATCATCCTCATCTTCCTGCACATGGCGCGCGTGTTCTTCTTCGGCGCCTACAAGTACCCGCGGGAGCTGACGTGGATCATCGGCGTGGTGCTGCTGATCCTGACGCTGGCCATGGGGTTCACCGGCTACCTGTTGCCGTTTGACCAGCGGTCCTACTGGGCGACCATCGTCGGCGTGAACATCAACGGCACCGGCCCCTTCATCGGCCCGTACCTGTCTGACTTCCTGCGCGCCGGGCCCGAATTCGGGGCGACCACGCTGTCTCGGTTCTACGCCATCCACATGATGCTCATCCCCGGGTTGATCGCTGCGCTGATCGGCGCGCACCTGTACCTGATCACCAAGCTGGGGATCTCGGCGCCGCCGTGGATGAAGGCCGAAGAGGAGCCCGAGTTGCGCGAGGCGGAGATCTGAGGATGGCCTCGTGAACCAGGCTGAGAAGGAGACCTACCTCCGCGAATACGCGCTCCTGAAGAACAAGGGCAAGCCGTTCTTCCCCTACGCGGTGGCCAAGGACTCGATGATGGCGGTGGTCGTCATGATCGTGATCATCTTCCTCGCCGCCATGTTCGGCGCGGAGATGGGCCCCAAGGCGGACCCGACGACGACCACCTACGTCCCGCGCCCGGACTGGTACTTCTTCTTCCTCTTCGAGGTCCTGAGGGTGATGAAGAACATCCCCAAGTTCACGGATCTCGCCACGATCGGCGTCCCGACGGTCTGCATGATCCTGCTCTTCCTGCTGCCGTTCTATGACCGCAGCCCCGAGCGCCGGATCGAGCGCCGCCCGATCGCCCTGGCCGCCGGGCTGACGACGATCTTCGCCATGGCCTTCCTCACCTACTCCGGCGCGAGCACCGGGTCGCCGAACTCGGTCGACCTGGCGCCGCCGGCCTCGCTGAGCGCCGCCCAGAAAGCGTCGTTCCGAGCCGGCGAGGACGTCGTGGGCGAGTCGGGCTGCCTGGCCTGCCACGTGATCGGCGACAACGGCAACAACGGTCCGGGGCCGCCGCTCACGAACATCGGAGCGATCCGCCGCCCGCAGGCGATCGCGTCGACGCTGCGTAACCCCACGGCGCCGATGCCCTCGTTCTCGGACCTGGCCAAGAACGATCCGAAGAAGTTCCAGAATCTGGTCAACTTCCTCTCGATGCTCCAGTAGGCCGGTCGGATCCGGGACCATGACGGCGAGCCCACCTTCGCCGCCGGGCCACTCCGACACCGACGTCTTCGAGCCGGTCGCGGAGTCCACGCCCGGCACGCTGCCCGAGCCGCAGGTCCGGGCCATGTTCGACCGCATCGCGGGCGTGTATGACCGGATGAACTCGGTCATGACCGCCGGCCTGCACCACCATTGGCGCCGGCGCGCCGCCGACCTGGCCGGCCTGGGCCCGGGAGCGCGGGCGCTGGACGTGGCCACCGGCACCGGCGACCTCGCGCTCGAGCTGGCGCGACGGGTGGCGCCCGGCGGGAGCGTCGTGGGCGCCGACTTCTCCGAGCGGATGCTGGCGCTGGCGCGTGAGAAGGCCATAGCGGAGCGGACCTCCGGCCGCGTGCCAGCGGACGCCTCGGTGCAGTTCGAGACCGCGAATGCGCTGGCGCTCCCCTACGGCGACGACGCGTTCGACGCGGCGACGGTGGGGTTCGGAGCGCGCAACTTCTCCGACCTGCCGCGCGGGCTGAGCGAGATGGCCCGCGTGGTGCGTCCCGGGGGGCGGGTCGTGATCCTGGAGATCACCACGCCGACCGGCCCGCCGCTGTCCACGTTCCTGGACCTGTGGTTTGACCGGCTCGTACCCGTCCTGGGCCGCGTGGCCGGTGACGCCGACGCCTACAGCTACCTGCCCAGCTCCGTCCGTCGCTTTCCCCAGCCGGAGGCATTGGCGGCGATCATGTGGGAGTGCGGGCTGCGCGAGGTGCGCTATGTGATCACCGCGGGCGGGATCATCGCGCTGCACGTGGGCGAGGTCGGCGGATGAACGTGGGCGAGGTGCGCTGATGAACGTGGTCCAGGGGGCGGTGCAGGCCGTCGTCGCCGCCGGCGGCGAGTCGGCCGCACGGATGATGGAGCGGCTGGAGCGCAGGCTGCTGGACGCCGCCGAGGGGCACGGTGAGCTGCTGGCCCGGCACGCCGGGGACACGATCGCCGCCGGGGGTAAGCGGCTGCGGCCGCTGCTGCTGTTCCTGACCGCCGGCGCGCCGCCGCCCGAGTCAGAGACGCTGCTGCGCTCGGCGGTGGCCGTCGAGCTCGTGCACTCGGCCACCCTGGTCCACGACGACGTGCTCGACGGGTCGCCGCTGCGTCGCGGGCGGCCCACGGTGATGGCGGCCGGCGGGCGCCTGGCGGCGACGGCCACGGGCGATCTGCTGTTCTCGCGGGCGTTCGCCGAGCTGGCGGGCACCGGCTCGGTGCCGGCGGTGAGGGTGCTGTCGCGGGCCAGCTCGGAGCTGGCCGCCGGCGAGCTGATGCAGCGCGCCGACGCCTGGCGTGCGGTGGCCACAGAGCGCTACCTCGAGCGCTGCCGCCTGAAAACCGGTGTGCTGTTTCGCGCCGCGTGCGAGCTCGGCGGCCTGGAGGGCGACGACCCGGGGCACGTGCCCGCCCTGGCTCTGTTCGGCGAGCGGATCGGGTTGGCCTTCCAGCTGCTCGACGACATCCTCGACGTGACGGGCCCACCCGAGCGCACCGGCAAGCCGCGTGGGGCCGATCTGCTCGACGGCACGGTCACGCTGCCGCTGATCCTCGCGCGCGAGCGCGACCCGTGGCTCGGTGGGCTTGACCTGCGCAGCGTCGATACGCCCGACCGCGCGGCGGAGGTGTGCGCTCGGATCGCCGGCACCGGCGCGCTGGAGGACACGCGGGCGCGCGCGCTGGAGCTGGTGGCCAGCGCCAAGGCGGACCTGCCCGAGATGCCGGCACGACAGCGCGGGGCGCTGGAGCTCATCGCCGACGGCGTGGTGGAGCGCTATTCGTAGGGCCGGCGGACCGGGATCGGAAGACCGGGATCGGTGCCCCGTCCACCCGCCCTACGGGTGAGACGGTTTAGAAGTCCTCAGGGAGGATGAGATCAGCGTTGAGCGCTGCGGCGAACCGCTCGATCTCCTCGGTCATGTTCGCCTGGGTGAGGCGACGCAGGTCCGAGAGCATGTCGGTCAGTCCGTCGTCAAGGTACTCCTCGAGGGCGTCGACCTGATCCTGGTCGAAGACTCCCTCGTCCATCCAGAAGCAGTTGGGGCACTGGAGGATGAGCTCCCAGAAGCCCTGGGGCGCCTCGGACCAGTCGATCGGCTGCACCAGCTGCGAATCGCAGTCGGGGCACACGTGCAGGCCCGGGTGGGTCGTCTCGTCGGCGTAGAACCGGACGACTTCGATCGTCCGGCCGCTGGGGAGGACGATGCGACGAATGGAGTGGCGTTCAGGGTGGTTGCTCATGGCTGCTCGCTCTGATTTATCGGCGCACCCCTGCCCCAGCTTGAGCACGATGTGCTGATCCTTCGATCATTCATCGGCGTTAACACGTCCGCGTAGCTCTCCGACCGCTACGCTGTCCCCACACCACTTTCCGAGAGGCGTACAGAAGCAATGTTCCGCAACCCAGGCATAGACGCCATCGTCGTCCTCATCATCGTCCTGTTGTTGCTCGGCCCCAAGCGGCTTCCGGGCATCGGCAAGGGCCTGGGGTCGGGGATGCGCGAGTTCAAGGAAGGCATCACTGGCGAGTCCAAGGACGACGACAAGCCGGCGCTGTCGGAGTCGAGGGCCACGCCGGAGGCCAAGCCGAGCTCCAGCGAGCCGGCCGCCACCCACGGATCCGGTCCGTCCGGGTCCGAGCGCTCCTAGCAGCGCACCCGGGCGCACACCATGGCGAAGGTTCTCCGCCCCATCGGGCATGAGGATCGCCTGAGCATCGTCGACCACCTCGACGAGCTCCGCAACCGCCTGTTCATCTGCCTTGCCGTTCTGGCGGTCGCGTTTGCGGTGTGCTACTGGCAGAACAACACCCTGCTGAACCTCCTCAACAGGGCGCTGCCGCCGGCGACCCAGACTGGGTCCAACAAGATCGGCGGGCTGACGCGGGACAACGCGGACGCCGGAAAGAGCTTGGCGCGGGCCGGCAAGGCATTTCAGGGCCTGTCGACCTCACCCGGCCAGTCGGCTGCCGACCGGACCGCGTTTGCCGAGGCGGCGAGGGATCTCCAGCAGGCGGCCAAGGCGCTGCCCAGCAAGAATCCCAAGAACCAGCCGATCACCATCGGGGTGGGGGAGGCCTTCACCACCACGCTGACCGTCTGCTTCTACGCGGCGATCTTGCTCACGCTCCCGCTCCTCCTCTATGAGATCTACGCCTTCGTGGTCCCAGCGCTGAGCGACCGGGAGCGCAGTGTGGCGACCCCCATCATCATCGCGGCGCCGGCGCTTTTCGTGGCCGGCGTGGTGTTCACGTACTTCATCGTGCTACCGGCCGCGGTGAAGTTCCTCCAGGGCTACAACTCCAACCAATTCGACAACCTGGTCCAGGCCAAACCCCTGTACTCGTTCCAGGTCCTGACGATGGGCTCGATCGGCCTCGCCTTCCAATTGCCCCTCGCGCTGCTGGGCCTGCGGGCGGTGGGAGTCATCAATGGCAGCACCCTGATCCGCCACTGGCGCTACGCTACGGTCATCATCGCCGTCATCGCGGCGGCGATGCCAGGGGCGGACCCGGTCACGACTGGACTGGAGACCGCCCCGCTTGTGATCCTCTTCCTGGCCAGCATCGTGTTGCTCAAGCTCGCAGACCGCCGTGATGCCAAGCGCGCCGCTGCTGAGCTGATCACGGTCGGGCCTCCGGACGCTGGTAAATCGGACTAGAGATGCTCTTTGACCTTCGCAGCCGCGGTCGTCGCCGCACCGTCCAGGTGGTGTATCTCGGCCTGGCCATCCTCATCGGCGGCGGCCTTGTCCTCTTCGGTGTCGGCACCGGCAGCGGCAACGGCGGCCTGCTCAACGCCTTCGGCGGCGGCTCCAGCAACCAGAGCCAGCAGTTCAGCGCCGCCGAGAAGACCGCGCTCAAGCAGACGCGGAGGAACCCCTCGAACCCGGCGGCCTGGGCGGCCCTTGAAACCGCGCGCTTCCAGAACGCTTCCAGCAACAACGGCTTCAACACGACTACCGGCACCTACACCACCGCGGGCAAGAAGGAGCTGGCCAACGCGGTCGCCGCCTGGCAGCGGTACCTGGCGTTGACCAAGGCACCGCAGAACAACCTGGCCATCTTCGCCGGCACCGCTTACAGCGCCCTGGGCCAGTACGCGGACGCGGCCTCGGCCTGGGAGTTCGCCACCCAGTCTGATCCCTCGGCGGTCAAAAGCTTCGAATGCCTCGCCATGACGGCCTACGCGGCCAGCCAAACCCGCAAGGGCGATCTCGCCGCGGCCAAGGCGGAAAGCCTCGTGCCCAAGGCGACCCGCAAGACCCTCTCCTCGCAGATCGCCCTGGCCAAGACGCAACCCTCGGTTGCCCAAGAGGCCTGCTGACCTCCGGCCCCGACGCCGGGGTAACATCGCCAGACCTCAGGGCCGTTAGCTCAGCTGGTAGAGCAGGGGACTCTTAATCCCAAGGTCGTAGGTTCGATCCCTACACGGCCCACTTCGAAGGCCCCGGCGAACCGGGGTTTTCTCGTTTCTGGGGGGCTGCGCCAATCGCGTCGCATGTGCCCAATATGTCCCGAGACGGGCGTGGCATTTGCCACCCGGAGAGTTCGTTTCGGCCTCCGACCGGGCATGTCTTCCGGGTCGAGCGCGCTCGCGGGCCGGTCTGGTACGCCAAGTTCCGCCTGCCCGACGGCCGGCAGGTTCAGAAGAAGATCGGCGCGGCATGGACCGAGCGCGGCCGGCCGCCGGCGGGCCCATGTGTCGTCGAGCTTGACCGACACCGAATGTCATGACATAGTAACATTATGACCTTATCGGTGCGCGATGGCGACGGAGGCGGGAGCCCAACGGGGGCCCGTCGTGGCAGCGCGGTGGGCGAACCGGCCCGCCCATGGACTCTCGACGAGGGCGTGGCGCCGACGCCTCTGTGGTTCCAGATCAAGGAGCGGCTCCGCCGGTCGATCGCGGGCGGGACGCTCACGGCCGGGGATCGGCTGCCGACCGAGCACGAGCTGATGGCGATGACTGGCGTGAGCCGGACGACAGTCAGAGCCGCGTTGCAAGCGCTGGAGACCGAAGGGCTCGTTGAGCGTTCCCGCGGCCGCGGGACGTTCGTTCGCTCCACGCCCGTGCATCAGCCCGCCGGTCAGCTGGCCGGGTTTCACGAAGACATGATCAAGCGGGGTCTCTCGCCATCCACGCGTACGCTCAAGGCGCAACTCGAGGTACCGCCGTCCGAGACCGCCTCGCGATTGGGGCTGAGCGAGTCGCCAGTCCTGTTCGTCGAGCGGCTCCTGCTTGCCGACGGGGCGCCTATCGCGTTTCAGCGTTCTTTCATCCCGCAATGGGTGCTCGGTGGCGGCGAGCCGTTTTCTCCGCGCGAACTGGACGAGGCGTCGCTCTATGACCTGATGGATCGGCGTACGTCATCGCGGCCCCAAGCCGCAGAGCAGGTCATCGAGGGCACCGTTGCGACAGCTGAGTTTGCGGCCCTCCTCGACGTTGCCGAGGGCGCGCCGCTGCTTCGAGCCGAGCGTCTATCGCTGGACCGCTTCGGCACACCGGTCGAGAGCGTCACCATCCACTATCGCGCCGACCGCTACCGGTTCGTGGTGGGTCTCGGAGCCCCGGCCGCGGAGCCCGCGTGACAATGCCAATCAAGGTGACGATGGTTGGCGAGGTCGGCCTCGACGACATCGTCGTCGAGGGTGGCCCGGCGATGTGGCGTCAGCCGGGTGGAGGCGCGCTGTACAGCGCACTCGGTGCCCTGATCTGGGGTGCTCAACCGACGATCTGCGCCGCTGTTGGTGAGACCTTCCCCGATGAACTGCTCGGACGGATCGCGGGCGCCGGCATCGACGTCTCCGGCGTGACGAGGGTGCCGGGCGATGGGTTCTCGCAATGGCTGCTCTACGAGGCCGATGGGTTTCGTCGTCAGGTGCCCAAGGCCAAGGGAGCGGCGCTTGAGGACCTGGACGGAGCGCGCGAGCGGTGGGAGGGGTGTTCGTCGGGGCCGGTCGACGGGGTGCACGTCGCGCCGCAGAGCATCTCGGGCCAGGCTGATGCGATTGCGAGTGCGGCTGAGCGCGGTGTGCTCGCGACGCTCGACCTCATGGTCGAGCCGCAGATCGACGTCGAGGCGTATCGATCAGGCGACGTTGCGCGGGGAGCGGCAGCGCTGTTGCCCAACGATGTAGAAGTTCGCCAGATCTGGGGGGACCGCCCGCTCGAGGAGCTGTTCGCCCTGCTCCGAGATCGCGTCGGCTTGATGTGCCTCGTAGTCAAGCGCGGATCCGAGGGTGCTCGCGTGGTGTTCGACAGCGAGGTGGTCGACGTGCCGGCGGTGTCATCGGCGTGCGTCGACCCGACTGGGGCAGGTGACGCGTTCTGCGGCGGATTCCTCACGGGCCTGATCGAGACAGGCGACCCGGTTGAAGCAGCGTTGCGGGGGGCGGTTAGCGCCTCATTCGCCGTCGAAGGACAGGGCGCGGAGCCGTTGCTCGTTCCGGTTGACGAGGGTGAGGTCATGTCGCGCCTGGCCAGCGCACGCCAGCACATGAGGAGGGCCGCGTGACCCGCTCCGTTCCCGTCGTCCCCGATCGCGGCGACACGCTGCAGGAACTGTTCGGCGTGTCCAAGCCCATCATCGGAATGGTCCACGTCCGCCCGCTGCCCGGCGCGCCTCGCTATCAGGGCGAGTCGATGCAGGAGATCACCCGCGCGGCACTGACTGACGCTGTCACGCTCGTCGAAGGCGGGGTGGACGGGCTCATCGTCGAGAACGGCGGGGACGTGCCGTTTCGGCACCCGGATCAGCTGGGGGCTGAGACCGCTGCCTCCGTCGCTGTCGTCGCCGCTGCGGTGAAGGGCGCGGCTGAGGTTCCGATCGGCATCAATGTCCTGGCCAATGGGGTGATGCAGAGCATCGCGATCGCCAAGGCGATCGACGCCCAGTTCGTGCGTGCGAACCAGTGGGTCAACGCCTATGTCGCCAATGAGGGGATTGTCCAGGGCGTGGCTGCGGAGGCCTTGCGGTACCGCAGTTACCTGCGTGCTGACGGAGTCCACGTGTTCGCCGACGTGCACGTCAAGCACGGCAGCCATGCGATCGTTGCCGACCGGAGCCTCGCTGAGCTCACTCATGACGCCGAGTTCTTCGACGCCGATGTGCTCATCGCGACCGGGCAGCGGACCAGCGACCCGACGCCCACCGAGGAGGTGCTCGGCGTCAAGGCGGCGTCGACCCTGTCAGTGATCGTCGGCAGCGGCCTGAGCATTGACAACGTCGACGAGCTGATGACAGCAGCCGACGGCGCCATCGTCGGCAGCAGTGTCAAGGACGACGGTGTCTGGTGGAATCCGGTATCACGCGAGCGGGTGGAGGCGATCATGCAGCGAGTACGCGCGCTCCGCGCAGCAGAGTCGGGAGGTGGGCGATGACCGACGAGCCGCAGTGGAGGGCACGTCGGGACGGCTCGGCTGATCCGCCGCGCGCTCCGGGACCAATCGATCTCACGCGCTACGCCCTCGAGCGCCCCAACCAGAATCCCGCGCAGACATTCCTCAAGCTGCCCCTCGCACTGACCGAAGCCGATCTGCGCGCGGGCGAGGTGGACGTGGCGATCTGCGGCATCCCGTTCGAGATGGTCATGAGCGCCGGCGGGATGTCGTACGGGCCTCGCGCGATTCGCGGCTCCGAGTATCTGCCCGTCCCGCCGCTGGAGAAGCCCAACCTTGCGGTCGGCGTCGATCCATTTCAGGTCCTCCGCGTGGTGGACTACGGCGACGCCGGCGTCACGCCGTTCGACATCGAGGCCTCCCACGCGGCGATTCAGGATTTCGTCGGTGAGATCGTCCGGGCCGGCGTGGTTCCGATCGCGCTTGGTGGCGATCACTCGATCACGCGCCCAATTGTCTGCGCCCTGGCCGAGCATCACGGTGCGGGCAAGATCGGCCTCATCCATTTCGACGCGCACGCTGACACCGCGCCGGACTCCTATGGCTCGCTGATCGGGCAGGGCTCACCCATGCGTCGTTTGATCGAGGACGGGGTTGTCGCCGGCCGTAACGTCGTCCAGGTCGGTCTTCGCGGGTACTGGCCCGGTGACGACGTGCTCTCG
>DASXDW010000018.1:0-7085 GCA_036490435.1 Solirubrobacteraceae bacterium
AGTCAGAGGTCGGGATGACCTTGATCGATGGCATCGCGATCTCGAGCTGGGTCACGGGGATCGCGAGAGCGACGAGCGCGGCGAGCGCGAGCGCGCCGTAGGCGACCGGTCGCTTCCAGAGCCGTTCACCCCACCTGGCGAAGGTGGCGGAGCGACGGGCATCCGAGCTCGCCCGTGGGAGTCCGAGTTTGTCCACTCTCGGGCCGAGTCTTGCGAGCACTGCGGGCAGCAGTGTCAGTGTCGCCGCGAGCACGAAGATGACGGCAAGCATGATCCCGAGGCTCGTGGAGCGAAATGCCGGGCTGGGGACGAGCATCACCGCACTCAGCGAGATCAGGACCGTCACTCCTGACAACAGGACCGCTTTGCCGGCGGTGTCCATCGTCACGGCCGTGGCCTCGGCCGCCGACACCCGTGAGGCGGCGTACGCGCCGCGGAAGCGATGAACGATGAAGAGCGCATAGTCGACTCCGAGCGCGAGCGCAAACATCAGCGCGAAGTTCATCGCCCAGATCGACACTGGCATCAGCTTGGTCGACAGGTACAGCGATCCGGCCGCGGCCATCAGGCCGAGCATCGTCAGCATCAAGGGCAACCCGGCCGCGACCAGTGAGCCGAACGCGACCAGCAGGATGAGGAGCGTGACTGGCCACGACAAAACTTCTGACTTGAGCATCGCGGAGCGGTTTGCGGCGTTGAAGTCAGACCACAACGCTGGCGCGCCGGTCAGGTTCACCCGCACACCGGCCGATGTGAGCGCGGCAAGCTTGCCCTTCAGACGATCCGCGGCCTGGACCATCGCGTTTGCGTCGCGCGCGGCGCCAGCCTGCACGATGGCGGTGTGCTCGTCGCCAGAGATCGAGACGCCCGCGGTGGGCGCGCGCACAACGCTGACCGCGCCATCGGCGCGCAAGATGCGCTCAACGCCGGCGATCGTCGCCTGAAACGACGGATCGCTTACCGTCTCGGTAGACGAACTGATCACGGTCATCAGGCCGTAGCTCGAGAGACCGTGAAAGTTGCGATCGATCAGCTTCCTCGCTTGCACCGACTGCGAGCCGGTCGTCTCCCAGCCGGCCCCGGACAAGGCCGTCTCCACGCGCGGAGCGAAGAACCCGAGCACGACTGCGACGAGCAGCCACACGATGACGACGGGCCGGAAGTGAGTTGCGCTGTAGCGGCCGAGACGGCCGATCGGCCCAAGACGGGGCGTCAGAGGGTCAAGTCGATCCATGCGGTGTCGGACGTGGACTGCTGACGGTTTCTCGGTGTCCGCACCGTCGCGGCACCTATCTGTGACTGAGTTCATTGTGAGGTCCCTATTTCATGGTGGGTTGTCGACACAAACACGAGCGGCTTGTCAGTGCCAAAATCAGTGCAGCGGCGCCGCTTCGCCGAGCGCGACTCGGGCGAGGTGGTCGTACGCTCGGTTGGCGCCGAGTGGGTGCATGAACGATCCGGCTTTGACGTCGCGGTAGGCGCGTGCGAGCGGGCTGCCGTTGACGTAACCGGCGCCGCCCGAGAGCGCGAGCGCACGATCCACGGTGCGGGCGGCCGCCTCGTTCACGAACGCCTTGGCGGCCTGGGCCTCGGCGAACAGCGCAAGGAGCTCCTCGGCAGCGCCGTCGGACGACGGGTTGGCCGCCCGGTGCTCGTCGATCAGTGTCGCCGCGCGTGAGATGAGGCCTCGCGAGGCCGCGAGGTCGATGGCGTTGTCGGCCACCTGCATCCGCGGTCGTGCATCCCCGTTGATGCGCCCCGCGATGCCTCGGCGGGCAATCGCGTCGGCAGATTCGGCGATCCCAAGGGAAGCTGCCGCGTGGAAGAGCCCGGCAACGAGGTTGCGCTCGATGTACGGCAACGAGTCGCCGGCGCGGAAGCCACCTCGGACGGCGGACTCGGGGAGTTCAACTCCTGTCAGCGTGATCGAGTTGCTCCCGGAGGCACGCATGCCAAGCGCATCCCAGTCGTCGTTGATGACGACGCCAGCCGTGTGCGTCGGCACCATGGCGTAGGCGTACCGGCTCTCGCCGTCTTCGTCGGCATAGGTGACGGCGACGTAGAGATCGGTGGCGGCGGGCGACATCGTGCAGAACGTCTTGGCGCCGTCGACGCGCCAGCCGGACTCTGTGCGGGTGGCCAGGGTGCCTGGCCGCGTGAGGTCCTGACCGCGCTCGCTGATCGCTGCGGCCAGCACGACGCCGTCCCGGGCAATCGTCTCCAGCGAAGCGGAGAAGGCCTCGGCGCGGCGGCCCTGTCCTGCCGCGATCGCGACCTCGCGCCGGCGCTCCATGTTGAGCACCGCAACGAGATGCATGCTCACTCCGATCGCGACGGACGCGTCACCGCGGGCCAGACGGCTCGAGGCAACGACGAGATCGTGGGCAGAGGAGACCCCGAGTCCGCCGAGCTCGATCGGAACCGGCGCGGCGAAGTAGCCCGCGGCCGTCAGTGCCTCGATGGCCTCAAACGGATAGGTGCGGTCGAGATCGTGTTGGGCTGCCCGGGCAGCGAGTTGTGGGGAAAGCTCCTCGGCGATCTCAACGAGGCGCGCTCCAGCGTGGGTATGGGCGGTGAGTTCGATGGGCATGATGGGTTCTCCGGTCCCTCGGGATGGGCCCGTGACCGGAGCGCACGCTCCGGCCAGGGCCTTGATGGGAGGCTTAGGGGTGGTGACGTCGACGGTCACCGGTACGCCATGGGTGACCATGTCGTAGACGGCTGAGCGCTCTTGGGCGCGCTCCACGACCTCACGGAGCTTCTCCTCGGTGGCGTTGCCCGTCACACGGAAGGACACGCTGATGCGCTCGAACCCATTCCGGGGCTCGTCGTCGACGCCGAGAGCGCCGCGAACATCCATGTCACCGGTGAGAGCAGACTCCACCGAGGTGAGCTGTACCTTGCGCGCCGCGGCGACAGAGACGATTGACGTGGTCAGGCATGCGGCGAGGGCGTGCAACAGGAACTCGGCCGGGTTGGGGCCGGTGTCGGTGCCGAGCAGGATTGCGGGCTCGCCGGCGTCGATCACAAACTCGGTGCTGCGCGTGGCGTCCTCTCCGCCGGCCGCATAGAACTCCTTGATCCGAGAGCGGTTGTGCGTGCCGTCAATCCAGCGGTTGGTCGCCCGGAACTGAAACCTCGCCAGCTCCGGCTGATCCTTGATCAGGTCCAGCGTCGCGAACAGCTGTCCGGTATCCACACCGTTGCGGATCGTGTCGGTCACTGCGGTCATGAGTCGACCTCCTCGGTCGTCGTGCTGATGGGACCCTCCGTCGTGGTGAGGGCATCGCTCATCCTGCGCTCCGGCAGGGGCTCGCACATCGGCTTGGCGACGGCACCTGCCCGCGACAAGCGCGCAGTTGCCTCTAGGTCATCCGACGCGGTCGGAGCCGGCGGCAGCCGGCGCGTCGAGCGCCACGCTCACCGTCGTTCCGCTATCGCCCGCCGCGCCGAGCGACAGCTCAGCGCCGATCGCCTCCGCGCGTTCCCGCATCGTGCCGAGGCCGAGATGGCCTGGGTGTGATCGGCCGAGATCGAAGCCGATGCCATCGTCGCTGATGGTGATGACCAGGCGCCCGTCCGTACTCGCGACATGGACCACGGCGTGGCCGGCGCGGGCGTGCTTGACGGCGTTGTTGAGCGCCTCGAGGACGATGCGGTACAGGTGCTCCTCGACCTGGGGCTCGACCGCGAGCCGCGCGCCGGGTCCGTCGACGGCGATGACCAGTCCAGAGCGGGCCGACAGGGCGGACGCTTGCTTGCTGACCGCGGCGACGAGGCCTTCCGCGGCAAGCGCCTCCGGTCGAAGCTCGAATATGAGCGCGCGCATCTCCGCCAGGGCCCCCTGCGTGAGGTCGCGTACCTGGGCGACGCTTCGGCCCAGCGGCCCGTCGTCGGGAAGTCCTTGCTGGGCGATAGCAAGCTGGGCTGTGCGGGCATGCAGCGTTATCGAGAACAGGGCCTGAGAGACGGAATCGTGCAGCTCCCGAGCCAACCGAGCGCGCTCGCGCAAAACCGAGGTCTCGCCGGTCTCCGCCAGGAGGCGGTCATTGATGACGGCGACAACCGCCTGGTCGGCGAGCGCGGTGTAGAACGCGAGCTCCGCCTCCGTAGGACCGCTCACCGCTGATGGGAGGAAGACGCCGAGGACGCCGATGACCTCATCGCCCCAGGACAGCGGCACATGCACGCCCACTTGCCAGTCGAGCGACTGCAGGGTACGTCCCGTGGCCGCCGCACGGGGACTTTCCATCCACCGGCGCTTGGCGTCGGGGATGACCGCCATGCGGCCGCCGAGGACGATGTCGCCGTCCGGCATGTCGATGATGCGCAGCGTGCCCAAGAGCGACACGCGGCGAAACTCATCGGGCACGCCCTCCGCTCCACCGGCCCGCAGCGTGCCGTCCTCGCCTGCGATGCCGATCGCGCACGCCACAGCCCGGGTGGCCACGACGGCATGGCGAGCGAGCTCGCTCAACACCGTCCCCAGCGGGCTGCGCCCGGCCAGCTGGGCGGCGGTCTGGCCCAGGGCGGCGGCGTTGCGCGTCGCCACCCGCGCGTCGGTGATGTCACGGAAGATCGCCGCACCGTGCGGACGGCCTCCGATGGCAAACGACATGTTCGTCCAGGTGATCTCGCGCTCGGTTCCGTCCGCACGCAGGAGGGTGGAGGTCCACAGGCCGGTCGTCCCCGCCAGTTGCTCGGCGAAGTGCTCGAGCATGGCCTGGTGCTCTCGCTCCGGGAAGTTGTCCAAGAAGTCCGGCAGCGAGCGCAACTCTTCGAGCGAGTAGCCCATGATCCGACACGCCGCCGGATTGGCGTAGACATAGCGACGGTCGGCGGTGACGACGACGATGCCGTCACGGGAGCGCTCGACGACTGCAGCGAGGGCGTCGATCCCGAGATCTCCGGCGGTCTGCACCACGCTCTCTGGCATCTCGCTCACCGATGTGGACTCTGGCGGGGGCACACGGCCCGTGGCGCGCTATTCATCGGGAGGCGCCGCGAGCCCCTCACGCACGGCCCACAGCGCCGCCTGGGTTCGAGAACTCAGCCCTAACTTGGCGAGGATGTTGCTCACGTGCGTGCGGGCGGTGCGCTCGCTGATCACCAGCGCAGCCGCAATCTCCTTGTTGGCCTTGCCCTGCGCCACCAGCAGCAGAATTTCTCGCTCGCGGGCGGTCAGCAGCGCCTTGGGGTCGGCGGACGGCCCGCGCCGCAGCGAGGCGGTGAGTTGGCGTGTCACCGCAGGGTCGAGATGAACCTCCCCCCGTTGGGCGGCACGCACGGCGGCCGCAACCTCGTCGGCCTCGGCGTCCTTGAGAAGGTAGCCCGAGGCACCAGCCTCCAACGCGGCGTGCACCTTGTCTTCCTCGACGAAGCTCGTCACCGCCACGACCTCGACACCGGGGTAGCGCTCCTTGATCGCGGCGGTCGCCTCGATCCCGCCCATCGGCTCCATCAGCAGGTCCATCAGCACCACGTCGGGCAGCCCTCCGTGCGCCTTCGCTCGCGCCAGCCAGTCCAGCGCGGATCGCCCGTCGGAGGCGTCGCCCACCATCGTGATGTCGTCGATCAGTTCGAGATAGCTCCGCAGCCCTTCACGCACCATCCGATGGTCGTCCACCACCAGCACACGGATGGGCTCCCCGTTCGCCACACTCCCATCATGACGGCCGCGTCGAGCCTTGGGTAGCGGCTGCGGACGCGAGTCGGCAGCGGTCGCCGACCGTCGTCCGCTACGGACCGGTGTTGACCGTCCACACCAGATTGACGCTGTAGACCTCGCCCGTCTGGAGCTTGTGGAGGGTGGACGGAGTGTTGAGAGACACGCTCGCGGAGCCGGATGAGGTCCAGGCGCCTGTCGCGACGGACGAGGAAGCGGACACGACCTTGACCGCCGTGCCGCTGTCGATCGGACAGGCGACGGCGTTGCACTGATATGTCGGCTTGGTCGTCCCGGAGGTCCACGTGGCGCCGGCCGTGTTCAACGACAGCGAGTCGGCGGCGAGCGTGAAGCCGCCCGAGACGTAGCCGGCGCTGTCGCCACCGCAGTTGGCGCTGGGGCAGAACTGTTTGAACACCGCGCTGTTGCCCGCGGAGCCGTTGCCATTAACGGTCAGATTCCAACCGATGTTGGGGGTGCCGCTGCTCGTGATCTTGAACGGGCCGAGGCTCAAATTCAGCGCTGTCGTCGTGGTCTGGGCCCGGCCGTTCAGCGTGATGCCCGTCAGCGCCGGAAGGTTAGGCGCCGTCGTCAGTGCCACGGTCTCCACCGCCCGCGCGCTGCCCGCGAGGCCGAGCGTCGCGAGAACAACGGTGGATGCCATGGCTGCGCCTCTGAGGCCGAAGCGCCTGCAGAGCGTTGCCTTCGCCAACATCGGAGCAGATCCGTCCTAGCGCTTGCCGGTGGTGGTGGGCCGCCGGCGGGGGGAGAGCTTCGGCGGCTGCTGATGGCGAGCGGCCGTCACGCGGTCGAGCAGCTTCTGCGCGGTGGTCGTCTTGTTCGCCGTCGCGACCGCGATCTTGATCGGGATGCCTCCCACACCCGGATGCCGCGCGAGCTGGGCTTCGATGTCATCTCTCAGTGCGTTCGCGGCCGGCCGCGTGGTGCGCGGGCAGATGACGAGCACACCGTGCCGGCCAAGGTCACAGACCCGGTCACTTCTCCGCAGCCGGGGATGGATCGTGCTCGCGATCGCGCCAGCGGTTCGCCCGTCGGCTCTGATCAGGACGAGGCTCACCGGACGCTCGCCGTCGGGCCCGAGGTAGCGATCGAGCAGCTTCAGTCCTGCAGGGCGGTTCAGCGGACGGCGGCGACGCTGGAGCAGCTTGAGAGCGCCGATGACCATCGCGAGCGCCAACAGCAGCAACACGAGCCAGCGCCACGCCGGGGTCGACTTCGGGAGTTTGCGGCCGCCATAGTTCTCCTGCTTGACGGCCGCGGCGTGGCTGAACACCACCCGCGTGTCCAGGCGCGCGATCCCGCCGGCATAGCGCAGGACGCCCTGGACCCGGTAGCTCGATCCGGGGGTCGGCTGCTCATGCGGGGCGGCAAGGGGATAGCTGATGCTGGTGCCCGAGAC
>DASXDW010000069.1:0-156916 GCA_036490435.1 Solirubrobacteraceae bacterium
TCGGTGTTGCAGGCGACGAATTCGACGCCGCGCAGTCCTGCGTCGACCATGCGGTTGACGGCGTTGGTGCCGCCGCCGCCGACACCGACGACCTTGATGACTGCGAGATAGCTTCCGCTTTCCATGAGTTCTGTCCGACCCTCTAGTTAGGGTTGAAGGTTTGCCCCGCGTGAGGGCTGCGTGACCAGTTTGTCACGTTAGAACCTAGCGATACGCGAAGTCAACGGTGCGCACGCTTTCGCAACAGTCGTTGCAGAACGCCCAACTCTCGACGATAGCGGAGAGTTGCGAATTTGACGAGGTAAGGCTCTAGTTGAGCTTTAGCCTCCGCCCGTAGCCCCCGTGGATACGGTGGATCCGTCGGTACCGAGGGTGCCCCCGGAGCTGTCCTGCCCGCTCGCCGAGCTCGGGGTCGAGGCCGTGTCTGAGCCCGCCCCGGCCGCCGGCCGGGATGCGACCGTGACGTCGATGTAATCCGCGCCGGCCGACCCCGGGTCCGCGAGGACCGCGGCCGCAGCGGCCCACTTGGCGCCCAGGTCGCTCTCAGCGCCGAAGTACACCTTCGGGCCATTGCGCAGCTGTGCCTCGAGCCCGTGCGTGCTGCCCTCAGACGCCTGGCTCACCTTGGGCAGGAACTGATACGGCGCGGCGGCGAGCAGCCGCACGACATCGAGCGTGGCGCCGTGCACGTGCCTTCCCCCCGGCGCCACCGGGAGCGAGATCGTGGGCAGCGAGCCGGGGACCGAGGTGCCGCGCAGCAGCGTGCCGTCCGAGGCCACCGCCACCTGGACCCCCCCGGCGGAGATCGTCGCGACCGGGACCTGCTCGGACACCTCGATGCGCATCGCGTGCGGGAAGTTCGTGGAGACGTGCAACTGCTTGACCACCGGGTACGGGGCGACGGCGGTTCGCAGCGCCGCGAGCTTGACGTCGAGCGTCGTCATGTTGTGCGCCGCGGAGGTGAGAGCGGCGCGGATCGGCTGCGCATCGCGGCCGCTGACCCCGACGATCGTCACGCGCTGGACGGCGACCAGCGACGAGTTGCGCAGCCACACCCACCCACCGGCGGCGATGGCCAGCAACGCCAGCACCACAGCGAGGGCGCGCAGGCCGGGTCGCGGAAGACGCCGCAGGAGCCGGCGTAGGAGCCGGCGCCGGCCCAGGCGCAGCGGTGCCGACCGCGCGCGGGCGCTGCTCATGGCCGTGCCCAGCCGGCCGGAAACGACACCGGTCCGAGCGTCTGGACCTCGGGTTCGAGCTCCACTCCGAAGCGCTCCTGCACGCGCCGGCGGCCCTCTGCCATCAGCGCCACCACGTCGGCGGTGGTGGCATCCCCGAGGTTCTCGACGAAGTTGGCGTGCTTGTCGGAGAAGCCCGCGCCGCCCACCCGCAGCCCACCCGCGCCCGCCGCCTGCAGCAGTTGGCCCGCGGTGCGGCCCTCCGCCCGCGGATCCGTCGGGTTCTTGAAGGTGGAGCCAAACGTCTTGATCCCGGATGGCTGGGCGGCGCGGCGCCTGGAGCGCATGTCCCCGAGCGTCCGCTTGACCTCGTCGGGGGGCAGCGGTGCCAGGGCGAAGGCGGCACGCGCCACCACCTCGCCGGCCCGCAGACCGGAGCGCCGGTAGGCGAAGCCGAGCTCGTCCGGGGTCCGCCGGACGGTGCCGGTGGCACTGGCGACGTCGACCCATTCCAGGGCGCGTGCCAGCTCCCCGCCGTACGCGTTGGCGTTCATCCGTACCGCACCACCGACCGTGCCGGGGATGTTGACTCCGAACTCGATCCCGCTGAGCCCCGCGCGGGCGGCCTGTGCCGACACCGCGGGCAGCCGCGCCCCACCGCCGCAATCGATGCGGGTGCCGTCCACCGTGATCTGAGCGAGCTCCTGGTCAAGTTTCACGACGAGTCCGCGGACGCCCTCGTCCGCTATGAGGAGGTTCGACCCCGAACCCACGACCCCTACCTCTGCGCCCCGCTCCGCCGCCCATGCCAGGACCGCCTCGAGCTCGGCGACCGTCCCCGGACGGGCGAACAGCTCGGCCGGTCCGCCCGTGCGGATCGTGGTCAGACGCGAGAGTGGGTAGTCACGCCGGATGCCGTCCGGGACATCGCCGCTCATCGTGCCAGGCTAGATGGGCCGTCAGACGACGAGCGACCGCCCCAGGGCGTCGATGTTCCCCGCGCCCATCATCAGACAGAGGTCGCCCGGGCGCAGGAGCGTCCCCAGGTAGGCCCGGGCCTCTGCGAAGCCCGGCATCCACGCGACTGAGCGCCCGGCGGCAGCATCGGCCGCGTAGCCGGCCACCAGCTGCCCGCTCACGCCGGGGAAGTCCTCCGCGCGTTCTCGGGCGGGATAGATGCCCAGCACGACGATCGCGTCGGCGGCGGCCAGCGCGACGCCGAAGGCGTGCCCCAGTGCGCGCGTGCGCGAGTACAGGTGCGGCTGGAACACCGCCACCAGCCGCCGAGGGCGCAGAGTGCGGGCCGCCGAGATCGCCGTGGCCACCTCGGTGGGATGGTGGGCATAGTCGTCGTAGACCACGGCGCCGGCCGCGCTCTCCCCCACGCGCTCCATCCGTCTCCGGGCGCCTTGGAACTCCGCCAGCGCGGCCGCGGCGGCCGCCGGATCCGCGCCGGCCAGCGCACACGCGGTGAGTGCCCCGGCGGCGTTGACGGCGTTGTGGGCGCCTGGAACGGCGAGCCGGACCTCGATGTCACGCCAGGTAAAGCACGAGCCCTCAGGGTCGAGCTCTGCGCCGGGGGCGTCGTAGGGCACGCCCCCGCCGGGGCACAGCGCGCGCAGCGCGGGCCGGTCCCACACCACCGCGCGCTCGCCCGCCCGTGACATGAACTCCGCGAAGGTCCGCTCCAGGTCCAGCCGCGAGGAATATGTCGAGTGGTGGTCGAGCTCGGCGTTGGTGAGCACCGCGATCTCGGGCTGGAGCTTGAGCAGCGAGCGGTCTGACTCGTCGGCCTCGACCACGATCCACTCGCCAGACCCCCAGCCGGCGTTGCTGTGAGTGGAGCGCAGCTCACCGCCGACGACGTAGGCGGGGTCAAGTCCGGCTCCCTGCAGCGCCTGGACGGCCATGGCCGCTGTCGTCGTCTTGCCGTGCGTGCCGGTCACGGCCAGACAGCGGCGCAGCGCGGCGATCTGGGCCAGCAGATCGGCGCGGTGCAGCTCTCCGACAGCGACCTGACGCTCGGGGTTGTCGGCCGGGATGGCCGTCGAGTAGACGACCTCGGCGCCGGCCGGCACGTTGGCCGCGGCATGCCCGAACACCGGCTCGATGCCGTGCTCGGCCAGCCGCTCGGTGTAGCTGGAGGGGGCACGGTCAGAGCCGGTCACCTCCGCGCCGAGCGCGACGGCGATCAGGGCCAGCCCGCTCATGCCGGCGCCGCCGATCCCGACGAAATGCAGGCGACGGCCTGCCCAGGTGATCTGCGTGCCAGTGGTGCTCATCGTCTGAGCGAGCGAGGCTATACGAGCCCCGGGCGGCGTCCGGCCTACCGTGCGACAGCCGGCGCCGACGCCCGTCTGCAGGGGACCAGCCAGACGTCTGATTGAAGTAAACGGCGTTTGCAGGGTTTACGCCAACGTCCTTGCGCAAACCTGGGCAAATGCGCTCGTGGAGTGCGCACACCGTTTTCCGGTCCTTATTAGGGTTGATCTCCAACTTATGCACTCTCTCAACGCCAAGGCCGGGGGGCACCTTCGCGCCCGGCTCATAATCACCGCCGTCGTGGGCGCCGCCTGTCTGGCCGCGCTCGCCACGATCTCGCTGACGTCGGCGTCGCCCGCGCGCGCGGCCGTGCCGCATGCGCAGTCGTGCCCCGAGCCGTCCTCGAACACGCGCAACCCGTCCAACCCACTCGGGCTGTCCAGTGCACCCGGATCTGACCCCCTCAACGGAGCGAATTTCTTCGTGCCCGGGCCCGCCAAGGGTCCCGCGGCCGGAGCGATCGCCCAACTGGTGGGGCTCAACCCGGACAACATGCCCATCGATGAGTCGTGGGCTCAGTTCCAGCAAAGCCTGAGCCGGGGCGCCATCGGGGCCAAGCTGGCCCACAACAAGGGCCTGGCCCGCAAGGTGGCGTTGCTGTCCAAGATCGCCGCCGAGCCCGATGTGCAGCGCATCAGCATCTTCTCCATGGGCGGAGGCCCTGGCGCGATCTTCTCGCAGACCCAGAAGGTCATCTGCAACAACATCCAGTCCGACCCCGGTTCGATCATGGCGTTCAACACCTACTTCCTGCACCCCAAGCTGGGTGGGTGCGCGAACGCCGCGCAAATCAACGCCTACCTGCCGACGTTCAAGCGCTACATCAACGAGATGGCACAGGCCATCGACCGCCGGCCCGCCCTGATCCTCGCTGAGATCGATGCTCTCGGCTCGTCGGCGTGCATCGCCCGTCACGGCGGACTGGGCTCGTGGGAGGCCGCGCTCAAGTACGAGGTCGACAAGTTCGAATCGCTTCCCCACACCGCCGTCTACGTCGAGGGCGGGTACTCGGACTCCAACTCGGTCAGCTACACCGCCAAGGCGCTGAACGCGATCGGCGTCAACAAGATCCAAGGGTTCTTCACCAACGACACCCACAACCAGTGGACGATCAACGAGATCCGGTGGGCGACCAAGGTGTCCAAGCGCGCGCACGGCGCGCACTTCATCGTCAACACCGCATCCAACGGTCGCGGGCCCAAGCTCAACCCCCACCCCACCACCCAGGGCGTGGAGAATCTGTGCAGCCCGCCCGGCCGCGGACTCGGCCCGAGGTTCAACACCCAGACGGGCTTCCCGTCGGCGGACGCGTTCATGTGGACGCACCCGCCCGGAAACTCGAGCGGCTGCGGCCCGGGTGCGCCTCCGTCCGGCGACTTCTGGGCCGCCTATGCCATCGGGCTGGCCTCCCGGGCCAACCAGCAACTCGGCCCAGGCCTCCCCAGCCACCCCTACTGACGTCGCTCGACAGTGTGTTCGCAACCGGCTGCGCCGCCGTGAGCGCGGCCGGTCGCGTCTGCTGCTGACTCAAACTGCGGGTCGACGTAGCGTCGAGCGACCCGCGGCGTCTCAGTCGGTCAGCGCGCGGATGAGACGGGCAGGCACTCCGCCCACCAAGGTGTCCGCGGCGACGTCACCAGTCACGACGCTGCCGGCGGCCACGACCGCCCCCGCGCCCACCGTGGCGCCCGGCAGGATCTCGCAGCCGGCGCCGACCCAGGCGCCGTCGCCGATCGCCACCGGACGTGAGTAGCGCTCTCCTGCACGGCGTCTCGACGGCCCGATCTCGTGCGAGATGGTGATGATGCGGACCCCTGGGCCGAGGTGGACGTCGTCGCCGATGGTGACCGCGACAGCGGCCTGGATCGAGCAGCCGCGGTTGATGTAGGCCCGCCGGCCGACGGTGACCTGGCTCCCGAACACCATCGTGCCGGGGTGGATGCGGACGTCGGGCGCGATCCGGTTGCCGCGCCGGCGCAACACCCACAGGCGCACGGGCATGGGCACAACGGCCAATGAGGCGAGCAGCATCGGCCAGGCCCGTGCGTCCGGCCAGAACTGGAAGACGCGGCGGCGCATCCGCTCGTCAGCCTAGTCGCCCGGCGTAGCGCCCGCGGCGGCCAGGACCTCGCCGGCGATGACCTCTGCGGCTTCCGGCCGGGCAAGCGTGGCCGAGGCGTGGCCCATCGCGGCCAGCCGGCCGGGATCGGCGAGGAGCGCTCCCACCTCCTGGGCCAACCGCGGGCCGGTGAGCTCCGCGTCGGGGATCACGAGCGCGGCACCGGCGCGCTCCATGTAGCGGGCGTTTTCCGTCTGATGGTCGGCGGCGGCGTAGGGGTACGGGATGAGGAGCATGGGGCGCCCGTGGGCGGCAATCTCGAAGATCGACCCCCCCGAGCGCGCCACCACGAGGTCGGCGGCCAGCAGCGCCTCGCCGAAGTCGTTGATGTAGCCCCGCAGGTCGTAGTGCGGCCCAGGCGCGGTGAGGTCGGGCAGGTCCCGCGTGCCCGCGGCGTGCAGGACGCGAAAGCTCGCGCCGGCGAAGGCCTCGATGGCGGCGTGGTTGATCGAGCGCGCTCCCTGGGAGCCGCCGAAGACCAGGACCACCTGCTCGCCGGATCCGATCCCGAAGCGCTCCCGTGCGGCGACGCGGTCGCGCGCCGGGGCCGGGACCGGCCGGCCCGTGACCACGTAACGCGGCCCGTCGCGACCCGGCAGCGCGAAGGCCAGGCATACGCGACGCGCGAGGGGCGCGAGAAGGCGGTTGGTCAGCCCCAGGTGGCTGTCGGCCTCCATCAGTACCAGCGGGACGCGCCGGGTCACCGCCGCGAGGCCCACCGGGCCGGCCACATAGCCACCCGCCCCGAGCACGGTCGCGGGTGACAGCCTGCCGATGAGCCGCCGCACCGAGACCACGGCGCCGCCGGCCGCCGCCACCGCCCGGGCCGCGCGGACCGGATCGCGCCGCGCCAGCTGGGCGACCCGGATGGTGTGCAGCTCATATCCGGCGGCCGGCACAAGCTCGCGCTCGGCGCGCTCACCGCCCACGAAGGCGACCCGGGCACCCTCGGCCTTCAGGGCGTCGGCGACGGCGAGCGCCGGCACGACGTGGCCGGCGGTGCCGCCGGCACCGATGAGGATCAGGGGCGCAGTCACGTCGGCGGTGCCGGCACCGCTAACCGGCGGAGCGGCGCTTGCCGGGGTCCACCCGGCGCTGCCGGCGGGCCTGGCGCCGTCGCTCGCGGTCGACAGCGCTCGAGGCGGGCTGGCCCTCCACCACCTTCAGACGCCGCGCCCCAGGTCGCGAGATGTTCAGCAGCACTCCCACCGAGGCCAGCATGATGCACAGGTTCGTCGGGGCGTAGGAGATGAACGGCAGCGGGACGCCAGTCAGCGGCGCCAGGCCGAGCACGACGAAGATGTTGAGAACCCCCTGGCAGAGGATGAGCGACGTCAGTCCGGAGGCGAGCAGCTTGGGGTAGCGGCCAACAGCCCGGCGCGCGGTGCGCAGGCCGGCATAGGCGATCATCCCGTACAGGCAGACGACGCCGCAGATCCCCAGGATCCCCAGCTCCTCGCCGATGACGGCCAGGATGAAGTCCGTCTGAGCCTCGGGCAGGTAGAAGATCTTCTGCACCGACTTGCCCAGCCCGACGCCGAGCAGACCTCCGGAGCCCAGCGCGATCTGGCCCTGGACCGCCTGGTAACCGGCCCCCGCCGCCGTGGCCGAAGCCCAGGGATGCAGGAAGGAGGTGAGCCGCGCCTGCTGATAGGGCTGGGCCAGGACCATGAGCAGGACGCCGACGGCGGCGACCGCGCCCAGCCGCCCGAGGTACCGCATGGGCATGCCCGCGGCGATCATCAGCGCAGCGACTGTGAAGGCGACGACGAGCGCCGTCCCGAGGTCCGGCTCGACCACGATGAGCAGGATCGCCGGGCCGACCGTAATCACGATCGGTGCCACGGCCTGGCGGAAGCTGCGCATCCGCTTGGGGTGATCGGCGAGATAGCGGGCGACGTAGAGCACCAGCGACAGCTTCATCAGCTCCGAGGGCTGAAACTGGATCGGGCCCACCGCGAACCACCGGCGGGCCCCGTTGACGACCACTCCGAACCCCGGCACGAGGACGAGCACGAGCAGCGCAAAGGAGCCCAGCAGCATCAGCCGGCACACCTGGGGGGTGAGCAGGGCCAACCCGCGGCGCTCCAGCACCAGCATCGCCACCACCCCGAGGCCACCGAAGACCAGGTAGCGGATGAACTCGCCCGTGCCGCTGCCGCCCTGTGCGCTGAGCGCACCAAGCGGCGAGGAGGCGCTGTAGACCATGACCGCCCCGAAGGCCAACAGGCACAGCGCCGCGGTCATGAGGATCCGGTGCTCGAGCGGGGGCGCGACACGACGGCCACTGGTCCGGCGCCGTGTCGCGCCGGCCCCGGTCGGCTCGCCCTGGCGTGGGCCTGGGCCCCGACGCGACGCCGCCGTGCTCCCCATCTAGAGCTCCTCCACGAGCCGGCGGAAGTGAACGCCCCGGGCCTCGAAGTCGGGGTACTGGTCGTAGCTGGCACACGCAGGTGAGAGCAGGACGACCTCGCCGGGGGCAGCCGCGGCGGCGGCGGCGACGACGGCGGCGCCGAGCTCGCCCTCCTGCCGCAGGGGGACGTTGGACGGAGCGAGCGCACCCGCCAGGTCCTGCGCCGCCTCGCCGATGAGGTAGACGGCGCGGCAGCGCTCGGCGACCAGCGGGGCCAGCGGGGAGAAGTCCTGGCTCTTGCCGCGGCCCCCGGCGATGAGGTGGACGCCGCGGGCATAGCTGCGAAGGGCGACGAGTGTGCTGGCGACGTTCGTGGCCTTGGAGTCGTTGACGAAGGCGACGTCGTCGCGGGTGGCGATCAGCTCGAGCCGGTGTGCGACGCCGGGAAAGGTACGCAGGCCGGCGACCACGGCGTCCGCCTCGATGCCGCGGGCCAGGCACGCGGCGGCGACCGCCATGGCATTGGCGCGGTTGTGCGCCCCGGGGAGCGAGATCTCGGTGACGTCGATGAGCGGCTCGTCGTCCCACCACAGGTAGCCGGCACGCTCAGACAACTCCGCGCCCGCCCCACCGAAGGGGACGCGGCGGGCGCAGCCGCCGAGGTCCTCGACCTCCAGGTCGACGGGAGCGACGGCGATGTCGTCGTTGCCCTGGTTGACGAAGATCCTCAGCTTGGCGGCGACGTAGTCGGCGAAGGTGCCGTGACGGTCGAGGTGGTCGGGCTCGAGGTTGAGCAGGACCGCGACCTCGGGGGCGAAGGCGACGGTGTCCTCGAGCTGAAACGACGAGGCCTCACAGACGATCGTGGCCGTTGTGGGAACGGTGCCGATCAGGGAGCTCAGCGCCGTTCCGACGTTGCCGGCGACCGCCACGGGCCGGGCTGCCTCACGGTGTACGTGGCCGATCCACTCGGTGGTCGTCGTCTTGCCATTGGTCCCGGTCACCGCGACGAACTCGTTCTCAAGCAGCCGCCAGGCGAGCTCCAGCTCGCCGAGGATGGGGACGCCACGGGCGTGTGCCGCCGCCACCACGGGGGCGTTACGAGGGACACCGGGGCTCTTGATGAGCGTCCCGGCGCGGGCGGCAAGGGCGTCGCCTGACGCATCCAGCTGGACTTCGACGCCGGCGGCCGAAAGCCTTCGTGCCGCACGATCGAGTGCGGGGGTGCCCGGCGCGCCCGCATCGCAGCCGATCACCTCCTCTCCGCGGGCACGCAGCGCGAGGCCCGCGGCCACGCCCGAGCGGGCCAGGCCGACGATCAGATAGGGACCTGCAGGGAGCGGCGGCCGCGGCCTGGGGGCGCCGGCGGACATGGGCGAGGCACTACCCCCGGAAGCTCAACTGGTAGACGACGAAGCCGATGGCTCCGAACGCCGCCGCGACGATCCAGAAGCGCAGGATGATCTTGGTTTCAGACCAGGCGAGAAGCTCGAAATGGTGGTGGATCGGCGCCATCAGGAACACCCGCTTGCGGAAGACCTGGAAGGAGAAGACCTGGATGACCACCGAGAGGACCTCGATGACGAAGATCCCACCGAGGAGGATGAGGAGCGTCTCAGTGTTCGTCATCACCGCCAGGCCGGCGATGGCGCCGCCTAACCCCAGCGAGCCGGTGTCGCCCATGAAGATGCTCGCCGGGAAGCTGTTGAACCACAGAAAGCCGATGCAGGCCCCGACGAGGCATCCGGACAGGATCGCGAGGTCCCGCCCACCGGTGATGAACGTGATCCCGATGTAGGCGAGCAGGACGATCGCGGCGCACCCGGCGGCCAGCCCGTCGAGGCCGTCGGTGAAGTTCACCGCCGTGGTCGTCCCGGCGACGACGAGATAGATGAAAAGCGGGAACAGCGGGCCCAGGTCGACCGAGGCGTCGAAGGGCCGCAGCCGGATCGTCGGCCCGATCGCGGCCTTCTGCGTCGCGATCCACCACAAGCCCAGGGAGATGGCGATGGTCACCGCGAGCTTGGTCCGGGCCCGCAGCCCAAGTGACCGGCGCTTGACGATCTTGGTGTAGTCGTCGGCAAAGCCCAGCAGCGCGCACGCCATCGCGGCGAAGAACACCCCCAGGGACTGCCAACCGCGCTTGGACAGGAGCACGTAGGGGATCGTGATGGCCAGGATGATGATGATCCCGCCCATGGTGGGCGTCCCCGCCTTGGTCTGATGGCCCTGGGGACCCTCCTCGCGGATGTTCTGCCCGAACTCGCGCTGGCGCAGGAACTCGATGAACTTGGGACTCAGGAACAGGCAGATCAGCAACGAGGCGGTGCCGGCGATCAGCACCCTCCCGGACGTGCCGGTCACGCGTCGTCTCCCCTGGCGCCCAGCGCGCGGCAGACGAGCTCCAGGCCCACCCCGCGAGAGGCCTTGACGAGCACCACGTCACCGGGAGCCAGCAGCGCCGGGACGACCGCCGCAGCCTCCGCGGCGTCGGCCACCGTGTGCGTCTCACCACCGAAGCGCTCGGCGATCGACGCCGCCAGCGGGCCCACCGTCACCAGCACGTCCACCCCGGCAGCGGCGGCCTGCTCGCCGAGTTGGGCGTGGAACTCCCGCTCGGCGGGCCCGAGCTCGAGCATGTCTCCCAGCACGGCGACGCGGCGCGAGCTTTCGGAGTCGGGGGCGAGGGCCTTGAGGTCGTCGAGGGCGGCGCGCATTGAGATCGGATTGGCGTTGTAGCAGTCGTCGATGACTGTTACCTGGCTCGGCGTTATGTAGCGCTGGCCCCGCCCCGGCGTCAGCGCCAGGTCCACCCGGCCCTCCGGGGTGACCCCCACCGCCCGCGCCGCGGCGACCGCGGGGAGCAGGTTGGCCCGCAGATGCGCCTGCGCGAAGGGGACTTCCAGCCCGATGCGTGCGCCCTGCGCATCGATGCTCACGCGGTCGCCCATCGCGTTCTCGTCACCGTCGAACCGCACGTCGCCCCCGGCACCGAACGTGACGATCGTCACGTCGTCGCGCAAATGGGGATCCAGCAGCGGCTCGCCGGCGGGGATGACCGCGGTCCCGCCGGGCGACAACCCCGCGATCAGCTCGGCCTTGGCCGCCGCGATCGCCTCGATACTGCCCATCAGCCCCAGGTGCACCGGGCCGATGCTCACGATCACCGCCACGTCGGGCTCGGCGATCTCAGCCAGCTCGGCGATCTGCCCCACGCCCCGCATCCCCATCTCCAGCACCAGGACCTCCGTCCCCGCCGGCGCACCGAGGATCTCCAGTGGCAACCCGATCTCGGTGTTGAAGTTCGCGCGCGACGCCACGGTCCGGCGGTGCGGTCCCAGGATCGCGAGCAGCAGATCCTTGGTGGAGGTCTTCCCCGTGGAGCCCGTGACCCCGATCACTCTGGCCCCACCCGCCCCGAGCTCCCGGCGCCACGCCGTTGCGAGGCCCTGCAGGGCCTTGAGCGGATCATCGGCGGCCAGGATGACGCCGTCGCCCGGCGCGTGCGCGAGCCTCTCCGCATGCGGTGGCGTGGTGAGCACCCCCCACGCCCCGTCCTGCAGTGCCTGGCCCGCGAAGGCGCCGCCGTCGACGTTCTGGCCCGGCAGGCCGACAAACAACACGCCGGGCCCGGCGAGCCGCGAGTCGATGGTGACGGTGTCCGGGCCGCTCGCCGCCGGATCGCGACGCCCACCGACCGTCCGCGCGCCGGCCCCCTCTGCGGCTGCGTGCAGGTTCCACGTTCGCATTGGCTCGTCCTCTTGTACTACACGACGCGGCGCGCGCTCGTCGCACGGCACCAACGGCGAGGGCGAGCGGCCCGCGGCGCCGGCCCGGCCCGGCCCGGCCCGGCCCGGCGAGTTTCTATAGAGTCGGCCGCCGTGTCGACCTGCCTGGTCACCGGAGGCTGCGGCTTTCTCGGGTCTCATCTCTGCGATGAGCTCTTGCGCCGAGGGCACCGCGTGATCTGCGTGGACAACCTCGAAACCGGGTCGCTGATCAATATCGAGCACATCCGCTCCGATGATTTCGTCCATCTGAGCCTGGACATCATCGAGCCCTACTACGTCGATGAGCCGATCGACTTCGTCTACCACCTGGCCTCGCCGGCCTCCCCGATCGACTACCTGCGCCTGCCGCTGCACACGCTCAAGGTCGGCTCCTACGGCACCCATCACACCCTGGGGCTGGCCAAGAGGCACCGCGCGCGGTTCTTGACCGCGTCGACGAGCGAGGTGTACGGCGACCCGCAGGTCCACCCCCAGCCCGAGAGCTACTGGGGGCACGTCAACCCGATCGGCCCCCGCGGGGTCTATGACGAGGCCAAGCGCTACGCCGAGGCACTGACCATGGCCTACCACCGCCAGCAGGGTGTCGACACCGCGATCATCCGCATCTTCAACACCTACGGCCCCCGCATGCGCCCCCATGACGGGCGCGCGATCCCCACCTTCCTGCGCCAGGCGCTGCAGGATCGCCCGATCACCGTGTTCGGCGACGGGTCCCAGACCCGCTCGTTCACCTACGTCGATGACCTCATCCGCGGCATGATCGCCCTGTCTGAGTCGGGCTACCACAACCCGGTCAACGTCGGCAACCCCAACGAGTTCACCCTGCTCGAACTGGCCAACGCCGTGATCGAGATCACCGGATCCGGCTCCCAGATCGTCTACGAGGCCCTGCCCACCGACGACCCGCAGGTCCGCCAGCCCGACATCTCGCTGGCCCAGAAGGTCCTCGGCTGGACCCCCGAGATCCAGCTGCGGGAAGGCCTGCAGAGAACCATCGATCAGGCCGGCCACGAAAGCCTCATCGGCGAACTGGGCTGAGCAGGCTGAGCCGCGGGCCCGCGGCCGGTCAGCGCGAGCCTGACAGGACCCGCTGCAAGCTCTCGCGTACGACGGTGACGTCGTCAAACGGGATCTTGCGGCCGCCCTCGAACTCCTGGCCCTGCTCGTGGCCCTTGCCGGCGATGACCACCACATCCCCCGGCTCGGCCGATGCGATGGCGTGGTCGATGGCCACCCGGCGGTCGACCTCGTGCTCGACGCCGTCACCGCTTCCCACGAGGATCTCATCGATGATCGCCGCGGGATCCTCGGAGCGCGGGTTGTCCGAGGTGACGATGACGCGATCGGCGAGCCGGGCAGCGATCTCCCCCATGAGCGGGCGCTTGCCGCGGTCGCGGTCCCCACCGCACCCGAAGACCACATGCAGCCGTCCGCTGGTGAGCGGCCGCGCGGCCTGCAGCACGTTCTCCAGGGAGTCGGGGGTGTGGGCGTAGTCGACGAGCACGGCGTAGTCCTGCCCCTCGGCGACTGACTGAAAGCGCCCGGGCACCTGCCCGGCGGCGGCGATCGCCTCGATCGCGGTTCCCGCGTCCACGCCCAACGCCCGCGCGGTGGCGAACGCGCCCAGCACGTTGGACACGTTGAAGCGCCCGGTGAGCGGCGAGGCGAGTTCGTGCACCCCATCCGGCGCCGTCACCGCGAAGTGCGAGCCGTCGAGGCCAGTCTGGACCGCGCCGGCGCGATAGGTGGCATCGTGCTCGAGCGCAAAGGTGATCGCCGGACGGGCGGGGGCCAATTCAGCGGCGAGCCGCGCGCCGTAGGGGTCGTCGACGTTGACCACCGCGTGCGCGGCCGCGAGATCGGTGAAGAGCAGGCGCTTGGCACCGTAGTACTGCTCCATCGTCTCGTGGAAGTCGAGATGGTCCTGGGTCAGGTTGGTGAAGATCGCGGCGGCGAAGTGGATCGCGTCGGCGCGGTGAAGCTCCAGCGCGTGTGAGGAGACCTCCAACACGCACGCTTTGTCGCCCGCGTCGAGCATCTCGGCGAAGGTCCGCTGGAGATCGATGGCCTCCGGGGTGGTCCGCAACACCTCGTGCTCGACCCCGCCGACGACGCTCTTGACGGTGCCCAGGAGCCCGGTGGGGCGGCCCGCCGCCTCCAGCACCGCGCGCATGAGGAACGCCGTCGTGGTCTTGCCGTTGGTCCCGGTGACCCCAACGGTCTGTAGCCGCGCCGTTGGGTCGCCGTGAAAGCGCGCCGCGGCCGGCGCCATTGCGACCCTCACTGACGGAACCCGGATCTCCGGGACGCCCAGATTCAGCGGTCTCTCGACGACGAGAGCGGCGGCGCCGCGGGCGACGGCGTCCGGCGCGAAGTCGTGGCCGTCACGCGTGTAGCCCGGCACGCAGAAGAACAGCGTGCCCGTGACCACCAGGCGGTTGTCATACACCAGTGAAGAGATCTCAACGTCGGCGGCCGGCGGCGGAACGTCGTCGAAGAGGCGGCCCAGGCGCATCGCCCGACAATATCCATCGTGCCGCCCGGAACGGGCGAACTCCGATCAGGGTGTTGGGCGCGGGTGCCTGGCGCTCTGGATCGCCGCGACGAGCTCCAGCCAGCCATGGAACGGAAGTGCCCCTATGCCCGAGGCGGAGAGCTGGCCCCTGATCGGCTCTCCGGCCTGGATCTCCAGTTCGACTCTGGACTTCGTGTCCAGCTCGACCTGCGGTCTCTCCACCTCGGGCATGAGCAGCAGTATCCGAGCCGCCATGGGCCGTGTCACCAGGGTCCCCCCCTGGTTTTCTCGCGCCATTCCGCCACAACCCGGTGCCCGCGCGATTCCGTCCCACCTCCGTAAGCCGCAGTTGACCTTCGCCCGTGCCCCGCCACGACCACGACGAACAGGCGCCGATCGTCAGGCGCATCCCCAACAGACCGGAATCTGGTTGGTTATAGATGCTGACTAATGGGTAGAGATGAGAGCGGCGCGCTTGGAGGGCCTGTGTGCGCGCTCACAAACCCATCCCAGAGACGTGAGACGACGCCGAGGTCGCGACAACCGGAACGTTGAGCTGCTCGTCGAGCGCGAGACAGAGCGCACGGCCATCGAGCAGCAACTGCGGGATGCCCGCCAGGGCCGCGGCAGCGTCGTGGTCCTCGAGGGGCCGGCGGGCGCCGGCAAATCGCGTCTCATGTATCTCGCCGCTGATCTCGCGCGCCATGACGGACTGCGCGTTCTCGGAGCGTTGGGCACCGAACTCGAGCGCCATTTCCCCTTCGGTGCCGCGATCCAGCTGTTCGAGCCGTGGTGGCTGGCGGCCGGGGCCGACGAGCGGACGGCCGTCCTCGGCGGCGCCGGCGGCGCGGCGGCCGCTCTGCTGGAGCAGGGCCCCGGCGCGGCCGAGACAGACGCGGGCTACGCGACCGTTCATGGGCTCTTCCGGCTCACCGCCAACCTGGCCGGCGCCCCGCGCGGCACGGCGAAGCCCGCCCCCCTGGCCATCCTGGTCGACGACGCACAGTGGGCCGACGGCCCGTCACTGCGCTTCGTGGCCTACCTGGCAGAGCGGCTGGCTGACCTCCCCATCGCCCTCATCGTCTCGATGCGCTCCGGCGAACCGAGCGCGGACATCGAGGGTCTCGGGGCGCTGCGAGTCGCCGCCGGGGACTGGCTGCTGCGGCTGCGGCCGCTCACCCCGCCGGCCGTGGGGCAGGTTGTGAGGGCCCAGTTCCCCGAGGCCGACGACGCGTTCTGCGCCGCCTGCGCCCGGATCACCGGCGGCAACCCCTTCCTGCTGCTCGAGTTGCTCGAGCAGGTGCGCGCCGACGGTCTGACGCCCGACCGCGACACGGCCGGGCGGCTTGATGAGCTCGCGCCCGACACGGTCCTCGACGCCGTGGTGGCGCGCCTGGGAACGATGCCCCCGGTGGTCCGCTCGGTGGCGCTGGCCGTGGCTGTCCTGGGCGATGGCGCCGCGCTGCGCCACGTGGCGGCGCTGACCGAGCTGTCGGCCGCCGCCACCGCCAAGGCCGCCGACGCGCTGGCCGACATGCACCTGTTCACACCGGGCGAGCCGCTGTCGTTCGTGCATCCACTCATCCGCCAGGCGGTCGAACGCTCCATCTCCCCTCTGTCCTGGGGTCAGGAGCACGCCCGCGCGGCGCAGGTCCTCGACCGTGACGGCCAGCCCGAGGAGGTCATCGCCTCGCATCTCCTCGCCGCGCCGGGGCACGGGGACCCACGGACGGTGTCGATCCTCCGCGCCGCCGCGCGCAAGGCGCTGGCCAGCGGAGCCGTGAGCAGCGCCGTCGGACTGCTGCGAAGGGCTCTGGCCGAGAGCGCGGGCCCCGGCCAGGGTGACCTGCTCGCCGAGTTGGCACAGGCCGAGGTCCAGGCGGGCCTCCCGGAGGCCGCGGCACGCTTGAGCGACGCGATCGCCGTGAGTGAGGAGCCCCGGCAGCGCGCCGAGTTGGCCTTGACGCTCGGCGCTGCCCAGTACCGCAACGGCGAGTATGGGTCCGCCGTCATGGTCCTCGCCGGCGCGATGCTCGACACTCGCCACGGCGACCCCCTACTGACCGAGGAGATCGCCGCCGCGCACTTCTCTGCGCTCACGCTCGTGCCCGGGCTCGCGCCCGAGGCCGAGCGACGCGCGGCGCAGTTGCTGGCCTCTCTGCCCGTCCAACCCACCCCACCCCAGCGCACCGCCCTGGCGCACCTCGCTCTGCTGCAGGCCGTCCAGCGCCGGCCCCGCGCGGAGGTGTGCCGGCTCGCCGAGCTGGCTTGGGGCAACGGTGAGCTGCTGGAAACCGACGGCTTCCTGCGATCGAGCTGGACGATGGCGGCCGGCGCCCTGCACATGGTCGACGAGCTGGAGCGAAGCCTCGAATTGTGCGACGCCGCCCTGGCCCACGCCAGGGCCCGTGAGGCCTCCGAGGCGTTGGCGATCGCGCATCACTGCCGGGCGTGGCCCCTATACGAGCGCGGTGAGATCACCGCCGCCGCCCAGGCCGCGCGCGCCGCGATAGACGTCGTGCCCGCCAGCCGCCTCGGGTACCTCCCGAGCGCGTACGCCGCCATCGCCGCCTGCCACATCCAGCAGGGGTGGCTCGCCGACGCCGAGAGCGCGCTGGCGGTGATCGAACACACCGAACTGCACCGCGGAGACCGCGTACCGGCGCTGCTGGTCACTCGCGCCCAATTGCGTCTCGCCCAGCACCGCCCGCAGGAAGCGCTCGACGACGCCGTCCGGGCGGGCCGGCAATGGGAGGCCGAGCTCGGTACCCCGAGCCCCGGGACGCTGGCGTGGCGCAGCACGGCCGCGATGGCGCACCTCGCCCTCGGGCACCCCGAGGCCGCCCGCGCGCTCGCGTGCGAGGAGCTGGAACTGGCCCACGAGATCGGCGTCACCCGCGCGGTCATCGGCGGGCTATGCGTCGTCGGCCTGATCGAGGGCGGCGAGGACGGGCTCGCGCGGCTGGCCGAGGCGACCAAGCTCGGCGCCGGCCATCCGCCCCGCCTCGCCCAACTCTCGGCGCTGATCGCGCTCGGCGGCGCGTTGCGGCGAGCCAACCAGCGCGCGGCGGCACGCGATCCCCTGACCGCGGCGCTCAAGCAGTGCCAGAAGACGGGCGCGAGCGCGCTGGGGCTCCAGGCTCACACCGAGCTGGCTGTCTCAGGATCGCGCCGGCGCCCCGACAGCCTGTGGGGGCCCGAGGCGCTCACCCCCAGCGAGCGCCGCGTGGCCGAGTTGGCGATCGAGGGCCTGACCACGCGGGAGATGGCCGAGTCACTCTTCGTCACCCCCAAGACCATTGAGTACCACCTGCGCCACATCTACCAGAAGCTCGGCGTCAACTCACGCGACAAGCTGGGCGGGGCGCTCGGGATCGAGCACTGACCGGGCTCGCTCGCATCGCGCTTGATCGCCGGCCGTGATCCATCCCGCAATCTCCGGGAATTTCGCGCTCAAGCTCTGGCGCCCACAAGCCGACACGAATACAAGGAGTTGTTCTGGCGAGGCGTTTGAGTGGAGGTACTGTCGAGATGCTTTTGACCATCGTCGCCATCTGGGCGATCGTCATCCCCCTCGCCATTCTCGGCGTCAGCTGGCAGACCGCCCGTCTGCGCGACGCGCGCGCCTCGCTCGCCGCGGGCCGCCGCGCGCCGCCGCGCACGTCGCAGGCCGGATCGCTGCCCGCCTGCGCGCGCCGCGGCGCACGGCCGCGCCGGACCATCACGCGTCGCGTCTGCCCGGAGCTTCCGCGCGGCGCCGGACGCCGCCCCGCCTCGGCCTGACCCGGCTCCTGGGCCTCACTGAGGCCGCTGCTTAGTTGTTCGAGAAGCCGTGACCGCGGCTTGCCATCTCGCGGCGCTCCAGCACGCGGTCCACGAGGCCGTAGGCCAGGGCCTCCTCGCCCGTGAAGTAGCGGTCGCGCTCCATGTCGGCGTGGACACGCTCCACTGACTGGCTGGTGTGCTTGGCGTAGATCTCGTCCACGCGGGCGCGCAGGGCGAGGATCTCCCGCGCGTGGATCTCCACGTCGGTCGACTGGCCCTCGAACCCGCCCGAGGGCTGGTGGATGAGAATGCGGCTGTTCGGCAGGGCCATCCGCTTGCCGGGGGCGCCGCCCGCGAGCAGCAGCGAGCCCATCGACATCGCGATCCCGTAGCAGATGGTCTGCACGTCGGGCCGGATGAACTGCATCGTGTCGTAGATCGCCAGGCCGGCGTAGATCGAGCCGCCCGGCGAGTTGATGTAGAGGTGAATGTCCTTGTCAGGGTCGTCTGACTCCAGGTGAACGAGCTGGGCCACGATCAGGTTGGCGATCTCCTCGTTGACCTGGCCTCCCAGGAAGACGACGCGGTCATTGAGCAGCCGCGAGTAGATGTCGAACGACCGCTCCCCGCGCGCGGTCTGCTCGACGACCATCGGAACCAGAGTCATCAGGGCCTCCTTTGGCAGCGCTGATATTGTGCAACGGACAGGTTGCACACGACCGTAGCAGATGCGCAACCAACAAGTTGCACATCTACGTCGCCCACCATCCCATCGCACCCCAGGAGGCCGCCATGTCCGACAAGATCGAACGCGAGATCGAGCTCCCGGCGTCGGTCCAGACCGTCTGGCAGACGCTCACCGACCCGGATTGCCTGTCGGAGTGGCTCGCCGACGAGGTCTGGCTCGATCTCCGTCCCGGGGGCGACGCCCGCTTCGTGAGCGGAGAGGAGGTCAAGACAGGCTGGGTCGAGGAGGTCTCGCCCCCCGGCGACGATGGCGCGGGCACTGGCCGGCTGGCGTTCTGGTGGGCGGTGGACGACGAGCCGGCCTCGCGCGTGTCCTTCTCGGTGACGAGCCGGGACGAGGGCAGCAGCATCCTGCGCATCGTTGAGACGCGCCCGCTCGAGGTGCTCGACCTCGTCGGCGTCCCCCTTCCCGGTCACGGCGGCCGGAGCTACGGGCCGGCGCTCGTGGCCGTCGGTGCCTAGCAGCCGGTCGCGGCGATGACCGACGAGCAGACCGGACGCGTGTTCAGCGCGCTGGCGGATCCGACCCGCCGGCGCCTGCTCAGCGCCATCTCGGCGACGCCCGCGACCGCGACCCAGCTCGCCGGCGACCTGCCCATCTCACGCCAAGCGGTGACCAAGCACCTCACCGCGCTGGCCGACGCGGGATTGCTCGAGCGCGAGCGGGTCGGCCGCGACATCCGCTACCGGGTAACCCCTGAGCCTCTCACTGAGGCGGTCTCGTGGATGGCCGCGGTCGGTGGCCAGTGGGACCGGCGGCTCGCGTCGCTGCGCCAGACCGTCGACGGCCCGCAGCTGCGGTCCTGACGGCCTGACCGCTGCGTGCTCCGCGCCGGCCGGGCGCGCGGCGGTCACATCACTCCTCGGGCGAGATCCGCAGGATGCCCGGCCCCAGGCCGCTCTCGTGATCGAGGATCAGCTCCGCCGCCGCGCTGCGCGAGCTCACGCCCAGCTTGTTGAACGCGGAGGTGAGGTGGCTCTTGACGTTGCCCTCGGTAACCACGAGCTTGCGGGCGATCTCGGCGTTGGAGAAGTCCAGCACCACCATCGCCAGCACCTGCCGCTCGCGCGGGGAGAGGGGCGGCCGCTCCAGGAGCTCGCGCACGGTCCGGGGCACCACACACTGCCCCGCGGATACCGCCTGCAGCGTCGGCAGCAACGTGCGGTTGAACTCGCGCGCCAGCGCCGCCCCCTCCACGAGCGCGTTCACTGCGCGGGCACCTCGCACCGAGGGAAGGTCGGCCAGCAGCGCGACGATGGGCCCGCGGTGGCGCTCGCGCAGTTCGTCTAGTTGCGCGACCTCGGCCCGTGTCGCCCGGGTCCACCCGACGACACCGATGGCGCCGGGACTCTCGGAGTCACGGAACGAGACACTGTCGCCGAGCACCTGCAGGGCCCGCGGCCACACCCCGGCGCCGTCGGCGAGCAGCATGAGGGTGGGGACCGGATCAGCCACGCGACGTACATCAACCCTGGATCTCGACCAGGCCACGGTCGAGCAGGTCGCTGCAGAAGGCGACGAAATCCGCCTGCACCGCCACGAGATCCTGGTCGTATTCGGTGGCGACGCGTTCGGCGGCCGAGCGGACGTCGTCGGACTCGCTGAGCACCTCCAGCATGTGTCCGCCCATGGGGTTCAGCCCGTGGTACTTGCCCGTTTGCAGGTTGAGGATGACGGTCTCGGACACGAAGCTCCGGTGCACGACGTGCTCGGGAAGACGTAGGCGGGAGCCGAGGAGAGTGTCGCTGTCCACCATCAGAGATGTGAGTTCGCTGCAGCGTTCACGGTCGCCGCGGCCCCATGGTGCTTCCCCGCGGACACAATCTCCGAAACGCTATCGTTTTTTCCACTTGTCTTCAGCCGACCGCAGCCAGCGCGACGAGACGGGTCGACGAGGGGGATACCTCGATGCGTACGGGCTCACGGTGCAGGCCGACATCGCGTTGCCCGGGGTGCAGTCCCCCCCGCGGCCGCCGGGCCGGCATATCCTCACGCTCCGCGAGGCGGCGGCAGCCGATCTCCCGTCGCCGCTGGAGGCGCCGCACTACCTGCGAAACCTCCAGGCCTACGACGACGCGGCCTTCGCCATGCTCGAGAGCCCCGACGGAGATGTGCTGTTCGTCTACGGGCGCACCGCCCTCTTTCACCTCTCAGCGGACCGTGCGACGCTGCGTTATGCCGTCGGTGTGCCCGACCAGGCGGCCTGGCGGCGGGTGCTGATGGACACCGTCCTGTGGACGGTCAGCCTGTTGCGAGGCTTCGAGCTCCTCCACGCCAGTGCCGTGACTGGCGACCGCGGGCCGATCGCGTTGGTGGCCCGCAGCGGCGGCGGCAAATCGACGCTGGCAGCGGAGTTCCTGCGCCGGGGCGCGACGCTGTTCGCCGACGACATCGTCGCCCTCGAGGAGGCCGGCGGCGAGGCCGTGGCGCACCCGGGGCCGCCGGTCATGAATCTCCCAGACGCGCTGGACCCGGCGCGGCTCGGGGCCACCGTCGTCGCCGAGTTCGGCGACGAGCGCTGGGTGGCCATCGAGCGCGACACCGTTACCCCGTCGCCACTGGCGGCCGTCGTGCTCGTCAACCGCGTCGCGGGCGAGACGCCGCGGTGCGTGGCCACGGAGGCCACCAGCCTGACACTGATCCCGCACGGCGTCTCTCTTCCCCATCTCGCCGAGCGCGCCCGGCGTCGATTTGACATCTTCGGCTCGGTGACCGCGACCACCCCCGTCCTGTCGCTGCACGCGGATCCGGCCGTCGCGGCATCCGATCTGGCCGATCTCATCACCCGTCGGCTGACCACGCTGTGAGCGCGCCGCGCACCGAGCCGGCCGCCGCTGCGGCGGGATGGCACCGGCTCACCGCGTTCGGCCTCACCATCGACTCCACCTGGCCGCTCGCCGGGTCACGGCCCTCGCTCGCGGACACGGCGTCACCCGAGACGGTGACGCGAGTGACGCAGGTGGCGTCGGCGACGGTCGACGCGGCCTGGTGCGCCGATGCCGAACGGCTGCTGGAGTACCGCGATCCCGCCCCGCCCGGCGAGATCTCCTTCACCGCCGACCGGTCCCGCGAGCACTACCGCTTCTGGGCACGCGACTACGGGCGCTACCTCGTCGCCGTCGACGGCAGCGCGGTCGCATGCGAGCGGGACGCCGCCGGCCGCGAGCCTCAGGAGCGCTTCGTCCTCGCCCACGCGCTGCCGGTGGCCGCCATCCTGCGCGGCTATGAGGTCCTCCACGTCAGCGCGGTCTCCGGGGACGCCGGCGCGGCGGCGTTCGCGGGCGCGTCCGGCACAGGCAAGACGCGCCTGGCCAGCCGCCTCGTGGCCCGCGGCGCGGCCTTTCTCACCGACGACGTTCTCGCGGTCGAAGCTGCCGGGCCTGAGGTCCTCGGGCACCCGGGCCCGGCCTTCATGGCCATCCGGCGCGACGACGCGGCGATGCTGGCCGAGATCGGCGGGCGCCTGGGGGCCGCGGCGGGAAGCACGGACAAGGTGCACGTCTCGCCCCCCCGACGCGGCCACACCAGCGCGTTGCGCGCGATCTACCACCTCCAATGGGACGACGCCTTCTCGGTCAGCCCACTGGAGGGCGACGAGCTCCAGCGCGTCCTCTCGCTCTCGTTCGTGCCGTACCTGACGACGCCTCAGCGACTGATGCGCCACCTTGCGATCGCCCAACTGGCGAGCGCGGGTGTCGCCCAATTCCGCCTTCGCACGCCCCGGGCCGAACTCTCCGACGAGATGCTCGTCACTCTCGAGGCGCACATGCGCGACGCCGGCGTGTGATGCTGGGCCTCCATTCCTGCACCGACGCGCCGCCTCAGGAGCTGCCGGAGTTCCGTCGGCTTGCCGAGCTGCTGGGCGACGCCAAGCCAATCGTCCGCGGCCCGCTCGTCGCCGCCGCCACCCCGGGCTCCGCCGTGGCCTGCGCGCGCGAGGGCGACACCACCTGTGTCCTGGAGGGGCAGCTCTATGACCGACCGGCGCTGGCCCGCGGGCTGGTGCTGGACGCCGATGACGATGCCCACCTCGTGGCGCGGGCCCACCGCCGCCTTGGCCTCGAGGCCCTGCCGCGGCTGCGGGGCCGCTACGCGGCGGTGCTCTGGGACGACGTGCGGCAGGAGGGCCTCATCGCGTCGGACCTGCTGGCCGCGCGCGAGATGTTCGTGTGCCGCACGGCCGGCGCTCTGGTGTTCGCCACCGAACTGCACGACGTCCTGGCGCTTCTATCCTCACGACCCGCGCCTGACGAGATCGGCTTCACGACGTGGCTGGGCGATGGCACGTGCCCATCGGACCGCACCCTATACGCCGGCATCTCGCGTTTGGCGCCCGGCGAGCTCATGGCCCTCTCCAGGCGGACCGCGCAGCGACGCCGCTACTGGTCCCCCGAGCCACGGGCGGCGCTCACCGGGTCACGTGCGGAGCTCAGCGCGGGCTGGCGTGCCCTCCTGGAGACGTCGGTGGCCAAGCGCCTGTCCCCGCGGCGCAGCGCCGTCATCCTCAGCGGCGGCTTTGACTCCTCGGTGGTGAGCGCCGTCGCCGCCGGCGTTGCGCCACCCGGGGCGCAGGTGCGCACGTATTCCGGTGTCTTTCCCGGCGCCGATTACGACGAGAGCGCGAAGATCCGCCAGGTCAACGAGCGAATCGGCATCGATCCCGGCGCTATGGAGATCGCGCCGCAGGGGACGCTGTGGCTGGCCCTGCGCTACACGCGGCATTGGCAGCTGCCGTTGATCGCCGCCGGTTCGCTGATCGACATCGCGGCCACCCAGACGGCGGCGAGCGACGGGGCCGAGGTGGTGCTGGACGGTCAGACCGGCGACGAGCTGTTCGGGCTGTCGCCGTATCTGTTCGCCGACCGCATCCGCCACGGCCGGCTCCTGAGCGCGCTCGGACTCACCAACCAATGGCCGATCGGCCGCCGGATGTCGCCACGCAGCAAGGTGTGGATGATCAAGGAGCTGGGGGTCAAGGGCGGCGCCCCGCATGCCCTCGGTCGGTTCGTACAGGGCCGCCGCGACCGTGCGGCTGTGGGGCCGCCGTGGCTCACGCCCCGGCTGCGCGACGCCTTCGCCCACCGCGAGGACCGCTGGGCGTGGAAGCTGGCCGGCCCGGGACCGATGTGGTGGCGGTGGCTCTCAGACGCGCTCATCGACGGGCCGCACCGCGAACTGCGCCTGCAGTACCTGCGCC
Source organism: Solirubrobacteraceae bacterium (assembly GCA_036490435.1). Lineage (GTDB taxonomy): Bacteria > Actinomycetota > Thermoleophilia > Solirubrobacterales > Solirubrobacteraceae > Palsa-465. The sequence continues at coordinate 23,989 of DASXDW010000069.1, forward strand.
ACCGTGCCGCCTCCAACGGGCTCGTCGCCGAGCCACCGTTGTACGACGTTGACCTCATCGAATACGCCCTGCGCCTCCCCCCGGAGTTTGCCTACGACCGCCGGTATGACCGTCCGCTGGTACGCGAGGCCATGAGCGGCCTCCTGCCTGATGAGGTGAGGTTTCAGACACAAAAAGCAGACTTCACCCGCTTTTGTGAACATGCCATGGTGAACGCCGACGGCGCCGGCATCACGCGGCTGCTGACCGCGCCCGACGCTCTCATCGGCGCCTATACAGACCGCGATTGGGTACGCAGTTGCTGGAATCGGACCATCGCCGGCCATGGCAGACCGGAGTGGCTGGGGGCGTTGTGGCGGCTCACCGCCGCCGAGGTATGGCTGCGCTCCCACGCCGATCCTGACTTCCTTGACGCCGCCATGGCGCAACCGGACGTGCCCGCACCGTCGGTGCGCCGCGTCGCTCTGGTGAGTGATAGGTAGGTTTTCACATCTTTGGTCCGGCACTTTTTCTCGACTGGTGCGGGGTGTCACTCACACCTAGACTTGCCGCAATCAGGATCGACTGAGAGGAGTGACATGGACCCCAAGCAGAACGATCAGCAGACCGAGACCCGGACCTACGAGGCCCCGAAGGTGACCGACTACGGAACCCTGCAGGAGCTGACCGAGGCCGGCGGATCAGTGAACCCGTCCGACGTCCCGCACGGGCACCCGGGGACGGCGTTCCCGCTGTCCTGACCTGGGTGTTATGCGGCCGGCTCCCGGCCGCCTCACAGGTTGCGCGAGCCCCGGCCCTGCCGGGGCTTTTGCGCGTTATGGGCTCTCCGTTAGTTTTGTCGGCCGTGCGCGCAAATCCCGGCACGCGGGCCACCCCGGCTGAGAAGCTGTTGCTGCTGGGCGAGATTCTGACCGTCTATACGGCGATGCGATGGCGCATGCCGCGCGGTGACATCCGCGATGTCGCCGCGTCGAGCCAGGCCGTGCTCCGGCGCACAGCGCAGGTCGCACCCCCACCCGGCCTGAACAGCGGGGACCTCGCCTCCCGTCTCGGCCGCGCGGTGTATCGCACCCTTCGCATCCTCCCCACCGATTCGCGCTGCCTGGTGCAGTCGCTGGTGCTGTCGCGGATGCTGTCGGCGCGCGGGATCCCGAGCACCCTGGTCATCGGCGCCCACTCGCGCCCGGACTTCACCGCCCATGCCTGGGTCGAGCACGACGGACGCCCGGTCCTGCCGCCGCGCGGCTATCAGGACTCGCGCTTGGTCGAGCTCTGAGGCCGAGCGTCCCTAGAACTCCATGATCGTGCCCCGGCGGCGGCTGACCTTGACCGCCAACGACAGCACTCCGATCGCCACGGGCAGAAGCACGACCGCGAAACCGATGATCTTGACGAGCTCGAGCCACACCGCTTCTGCGGGCCGCGTGCCGATGAGCAGGTGGCGCAGCAGGTCGACCGTCGGCGTGTAGGGCTGGACGTCTGAGGTCCATCGGAGCCACCCCGGGAACAGGCGCAGCGGGAAGTACGCGCCGCCCAACAGGCTGAGTCCGGCAACCACCCACGTGGCCCCAAGGGCCGACTTGAACGCGATGAGCCCGCCGACGAAGAGCAGGCCGATGAAGGCCAGGCACAGCGCGCCGAGAATCCCCACCCCCAGCGCGGGCGCGATGCCGGCCGCGCGCAGCGGGACCCCGAAGACGGCCGAGGCCACGGCGAGCATCGTGCCGGCGAACACCGTCGAGTAGGCGATGGGGAACGCGGCCACCGCCACCACGCCCCACACCGGTCCGAGCGGCGAGATGAGGATGCGCTCGAAGTTGCCCTGCATGAGCTCCATGCGGACGATCTGGGCGCTGCCCAGGGCCGATGTGAGCACGGCGGTGGTGATGATGCCCACCACCGCGAAGGCGAAGTACTGGCCGTTGGCGCCGATCGCCTTGGCCGGGATGAGCTTGCCGACGTAGTAGAAGATGAGAAGGGAGAACAACATCGCCACAGCCTGGCTGACGACGCGTAGGCGATAGCTCACGAAGATGAGCGCGTCGCGCTTCATCGTGGCCAGCACGGCGCCGACGTAAGGCGCGAGGCCGCCCATCACGCGGGCCTCAACTGCCCCTCGTCGATCACGTAGCTGCGATCGAAGCCGACGGGTTGGTGCTCGCCCGCGGGCGAGCACCAGATGACCGCCCCCTGCGCCGCTACCACGTCCTCGATGGCGCGCGACAGCATGCCCAGACCCTCATCGTCCAGGCTATTACGCGGCTCGTCGAGGAGCAGCACCTTGGGCCGGTGCACCACGGTGAGCGCGAGGCGCAGGCGCTGGCGCTGGCCCTGGGACAGGCGGTCGGCCCGGCGAGTGGCCAGGTCGGTGAGGCCGAAACGGACCAGGCCCTCTTCTACCGCCTCGCGGTGGCGCGATCGCGGGACGAAAGCGATCCGCGCGGCGTACTCGAGGTGGCCGCGCACGCTGAAGCGTGGATACAGGCCGCGATCGCCCGCGGAGAGGAACCCGATCCGGCGGTGATACTCGCGCCAACCCGCGTCGCTGGAGAGACCGTCGATGGCGACGGTTCCGGCATCCGGCGTGAGAATCGCCGTGGCGATCCTCAGCAGCGTCGTCTTGCCGGCCCCATTGCGCCCGCCGATTCCGATCACCGCACCGGGCGGCACCTGCAGATCGACTCCGCGCAGGACGGCCCATCGCTTGGAGCCCCGGCCCCAGTGGCGCCAGATTCCCTCGAACGCGACCAGTGGCGCGGCCGCCACCGGCGCGGGCAGGGGCGCCGGCTGGGGCTGCGCGGGGAGTGAGCCGCCGCTCGTCATGCCGCCGCCGGTCATGCCGCCGCCCGCTCGGCCACGGCCACCCCGGCCCCGTTCACGTCGTGGCGAGCTCGCACCGCCGCGGGGGTTGTAGCCAGAGCCCAACGCCGCGCGAGGCGCAGCACGTGCTCAGTCCGCGCCCGGTACGCCGGTAGGCCATCGCGGCACGTCAAGGACCGCTCCAGGCCGGCGGGGACCTTCTGGCGCTCGCGGCGCAGCGCGGCGCGCGCACCCCGCGGCGGGGCTAGGAGCAGGTCCACCATGCCGACCTTGGCCCGGGCCTCGGCCACCGTGACCTCCTCAAACGGCGTGGCCAGCTCCGCCGCCACGCGCAGGCGGTACGCGTCTGCGCGGCGAGATGTCGGCACGCCCGCGAGCGCGCCCAGCAACTCTGTGCCGACGCGCAGCGGCGCGGCGAGCTCCGGATAGCAGCCCGTGGTGTCGGCGATGGCCCCGTCGACGTCCAGGCCCTGGCAGCGCGCATCGCACCAGGCCGCCGCGTCGGCGGGCATCCGCAGGCCGGCGAAGCCGTCCCTGGCGTAGAACAGCGTCAGCGCGGCGAGCCCATCGGCCGGCGTCATCACCAGCGGCTCGTGAGGTCCCGACCTTTGCGCTCGGTCCAGCGCGTCAGCCGCGAACCGCGTCTCATACCAGTGCACGCGCCAGTGCAGCTCCACCCTGGGCAGCGACAGATGGGTGAGCGTCTCGTGCAGCACGGGGAGCGACGTGACGCGGGCCGACGCCGCCTGATGCGCCCAACCCATTCGCGCGACCACCTCCACCGCGCCGGTGAGATCGCCAGGCGCTACCAGGATGTCGATGTCGCCCGCAGTCCGCACGCCGACGTCGCCGTAGAGCTCACGGGCCAGCACGCTTCCCTTCAGGGCCAGCGCCGGGATCCCGGCGCCCTCCAGCGCCTCCAGCAGAGCGAGCGTGGTCAGCTCGTGGGTGCGCCCCAGTTCACGCACGCGTCCCATCCAGTCACGGATCTCCTGCTCGAGGCCCGGGTCGACGTCGACGCCGAGCTCCAGCAACCGCCCTCCCGCGACTCCGGTGACGCGGAGGTGGTCCAGCAACCCTCTCAGGCGCGCAGGATCGGCATGCGCAGCCAAGCGCGCCGTGTCATCGCGGTCCCGGTCGCGCCGCTCTTGCCCCGCACACAGCGCGAGGACCAGACGTCGCTCGGTGGCCGTCGGGGGGAGCCGCTCCGTTGCGGCCGCTGGAGAGCCGTGTCCGCGCTTGCGCCTGGGGGTGGCGGTGGCGGTCATGGTGGTCAGTATGCCCCGTGATCAGTGGAGCACCCTGTCGGCAAGCTCCAGCAGGCGCTCGACGTAGGCCGCAATCCCAAACCGCGATCGCACATCGGCCCGGGCCGCGTCACCCAGCCGGCGAGCCAGCGTCCGGTCGGTGAGGACCCGGTTGACCGCGTCCTGGAGCGCGGCGGGGTCGTTGGGCACGATCAGCCCGGTCTCCTCGTGAGTGATGTAGTCCCGGACACCGGGCGCATCGGTGACCACGACCGGCTTGCCACGCGCCATCGCGTTCAGGTAGGTCTGCTGCCCCGCGCTGCGCTCCGTGTCGGCGAGCAGCGGAACCACCACCACCGCGGCGGAGCGCTCGCGGGCGTCGTGCTCGTCGGCGGGCATGAAACGGGCATCGATGTTCTCAGCGGGAATCTCGGGCAGCTCAAGGCTGGTGGCCAGCGTGACGTCGGCGTCGATGGCGGGCGCGGCCTCGATCAGGGCGCGGTAGTCGCGCAGGGAGTTGCCACTGGCCAGCACGCCCTCGCCGGTCGGCTCGTGCTCCAGGGTCTCGGCGGTGGCGCAGAACGGCGTGTAGTGCACGCGCCGCGGATCCACGCCCCAAACGCGCGGGAAGGAGGTGAGCTCGTGGCGTGAGAGCACGCCGTAGTGCACGTTGGCGCGGTCCAGCAGGCGGATGGCCCGGCGGCCCAGGTGCCGGCCGTGGCGTGGGGCCTTGTCGGCCCCGACCGGGGTGGGCGCGCCCAGCAGGCGATCCAGCGCGCGACTGCCCGGCTGCCAGGTGGCGTCGGCCAGAAGGACGGGATAGCCGCGCCGCGCGAGCATCGCGGCCCCGAGCAGATCGACGTAGCCGCGGTCAAAGCCCGAGGCGCCGAGGACGATGCCGGGGCGCCGCGCGCGCAACAGGCGGGCGAGAGCGGCCGCGCGGCCGCGGCGGACGTCGATTGACGTCGCGCGGGCTGACCACTCGCGATGCCAGGGATAGACATAGGTGCTGGTGTACAGGCTCATCATGTGTGGGGGGTCGCTTGCGCTCGGGGACCCGACCGAGGCCACTCAGGAACCGACGTACCCGCTGCCGTCCGCCAGTTCTCGCCGGGCGCGCTCCATGTTCTCCGCCGGGACCGGGGCGTAGCCGGAGAATCCCTGACTCGGATACGTCGGGCGTACCTCCTGCCGTGCCCGATGCTTCGCGGCGAACTCGTCAGCGGTGCCGACAACCTGGGCCGGATTGCCAACCACGATCACGCCGGCTTCGACATTGCGCCGCACCACGGCGCCAGCGCCGACCACGGCATCGTCGCCGATCGTCACACCAGGAAGAATGATCGCTCCCGCGCCGACGTAAACACGCTTACCAATGCGAACCGGGGCGATCCTCGTATAACCGGTGAAATGGCGGGTGCTCGCGTCGTGAGCGATGACATGGGCGTGGTTGGCGATCACCGCATCGTCATCGATCGAGATCAGCCACAGGAAGTCAGGATCCACGGTCGCGGTCTCGTTGATGTAGACGCCACTGCCGAGCATCAGGCCACGACGCACCATCCACGCGTCGGTGGGCTGCCCGCGGATTCGGCGCATAACGTCGCGCCGGCGCTGGAGAAGCGCCGCCTTGAGATCAGCCATGCTCACGCTCGTTCTCCGCTTGGTGCGGCCACTGCCTGGGCCCGCAGGGCTGCAATGACCCGCTGATCGCGCGAGGCCAGGCGCCGGCTGCGACGCATCCACAGCGCGAACTGCACTCGGCGCGCCACCACAGCCCACAATCGCTGCGGGCGAGCCACGAGCTTGGCGGCCAGCATGGCGGCCCGCCGGCGCTGCCTCGCGGCCAATGCGGCCTCCAGTGCGGCCCAGAGGCGCAGCCCGCACCATCGGTCAAGGAGCCGCGCCCTCCACCACGGCCGGCCGATGCACGACCGGACGATCCGGTCGTGGGTCTGGACGGGACCGTCAGCGTGCAGGGACTTCGATCCGGCATGCACGTGGTACAGACAGACCACCAGGGGCGTGATGACGCCGCTGCCGCGCTCCAGCACTCGCAGCCACAGATCCCAATCCTCGGCGTACCCGAGCTCCGTGTTGTAGCCGCCGGCCGCCACAACCGCGTCGCGGGAGACGAGCACGCCGCTGGCCGACAGCGGGTTGAGCGGGATGAGAGCCGCCGGGGAGCGCAGTGTGTGGGCCCGCGGCCTGATTGTGCCTGCGTAGGCGGGCGGCTGCCCCGGTTCGTCAAAACAGGCCATGCTGGCGCCGGCGACGAGCACATGGCCCGCCTTGAGCCGCCACAGGACGTCGAGATGGTCGGGCAGCCATTCGTCGTCGGAATCGAGCAGCGCCAGCCACGGCTGGGTGGCCGCCGCGACGGCGGTGTTGCGCGCGGCCGCCGCGCCCTGGTTGCGTTCATGGCGGATGACCCTCGCGCCGCAGCGGCGGGCGATCTCCCCCGACTCGTCGTCGGAGTGGTCGTCGACCACGATGACCTCCGCGGGTCCGAACGGCCGCTGAGACCGGATGCTGTCCAACGCGCGCGGAAGTGTGTCGGCGCGGTTGAAGGCGGGAATGATCACGGACACGGGCAACCGCGAGTGGCCCTCGTCGGGCCCACCCTTAGGCATGCCAATTCCTTTTCCCAACCTCGATTTCGACAAGCAATGATCGGTCCTCGCTCTGAGCTGACAGAGGCCACCGGCGGAAACTGCACAGCGCCAGTAACGAAGTTGTCAAACAAGCGGCAGCAGACGCCCGCTACCCTAGCGGACATCGAGCCAGTGCCCCGCACGCCGTCGGTGCGCGTGGGCGCCCGGATGCCACACCCCGCGAGCGGTGCTCGCAGTACCGCCCGGTGGGATCGAGAGGCTCTCTTGTGGTAACGCGCGCCCCGCGTCGCTCTGAGCGCAAGCTCAACCTGATCGCCGCCATCATCGGCGTCGCCGCTGCTGCGATCGTGGTCGTCGTTGTGCTGATCGCCACGTCGAGCGGCCCCTCCGGCCAGGCGCAACACGGCTGCCGATCGGTGGCCGACAGCGAGTCGCCGTTCTCCTGCTCGTCAGTGTGGAACGCGGCCCTGCCGGCGGACGCGCCGCTCTCGCCCCATTCGGCGCAGTACACGTCTGAGCTGACCGGATTCATCAAGCAGGACGGGGGCTGGATCAACAGCTACAGCTTCAGCGTGCCGGTGTACACGGTGGCGCGCCACCAAGCCAAGGTCCCGGTGATACTCGACACCAAGGGCGCCGGTTCGGCCGACGAGCTCGCTCAGACCTTCAAGCAGGGTGTGCCGATCCCGCGCGGCGCCAAGGCCGCCGCCGGGTCAGACCAGCACATGGTCGTGTGGCAGCCGAGTACCGACACGATGTGGGAGTTCTGGCACGCCCAGCAGGTGAACGGCACCTGGCATGCGCGTTGGGGCGGCAAGATGACACATGTCTCGTCCAATCGGGGATATTTCTCCAATCCGTCGGATTGGGGCGCAACGGCCACGAGCTTGCCCCTCTTGGGCGGTCTCATCGGCATCAAGGAACTCGAGTCCGGTCACATCAACCATGCGCTCGCACTGGCCATCCCGCATGCCGCCACCGGCGTCGTCGCCTTCCCCGCCCAGCGCAGCGACGGCAACGAGCGGACTCCCGGCGCCATCCCGGAGGGGACCCGGTTCAGGATCAATCCCCGGCTGAACATCGCCTCGCTACACCTGCCGCCCATCGATCGGATCCTGGCCGAGGCGATCCAGCGCTACGGGATGATCGTCCGCGATCAGGCCGGCGCTGTCTCGCTCTTCGCTCAAGACCCGACGCCACTGGGCCACACCCCCTATTACGGCGCCCACGGGCTCTTCGACAACGTCAGCCCTGCCAACATCATGCGCTACCTCCCCTGGCACTACATGCAGGCGGTCAAACCCGACAAGGTCTCGGGGTAGGCCCGTCCCGGGCTTTCAGTTCTCAGCCGCCGCGGCGGCGTCGCTTACCCGCGTCACGCCGCCCTACACATCCAATCCGGCGCGGTGTCACCGCGCGGACAGTGGCCTCCCCGGCGCTCATACAACGGTCCGCGGGTGCCGATGCGCAAGGTGACGATGACGCTTTTAGTCCGCATCACCCGGCTGCTCGGCATCGCGCTCGTCGCCTGGTTGGGCTCCGGCCTTCTCTCCGCCGCGCAGGCGAAGCCGGTGGCGTGGCCAGGCCGCCCCTTTGCCGCCACCAGCGTGTGGAACCGGCCGCTGGCCGCCCACGCGCCGATGTCGTCGCGCTCGCGCTCCTACGTCCGCGAGGTCGTGCGTCAGGTCGACGACTACGGGCCGTGGCTCAACACCTACTCCTACAGCGTCCCCGTCTACGTCGTCGGCGCCGGGCAGCCCACCCGGCACGTGACGCTCGACACGTGGGGCCCGGACCTTCAGGACGCGTTCAGCGCCGTGCCGCTACCGGCCCACGCCAAGCCCGCAGCGGGCAATGACGAACAGCTCACCGTGTGGCAGCCGTCCACGAACACGATGTGGGAGTTCTGGCACCTGCACAGGGTCAGAGGCAAGTGGCACGCCCGCTGGGGCGGGAAGATGACCAACGTCTCGCACAATCCCGGGTACTTCACCCATGACGCCACCACCGACGACTGGGGCGCCACCGCCACCGGGCTACCGCTGCTCGGCGGCCTCATCACCTTCGCCGACCTGGAGCGCGGCTACATCAACCATGCCCTGGCCATCTCGCTGGTGGAGACCGAGCCCCGCTACTGGGTGTGGCCCGCTCAGCGCACCGACGGCGACGTGTTCACCGCGGGCGTCCCTGGGATCCCCGAGGGCACCCGCTTCCGCCTCGATCCCCACCTCAACATCGCCTCGCTGCACCTGTCGCCGTTGGTCCGCATGATCGCGCGAGCGGCGCAGCGTTACGGGATCATCGTGCGCGACAAGTCCGGAGCGGTCTCGTTCTACGGGCAGGATCCCACCCAGGGCGACGAGAACCTGTGGACCCCCGCGCTCGAAGGCCAGTACCCCAACAACCTGCTGCGGACCTTTCCGTGGTCGCGCCTTCAGGCGCTGAGGTCCACGACTTCCTGCTGCTGGGGGCCGTCCTCCTGACCTGATGGCGCGCGCCGGCGGTCGGCGCGCACCGTGGTCCCGGCCCCACGCGAGCGAAACAGTTGCTCGAGTTGCGCTGCTGACCGCGTGACGTCGAAGTCGCGCAGGACCCGCTCGCGCCCCGAGCGGCCCCAGCGCGCGCGCAGCGCCGGATCGGCGGCCAACCGCGCGAGCGCCTCAACGATCACATCGGGGCGCGCCGGCGGCACGAGCAGCCCGTTCTCATCGTGGTCCACGAGCTCGGCGATCCCCGCCAACCGCGAGCTGATCACCGGCAGCTCGTTTGCCATCGCCTCCATGAGCACCACCGGCAGACCCTCGGCGAAGCTCGGCAGACAGAAGACATCGGCGTCGCGGTACTGCGGGGCGATCGCCGCCCCGGTGAGCGCCCCGGTGAAGGTCAGCTGGCCGGCGACGCCCAGTCGCCGCGCATCGCCCTCGAGCTGGTCACGGTAGGGCCCGTCGCCGACGAGCACGGCGTCGAGAACCAGGCCACGGTCGCGGAGAGCCGCCAGCGCCCGCAGGAGGACCGGCACGCCCTTCTCGGGCACGAGCCGGCCGACGAACAGCAGCCGCAGCGGCGTGCCCGCCTCGGCCGGCCCTTCGACCCGCGGGGGCAGCGCGCGCACGGCGCCGGCATCCAGCCCGCAGTGGACGACCACGAGCTTGTCCCAGTACTCCGGTTCCACGAGCTTGAGCAGCTGCGAGCGACAGAAGTCGCTGATGCAGGCCACGAACGCCGCGCGGCGCGTCTTCTCGGCCAGCGCATAGCGCCTGACCTCGTCGAACTCTGTGTAGCCGTGCATGGTGTAACTCCAGGCAAAGCCGTCGGGGGCGCCGAAATCGGCGGCCAGCAGCGCCACGGCACTGGCCACGTTGGCGAAGTGCGCGTGAATGTGGCGCACGCGGCGCCGGCGGCACTGCGACCACACCAGGATCGACTCGGCGAAGTAGAAGAGCTGCCACAGGTTGGCGCGGGCCCCGCCCGGGCTCATGGCCAGGGCCAGGCGCAGGGTCGCCAGGTACCGTGCCGGCCGGGTGAGTGCCGCGCGCACATGGGCGGCCACGAAGCGGGTCTTGCGGAGCGGGAACACGGAGAACGTCTCGTCCGCAGCGCGGCGGTCGGCGTCGCTGAGCAGCTGATCGGGCGGCGTCTTGCGGATCGACATGGTGACCACGTCCACCCCCCGGGCACGCAGCGCGTCGAGCTCCCGGGCAATGAACGTGTGTGACACCGCGGGGAACGCCGACACCAGGTAGGCGACGCGGCAGTCCGGACGTTGGGTCTGGGCATCTGCCATCGTCTGGCCGCAATGTACCGGCTCCCCTCAGCGGCGCGGGGTCGCGGCCCGCTGCGGTGGGCGGCCTACGCCCTCCTGGCCTGGCTGGGCGCCTCAACGCTGTACCTGCTGGCGCTGCTGGTGGCCGGGCGGCGCCCGCACACTCGCGCACGCCCGCAGGCCAGTGGCGACCTCCGGGTCGCGGTGCTTATGCCCGCCCACGACGAGCAGGCCGGCATCGTCGCCGCCGTCGCCGGCGTGATGGCCCAGGACCATCCCTCCCACCTCCTTGATGTCATCGTCATCGCCGACAACTGCAGCGACGCGACGGCGGGCCTGGCCGCGGAGGCGGGCGCGACGGTGTGGGAGCGCAACGCCCCCGATGCGCCCGGCAAGCCCCAGGCGCTGGCGTGGGCGATCGAGCGCCTGTGGGCACAGGGGCCCGACGCCGATGCCGTGGTGATCGTCGACGCCGACTGTGCGGCCTCGCCCAACCTGTGCTCCGCCATCGCTGCCGAGATCGCTGCGGGAGCCCACGCGGTGCAGGTGCCATACGAGGTCTCCAATCCCTCGGAGTCGTCGACGGCGGCCTTGCGCGCGGCCGGCTTCACCCTCAAGCACGTCATCCGCGCGCGGGGCCGGGCCCGGCTGGGCCTCTCCTGCAACCTGTTCGGCACGGGAATGGGTTTCTCGGCGGCCCTGTTGCGGCAGGTGCCGTGGCCGCAATCGGTGACCGAGGACACCGAGCTGTTCGTTCGCTTGACTCGGGCCGGCTACCGCGTGGCCTACGCCGAGACGGCACGCGTGACCTCAGCCATGCCGGCCTCAGCCGAGCAGGCAGCGGCGCAGCAGCTGCGCTGGGAGTCGGGGAACGCCGGGTTGGCCCACCACGAACTCGGAGGGCTGCTGTGGCAGGCCGCGGCGACCCAAGACGTCCAATGCCTCGGCGCCGCGGCGGAGCTCGCGCTGCCCTCGCAGACGCTGATGGCCGCCGGCGGGCTGTCGGTGGCGGCCGGCGGAGCGCTGCTGCGCGACCGCCGGCTGGCGGTGGGAGCGGCCGCGACGGTGGCCGCTCAGGGCGCCTACGTGGTCGGGGGCCTGGCCGCCGCCGGGGGGTCGCGCGTGGTGCTCGGAGCGCTCCTGTACGCGCCCGGCTTCGCCGCCAGACGACTCGCCGTGCTCGCCCGCGTCGCCTCGGGCCGCGGCGCCCGGACGTGGGTGCGCACCACGCGCACCACGCCAGTCACAGCACCCGAGGGTCCCCGCTGAGCCTGGATCAGGCTAAGTGGCGTGCGCGAAGCTCCGAGCGGTCCGTCGCCCGAGTCGCACCGCGTCCTTGACGGTGGTGCGCCGGGCGATGGTCACGAGCGCCGCGTAGAGCAGTTCCCCGATCGCCACCGACGCCAGCAGCGCCACCACGCCCTTGCCGAGAGCGACGGCGATCAGCCATGCCGGAATGCACGCCGCCACCACAGCGCCCAGGGGAACCAGGGTGATGCTGAACCCGCGCCGGTAGGAACCGCCCCACACCGCCGCGGTGAGGAACAGCAGATCGACGATGCCCGACGCGGCCTGGCCGGCACCGAGGCCGATCACCCCCACCGCCGCCAGCAGCGGGAGGCCGATCGCCCATGTGGTGAGCCCGTCGGCGATCGCCATGCGCAGGAGCACCCCGGCACGAGCCTCTGAGAGCAGGTACCCGAAGGCGATCGAGGTGATCGGTCCCGCGAGCATCACCGCGCACGCGGCCAGCGGCAGCACCCTGACCGCAGGCGTCCAGTGCGATCCGAACAGCACGGGCACCAGCGCCGGCGCGGCGCCGGCGAGCGGGACGACGAGCACGCCGCTGACCACCGCCGCCATCCCCGCCGCGCGCTCCACCACCGGCATCGGGTCCTCACCGGTCTCGCGCAGCCGTGACATCGCCGGGAAGGAGACTCGCCACAGCGATTCCATAAGGATGATCACGACCGTGGTGAAGCGGTACACGATGTTCCAGACGCCGAGCGCTTCAAAGCCGCCGATGGCTGCGATCGCAATGGCCATGCCCTCGTCGCGGATCAGCAGCACGACCTGAAGTGTCTGGAACTTGATGCCCAGCGACAACAGATGGCGGGTGCGCGCCCAAGCAAGGCGGGGCAACATAAATCCCGTCGGCCCCCGCAGCGTCAGCGCGAGGTACCCGGTGAGGGCGCGAACGATCTGGGCAGCGGCGACACCCCATACGCCCAGCCCCGCGACGACGGCGGCGACCGCGAACGCATTCCAGGCGAAAACCTCGATGACCTCGGCCTGCAGCACGAGTCGGTAGGCCATCTCCCGCTCCAGTGGGATCGACGTGGGCGCCCTCCCGCTGTCGATGACCAGCGACCACGTCATGATGGCCGCCAGCGCGCCGGCCTGCCCCAACGGGACACCCACCGCCGTGACCAGCAATGCGACAGCGGTCGTGATCGCCAGTTGGAAGCCGAACACCGCCTGCAGGTCGTGGCGCGCGACCTTTCCCGCTTGGCGCACCAGCGTCGCTCCCAGGCCGCCGCTGGCCAGAAACGCCCCAAAGGCCATGATGGTGTTGCCCAGCGAGATCATCCCGAAGTCCGCCGGCAGCAACATCCGCGCCAACAGAATGTTGCCGAGCAGGCCGATCGCACGAATCCCGAAGCCGCGGGCCATCACCGAGATCGCGCCACGGGTGGCGCGGTCGGCGATCTCGCTGCGCGCCAACAGGGGGGCGTGTTCCGGCGCGTCCTGGGGCGTTGGGGGGGCGTTCGTCATCGTCGAAGTGGGGATAGTCTCGGTCTCGTTGGTCACGATTGCGGGGTCCCGACTCCGTCCAGGATTCACACTCTGTTCGAGCATACCCCGACACTCGCGGGCCTGATCACGCTCGGCGATTCAGTTGATGTGTCGCGCCAACAGTGATGCGCAGGGCGTTCAGGGGTACCAGACGCGGAACTCGACGGACCCGGCGATTCGGCCGCACCGCTGCCCGAGATGCGAGATCGCAATCCGCCGCCGTTGCGGGGAGCGTATCCCGGCCACAAACCCCCTGACGATCTCGATCCACGCCCGCACCGCCCGCTTGTTGGACGCGCGCGGCATGCCTGCCCTCGCGAACGCCCTGAAGAGTTGGACGTGGGAGCGTCCGTAGTGGTAATACTGGAAAAACCGCCGCTTCGGGGCGGACTTCTCCGTGTACCTGATCGCGGCTGCGGGCACGAGGCGGAGTGCATGTCCACGCAGTTGGCCGCGCCAGAAGAAGTCGGTCTCGTCTCCGCCGCGCGCGTACCCCTCGTCGAAGCCACCCAGCTCGTCATAGACCGCGCGCGAGAAGCCGCAGTTGGCTCCCTGCGGCCATTGCAGGTAGTTCAGGTCGTTGCGCAGCCCCTCATCGGGCACGCCAACCGGCCTCTGCTCCGAAGTCACTCGCACGAGGCGGCCTCCCACCAGCTTCGCGCCGGATGTGAACGCCTCGCTCATCGCAGCAAGCCACCCCTCGTTGACCTGGTCATCGGCGTCGCAGAGCAGGATGTACTTACCACTGGAGCTCTGCACACCAATGTTGCGCGCATGGTTCACTCCCTGACGCGCACTCGCGTCGCACACAGTCACCGGAAGCGCAGGCGCGGAGTAAGCGGCAGCCGCGGCAGCAGAACCGTCACTGGACCCGTTGTCCGCAACAATGATCTCCCAGGTAAACGGGACGTTTTGGCGCTGCAGCGCCTCGATCTGCCGGCCGATGAGATGTGCCGCGTTGTAGCATGGGATGACCACGCTGACGTGCACCCCGGAGTCATCGGTGATCGTGACGGGTTCGGGCGCCGGCGCTGTCGGGCGAGAGACGGTCATGACGCCAACGTTAGCGGCCGTCAGCGGCACCCAGAGTGTGTGCTATCGTCAGCCGCGATCATTGCCATGAGCGACGCAATGATGGACCGGATCGCGAGACTTGTTGGGGTGGTGTCGGAGAGACCCCCGGCAGTTGTGTTAAGTGCGGCATGAGATTGCCTCGGTCGCCCTGTCCTGAACGAGCCTGAGCTGGATGTCACAGCGGAAGAGCGCGTTGGAATTCCACCCGAGACCTCCGAGATGCTCTCAGCTAACGGTGAACTAAAACAGCACCATCGTGCGGCTGCCGACGTTGATCTCGTCGCCGAATTGCGCTCCACTCTGCTCGACAGCATCGGGGACGCCGTTGGTGGCTGGCGCGCTGCCCACCTGGTCGACTACCCGGACCATTACAACGTCGGCGATGCCGCGCTGTGGCTGGGTCAGCGGGCCGTGCTGCGCCAGCTCGGGGTTCGCGCGGCGTCAGTCTCGACCCGGTCCACCTATGACCGGAGGCGCCTGCGCGGCGACGACCCGATCGTCCTGCTGGGAGGCGGCAACCTCGGTGGCCTGTACCTCACCCACCACCAGCTCAAGCTTGCCGTCCTGGCCGACTTTCCCGGGCGGCCTGTCCTCCAACTGCCACAGTCGCTGCGTTTCGCGGGAGAGCAGCAGCGTGACGAGTTGCGTCGCGCCGTCGCGCGGCACGGCGCAACCACATTGATTCTGCGCGATCAGCAGTCCTTTGAGCTGGCCCAGCGTGAGTTTGACTGCCCGGTCCGTCTCGCGCCCGACATCGCCTTCGGGCTGGATCCGCTTCGCGCTCGTCGCCCACGCACCCGGGTCGCGGTCCAGATTCGCACCGACAAGGAGTCCACGGGAACGGCTCGTAGCGCGGGGCTCGAGGCATTCGACTGGCTCGAGGCGCGACCGTACGAGTACGTCGCGGCGTGCAACGGCCTGCATCAAATCGTCTCCCGCGCCGCGCGGCGCAACGACTCCCCCCCGATGCACGCCGTGTCCCTCGCCGTCTGCGACATGTTCGCCAAAGCGAACCTGCGGCGCGGTATCGCGATGCTTTCCGCGGGCGAGCAGTTGGTCACTGACCGGCTGCACGGACATATCCTGGCCTGCCTGATGGGCGTCGACCACGTGGTCGTCAATGATCAGTACGGCAAGATCGAGGCGATGTGGCATGCCTGGACCAGTCGCTTCTCCTGTGCCCGGTTTGCTCGGACCTGGGCCGAGGTGGATCAGGTGCTACCGAGCGCGAGCACATTCATGCCGGCCGCGCAGGGCGCGTGACGGACGCTCTGAAACGCTTGACGCGAACCGTGCTCGCCCGGATGCGTCGTGCGGTGGCCCCGTCTTTAACCGGTCACGGCGATCGCGAGCCGACGGTGTCGATACTCATCGTGGCGTTCAACGCGCCTCGACACCTGCTCCGCTTGTTTCGCTCTTTGGCGCAGACTTCCGGCGTCGACTACGAGGTCGTCGTGGTCGACAATCGCTCCCGGGCTGCCACGCGGTTGCTCCTCCACATCCTTGCGTCCATACGGGCGATCAACAGCCTCACGCTGCTGGATCGCAACACCCTCTTCGCGGGCGGGGTCAACACCGCGCTGCGGGTCAGCAGCCCCCACAGTCGCTACGTGTTGCTGCTGAACCCCGACATCGAGATCCAGGACCCGGACTGGCTGCGGCGCTTGGTCGAGGTGCATGCGCGGGGGGCGACGAGCCTCGGCCTCGTCGAGGGTGGACCGTGGCCGCGAGCCGACGGCTACTGCTTTCTCATCGACAGAGACCTGTTCGGCGGGCTCTCCCCCGAATTTCATTGGTGGTGGGGTGTGACCAAGCTTCAGGCCGACCTGCTGCAGACAGGGCACACGGTGAGGGCGGTTCGCGACCACGATCATCTGATCACCCACGCCGGCGGTGGGAGCGGACCGCCGCCGCGTGACGCAAGGGGCATGCAGACCGACGACGCCACCATCCGTGACTGGTTCGGCGGGTCCCACGTGGCCGTGATCGATCGCCTGTGACCGTCGAGGAACGCACACTGATCGCCGAGCCGTCCGCCGCGGATCTCGAGATGGTCAGCCGGTGCGGCCTGTGTCAAGGGCCGCTGACGCCGTTGCACATGCGCTTGACCAGTCACACCGATGGTCCATGGGCTCTCTCGGAGTGTGCGGCGTGCGCAACCGCGTGGCTGTCTCCGCGCTACACGCGACAGGCGATCGGCAAGGCGTACAGCACTGAATACCAGCCCTACAACGCGGCCCCCCTGCGTTCCGTGCCGCGCTCGGCCGGCGAGCGCGCGCTGCGCGCCATCGCCGACGCGCATCTCGCCAGCGCCTACGGCTACGCGCTCCCCCATTCCCGTGGGGCCGCGCTGGGCGCGAAGGCCGCCCCCGCGACCACTCGCGCGGCCGATCGCCTGGTGCGACATGCTCCCGCGCCATTCGGGAGTCAGCGCCTGCTCGACGTCGGGTGCAGCAACGGCGGGTACCTCGCGCTGATGCGCGAGCTCGGATGGGGCACGGCGGGTATCGAGCCCGACGAGGGGGCGGCGACTCAAGCACGGAACCGTGGCCTGAGCGTGCGCCGCGGTGTGATCTCAGACCTCTCCGCGGAGATCGATGGCACGTTCGACTACATCACGCTCGGGCACGTACTGGAGCATGTTCACGATCCGGTACTCGCGCTCGATGCGGTTCGCAGCGTCCTCGCCCCTGGCGGTGTCGTTTGGATCGCCACCCCCAACCTGCGCTCCCTGAACCATCGAGTCTTCGGGCGCCACTGGCGAGCGCTCGATCCTCCGCGTCATCTGGTCCTGTTCACTCCCCGGTCGCTGTCGGCATTGCTGTGCCAGGTCGGGTTCACCGACGTGCACCAAGCGCGCCCGATCGCCAGTGCGGGGTGGAACATTCGCGAAAGCCTCGGGGTCGTGGGGCTGCACCGCGGCGCACGCCAGATCGCGAGGGTGGGCGGCACCGTCGTCAACGCCCTCAGCTATCGCCGATGGGTGCTGGCCGACGAGATGATCTTCATCGCCCGTCTCCCACGGACGCCTGTACCGGCCCAGAAGCGGTGAGCTCACGGTAGAGCTCGGCGGTCTCGGTGCCCACGCGATCCCAGCCGTAACGCCGCGCGACAGCACTTGCGGCCGCCGCGCGCGCCGCGTGGTCTGAGTCGCGCATCGCCTCAAGGGCGGCCGTCAGGCCCGCGGCGCCCTCGGGGAAGAGCTCCCCGGCGCCTTCACCCGCCAACTCGGCGGCGGTGCCGACGTCGGGCGCCACCACAGGCAGGCCAAACGAGAGCGCCAAGAGCAGCGCGCCGCTGGAGAACACGTCGCGGTAAGCGAGGACCGCCGCGTCGGCGCACAGATGCAGCCCCGACACCTCGTCATCAGGCACCTCGCGCAGGTCCAGCACCACCCGCGTGTCGTCGGCGGCGGCGCGCCGCAGGTGGTCGGCCTCCTCGGTCACCACCGGCTTGCCAGCAATGATCAGCCGCACGTCGGGAGCGTCGAGGCGGCGAAACCCGCTGACCAGATCGGTGAGCCGCTTGTACGGCCGCACCTGCCCAAAGGCGAGGAACGCATAGGCGTCGTCGGGGATTCCCAGCGAGCGCCGGAGTTCTGCGCGGGTGCCCGCGGGCGCGCTGAACAGATCGACGTAGTTGCCGTGCGGGATCACCGTCACGTTCGCGCTGTCACCCCACTGGGCGCGGATTCGCGCTGCCGCGTACTCGGAGTGCGCCACCAGGGTGTGGCAGATCCGGCTGACCGCGCGAGACAGCACTGACTCCAGGCGCGGGCGCACGGGCTCGTGGGGCCGGAGGTTGTGCACGGTCCAGACCAGCTTCACACCGCGGATACGCAGCCAGGCCAGCAGGGCAACCAGCCGCCCGTGGCGGATCACCGTCCGCGCCAAGCCGCCGGCGCCGCCCGGCGCGCTGGGGGCGATGAACTCGAGCCAGTGCAGATGGACGAGATCGACGTCGCGTGCACGCCCAAGGCGCCACAGCGCTGCCGTGTCGGCCGAAGTGACCTCTACACCGGCGGTGGACAGCGCGGTGGCGAGCAGCGTCAGGTAGCTGGTGGCCCCGGGGCGCTGCAGTGGCACCTGCGCCACCCGCAGCGGGTGGTGTGGCACACCGGCTCCTGACGCTACGCGGTTGGGGCCCAACTCTCTGCGCGCGGCCACGCCGACCCGGACGGCGCGGTCTCGCGCTCGCGCCGTGTGGCCTGCGCGGCTCGTGGTGCCCCCAGGGCGATCCCGGCGAACAGCCACGGCAGGTAGTTGTCAAACGCGTACGCCAGTGGCGCGAAGTTCGCCTGCACGAACCACGCCACCGCGATCGCGATCAGCCCGAGCCGCCACGGCTCGAGGCTGGGCGGTCCCCGGCGGCGGAATGGGGCAACCATGGCGGCGCCGAGACCGAGCAGCCACAGGCCGAGTCCCACCACGCCCAGTTCGGCCAGGTTGGACAGGACCACGTTGTGGACCTCGCCCACCGAGGACAACGGGTAGGTCTTGGCCACGTGGTAGAAGCGAGGGCTGGCGGTGGGGAACGAGCCCCAGCCGTAGCCCAGCAGCGGATGGCTCTCGGCCATGCGCACCGCAGCGGAGTCGGAGTTCAGGCGATCCCACACCGGTTTCTGGGCGCTGGCACGGGTGTCGAACTTCGCCCGCAGGCCGGGGCTGACCGCGAGCGCGCCCCCGATGAGAACCGCCCCGGCCACGAGCGCCACGGGCAGTCGGCGCCGGATCTGGCGCGAGCCCAGCGAGGCCAGGATGACTCCGGCGGCGGCACCGGCCCACACCTGACGGGTGAGGGTGAGCACCAGCCCGAGGAGGGACAGCGCGGCGATGGCGATGACCGCCCGGCGCACCCACGGCGGGCGTGGCCGGTCGAGCAGCATCACCGCGGCCACAGCGCAGCAGAACATGGCCAGACCGTCGGCGCCGGCCTCCAGGAACGGCCCGCGAGCGCGGCCGTCGTGGATCCCGAGCGACGGGTTGAGGATGAACTTGGGGAAGACCAGCGAGTGCGGGCCGATCATCTCGAAGAAGGCGGTGGCTCCCAGGTAGGCGCCCACGACGGCCAGCGTGCCGAGCAGAATCGTCCGCTGGCGGTCGGTGGCAAAGGCCGCCGGGGCCACCAGGTAGAGCAGGAAGGGTACGATGCCCAGCCGATCAAGCAGTTCGAAGGACGCGTGATGCTGGGAGAGCGTGTTGGCCCACGCCGACGAGCCCACGGCGTAGAGCACCAGTAGCGCGAGGACCCAGTGCACGCGGCGGATCTGGATGCGCGGCGCGTCGGCAACCACGAACGAGCGCACCACCACCGACAGAATCCCGCTGATGATGACCACGCGGTCCAGCGGTCCTGGGACGTGCAGGAGGCTCCAATTGCCGGAGAAGATCGACAGGGCGAGCCCCACCGACAGGATCCACGCCGGCTCGACCGCCGCCATGGCGGCGATGAGCGCCATGCCGCCTGCGGCGCCCGCCGCCACCAGCGGGAACGCCTTCGTCGACGTTCCCACATGCGGCGCGGCCGCGCCGGCCGCGAGGACCGCCAGGACCGCGGCGACCGGCAGCGACAGCCATGCGGCGGCCCGAGCTGCTCGGCGAGCGGTCATGCCAACTCAGCCGGCCACCGCTTGCGGCGCAGGTTGGCCACCAGCAGCACCAGGGCGGCTCCCAGCAGGAGGCCCGCGGCTGCGCCGATCACGCCGTAGCGCTCCGTGATCGAGTTGCGGTCGCTGGTTGCGGCCGCGGCGGGGTTGAGCACCTGGATGATTGCGCCGCGGCTCGATGTCGAGCCGGTGGTGAACTGCTGGCCCAGGGCGTTGGCCTGCAACTGCGCGACCTGAGCCGCGACCCTGGCCTCGCGCCGGCGCTTGCCCGACACCGAGCCCGGGTTCACGCTGTTCTTGCCGTCGAGGCGGCCGCTCTCGGAGGACATCTGATCGGCGGTCCGCTCGGCATTCCGATACCGGGTCAACAGTTGGTTTGATGAAGTCTCGCCCTGATTGAGCACGTTGATGTAGTGCCGCAGCGCCGAGGTGGCAGCGCCCGCCAGCGCGACTGCGCTCTGCTTGTTGGGCCCGGTGGCATTGATCGTGAACGTCGGGCTGCTCGGCACCGCCGAGGAGCTCAGACGCGAGGCGATCGCGGCACGCGAGATGTGCATCCGGCGCGCAAGCGGGTTGACGACGAACTGGCTGGTGACCTCACGGCTGTAAGCCGAGGCCAGTGTCTGTTCAGCCAGCGCGTAGCCAGGGGTCGCCTGCGAGTTGATGTCCGGCGCGCCGACGTTGATCGTGCTGGACGCCGTGTAGGTTGACGGCCGGCGCAACCCGAGGGTGATCCCAGCCGCGGCGAACACCACGACCGGCAGCAGGGCGAGGATCGGGTAGCGCCGCAGGGCCGTGCCCAAGCTCACGCCGCGGCTGGCAGGCGCGGGACCGGGGGTGGCTTCAGGCGGCGCCGGGGGTGAGGCGGGCGGCGCCGCGCGACGACGGCGGCTGCCGGTCCGCTCATCGAGGCCCGACCCGTTGGCGGCCCGGTCGTCGCGGCCCGCGCGCTCGAAGACGAACTCCTCCTCGCCGTTCTCCAGGCGTTCGGGTCGCTTGTGGCGACTTCTCTCGGACTGGGTTTGGCTGGGTTCCATTTAGGCTGAGTGCCTTTCCGGTTCGTGGTTCATCGTTCGAAGACGGCCTGAAGCCATGGGGGCCGTCGGCGTGGGCCTTGATCGGGCCCGTACGGCCTGCGGGTACCGGATCCCGGAGCGGTACGCGCGAGTGGCCGCACTGCGGCCAGAGCTTCAGAGCCTACCCACCACTGTGCACCGGTACGCATCGATCAGGTTAGGACGACTTTAATGACACGGCACGGCGTGCCCACGTGGCACCGAACAGGCGGGCAAAGGTGAACCCGGCCAGCAGGTAACGGCGGGCCAGCCGGCGCGGCTCGATGGCCATGCGGAAGGCCCATTCCATCCCGAAGCGCTGCACCCAGCGGGGCGCCCGCGGCCGAACCCCGGCGAGAACCTCCACGGCTGCGCCACAGCAGATGATGGGCCCCGAGACCACCGTCTTGAGCTCGTGGGCCAACTGCTCCTGACGAGGAGCGCCGATGCCCACGAAGGTGAGGTTGGGTGACGCGGCCTTCAGGCGCGCCGCCAGCTCGCCCCGTCGTGCGGGGTCGTCCCAGCCGGGGCCGAGCTCGTCGACCAGCGCTACGCGGTTGTGGCGCGCGGCGACATTGGCCAGCCGAGCCGCAGCGTCGCTCGGTCCCCCCAAGATCGCCACCGAGAACTCGGTGTCGCTGGAGACCAGGCGCTCCACGAGGTCGATGCCGGCGATGCGCTCGGGCAGAGGCGTGCCCAACACACGCGAGGCGGCCACGATCGGCCAGCCGTCGGCCAGCTGCAGATCAGCTCGGGCCACCGCGTCGCGGGCCTCCGGCGACGTGTGCACGAGATGCAGGTGGTTGATGTTGGGTGTCACCACTACAGCAGCATCGTTCGCCTGCGCCGCCTTCGTGATCCACGCCACCGCGTCACTGAGATCCAGGCGCGCGAGACGCAGCCCGCAGAACTCGAAGGGGTCGTCCTCGGCGGCCGTATCGTCGAGCGTCACTGGATGTGTGAGTGCCGTCACAGTTCAGATCCCCCGTCGATGTAGGACGTACGGAATGGTCCGCAGCAGGATCTTGAGATCCAGCCACAGTGACCAGTTGGCGCCGTAGAGGTAGTCGATCTTCACCATCTCGTTCATCGGGATCCGGGAGGATCCGAAGATCTGCCACAGGCCGGTCATGCCGGGCTTGACCGCCAACCGGCGGCGCTGCCACCCCTCGATGAGCGCATCCTCATCGGGCACCAGCGGCCGTGGACCCACCAGGCTCATGCTGCCACCGACGACGTTGAGCAACTGTGGCAGTTCATCGAGTGAGGTACGGCGCAGGAATCGCCCCAGGCGGGTGATGCGCGGATCGTCGGTGATCTTGAACAGGCCACCCTCGGCTTCGTTGCGGTCGCGCAACTGACTCTTGATTGCGTCAGCGTCCTTGACCATGGAACGGAACTTGAGCATCAAGAACAGTTCACCCTGGCGCCCGATGCGCCGTTGCCGGAAGAACACGGGGCCGCGTGAATCGAGCTTGATCGCGACAGCCATGAACACCAGCAGCGGAGCCAGGACGGTCAGGCCGGCGCCGGCGCCCGCGATGTCCATGGCGCGCTTGAGCGCGGCCGAGGACTTCGAGAAGACGCCGTATTGGCGCACGCCGAGCAGCGTGATTCCGTCGACGTCCTCGAACGTCGAGGAGGAACCCACCACCTCGAGCAGTCGCGGAAGGACGCTCACCTTGACCCCCAGGGCCTTGATGACCCTGATGGCCTGGAGGATCTCCTCCTGGTCATGGCTGTCGGGGGCGATGATGACCCGCTCCACCTGCTTGGCGACGATCACCTGCGTGAGGTCCCGGTCGGCAAGGGGCGAGCCGTTGCCGGCCCGCGACGCCGCCTGGTGCTCGTCAAAGCGCAGCGGGGCGCGGCCCACGACGACGGCGCTGACCCCGGGCGAGGTCTCCAGCTTGCCGACGATGCGCGCGGTGTCCGCCGGGGCGCCGACGATCAGGCACCGCTCGGCAGGCGTGGTCCGGGTCACGATCGTGCGCACGATGGCTCTTCCGACCGTGGTCAACACGAACGTCATCAGCGCCAGCGTGAACACCTGAGGACGCGTCAACCAGCCGCGGAACAGGACATCCTCGCCCAGCCAGACGGTCAGCGCGTAGAGCACCGAGAGGTAGATGAGCGACGGCACCTCGTCGAGCGTCGTCTTGCGCACCACGTGTTGATCGCGGTCGTAGAGCCCGATGGCCTTGGCGGCGAAGATGACGAACGGCACGAGCAGGACGTCGGTGAAGCGCAGCCCCATGCCCGAACCCCAGATCGCCGGAGTGAGCACGAACAGGACCGACAGGACCGCCGCCGTGACGTCGCAGACCGCCAGCGAGCGCCGGAGGATGCGGTCGCGGTCGCGCGAGCCCGACGCCCGGGCGACACGGCGTGCGCTCGGCACCGTCTCCCACACCGGCGCGCCGGCGAAGTCCGCCGGGATCCCTGCGTCGATGTTCGACGCGGCATCGAGCTGCGTGAGCGGGCTCGCCGCGGGCTCGTGCGGGTCGTGCCCACGTGCGTGCCCGGGCGTCGTGGCGCGCCCGGGGCGCCGCCGGACGACTCCGGGCGACCGCCGCGTCTGCTGGGTGCTGTCCGCGTCTGTGCTCACGCGCGCTCGGCTCCAGTCGAAGGGTTTGTCGATCGGACGCAATCACGCGGCCGGCTGGACACACAGCCGCGACACCAAGCCCGCGAAACCGGGCAGGTGTGAATACGAACAGTTACATCGAGCAGAGGTTGCGGTGTGACCATCATGTGCATTGGGTGAGGGTGTGGAGGTAGGCAGTGTTCGTGCGGATAAACACGCAGCACATCGTGCTGATGTGCACAGACCATCAGTCGTGTGCTTAAGCGCACACGCTCTCCTCCCGTCACAGCGACGGGTAGCGCTCGGGACACTCCGGTTAGTGGTGTACATGACGGCAGGCGCAGCGATGGCTGCACACTGGCTCCAATGGCGGCTGGCCACCTGCCGATGGGACGCAAATTCAATTTCAGGGGGCTCGCTCTTCCCCGAGCTTGAGGCGAGCTTCCCTAGTTACTGTGCCGCTGGATCATACGTTTAGCACACGCGTGAGCCACGGACAAATGTACGAATGTGATTCGGCCACAATGGGCCCGAGGGATAGCACACAAAGCCAGACATTCATCAGCATTGATGGATTTAAGAGGTTTGACTTTCCGCCCACGTGGGTGGGTGTCCCCCTCTGCGTCCGAACGTGGCACTCGACCGCACAGCGTTACCTGAGCAGTGAGTGGCGGCTTATCAGTTTGGTGAGATCCCGAAGTGGGGAACGGCCCAGCCGACGATCTTCTGAAATGCCGGCGCGGCGACGGAACCGCCGTAGATCGAGCCCTGAGGCTCATCCACCATCACCGCCACCACGAGCTTGGGGGCACTGGCCGGGACCATGCCGATGAAGGACGCGATGTACTCGCTGCTGGAGTACTTCCCGTCGACCACGACATTGGCTGTTCCGGTCTTGCCCGCCAGGTCGAAGCCGCGGATGGCCGCGCCCGAAGCGGTTCCGCCGTCGGCCAGCACGCCGCGGAGCATGTCGCGCACCTCGGCCGCGGTGTTGGCGGAGACAATCCGATGACCCGCGGGGACCGGCTGGGGCTTGCCGCCGATCGCCTGCACGATGTGGGGCCGGCGCAGGATCCCGCCGTTGGCGATGGCCGAGTACGCGGTCGCCATCTGAATCGGCGTCACCGACTCACCCTGGCCCATCGGCAGGTTGCCCATTGACGAGCCTGAGTACTGGGACGGCTTGAGCACGATTCCGGTCTGCTCCCCAGGAATGTCGGAGCCGGTGGTGGACCCGAACCCGAAGCGCCTCACCCAGTAATTGAAGCGCGGGGCGGTGTCGCGCATCCCGATGAGGTCGGCCCCGATATTGCTCGAGACCTTGAGGATGTCGGCGGTGGTGAGCGTCTCGTAGCCGTGGGTCTCGGCATCGGAGATCCTGCGGTCGGCGACCTGGAGCTCGGGCGGGATGTCGAACGGGGTGTTCGGCGTCACCACTCCGTCCTGGAGGGCTCCGGCGACGGTGATCGCCTTGAAGGTCGATCCTGGCTCGTAGCTGTCGGCCACGGCATGGTCGCGATCGTCCAGGCTGCGCACGGCGTTGGGGTCGTTGGCGTTGACCCGCGGCCAGTTGGCCAGGGCCAGGATGGCGCCGGTGTCGGGATTCATCGCGATCGCCGTCGCGGCGCGGGGCTGATACTGCTCGCCGACCCCCGCCAGCACCTGCTCCACCTCGTTCTGCAACCCGGCGTCGAGCGTCAGCTGCAACGTCTTCCCCGACTGCATCGGGCGGACCTCGTCGATCGAGATCGGCTGATGGACGGCGTCGTTGACGATCCGCCGCTCCCCCGCCGTGCCCGAGAGGACCGAGTTGTACTGGTACTCCAGCCCGGCGTCCCCGGCGCCCGATGAGTGGACGCCACCGATCACCTGCCCGGCGGTGAAATCGCGCGGATACACGCGCTTGACGTCGGGAACGCTCGTAACTCCGTTGATCGGCTTGCCGTCGAACTTCAGCGCCAGGATCGCCTGCGCGGCCGCGGGCGCGACCTCATGCGCGACGACGACGTAGCCCGTGTGAGCCTTGGTGATGGCCGCGAGCACCTTGAGCACGGGCATGTGCAGCAGCGGCGCCATTGTCTGAGCCATCACCGTCGGATGGTTGCGCTTGATCAGATACGGGTCGGCGATCACGTCGGCGGCGGACTCCGACAGCGCCAGTTGGACTCCGTTGCGATCGGTGATCGCCCCGCGGGTGGCGGGAATCGGCACAGTGGTGACCTGCTGGCTTACCGCCGCCTGCTGGAGGCTGGGGGCCCGCACCACGCCGAGGTAGACGGCGCGGGCCACCGCCACCGCGAGCAGCGACAGGAACGCGATGAAGATGTAGCCCACCCGACGGTCGATCGCCACCATCGCGACGCCCTCCTAGCCGCCGGAGGCAGTCGCGCCCACGCCGCCGCTGGCACCCGACTGGTCGCTCGTGCCCGCCGCAGTGGTCGGGGCGGCCGGGGTCACGGTGCTCTGGGGCGTGCTGGTGACGCCGGCGGGCGCCGTGTCCCCGGAGGTGGTGCCCGCCGAGGTCGTCGTGGGAGCGCTCGAGCCCGACGCCGTCACGTCAGACGACGTGGTGTCAGACGAGGTGGTGCTAGACGAGGTGGTGTCCGTGGAGCTCGTGGGCGCCGAGGACGTGTCCGCGGCGGTGGGCGTCAGGCCCACGCCCGTGTTGACCGACGTGCCCTGCGGGGCCGCGGGAGCGCCAATCGTCGGCAGCGCGGCAAGGAAGTCCGTGGCATTGGGCGCGTGGATGTCGCTCACGGCCCGCTGCGCGCTGTCCTGAGCCGTCGTAGCGAACCTGAGCTGGTCAGGCGCGGGCATGAGCATGCCCAGTTGCGCCGCGAGCCGCTCGATGCGCTGCTCGTCTGACAGCTGGGACACGCCGGCGCGCAGGAGCTCGTTCTGTGCCTGCAGGGCGGAGCCCCGCTCGAGCGAGCGGCCTATGCCCGCGTTGAGCTTGAGGACCTCCACCTGCATCGCGACGATCCCGGCCAGGAGCAGACCCAGCAGCGGGATCCACACGCGGCCGCGAATGATCCGGTCGAGGAGGATGTGGTCCGGCAGCGCGCGGACATACCCGGCGGTGCGCAGGCGCCAGGGGGTTCCGGCGGCTGACCGGACCTTGCGCCGCGACCGAACGCTCCGGGAGCGCGACGGAGCGGTCCGCTCACGGGTCGGGGCCTTGCGTTCGCGGGTCGGCGGCTTCGGTGCGCGGGTCGGGGCGGTTCGCTCCCGGGTCGGGCGGGTCTTAGCTGGCGCCGGCACGGCGATAACCCCGCCGGAGGCGACGCCACCCGCCGGTCCGGAGACCCGGCGCGGCGCGGTCGGCGCAACCGAGCGCCGCACGTTGGAGCGGTGGCCGGAGCCACGAGGAGACGATGGCCGCGGCGGGGCGTCTGGGCGTGACTTCTTCGTGCTCCCGCGGGCGGCGGGCGTGAGCGCGGATGGCGTCATGTGGGTACAACCTCCAGCTTGCGGGCGGCGCGCAGGTGCGCTGACTTGGATCGGGGGTTGGCGGCGACTTCGCCCGGCGTCGGCGCCACGGCACGACGGCTGAGGAGCTCAGCCTCCGGCTGGTGTCCGCAGACGCAAATCGGCAGCTCGGGCGGGCAGATACAGCCGCGGGCCCGAGCGGTGAGGAAGCGCTTGACTAGCCGGTCCTCCAGCGAGTGGAAGGAGATCGCTGCCAGCCGCCCGCCGGTGGCCAGCAGGTCCCACGCGATGGGCAGCGCCTCTTCCAGTTGCGCGAGCTCGTCGTTGACGGCGATGCGTAGGGCCTGGAAGGTCCGCTTGGCGGGGTGACCGCCGGCAAACTGCGCCGGCACCGGGACCGCGGTCTTGATCGCGTCCACCAGTTGCTGGGTCGACGCGAACTCCTGGCGGCGTCGGGCCCGGCCGATGGCGCGCGCGATCTGGGACGCGTAGCGCTCCTCGCCGTATTCGCGCAGCAACCTGGCCAGACGCCGCTCGTCCCAGGTGTTGATGACCTCTGCGGCGGTGAGCGGCTGCGACGGGTCCATCCGCATGTCCAGCGGGGCGTCGTAGGCGTAGGAGAAGCCGCGCTCCCACGTGTCCACCTGCATCGAGGACATGCCCAGGTCCAGGTAGACGAGATCGGCGCTCAGCCGCTCCTCGCGCAGCTCGTGCAGCGCGGTGACGAAGTCGGCGCGGATGAAGCGCGTCTCGCACTGGACCTCGGCAGCCATGGCGGCGAAACGCTCCTCGGCCAGAGGGTCGCGATCGACGCCGATCAGCGTTCCAGCGGGGCCGAGCCGGTCGGCGATGAGGCGGGCGTGGCCGCCGCCGCCGACAGTGCAGTCGACCGCGGTCTCACCCGGGCGCGGGTCCACGAGGTCGATCAGCTCGCCCGCCAGGACCGGGATGTGCGTCTTGGTCATGTCAAGAAGTGTTGCCAAGGCTCGCTGCGAGGTCGGGGATACGGGTCAGGACGTCCTCGAAGTTCTGGGCGTAGCCCCCGCGGTCCCAGACTTCCAGGCACTCGCCGGAGCCGGTGACCACGACCTCCTTGCCGAGGCCGGCGTAGTCGAGGAGCGGGGTGGGGATCATCACGCGGTTGGCGGCGTCGAGCTCGGTGTCAAACGAGGCGTTGAAGAAGAAGCGCTTGAGCTGACGGGCCGTCGGCGAGAACGGGTTCTGCCCGGCCAGCGTCGTCTGGGTGAACTCGTCGTACGCGTCGGGCGTCCAGATCGCCACCGTTCGCGGCGCGCCCGGCTCCACCTCGTGCGATGGAGCCAGCACCACGCCGTTGGCGAGCGCTCCGCGGAACTTCGCCGGAATGGTCAGCCGGTGCTTCGCGTCGAGCGCGTGTTCGAAGTGTCCGCGGAAGTTCAAAGGAGCTCATACAAGGGCTTGAAAGCTCAAAACCCGGGTGGCTGGGTGGGAGGAGCCCTGCCACCCGGGTTCCGGAAGCGACGCCCACAGTATCCCACTCCCTCCCACAATGCAACCCAAATGGCACCCGTTGCCCCACAATCTGGCCCACCCCCTGCTCGAGGCGCCCAAATCCCACGCCATCAGGGACGATTCGGCCGTGGGACGAGGTGGGACGCGGGGCGTCGGGGGTTGCAGGAACGCGTGCAGAACGCCGGTGTGGCGACCTGGCTTGCATTTCGCGGGCGGTTCCGTCCGCGGGGTGTGCTCCGATGCCGAGGCGCGGAGGCGGTGGTTTGACCTGCGCGGACGCTGCGGCGGGCGTCTGGTGGGGTTACGGCGTCAGCGGCCGGAGCCCTGCGTCTGCACGCCGGCGGCCGGCGCGATCAGCTCGCCGGCGGCCGGCGCGATCAGCTCGCCGGCTGGAGGCCGGGCAGCGCCACGGGCAGCTCGACGACGAGGCGGGCGCCGCACCGCGACGGCGCCGACACCAGGGCCCCGCCGTGCGCCTCGATCACGTCGGCGGCGATCGCCAGCCCGCGGCCGTGGACGCCCCGGCCCCAGCGCGGGCGCCGCCGCAGGTCGGCCACGGGCAGCGGCAGTCCTGGCCCGTGGTCGGAGACCGTGATGCGGACGCCGGCGCCGCGTACCGCGACGTCCAGCGCCACGGAACCGTCACCGTGCTCGATGGCGTTGGCGATGAGGTTGCCGATCGCCTGGGCCAGGCGCAGCCCGTCGCCCCACACGGCCGCCTCTGCCCCACTCCACCCCACCTCCACGGTGACGCGGGCCAGCGAGGCGCTCGCCTGCCAGGCCTCGACGCAGTCAGTCACGAGCTCTCGTACGTCGACGCGATCCAGCCGCCACAGCTGCCGCGCGCCGCCGCCGACGCCCGAGAGGTCGTCGAGGGCGAGCGCCGCCCGGCCCAGCTCGGTGTCGATCGCACGCAGGCGTCCGGGCGAGGGCACCGCGTGCCCCGCCGGGGCGGCCAGGCCCAGCCGCGCCGCGGCCAGCGGCCCCCGCAGCTCATGGCACGCGCGCGCAACGGCCTCCATCCGGTCGCCGTACGCCCGCAGCAGGCTCACCGCAAGCGCCCCGACGAGACCCGCGGCCACCCAACCGGCCACCGACACGGCGGTGCTCACCACATCCCCCCGTCCAGGAGGCGGTAGCCGATGCCCCATACGTTGATCACGAACCGCCGGCCGCCGAGGCTCAGCTTGCGCCGCAGGCGAGAGGCGTGCGAGTCCAGGGTGCGCGTGGTCCCGGCGGACTGAAAGCCCCATACCTCGGCGAGCAGCTCCGCGCGCGTGAACAACCGCGTCGGCTCGGCGGCCAGGCGCAGCGCCAGGGCGAACTCCTTGTTGGTGAGGTGGACCACCTCCCCGTCGACCCACGCCTCGCGTGACATGGGGTCGAGCTCCAGGGCACCGACGCGCAGCCGTCCCAGTCGCGGCCGGGCCCGCGCGCGCCGCAGCAGCGCGTCCAGCCGGCCGCGCAGCTCGCCATAGCTGAAGGGCTTGACCAGATAGTCGTCGGTGCCGCGCTCAAAGCCGCGGATGCGGTCCAGCTCGCCGGCACGGCCCGACAGGATGAGCACGGGGAGCTGGGAGTCCAGGCTGCCGCCCCGGCGAGCCGACGAGCGGATCTGACTGAGGAGCTCGAGCCCGTCGCGATCGGGCAGGCCCAGATCGATGATGGCCAGCTCCGGCGGGCCGGCCGCGATCAGGCGCAGACCCTCTGCGGCAGTGCCGGCCTCGAGGGGCTCATACCCGTCGGCGGCCAGGTTGTCGGCCAGGAACCGCCGCGTTGCGGCGTGGTCCTCTACGATCAGGATCGTTGGTGGATCCGGCTCCATATAGATAAGAGCCTCGAGCCGGACCCTTTCCACCCCCCTCTCCCTGCAACATCCAATTCAGGGGTCCCGGCGGAGCAGGATTCGCCCATATGATGCCGACGCGATGTACCGACGCGGCAACTACAGCTCAGGCGACGACTTCGTCCTCGAGTACGGCGAACTGCGGTTCACCTTCAACGAACGCGACTTCCGCGAGCGTTGCGAGCAATCAGCGCGGAAGCTGGGCTTCATCAGCGGCGCCGTCGAAGAGGACGAGGCCGAGGATCTCATCAACCTCGTCGTCAACGGCGAGGTCACCGACCCGGCGTCGGCGCTGGGCGAGCACGTCAACGAGTGCTGGGCCGAACTCGTCGGCCCCTCCGAGCGCTCACTCGTGCACTGGCTGCGCCGGCTGATCTTCCGCGGCGCCTGGTTGGACCAGCGCGTCAAGGAGGGCGAGCTGGACATTGCCTTCGACGACGACACCTCCGCGTTCGTCTACGTCCAGCCTGATCGCGGCGGCGAGCCGATCGAGCTCGCGCCCGAGCCGAGCTGGAATCGCGTCGCCTACCAGCGGCGCTAGCGACTCGCCGGCTCACGAATCGCCATCTCCCGGGTCTTGGGAGATTCTTCCGATCTGGTCAGAACTATCTCCCACTACTCGTTAAGAGCCTCGAGCGGGAGCGACCCGGCGGACCCGCTAGCCCCCGGCGCCGACGAGGCCCGCCACGTTCTGATCCTTGGGCGCGGGGTTGTCCAGCAGCAGGCGCGGGACCGTGACGAGCTTGTAGCCCCGCTTGCGTACCGCCTTGATGATGCGCGGCAGCGCCGCCACCGTCT
This sequence comes from Solirubrobacteraceae bacterium, assembly GCA_036490435.1. Lineage (GTDB taxonomy): Bacteria > Actinomycetota > Thermoleophilia > Solirubrobacterales > Solirubrobacteraceae > Palsa-465. The sequence continues at coordinate 55,115 of DASXDW010000069.1, forward strand.
GCGACCGGTCGCCGCCCGCGTCGTGCAGCAGGATGATCGCCCCCGGCTCAAGCCCGGCCAGCGCGCGCTTCACGATGACATTGACGCCGGGGCGCTCGTAGTCGTCGGTGTCGACTGACCAGAGCACCATCAGCATGTTGTACTTGCGCAGCAGGCCCACGGTGGCGTGGTTCCACACCCCATAGGGCGGCCGGAACATCCGCGGGAAGGGCGCGCCGTAGTTGCCGATCGCGTCGGAATCCTCGATCAGCTGCGCCAACTGGGCCTTGCGCTTGAGCTGGGACATCGGCAGATGGGACTCGGTGTGATCTCCGATGGGGTAGCCCCGAGCCACGATCTGGGCGGTGGCGGCATGGAAGTAGTGCTCCTCCAATCCGACCTCGAAGAAGGTCGCCGGTGCGTGTTTGCGCACCAGGACGCGCAGGATGTCCGGCGTGTAGGGCCCCGGCCCGTCGTCGAAGGTGAGCGCCACCTCCTTGTGCTGGGTACCGGCGGCGCGGACGTAGGGCGTGTAGGAGAGGGTGTGGGTGATCGCCTGGCCCTCCGCGCGCTGCTCGTCGACCACGAACGACCCCGCCCCGCCGCTGGCCAGCATCTTGATGCGGCGGAAGAAGCCGTTGGTGACCACCGGCGACTTGGGCGCCGGCGTGGGTGAGCCCGAGGAGAGGGCGCCGATCACGAGGCCGGTGATGAGCGCCACTGCGGCCGTGGCCACGAGCCCGGCGACGGCGCGGCGACGGCGGTGGTGGGGCGCCACCGGGCCCCGGGGGCGGTCGCCGGACCCCCGCGGCCGCTCGCCGGCGACGGTGGGCCGGTCGCCCCCAGTGCGGGGACGATCGCCGGCCGCCGTGGGCCGACCGTCCGCAGCATTGGGACGGTCGTCGGTGTCCGGCTCGTCGGGGCCGCGCCCCGGGCCTTCCTGAAGTGTCGAGTGGCCGTCGTCCATCGCGTGTCCCCACCGGACATCATGGCGTGCCACGGCAGCCCCCGCCGCTGATGCAAGGTCGCGCCCGCCGTCGGCGGAGACGGGCGGGTGCTGGTTCACGCCGCCGCCTTCCGCCCGGACGATTACGCTGCGTCCGCCATGAGTGCCACCGTCTGGCTGATCATCCCCACTTATAACGAGGCCGAGAACCTTCGCAATATCGTCACCGCGGCCGCCGCTGAGCTCGAGCGCGCGAGTCCCGACGATCACCGGATCCTGATCGTCGACGACAACTCGCCTGATGGGACCGGCGCCATCGCGGACGAGTTGGCGGCCGGGTCCGAATCGGTCGAGGTGCTGCACAGGTCCGGCAAGAGCGGCCTGGGCCAGGCGTACCTGGCCGGGTTCGCGCGGGCGCTGTCCGGCGGCGCTCGGCTGGTCATCGAGATGGACGCCGACTTCTCCCACGACCCGCGCTACCTCCCCCAGTTCCTGGCCGCCGCCGAGGATGCCGACCTCGTCCTCGGCAGCCGCTACGTGCCGGGCGGCGGAGTGCGTGACTGGGGCCTGCTCAGGCGGCTGGTGAGCCGCGGCGGTGGCATGTACGCGCGGCGCATCCTCGGCCTGCACGTGCGCGATCTCACCGGCGGCTTCAAGTGCATCCGGCGCGAGGTCCTGGAGGCCATCGACCTGCCGAGCGTGCGGGCCGAGGGCTACGTGTTTCAGATCGAAGTCACCTACCGGGCCCTGCTGGCCGGCTTTCGCGTGCGCGAGATACCCATCGTGTTCGCAGACCGGGCGGCGGGTAGCTCCAAGATGTCCACCCGAATCGCACTCGAAGCGATGCTGCTGGTCCCTGTGATGAAACGCAGCGCGCCGGCGGCCCTCGCCCGGGCCGGCGCACCGCGTGCCCCGACGCTCAATTAATAAGATCCCAATGTTGCTCAAACCGCATCAGGTCCGGGTCCGGGCATCCTGAATCGAATGAGTGCCACCAGCCCACCGAGCGCCACTCCGCCCAGCGGCGGCTACGACGGGCTGGCGGGCGGACTCGACGCCGTCCCGGTCCCGGCCCCGGCGTTCCCGGTTCCTGGGGTCCCGCTCCCGGCCGGCCTCTCGACCGAGCACCGGGCCGCCGCCGAGCGGCGCCTGAGCCGGCGCGGGCTGGCCGCTGTCGGCGGGGTCGTGGCCAGCGGGACCCTCGTCGCAGTGGCCGCAGCCCACAGCGAGTCGCTGCTCCCGGAGTCCATCCGGCCGGTCCCGCCATCGCTGGCGGGCGCATTTGGTTCCCTGTTCCTCAACCTGCACGTTGGCGGCGCGATCGCCGCCCTCACGTTGATGTTCGTCTCCTACGCCGTGGTCGTCGCCCTGTCCGGGCAGCTCTCGGCGCGGGTCGTGCTGGTTGCCATCGTCGCCGTGCACGCCGTGGTCCTGCTGGCGCCGCCGCTGGCCTCCACCGACATCTTCAGCTACCAGGCGTACGCGCGAATGGGCGCGGTATATGGGATCAACCCGTACACCCACGGCCCCTACGCCAACAACCCTGACGCGGTGTTCCAGTACGTCGGAGCCAGGTGGTCGACGATCCCCAGCGCCTACGGGCCGGTGTTCACGGTGTTCAGCTACCTGCTGGCGCCGCTCACGATCGCCACCAGCGCGTACGCCTACAAGTCGATCGCCGCCGTGGCCAGCCTCGCGCTGGTCGCTGTGGTTTGGCGCTGCGCCCAGTTGCGCGGCGCGGACCCGGTCAAGGCGGCGGCCCTGGTCGGCCTCAACCCGCTGCTCGTGATCTACGGGGTCGGTGGCGGCCACAACGACCTGCTGATGCTCCTGGCCATGGTCGGCGGCGTGTACGCGATCCTGGCCTCGCGGGAGGGGGTGGGCGGCGGCCTGAGCATGCTGGCCATCGGCGTCAAGCTGACCGCCGGCCTCGTCCTCCCCTTCGCGCTGGCCGCCGGCGGCGCCGCCCCGCGGGCCGCAGCGGGCCGCCGCCGCCTGGCCCTGGGAGCCGGCATCGGGCTGACGGCGCTCGCCGCGCTGAGCCTCGGCGTCTTCGGCGCCGGGTCCATCCATGTCCTCGGAACCGTCATCAAGAGCCAGAGTGCAGGGGACTCACCCAGCATCCCGGGCGTGATCTCCACCAGACTGGGCATGCCGACCGTGGGCCACGTCGCCGGCTTCGTGCTCGCCGGCGCCTTCGCGCTGACCTTGTGCTGGTTGCTGCGCCGCGTATGGCGCGGCCAGATCGACTGGATCGACGGCGCCGGGTGGGCGATGCTGGCCATGCTCGTGGCCTCGAGCTCGATCCTGCCGTGGTACGTCGCGTGGCTGTTGCCCCTGGCCGCTCTGGGGCGCGACCGCCGCCTGGCGACCACCGCCATCGTCTTCACCGGGGTCGTCCAGGCGATCACGCTGCTGGGCTATATCCCGCACGGTTTCCTGTAACGAGGTGGGGTGCCGAGCCCGTAGGATGCAGCGATGAGCGATGCGCCGAGCATCTTTGACGGTGCGCCTCGTGAGCTGTCGCTCGTCAGTGTCGTCGCGCCCGTCTACAACGAGGACGGCACGATCCTGGAGTTCTACGCGCGCGTGTGCGCGGCGCTGGATGCCTTGCCCTTCGAGCTCGTTCTCGTCGACGACGGCTCGACCGACGGAACGCCCATGAAGCTCGAGACGCTGGCCGCGAACGACCCTCGGGTGCGGGTCGTCTACCTGTCGCGGAACTTCGGCCACCAGACGGCGCTGACCGCCGGGCTCGACCATGCCGCCGGCGACGCCGTCGTGATGCTCGACGCCGACCTCCAGGACCCGCCCGAGGTGATCACGACGATGCTCGATCACTGGCGGGCCGGGTGCGACGTCGTCTATGCGGTGCGCGAGCAGCGCGACGGCGAGTCGCGCTTCAAGCTGAGCACAGCCCGCTGGTTCTACCGGCTGTTCGACAAGCTCGCCCAGGTCGAGCTGCAGCACAATTCAGGAGACTTCCGGCTGCTGGACCGCCGTCCGCTGGACGCCCTGCTCTCGATGCGCGAGCGCAACCGCTTCCTGCGGGGCATGACGGTGTGGGTGGGCTACACGCAGGCGGCCGTGCCCTACCACCGTGACTCGCGCTACGCGGGCCAGACCAAGTACACCCTCCCGCGCATGCTGCGCTTCTCCCTCGACGCGATCTCGTCGTTCTCCCACCGTCCGCTCCAGCTGGCGACCCTGCTCGGATTCATCATCTCGACGCTGGCCTTCATCGCTATCCCGGTCGTAGTCGTCCTGCGCATCCTGGGGTCCTACCTGCCGGGGTTCAGCGCGGTCACCATCCTCATCCTGTTGCTCGGTGGCATCGAGCTCATCGCCATCGGGATCATCGGCGAGTACGTCGGGCGCATCTACGACGAGGTCAAGGGCCGGCCCCTCTATCTGGTCCGGGCGCGGCGCAACATGCCGGACGTCGGGGTCGAGCCCGATATGTCCTCCCTGCCCCCCGTCCACGCACTCCCGCCCCGGGGCGGAGAGGACGGGCCTAGCCCCCCGCTGGACTAGGGCCCACCGACGGATTCGAGCGCCCGTCGGGCTGGGCTCCCGCGGCGCGCCGTAGCTGGCGCACCTCGCCCGGCTCCCGGTCATCGGCGTCGTCGGCGGCGACCTCCAGTGCACTGAGGCGGCTCGACAGCCCGCGGATGGCGTCGGCCACCGGGTCGGGCAGGTGGATCCAATCGGTGTCGGGCCCCTCCGGGCGCCGGCCCTCGACCCGGACGGGATGTCCGGGATTACCCACCACCGTCGAGTTGGGTGGGACATCGTGAATGACGACGCTGTTGGCCCCGATCTTTGCTCCGTGGCCGACCGTGATGGGTCCCAGCAGCTTGGCCCCGGAGCCGATCGTCACGTTGTCCTCCACTGTCGGATGGCGCTTGCCGGTGGCAAAGCCGGTTCCTCCCAGGGTGACGCCCTGATACATGGTGACGTCGTCGCCGATCGCCGCGGTCTCGCCGATCACCACGCCCATCCCATGGTCGATGAAGAACCCGTTGCCGATCCGCGCCGCTGGGTGGATCTCGATGCCGGTCACCGCCCGCGCCAGCGCGGCGATCAGCCGCGGGGCGACAGGCACGCGCGCTCCGTAGAGGGCGTGAGCGACACGGTGCGCGAGCAGGGCGTGAACGCCCGGCCAGGCAGCGAGGATCTCCAGCGAGCGCACCCCGCGCGCGGCCGGGTCGCGACTCTTGGCGGCGGCCACGTCACAGCGGATCTCGGCCATGGTGCGCGCAATGACCCCGGGCATCTCGACGTAGCCTAGCGACCGGCCACTCCCGGCCCGGGGGCTCAAGGCATCGGCCCAAAACGCCGATTCTGAGAGTACGGCGTCCGCAGCCGCTCGCGATCTGGACGCCAACCATCCGGGGCACCCGCCCCGCCCCCGCCCCACCCAAGGAACCCGCCCCATGACCGCTGTCCCGTCCACTTTCGCGCGTCGTCGCACGCCCCTGCTCACGGTCCTGACGCTCCTCGCCGTCCTGGTCCTCGGAGCGGGGCACGCCGTCGCCAAGACGACCAAGACCCATCGGGCGCGCCATCACGCCGCGCCGGCCTGCGCCAAAGCCGGCCGGAGGTCGCGCACCCGGACGAAGTGCCGCACGCGGGCGCGCAAGGCGTCGCGTACCTCGGCCCGCAAGACTCCGGCTAAGACCACCAAGACTCCGGCCAAGACCACCAAGACGACCAAGACCGCCAAGCCCACGACGCCGAAGAAGACCCCGGCCCCCGTCAAGACCGCTCCGGCGCCTCCGACGAAGACCACCCAGACGAAGACCACCCAGACGACAACCCCCACGGCGACCACGCCCTCCCCGGTCAGCCCCACCGCCCCGCTGACCACACCGATCGCCGACCTCCCGGCCACGCCGTTCGCGCCCACCTCGGTGTGGAACCAGGCTCTGCCCGCCAGCGCGGCGCTCGACCCGCAGTCGACGACCTACGTGTCCAATCTGCTCTCGCAGATCGGCTCGGCCGGACTGTGGATGAACACCTACCAGTACAGCACCCCTGTGTTCACCGTCCCGGCGGACCAGCCGAACGTCGCCGTCAAGCTCGACACCCCCTCCAGCCCCCAGGCCACCGCCCTGCGCACCACCTGGCTAGAGGTGCCAGTCCCGCCGACTGCCAAGGCCGCGGCCGGCAGCGACGAGCACATGGTCGTCTACCAGCCGTCGACCGATCGTATGTGGGAGTTCTGGAAGATGACGCGTCAGAGCGACGGCTGGCACGCCCAATGGGGCGGCTCGATGAACAACGTATCGACCAACCCCGGCTACTTCACCTCGCCGGGACCCTCCAACTGGGGCGCGACAGCGACCAGCCTGCCCCTGCTCGGCGGCCTTATCCGCCCCTCTGAGCTCTCCGCCGGGCACATCGACCACGCGATCGCCCTCGCAATCCCCAACACTCGGGCGCAGTACTTCGCGTGGCCGGCACAGCGAACCGACGGCAACGTCTACAGCGCCACCGCGATCCCGGAGGGTCAGCGCTTTCGTCTGAACCCGAACCTGAATCTGAGCACGATCCCGATGTCGCCAATGGTCCGGATGATTGCGGTGGCCGCGCAGAAGTACGGGATGATCGTGCGCGACAAGTCCGGCAGCGTCACCGTCTATGGCGAGGACACGACTGCCGAGGGTCTCCCCAACCCCTACTACGGCTCCACGGGCTGGTTCCGGGGCCAGTCGGTGAACAACCTGCTCGCCGCGTTCCCCTGGGCTGACCTCCAGGCAGTCTCGGACACGATGAGCTGCTGCTGGCAGAAGCCGTGACCAGTGCTCTCAGCCGCGTGCGTAGCGGCTGATCCTCAGGAGCTGCCGCAGCCGGCGCACGGAGATGTCGAACACGGCGAGAGGCAGCTCAGGGAGCTGCGGCCAGCGGCGGCCCAGCCATAGCAGGGCTCGCTCGACGCCATTGCGCGGCGCCAGGGCCTGCAGCGACACGTCCGCGGCGTCGGCAAACCGGTGGGCGACGACCGTGTAGGGGCTGAGGCGCAGATGGAGGTCCTCGTAGCCGGCACGGGCGCGCGCCCGACGCGTCGTCCCGTACCGCCAGTCGGCCCCGTGCTCCCAGGGCTTGACCCCTACCGAGTGATAGAGCGCCGGAGACCGACGGCCGAGGCTGGCGAGGCGTTCCTGCGGGGTGTACCCAGCCGGACCCGCGCACTGCGCGATGTCCAGCCCCCGGCGCAACAGGTGCACGTCGGTGTGCGCGAACGGCGCGGATCCCAGCAGGGCCGTGAGCACATCCTGGTCTGAGACCATGTGCAGCGGGCGTTGGATGGCGGGCCGGCCCTGGGCCGCGACGTACTCGTCGCTCTGCAGCATCGCGGCCCATCGCTCGAGAACGTCGCGATGCTGTGCGGACACCATGAGCACGCCGGTGTTGACGGTGTGGGGGTACGCGCGACCCGGCGACAGGCCCCAGCCCTGCGTCCTGATCTGTGAGCCCTGCTCTTGGCCCAGAGCGAACTCCTCCGTCGCGACCAACACGGAGGGCGGCTGGGCGATCGCCCGCTCGGGCCGGCGCATCACCACGATGTCGGCGTCGATCCACAACACGCGCGAGCAGCCCTCCGCGAGTGCCCACAACAGCAGCTCAGGCTTGACGTTCCATCCCAGGTCCGCGAACCGGGGATCATCGTCGGCGCGCACCCCGGCGCCGGCGAGCCAGTTCATCAACTCATCCGAGGCGCCCGGACAGCTCACGCGCACGGGCAGATCCGGACACGTGGCCCGGATGCTGGCCACGGCCAGCCTCAACCCCGGGGTGTGCTCCGGGCGGTCCTGGTGCAGGAGCACCGTGGGCGCCCCGGGGTGCTCCGGCGAAGCCACCACACCCTCAGGGAGCGAAGAAGGGCGTCGAGACGTAGCGCTCGCCGGAGTCAGGCAGGATCGTCGCGATCCGCGCCGAGCGACACTCCGGGCGTCGCGCGACCTGCAACGCCGCCCATACCGCGGCGCCACACGAGATGCCCGCCAGGACGCCCTCGCGCCGAGCCAGCAGGCGCGCGGTCTCGATGGCGTCTTCGTCGTCGACGGGAATCACCTCGTCGAGCAGTTCGCGATTGAGGACCTCGGGAACGAACCCGGCGCCGATGCCCTGAATCTTGTGCGGCCCCGGCGCCCCGCCCGAGAGCACCGCGGAGTTACGGGGCTCGACGGCGACGATGCGGCAGTGCGGGTTGCGCTCCTTGAGCAGCTCCCCGACGCCTGTGATGGTGCCCCCGGTGCCCACGCCGGCAACGAACACGTCGATGCGGCCGTCCAGCGCATCCCACAACTCTGGCCCCGTGGTCCGGCGGTGCATCTCGGGGTTGGCGGGGTTGGAGAACTGGTCGGGCAGGAACACGTCGTCGCGAGCGGCCAGCGACCGGGCGGCCTCGACGGCCTCAGTCATGCCGCCCAGCGATTCGACCATCTCCACCGACGCGCCGTAGAGCCGCAGCAGCGCCTCGCGCTCGCGGCTCATCCCCTGAGGCAGGGTCAGGACCAGGTCGTAGCCCTTGGCCGCACACACGAAGGCCAGGGCGATCCCGGTATTGCCGCTGGTCGCCTCGACGATCGTGGTCTTTCCGGGTTCGATGCGTCCCTCGCGCTCCGCAGCCTCGATCATGGCTACGCCGATGCGATCCTTGACGCTGCCGCCGGGGTTGAACGCCTCTACCTTGGCGAACAGCTCGACCTCCGCCGATGGGGCCAGGCGCGTCAGCTTGACAATCGGGGTCCCACCCACCAGATCGATGATGTTCGTCCGGGACTCGTCCACGCTGGAAGACACCCTAGTCAAAACCACGAGACGCTCCGCGCGACATCCAGCGCGCGCTGAGCGGCGGTCAGGGAGTCGTGGTGAGTTGGGTGTGGATGGCCTGGAGGTGGATCCAGGGAAACTGGGACAGGAAGGTGCCGGTGCTCACGCCGCCACCGTTCAGCGCCGCCGGCCACGGGTTGGCGCCCGCTGTCGTCGGATCTTGCGCGTAGAGCGTGACCGCACCGGACTGGTCGCGCAGGACGATCCCGTAGGTCTGAGCGGCCTGAGCGAGCATCGCGTCGAGCCTGGGCAGGCCCAGGCTGGCGACGTTGATCGTCGGATCCAGACGGAAGCGGATGCCCTCGGGGAGAGCCACGCCTCCGGTGTAACGCCCGTCGGATCGCTGCGCGGGCCAGGAGAACACGCCCTCTTCGGCCTCGGGAACCGCGATCGCGAGCGCGTGGTCGATGTAGCCGCGCTTGAGGTCGGCGAACGTGATCAACCCACCGAGCAGCGGAAGACTCGTCGCGGTGGCGCCCCAGTCGTTGGTGATCCCGTCGTGGTCGAAGTAGCCGGGGTTGGTGGAGACGTCGTCCATCTCCCCGCCCCACCGCGCGGTCCACCCGCCCCTCGAGGTCTGGCCCAGCTTCCAGAACTCCCACAGCTTGTCGGTCGAGGGCTGCCAGACGGTGAGGTGGGCATCGCTGCCCGCAGCGGGCTTTGCGCCCGGCGGGATGGGGACGGCGTTGAACTCCTGCTGGAGGTCGGGCGCGGACACCGTGAGCGCCACCGGGACCGTCGGCTGGTCGCCCGGGACCACGTAGACGGGAGCACTGTAGGACGTGGTGTTCATGTACACGCCGAAGGAGTTGATCTGGCTGAGCAGGTCGTCGACGTAGGTCTGCGACTGGGGATCGACGGCGTCGAGCGGAGCGGTCGGAGCGTTCCAGAAGCTTGTCGGGGAGAACGGGTTGTAGGGCACGTTGGCCGCCTGGGCGACGCCCTGAGTTGTCGTCGTGTCGCCTGGCGGGGGTAGGATCGGCGGACCCGGGGTGGTGGTGGCCGTCTCTGTCGATGCGGGGGGTGCCGCTGTCGTCGCAGGCGCGGAGGGGGTCCCGTGCGGAGGCGCCGGCGGCGTGGTGAGGGCCGGGGTCGTGGCCGCCGAGCCGGTGCCGGAGGGGACGGTCGTGGGCGCGCCCGCCGGGGCGGCGGGGCTGGTGGTGGGTGCCGTCGTGGTGGCCGATGGCACGGCGCCGGCCGGCACTGCCACCACCCCGCTGCCCGACGGACGGCCGGCGGTCCCGATCGAGATCCTGGTGGTCGCCGGGATGGTCGCCGGGAGCGACGCCCGGCGGCCCCCGTCGACGAGCAGCGAGGCCCGCTGGCGCCGGCGATCGAGCACCACCTCCACCAGCTGTGCTCGCCCGCGCAGCGCGGCGGCGCCCGTGACGCGGACATGACCACCGGCGGCGTGGCTGAGCGCCAGCGCCCGCCCGTGGGTCACGACGACCGAGACACCGCTGGGCGCCATGGTGAGCAACGTGCTCCCGCGCGCGAGGCGAGCCGGCTGCACGCAGAAGCGCAGCAGCGCCTGCCCCGGGTGCACGCCGTTGGAGGCGGCACGGGCACCGCCACCGCCAGAGGACGCGATCGTGACGGTGGTCCCCGGGGTGAGCGCCAGCACTGAGCCGCTGACCCGAGCGCCGTGACCACCGGCGGTGAGAAGGAAGGGCAGCCCACCGGGTCCGGTGCGACACGATGCCGCCGACGCCGCAAGCGCCTGCGGCGAGACGGTGCTGACCGCAGCGCAGATAAGGCCGCTCAGGGTGGCGGCGCAGACGGCGAGGCGGGCGAAAAAGCGCATGCTTGACTGTGCCCTGCGCGACACGCGCGATAACGGAGGCGCGGCGATTAGGGCGTCTTTGCGTCACTAGCGCTCAGGCCGGTGACAGCGCGTCTGGACCGATCTCGACGCCTCGCCGCGGACGGATGTATGAGCGCCATGCCCACGACCGTCGCCGACGCGCCCAACCCGGTCTTGGGTTGGGTGGCTACGTGTAGCTTTGTGAAGCCATCGCTCGCCGGCGCCGCCCGAAATCGCGGGCACAAAGCACCTGCGGCGATCCTCCACCGGCGTGGAACCTGCGGCCCGGATGACCCGGATGTGGTGTATCGCGGGGGCCGTCGCCGGGCGCCCCCGGCCTGGGGGACGCGGCAATGCAGTGACCGTGCCCGGTAGGCGTCACAAGGTCTCTACGTTTCACCCGCGGACCCGTCGCTCGCGCAGCGTGGGGGTAAACCTTGAGTAATGACGGTGGGGCGGTTGCTGCGAAGCGCGAGACAGCCGGGGTGTGTGCTGCTGGCCGTGCTCTGGTGCATCGTGGTGTCAGCTCAGCCTCCGGCGGCGCTGGGCGCAGCGCCGCTCTCCATCTCCGTCGTAGGCAACCACTTCGTCAACGGCGCCGGGCAGACCATCCGCCTGCTGGGCGTCAACCGCGAGGGAACGGAGTACGCGTGTGAGCAGGGCACGGGTTACTCCGTCGGTCCCGAGGACGCGTCCGATGCCGCCGCGATCGCCGCCTGGGACACCAACGCGGTCCGGATCCCGATCAACGAGGACTGCTGGTTGGGGATCAACGGCCTGCCCGCCTACGGCACCGCCGACGGCTATCGCCAGATGATCGAGAGCTACGTCTCGGCACTGAACGCCGACGGCATCTACGCGATCCTCGACCTCCAGTGGACGGCGCCCGGCGACCTCCCGGCCAACGGGCTGCGCACGATGCCCGACGACAACTCGCTTGCGTTCTGGACCTCGGCGGCGAGCACCTTCATCGACAATCCGGCGGTCCTCTTTGACGCCTTCAACGAGCCTCATTCGGTGAGCTGGTCGTGCTGGCGCGACGGCGGCTGCCACGTGCCCGACGCGGTGGACGGCAGCACCGCGGACCCATCGCAGACCTTTGCCGCGGTCGGCATGCAGGCCATCGTCGACGCCATCCGCGCCATGGGCGCCCGCCAGCCGATCCTGCTCGCCGGGCTGGCCCACGCCAACGATCTCAGCGGGTGGGTGGCCAACATGCCCTCAGATTCCGATGGGCAACTCGCCGCCTCCTTCCACGTCTACCAGCCCAACGCCTGCGTCACCACGTCGTGCTGGGACAGCACCGTCGCCCCCGTCGCCGCGGTCGTCCCGACCACGACGCTCGAGTTCTCCGAGCAGGATTGCTCGCAGACCTTCGACGACAACCTCATGAACTGGGACGACGCGCACGGCATCGGCTACCTGGGCTGGGGATGGTTCATCCTCACCAAGCACTGCCAGTCGCTGTATCTCATCAACGACTGGAGTGGCACCCCGGCCGCGCCCAATGGCACCGCGCTGCACGACCACCTCGCAGCACTGGCCGCGTCGGGACAGGGGATCGGGGTGCTCGGCGGCGGCTCCAGCGGCGGGTCCGGCGGCGCGGGCCCGCCCGCCGGCGGCACCGGCGGCACCGGTGGCGGATCCGCCGGCGCGGGAGGCCTCGGCAGCATGGGCGCGGCGGGCGGCAGCCCGGGCGCGTCGGGAGCGAGCCACCCCTCCTCGGGCAAGGGCGCGGGCACGCCACCGCGGCTGCGTGTGCGGTGGGTCCGCCTCACCGGCGCGGCGCTCTCCCTGCGACTGCGCGCCAGCCAGCGGGTACGAGTCCGCGTGAACGCCGCCACCTCCGCGCGGTACCTCATGCTCCAGGGCGGGCGTCATCGACGGCTGCGGATCGCGCTCGCCTCCGGCCGTTTCAGTCTGCCCGCCCAGAGGTGGCGGGTGATCGCCGTCGCGCTGACCGCTCGGGCACGCCGGCTCCTGGCCGGCCACGGCGCGGTGCGCGTCGACGTCAGCGTGACGGTCACGGCCGCCGGCGGGCGCCCCACGACGGTCGGCCGCGTCGTCAGGGCCGCTCCGCACCCCCGCTGACGCCTCGCGTCAGAACATTAGATGTGGTACATCGGCGCGCCCGCCGCGCGGAGTTCCTGCTCGGCCACGGAGGCCACGGTGGCCTCGGCGAGCACGGCGCGCGCCGCCCCGGCGGCATCGGCGAACACGCCGGTCGCCTGCGGGCCCAGAGGACCGTCGAGCAGCTCCACAAGGTCGAGCACGGTCACCTCGTCGCTGGGCCGGGCGAAGCTGTAGCCGCCCTTGACGCCGCGCTGCGAGCGCAGGATCCCGGCCCGGCGCAGGGTCGCGAAGAGGTGCTCCAGGAACTGCACGGGGATGTCGCGCCGCCGGGCCAGCTCGGCGATCGGGACCGGGCCCCCGCTCCCCTGGCGGTGCAGCTCCACCAGCGCGCTCAGAGCGTACGGCGACTTCGTGGTGATGGAAATCATCCGCGTCCGATGCTAGATGACCGCCTGCATGGCCGGCGTCGCAGCGCCGGCCGCCCTTCGGGTCGGCGCGGAGCCCGCGCCGGACCTAGATCCAGCCGCGCTCGGTGGCGATGAGGACCGCCTGGGCGCGGTCCATGGCGCCAAGCTTGCCGTACACGTTGTGCAGGTGCGTGCGGATCGTGCTCGTCGACAGCCCCAGCTCGTTGGCGATCTGCTTGTAGACCATCCCGCGAGCGAGCCGGCGCAGGACGTCGACCTCGCGGGTGGACATCGGGCAGGGCTCCACCTGGCGGGGACGCTCGCCCGAGGCCGGCAACGGCAGCTCGTACATGACCTTGCGCAGGCTGGCGGGGGTCAGGCCGACTGTGCGGGCCACCGCCAGGAGCTCCGAAGGAGTGATCGACCCGCCCAGGACGTAGTGGGCGAGCATGTCGGCCAAACGCACGAGTGCGCCCTCACCGGTCGCGTCCTCGGCGTGGTGGCGCTCGATGACTGAGGCGATCGACTTGGGCAGGGCCCAGCGACGGGCCAGCACCCCGCCCACGAGGGCGTGGTCGACGCCCAGTTCGCGGCGCTCACGCTGGAGGCGATCCTCGGGCGTGCGGGCCTCGCCGTGGACCTGCGACGGGTACCCCGGGTAGGCGTGGACGAGCACCAGCTTGCCGATGTCGTGCAACAGCGAGGTCACCATCAGCCGGTCGCGGGCCTCGTAGCCGATCTCGCGGGCGAGGCGGTCGGCGGCACGCTGGGTGGCGACGGAGTGCAGGCGGAAGCGCTCCGGAATGCCCTGCCAGACGGCGGTGCGCTCAAAGAAGTCAAAGGTGCGAGCGCGACTGGCGATCGCGTGCACGGTGCGCGGAGTGAGCACGTCCACGCCGGCGACGACGCTGTCGACGCGGCCGGCGGTCGGCCCCTCGACCTGGTTGGCGAGGCGCACGACGGTGACGGTCAGGGCCACGTCGGCCTCCACGGCGGCCACGACGTTGCCGACCGACGGCTCGCCGTCCTCGAACAGGCGCAGAACTCGGTTGCGCGACTCCACCAGGACCGGGTAGGCCTCGAGGGCCTCAAAGGCCGTCGTCAGCCGTCGGCCGTGGCCTTCGTTGTGGTGGCGCTCGCGCGTGGCGTACGGGTCAGTCGGCACAGCAGTCTTCAAAGCAGCAGTTGCCACCGGGACCTATCCCTTCCTACCCGTTCGCGGGCGCGTCAGAGTCGCAGTTTTCGGCTTGCTCCCAAGCATTGCCCTTACTATCGGCAGATGAGAGCGGCGGTTTAGCCTTTTCCGAGGCTGCGATCAGTCAGCGCCGTCCCGCGCGCGGGTCAGAGCGGAGTCGATCCTGGCCAGGGTGTCGTCCTTTCCGAGGAGCGCAACGGACTCGAAGATACCGGGCGAGACGGTCTGACCGGCAATGGCGACCCGCACCGGTTGAAAAACCTTGCCCGGTTTCGTGTCCAGTTGGTCCACCACACCGCGCAGCGCAGTCTCGACGTGCTCGGCGTCAAACGGCTCCACCACTGCGAGCGCGCCGCGCGCAGCAGTCAGCGCCTCCACGCCACCGTCGCGGCGGATGGTCTTCTCAAACGCCTTGGGATCGTCGACCGGTCCGTCGAAGAGAAACGACACCAGCGGCCAGAAGTCCCCGAGCGTCTGGATCTTCTCCTCGGTGATCTCGACCGCGCCGCGCAGCCCCGTGCGCCCGGTGAAGACCTCGAGCCGGCTGGTGAGCTCGTCGGTCCCCAAGGCGCGCAGGTGCCGGCCGTCAAGGTGGCGCAGCTTCTGCTCGTCGAAGATCGCCGGGTTCTTGGAGACGCGCTCCAGCCGGAAGCGCTCGGCCAGCTCCGTGAGGCTGAAGAACTCCTCGTCGGAGGCAAAGCCCGCGCCGAGCAGGGCGATGTAGTTGTCGACCGCCTCGGGGAGATAGCCGGCGTCGCGCAGTTCCTGGACGGAGGCCGCGCCGTGGCGCTTGGAGAGCTTCTTGCCGTCGGGGCCGTAGAGCAGGGAGAGGTGCGCGTAGTGCGGCAACGGCGCGCTGAGCGCCTGCAGCACCCACATCTGCTTGGGCGTGTTGGAGATGTGGTCCTCGCCGCGGATGACGTGGGTGATCCCTGCGTCGAGATCATCCACGGCGACGGCCAGGTTGTAGACCGGAGTCCCGTCAGCCCGGGCGATCACCGGGTCATCCTGATTGGCGTTCGGGAACGCGACCTCGCCACGGACGATGTCTGAGACCACCGTCTCCCCCGCGTCGGGCACGCGTAGGCGAACCGCGCCGGCCGCCTCAGCCTCCCCGCGGAAACCGCGCTCTGAGCCGTGCCGGGCCTTGTAGGCCTTGACGTCGTCGGTGGTGGCGCTGGAGTGGTAGGCGTGGCCGTCGGCGAGCAACTGGGCCACCACCTCGGCGTGACGATCGGCACGCTGCGACTGGAAGATCGGGCCTTCGTCGTAGTCGAGGTTCAGCCATTTCAGGGCGTCGAGAATCTGCTTGACGTTCTCGGGCGTGGAGCGCTCGCGGTCGGTATCTTCGATCCGAAGGATCAAGGTCCCAGCCGCCCCTCCCTGCCCGCGTGCCAGCAGCCAGTTGTACAGCGCCGTCCGCGCGCCGCCGATGTGCAGGGCCCCCGTGGGGGACGGAGCGAACCGAACACGTAAGGACATAGGTCAACCATGCTAATTGGCGCGCACGTATCACCGGCCGGCGGTCTGGACAAGGCCGTCGAACGCGGCGAGGAGAAGGGCTGCCAGGCGATCCAGATCTTCAATCAGTCGCCGCGCATGTGGCGGCCTACCGCCTACGGCGACGACGACTTTGCCGCCTTCCGCGAGGCGATGAAGCCTAGCCCGATCAAGGCCGTGCTCATCCATGCCGTGTACCTGCTGAATTGCGCCTCCGAAGATCCCGAGATCCGTGACAAGTCCCGTGCCTCGCTGATCCAATCCCTGCGCGTGGGCAGCGGGATCGGCGCCGCCGGGGTCGTCCTGCATCCCGGCTCGGCGAAACAGGGCGACGTCAAGCAGGCGATCAAGCGCGCGGGCAAGGTCATCAAGGAGGCGCTGTCGGACACTGACCGCTGCCCGCTGTATCTCGAGGACACGGCGGGTGCGGGCGGCACCCTCGGCCGCTCATTCGAGGAACTGGCCGAGCTGATCTCCGCCGCCGGCGGGGGCAAACGCCTCGGGGTGTGCCTCGACTCCTGCCATCTGCTCGCCTCGGGCTATGACATCCGGACGGCCCCAGGACTGACCGAGACGATGGACGAGTTCGATCGCGTGGTGGGGATCACCCGGCTGGGGTCGCTGCACCTCAACGACTCCCAGACTCCGCTGGGCTCCAACCGCGACCGCCACGCCAACATCGGCACCGGCGAGCTCGGCGACCGAGGCTGCGCCGCCTACCTGTCCGAGCCCCGGTTCGAGAAGCTCCCGCTGGTGATCGAGACCCAGGGCCCCGAGCGCCAGGGACCCGCGCGCGAGGAGGTCGAGCTGTGCTTCAAGCTGCGTAAGCGGGGTCTGGCCTCCCGGGCGCGAACCAAGGCCCGCGCGGCCAAATCCCGGTAGCGTCCGCCGCCGATGAGCAACCTGACCCGCCCCGGTGACGCCCTCGTGGTGTTCGGCATCACCGGCGACCTCGCCCGCAAGATGACCTTACGCTCCCTGTATCGCCTGGACGAGCGGGGCCTCCTGGACTGCCCGATCATCGGGGTAGCGGTCGATGACTGGACCGACGAGCACCTGCGCCAGCACGCGAACGACGCGGTCACGGCCACCGGCGAGCCCATCGACGACGCCGTCTGGAAGCGGTTCGCCCGGCGGCTGACGTACGTCGGCGGCGACTTCAGCGACGGCGCCACCTACGAGCGGGTGGCGGCGAAGCTGGGCGATGCCACCAACCCCGTCTTCTACCTCGAGATCCCGCCGTCGCTGTTTGAGACGGTGATCGCGGGGCTCTCAGAGGCCAAGCTCGTCCAGGATGGTCAGCGGGTTGTCGTGGAGAAGCCGTTCGGGCATGATCTCGCCTCGGCGCGCGCGCTCGCGCGAGACCTGCACAAGTACGTGGACGAGACCCAGCTCTACCGGATCGACCACTTCCTGGGAAAGATCGGGTTGGAGGAGATCCTCTATCTGCGCTTCGCCAACGCGATCCTCGAGCCGCTGTGGAACCGCAGCTATGTCTCATCGGTCCAGATCACGATGGCCGAGAGCTTCGGCGTCCAGGATCGCGGCCACTTCTACGATCCGGTCGGTGCCCTGCGCGACGTCGTGGTCAACCACCTCATGCAGACCATCGCCGGCGTCGCCATGGACGCGCCCGCCGCCGCCGACCCCGACAGCCAGAAGGACGCCAGGCAGGCTGTCTTCGCCGCGATGCCGGACGCCAAGCCCGAGCATTATGTGCGCGGCCAGTACGAGGGCTACCGCGACATCGACGGCGTGCGGGCCAACTCGACTACGGAGACCTACGCGGCGCTCCGCCTCGACATCGACAGCTGGCGGTGGTCGGGGGTGCCGTTCTTCATCCGCACCGGCAAGCGCCTCCCGCTCACCCAGACTGAGGTGCGGCTGCTCTTCCGCCGCGCGCCGCGGCTTCCCTTCATCCCCAGCAGCCGGCGCCGACCGGAGCCCAGCCAGATCGTCATCCGGATCGACCCGCACACCGGGATCCGGATCGCACTCGACGCCGTGCGCCAGGACAAATCGGGCGCCTCCGAGATCGACCTCGACATGGAATTCGAGAAGGAGGGCGGCGCCGGGGCGACCCCCTATGAGGTCCTGCTCAACGCAGCGCTCGTCGGCGATGCCAGCCACTTCACTCGCCAGGACAACGTCGAGGCGTGCTGGCGGATCGTGCAGCCGCTGCTGGACTCGCCGCCCAAGGTCATCCCCTACGCGCAGGGCTCCTGGGGACCGGCCGAGGCCGACCGGGTGACCGACGGTTTCGGCGACTGGCGCGGCCTCTGGCTGCCCGGCTGAGCCGCGGTCCCCCACCTCGTCCTGAGCTCAACGCTCTCCCCGCCGCGCCCCAACCGCGCGCACGGGCGGCTGCGCGCATAAAAAACGGTTTGATAGCTTGGATCAGGGAACGTTAGGTTTGGCGATGTTTCGCAAGGGACTCCGCCGTGACGCACACCACCGGCGTACACCGGTCCGTGGACTGAGGAGGTTCGCCCGATGTCCATGCCTGCTGCTCAAACAGTCACAGCCGACGGAGGCGCCGGGTGCTGATCGATGCCCGATCAGTGCAGGACGGCGCCGAGCTCAGCGCCGACCTGACCATCGTCGGCGGCGGGCCCGCGGGGCTCAGCATCGCCGACCGCCTGAGGCCGGCGGGACTGTCGGTGTGTGTGATCGAGTCGGGCGCCACCAGCCCCGACGTGCGCACCCAGCAGCTCTACCGCGGCGACATCGCCGGCCGCGGGTACTTCGCCCTGGACTCCTGCCGCGTGCGTATGTTCGGCGGCTCGACCAACCGTTGGGGAGGCTGGTGCCGCCCGCTTGACCCGGCGGACTTCGCCTCGCCGGCCGGCTCTGACCTGCCGGGCTGGCCGATCACGCACGCCGACCTCCTCCCCTACGCCGGCGGCGCCGCCGACCTACTGGAGCTGCCCCGTCGCGAGTTCAGCGTCGCCGACTGGCCGCAGCGACTGGCCGAGCCGCTGACCCTCGCCGACGGGGAGTTCGAGCACGTGCTCGTCCAGTTCAGCCCGCAGACCAACTTCGCCCACCGCTTGGGCCGGGGCCTGCTCCATGACCGCCACGCCACCGTCCTGCTCAACGCCAACGTGAGCGAGCTGGTCATGGCGCCGGGAGCGTCCCGGCTGGACGCGGTGCGCGTCCGGACGTTGACCGGGCGTGCCTTCACGGTCCGCAGCCGCGCCGTTGTGCTCGCCGCCGGAGGCATCGAGAACCCGCGCCTCCTGCTCGCCTCCAATGCAGCACGTCCGGCCGGTATCGGCAACGAGCACGATCGCGTCGGCCGCTACTTCATGGAGCACGTCCACACGCGCGCGGGCCACATGCGCCTGCGCGATCACACCGAGCCGCCCGCCTTCTACCGCCGCACCGAAGTGCACGGGGATCACATCCGCGGACTCATCTCTCCGACGGGCGCCGCTCGGCGTCGGGAGGGCCTTCTCGGCTGCTCGTTTCAGATCGAGCCGGCGGTGCACAACGCCTACAGCACCCCGTTCCTGGGCTGGCCATCGGCAATCACCTTTCGGGCGACGAACGCCTACCTGCGGCTCCGCCGCCACCGGCCCGAGTTGGCGGCCACGCTGCGCGACACCGCGGATCGGCTGTGGTACCTGGGGCTGCGGTCGCGCACCGCGCGCGACCAGCACCGCGCGCTGGACGCATCGGCGGCGGAACTGGGCTCCGATCCGACGCAGCTCCTGGCGCTGTACGCGCGGGCCGAGCAGATCCCCAACCCCGCCAGCCGCGTCATGCTGAGCCGACGGCGCGATGCGCTGGGGATGCCGCTCCCGCGCCTGGACTGGCGCCTGTCCGATGCCGACACGGCCAGCGTCACCGCGTGGCTCCGCCGGCTCGACGCCGCCCTTCGCCACACCGGCCAGGGGCGCCTCGTAGGTCCGGGCGAGGGTTGGGAGTCCCACATCTCGGGCGGCCCGCACCACATGGGGACGACGCGGATGTCCGCCGATCCTCGCGACGGCGTCGTCGACGCCAACTGCCGCGTGCACAGCGTCGAGAACCTCTTCGTGGCCGGTAGCTCCGTCTTCTCGACCGGCGGCTGGGCCAACCCCACCTTCACGCTGGTCGGGCTGTCGCTGCGCCTGGCCGACCATCTCCGCGGCGTGCTCACCGCTGAGCGGATGGTCGAGCGCGAGACGGAGTTCACCGAGTCAGGCGCGGCCTGAGGGGGTAGGCACCTCTCGTGAAGGATCGGTCAACAATGGTGAGGAGACGCGCGTGAGACTGAGCCTGCCCAGCATCATCTGGCTGATCGTGGGAGTACTGCTGGCTTCCTCTCACCACTACCTCAACCACATCAACGCGATCAAGCCGGTGGTGTCGGCGCTGCTGGCGATCGTGCTGTGGCCCCTGCTGTTGCTGGGGATCAACCTGCACATCCACTGACGGGCGCTCGGGCGCGGTTGCCCGCCGCACCTTCGTCGTCAGCGGGCGCTCAGCTGACGCCGGCCGGCTCAGGCTCGAGCTCGGCGTCGGCGACGGGCTCGGGGATGAGCGCAGAGCCCAGGAGCTCGTCGAGTTCGGCGTGCAGGCTGGCGCTGCGCGACACGCGGAAGCTGGGGCCGAGCTTGAGCCGGCGATGCCCGACCGTGGTGCTCAGCTCGATGACGACGTCGGACTCACCCGGGAAGCCCGAGAGCAGCTCCTTGAGCTCGCCGAGGATCGAGACGCGAAGGGCCGTGGCGTCGAGACGCAGCTTGAGCGCGCTCGGGCTCAGCGCCGGCTTGGCGGCCTGCACCTGAGCCTCTAACACCTCCTCCTCAGTGGGCTGAAAGAGCTCCACCTGCTGGGCGATGAGGCACGTCGTGTCACGGTCCTTGTGATCGACCTTGCCGCGAACAAGGACGATCGAGTCGGTCTGTAGCGCGTCCTCGCAGGAGGCCAGCGTCTTGCCGAACACGATGATCTCCACCGACGTCTCGAGGTCGTAGAGGGTGGCGAACATCATGAAGTCACCCTTCTTGGTCTTGATCTTCTTGGCCTGGGTGACCATGCCCCCGATCGTGACCCAGTCGCCGTCACGCCGCGCGGACAGCTCGCCCAGCGAGCTGTCGCTCTTGGCCCGCAACGCCGGCCCCACCTCCTTGAGCGGGTGCGCGGAGATGAACAGCCCCAGCGCCTCCTTCTCGGCCGCCAGCAGTTCGTTCTGGTCGAACTCGTCGCCGGGAATGGGTGCGTGCGTCGGCCCGGCAAAGCCGCTGGCGCTGCCGTTGCCGGCTGCGCCGTCATCGCCGCCGAGATCGAGACCCAGGTCGAAGATGGATCCCTGGCCGATGAGAGCGTCCTGCTGTGCTTTCTGCCCCGACGCCTGCGCTTGCTCGAGCACCATGAGCATGCCCTTGCGACTGTCGTTGGTGGAGCCGAAGGCCCCGCACTTGATCAGCGCCTCGATCGCCTTCTTGTTGACGGCGCGGTTGTCGACGCGCTCGCAGAAGTCGAAGAGGCTGGTGAACGGGCGTGGGCCGCCATCATCGCCACGGGCGCCCTTGATCGCTTCCACCGCCTGGTAGCCGACGCCCTTGACCGCGTCCAAGCCGAAGCGGATGTTGCCCTCCACGACCACGAACTCGTGATCTGAGAGGTTGACGTCGGGTGGCAGGATGGCGATCCCCATCTGCTCGGCCTGAGCCACGAAGAACGGGACCTTGTCCTTGGTGTCCATCACCGAGGAGATCAGCGCGGCCATGTACTCGGCCGGGTAGTTGGCTTTCAGCCACGCGGTGCGGTAGGAGATGAGCGCGTAGCAGGCGGCGTGGGACTTGTTGAAGGAGTAGTCGGCCGACCGCTCGTTCGTCGCCCACAGCATCTCGATCACCGACTCGCCGGTCCCGGTGCCACGGCAGCCCTCGAAGAACTCCGGCTTGAGCTTCGCCATCGCCTCGCGGTTCTTCTTGCCGATCGCCTTGCGCAGGTCGTCGGCGCGCGCTCCGCTGAACCCGGCGAGCTCCTTGGAGATGAGCATGGCCTGCTCCTGATAGAGGATCACGCCCTTCGTGTCCTCGAGGATCGGGCGCAGACGATCGTCGGCGTACTGGATCGACTCCGGGTCGCGCTTGCCCCGCGCGTACGTGGGGATCTGGTCCATGGCACCGGGCCGGTAGAGCGCGCCGAGCGCGATCAGGTCCTCGAACTCGGTCGGGCGGACCTTCTTGAGCGCCTCGCGCATGCCCTCGGACTCGAACTGGAACACCCCGACCGAATCACCAGCGGCCAGCATCTCGTAGGTCCTGCCGTCGTCGAGGGGCAGAGTCTCCATGTTGGGACGCTCGCCGGCGGAGCGCTCGACGATGTCGAGGGCGTCCTCGATGACGTCGAGGTTGCGCAGGCCGAGGAAGTCCATCTTCAGCAGGCCGATCTGCTCGACCGGCTTCATCGAGAACTGCGTGACCGTGCGGAACACGCGCTCGCCGTTCTCGTCAGAGCCCGCGTCGGCGATCTGCAGGGGCAGGATGTCAGTCAGGTCCCGGTCGGAGATGACGACTGCGGCCGCGTGGATCGAGGAGTTGCGGACGATCCCCTCCAGGCCCCGGGCGACGTCGACGATCTGCTTGGCGGTGCCGTCGCGGTCGATCTCGGCACGCAGCGGCTGCCCCGCGGCGAGGCACTCCTCGAAGCTGGGCGGCCGCCCCTGCTGCGGATCGGGGATGAGCTTGGCCAACCGGTCGCCGATCGCGTACTCGTGGCCCAGCACGCGGGCGGCGTCGCGCGTGGCGGCCCGCGGGAACATCTTGCCGAAGGTGATGATCTGCGCGACGGCCTCCTTGCCGTACTTCTCGGTCACGTAGCGGATCACGCGCTCACGGCCGCGCACGGAGAAATCCATGTCGATGTCGGGCATCGACACGCGCTCGGGATTGAGGAAGCGCTCGAAGAGCAGGTCGTAGCGCAGCGGATCGAGATCGGTGATCTGCAGGCAGTAGGCGACGATCGACCCCGCCGCGGACCCGCGGCCCGGCCCCACCGCGATCCCCGCGTCCTTGGCGTACTTGACGAAGTCCCAGACGATGAGGAAGTACGCGTTGAAGCCCATCCGATCGATGACGCCCAGTTCGTACTCGGCGCGCTCACGGGCCTCGGCCGGCACCGGATCGCCGTAGCGATGACGCAGGCCCTCGTCGACGAGCCGGCGCAGGTACTCGGACTCGTTGCTGGCGTCGGGCGTCTCGTAGCTCGGGATGAGCTGGCGTCCGAGCTCGATCTCCACCTCGCAGCGCTCGGCGATCTCCACGGTGCTGGCGATTGCCTCCGGCCATTCGGCGAAGGCCTCAACCATCTCCTGGCTGGAGCGCAGGTAGAACTCGTTGGTGTCGAAGGTGATCTTGGGCTGGCTGAGCGTCGACTTGGTCTGCACGCACAGCAGCGCGGCGTGGTGGTGGTAGTCCTCGCGGCGCAGGTAGTGCACGTCGCCCGTGCCGACGATCGGACGCCCGAGCTCGCGGGCGATGCGCACGATCTCCTCGTTGCACTTGTCCTGGATGGGCAGCCCGTTCTTCTGCACCTCGAAGTACACGTTGTCGCCGCCGACCGCGGTCATCAGCTCCGACGCGTGGGCGCGGGCCAGGT
Source organism: Solirubrobacteraceae bacterium (assembly GCA_036490435.1). Taxonomy (GTDB): domain Bacteria; phylum Actinomycetota; class Thermoleophilia; order Solirubrobacterales; family Solirubrobacteraceae; genus Palsa-465. The sequence continues at coordinate 78,454 of DASXDW010000069.1, forward strand.
CAGGCCGATCCTCGATGAGGTGCTGGCAAAAGCGCGACTGCAGGCAGCCCGATAGCGCGATCAGCCCCTCGCCGTGCTCGGCCAACTGGGCCATGTCCACCGACGGCTTGCCGCGCTGGTAGCCCTCCAGAAAGCCCCGCGAGGAGAGCTTGACCAGGTTGCGGTAGCCAACGGGGTTGGCGGCGAGCAGGGTGAGGTGGAAGCGCTCGAGCCGCCCTGGCGCGCGCCGGGTGTGATCGTCGACGATGTAGACCTCGCAGCCGATGATGGGCTTGATCTGCTGCTTGCGGCACGCGCTGAACAGCTCGACCGAGCCGTTCATGACGCCGTGATCGGTCAGGCCCAGGGCCGGCTGCCCGAACTCCGCGGCGCGCGCCGCGAGCGCCTCGATCTTGCACGCCCCGTCGAGCAGCGAGTACTCAGAGTGAACGTGGAGATGGGCGCAGGCGGGGGTCATCAGACGGCGATTCCTACCTTAGAAGCCGAGCCAGACGGAGCGGCTGCGGCGCGGTGGCAGCGGGCGCGTTTTACTCGCTCTGTGCGCGTTTGATCCATTTGCGCAGCGAGAGGTAGGCGCCCACGTCTCCGTCCACCCGCACCCCGGGGACCGGCTCGCCGGCCAGAGCCGCGAGCAGGTCGTCGGTCGCGCAGTGCATCGTGGTGCTGGGCCCGCCCTCGGGAGCGATGCGCGTGGCCGTGAGCGGCCGGCCCTCGTCCACGATGAGGTACGTCCGGCTGGCGCCCGGCGAGGCATGGGCCACGGTGAACCGCTCAGTCGCGGTCCACGCCGGGTCGATCATCGCAGCGAGCAGTCCGAACGCGATGACGGGGTCGGGCCGCACGCCGGCGCGATGCAGCGCCCCCAGATCCAGCGGGGCCCCCAGCAGCGAGGACAGGGCAGCCAGGCCCTCACGGCGTCCCCGCACGCGCGCGGTTCCCCGCCGCAGGAACCGCCGCAGCCGGCTCGCGGTCAGGAGCCGGGCGATCCGCGCCGGCTCGCCGACGACCTGGAAGTCGACCTCATGGCGGGGCCGCGGGGAGGTCTGAACCTCGATGGTGGGATGGCCATTGGGAACCGACACCCACACACAGCGGTCGGGCGCGAGCACGAGGTCATAGGCGACCGCGTGGGGATACACGACGCGCTGCAATGGCAGCAGATCGAGCAGGAGCCGGCCGGCGGCCTCGGGATCGGTGCGCGCCATCGTGCGAAACGCCCTCTCCAGTGACGGGCGCGTGAGCGCCGCGTGCATCGACGGGGAGCGGACGATCGCGGTCGAGGCGGCCGGAGGCGCGTCCTGGGGGGCGATCGTCTCGCGCAGGCGGGTGAGCGCATCGTTCAGGCGCGCCGGCTCGACCGCGGTGGCGGGCGGCGCGGGGGCCTGCGCAGGCGGCGCGAGGGGCGGCGCCGGGGCCTCCGCAGGCGGCGTGGGGGGCGGCGCAGCCGTGGACGGCGCGGGCGGCTCCGGGGGTGCGGGCAGCGCGGCGGCCGGTTCGGGCTGAACCGAGGGTGCTTCTTCGGGCTCAGGCGTGGCCCCAGCCGCGGGCGTGGCGAGCCGGGCCAGTGCCGCGCGCAGCTCGCTGATCGCCTCGTACGCGCCGAGCGACACGATCCGCTGCTCTCGCAGCTCGCGCTCGAGTTCAGCCGCACGCCCCTCGGCAGCGGCACGCAGCGTGCGCTCCTGCGCCAGCGCATCGCCCAGCGCGTTCAGCTCTGTGCGAAGCTCGGCGAGAGCGGCGCTCGTACGGCGTTCGAGGACGACCCGCGCGGCCAGCCGGGACTCGGCGTCGATCAGCCGCGCGCGCAGAGCGGCATCGGCGCGGGCGCGAGACTCAAGCTCCGCGCGCAGGGCGGCCACCACGTCCGGCGACGCTCCGGCAACAGACTGGGCCGGCACGGGCACTGGGGTGGGCGCGGGCGGCCGCGGCGGCACACGCGGCAGCGGGCTCGGTGAAGGTGGCGGCGCGATCGTGTCGGCGACGCGGCTCACGATCGCTGGCGCCACGTCGGAAGGCGCGGCGGCGGCCCGCCCGGCGCCGGCCCGCCCGGCGGGGACCCGCCCGGCGAGGACCCGCCCGGCGAGGACCCGCCCGGCGGCGGCCGGCTCGGCGGGGATCCGAACCGCCTGCCCAGCCCGCCGCCCGCACAGCTCGTGCTCGATGCGCAGGCGCGCCGTCTCGCCAGACCCGGCCTCGGCCCGTCGCTGAAGCGTCTGCTCGGCCAGTTCGCGCTCGCGCTCGGCGCGCTGCCGGGCCGCCGTGGCCGCCGCCGCAACCTGCTCGGCCTCGTCGCTGCGGCGCCGGGCCCGGCGAAGCTCCTGCTCGAGGCTCCGGATCCGCTCCTCGGCTGCGGCCAGGTCGCCCATCGCCTGACGGGCACGCTCGGCCTCATCCGCATTCGCGGACAGCTGCCGGGCGAGGTCACGCCGCAGGGCATGCTCGGCGTGGGCCCGCTGCTCGGCAATCCGGCGCTTGCGCTCGCGCTCCTCCAGAGACGCGGCGAGCTCGTCGCGCACGGAGCGTGCGTCCCGCAACTCGTCCTCCAGCGCGCCCACCCGCTGCGTCAGCTCGGCGACGCCGCGGGTCCTCTCAAAATCCGGCGGCTCCTCGGGCACATCCGGGTCGTCTTCCGGTGCCGGAGGCGGCGGCGGCGGACGGTTCACTGACGGCGCGGGCTGTGCCGGGACCGCGACGGGCAGCGGCACGATCACCGTGCCGAACTGCAGCCATGTCCGCCCCAGTTCGGGCGCCATCCAGCCCGGGATGGTGAAGGTCAACCGCCATATGCCCGGCCCGGTGCCGCCCAGGCTCGGCGGCTCGGGCATCGCGGGGTAGCGATGGCGTCGCCCCTCGGCCTCGATGACCAGCGTCGGCTGTCCGCTGCTCACCGGCCGTCGTCGGCGCCACCGGCCGGTGATGCGGACCGTGAGGTTCCCCCCGCTCTCGGCCGCCCACTCGACCGCCTCGATCGATACCGCCGATGTCCCCGGTAACTCGCTCATCCTGCGCGACGGTACGTCCCGCGGCGGACGGACGGCAGTCCCGAGCGCCCGTAATCCCGCTCAGTGCGGGCTTTGCGATCGCAGTTGCTCGCTGAGGCTCCGTGCCTCGGCCAGCAGCCGCTGTGCCTCGCCAAGATCGGCGCCCTGCGCCGACTGGTGCTCGCGGGTGATCGCCAGCTCCGAGCCCAGACGCTCGAGCTCGGCGCGCAGGCCGGCCACCTCGCCGGCGGCGGCGTCACGCGACACCTGGGCGGCGGCGAGTTGGTCGCGCAGCGCGGAGAGCTCGGCCGCGTGGTGCTGACGGCCGGAGGCGGCCGCGCCGAGCCGATCGCGCAGGTCGGCGGCCTCGGCAGCGCCGGCATCACGCGCGGCGTTCAGGTCGGCGAACTGGGCGGCGATGCGGGCACGCTCGGCCTCGAGCTCGCCGCGGACCCGGTCGCGCTCCGCCTCCGCGACGGCCGCGCGGTCCTCGGCCTCAGACAGCCGGCGCTCGTACGTGTCGCGTTGGACGGTCACCGCGCTCATCAGGTCCTGCAATTCGGCGCGCAAGTCAGTGTGCGCGGACTCCAGCGCTGCCTGGCGGGAGGTCCTGGCCTCCAACTCGGACACGGCGTCGGCCAGCGATCCCTGCAGGCGGGCCACCTCAGCGGAACGCTGCTCGAGCTCGGCGTGCAGGGCGGAGACGCTCTCCTTGAACAGGAGCTCGGCCAGCGGCCCGGTGCGTCCGGCGTCCACCGCGGGATCGGGGCTCTGGGCCAGGCGGCTGGGGTCGGCATCGGCGGGTGGGGGCGCCACGTCCAGCGGCCAGCCACGAGCCTCGCTGAGCGCCGGCGGCGTCCCGACATCTCCCGGCCCGGCACCGACCTCGCTCAGCGTCGGTGGCGGAGGCAGGTGGTGATGGGCGTGGGATCCATCGCCGGAGGCACCGGGCACCGGGACCGGCACCACCGAGGTCCCGACCCACAGCGCGGCCTGGCCCTCATGGCGCGGCTGAGCCCATGGCGGGATGCGGAACGTGGCCTCCCACGCGCCGGCTGGGAGTGGGTGGCTGTCGCGCTCGGCGGCGAACCGGTGACGGCGACCCTGCACCTGCACGACGAGCAGGGGATCGGTGCCGGTCTGCTCGGCGCCGTTCAGCCAACGCCCGGTCAGCCGTAGGTCCACTCCATCGCGGTCGCGGCGCCTGCAGTCCACGCGGTCGATGGCGATGGGGATGTCAGCGGAGCGTGAGTCAGTCATGCCGGAGCAGGCCGCCCGCAAATCCGTCGGGGCGTCCTCGCGTGCGTCCTTTCGTCGGGCACGCGAGAAGTCCCTCCATAAAGCTGCGCAAACTTACGCGCTATTGATGTGAGGCCGCTTGGCGGCCTGCGGCGGCCACGCCGGCCAGCACCAACATGCCCACACCCGCGACCGCGAGCTTGCCCTTCACGCCGATCACGCGACGGCCCAGGTACCACTTGGTGCCCTGCCAGACAGCAAAGCCAAGAACTTTGTAACCCATATGAGCTCGATGCTACCTCAGGGGTGCGCGTCGCAATCAAAGCCTTGCAGCGCTGACGGCGCCCCCGGACGCCCCCGGACGCCGCCGGCGGACCCGATGTGCGTGATCTTTATGCGGATCGCATAAAGATCTCGCACTGGACTCCGTGGCGCGGGGCCCCGTGAGGCCCGCCTCGCCGCGATCCGCAGCCGCGTCGGGGATCCGCCGAGACGCGGGGCTGTGAGCCGGCGTGCAGCTCAGCCCGACGACGGCAGGTCCTGCGCCACGTGCCGCATCGCCTGCACCGCGGGCGCCAGATCATCCACGACCGTGGTCCGGGTGATCAGGCCGGTGAGCTCGAGCACCCGCCGCGGCGGGGACCCCGGCGGGCAGACCACGATCAGTTGCTGCGAGCGCTCGCGCAGGCGCCCTGCCAAGTCGTGCAGGAGGGAGATCCCGGTCGAGTCCATGTAGTCGACCTGGCGGAGGTCGACCACGAGGCCCGGGGCGAAGTTGGGCAGGGCCATCAGCCGGCGGGTGATGTCGTCGACGTTGGAGATGTCGACCTCGCCGCTGATCACGGCCACGGGGACGCCGTCGTGGTCCTGGATATCGGCATGGGCCAGGTCGCCGACCGGACCGGCCGGCTCAGCGCCCGTGGAGGCCGACGGCTCGTCACCCGAAGCGCCCGTCATCAGCTCCCCGATCCCGCGCCCACCGTGGACGTGTCGAAGTTGCGTCGCATGATCACCGTCGTGCCCTCGGAGCGGCGGTCCACCCGGACCTCGTCGCACAACTCGCGCATCAAGGCGATCCCCCGGCCACCGTGCTGGCCGCGCGGAGGGCGCCACTGGCCGGTGTCGCGAACCTGGAGGGAGACGGCGTCGCCTTCGCGCGCCGCGCTGGCCTGGAACACCGCATCGCCTGGACCATACGCGTGGCGGATGACGTTTGTACACGCCTCCGACCACGCCACCTCGAGGTCGCAGCGTGCAACGGCGTCGAACTCGGGCACGTTCTCGTTGAGCCACACGCGGAGGCGGTGGCGCACCAGGGGAACCGAGGCGGCCTTGGCCGGCAGCGTGAGCTGTAGCGCGCCCAGAGGCGGCCCCAGGACGCGCACGGCGAGCACGGCGATGTCGTCATGGCTGGCTTGCTCGGTCACGGTGCGTTCCAGGATGTAGTCACACAGCTCTTCGACGCCGGCCGGTGCACTGATGAAGGCGTCGCGCAGGCGATCAAAGCCGGTGTTGATCGACTCGCGGCGGCGCTCGACGAGGCCGTCGGTGAACAGCAGCAGCGTGTCCCCGGGGTTGACCGCGTATTCGGCCTCGTCGGCCTTGACGCGGTCGTCGATCCCCAGCGGCAGCGTGCCTCCGGTCTCCAAGAAGCGGATCTCGCCGCCGGCGGAGCGCAGCGCGGGCGGCGGGTGGCCGGCGCGCGAGATCGACACCGTGCCCTTGGACGCGTCGATGATCAAGAAGAGGACGGTGGCGATCATGCCGGGCCCGTACGTGGCGTGCACGACGCGGTCGAGCTGCTGGAGCGCCGCGCCCGGGCCATGGCCCTCGACGGCGAAGGCGCGCAGCGCGTTGCGCAGCTCGCTCATGGTCGTCGCGGCCCGGACGCCATGACCGACGACATCGCCGATCATCACTGCGGTGCGGTCACGGTCGAGCTCGAGCGCGTCGTACCAGTCGCCGCCGATCTGGGGCGCCAGGCCGCTGGGCAGGTAGCGCGCCGCCAGCTCCAGCCGCGGGTGATGCGGAAGGCGGTCCGGAAGCAGGCTGCGCTGGAGGGTCTCCACCAGCTGTCGGCCCTGGGCGAACCGCTGGACGTGGTCGATGGCGATCGCCATCCGGTCGGCAGCGAGCGTGAGCAGCTCGAGGTCCCCAGGGCCAAAACGGTCCTCCGAGGTCGCGCCGAGCACGATCAGGCCCAGCAGCTCGTCGGAGGCGACGAGCGGCACCAGCATCAGGCTCGCGATCGACCTGACGTCCTCATCGCCCTCCCCCGCGGGAGCGGCGTCGAGCGGCGGGAGCTCCTCCCCCACCAGTAGCGCCGCCTCGCGCTCGACGGCAAGGCGTCCAAACGTCCCCTCGCCGAGCGTCACCCCGTGCTCAGGCGCCACCGGGAGCACCCCGCGAGCGGCGTGGACGCCGAGCCCCGGTGCGTTCTCGTCGCGCAGCAACAGGCAGGCGGAGTCGGCCTGGAACAGCGTGGCGGTGCGCTCGACCAGCTCGGCGGTCAGCCCGCCCATCTCCAGGTGGGCGAGCGCCGCGTCAGACAGGATCTGGAGCGTGCGCACGGTGCGCGCAACCGCCTCGGCCTCGGCGCGGGCGCGCGACTGGCGCACCCGCTCTGAGCGCTCGCGACTGAGCTCCACGAACACCGACACCTTGGCGCGCAGGATCTCGGGCTCAAACGGCTTGATCACGTAATCCACGCCGCCCGAGGCGTAGGCCAGGGCGATCTCCTCCACCTCCGAGACCTGGGCGGTGAGGAAGATGATCGGGATGTGGCGCGTCCGGGGCCGAGCACGGATGATGCGTGCGGTCTGTAGGCCGTCGAGGCCGGCCATCCGCACGTCGAGCAGGATGACGGCGATGTCCTCCCGCAGCAGCGCGCGCAGCGCCTGCTCGCCCGACTCGGCGGTGACCAGCCGCTCGCCCAGGGGCTCGAGGACCGCCTTGAGCGCCGACAGGTTCTCCTTGTGGTCGTCGACCAGCAGGATGCCGACCGGGCGCTCCTCCACTGGCAGGTCGGGCACCGCGGGCGGGGCGAAGACGGGCTGGCGATCGGGGTCAGGTGCCGTCTGCATGGGCGATTGAAGACTCGGGTCGGTGTTCACGCGCTCCACTCGCGGGCGCGCCGGGACGATCTGACGTCAGACACAGAGCCATCCATTGACGAGGGAGATGAGCTTGTCAGGGTCGACCGGCTTGGTGATGTAGTCCGAGGCGCCGGCGGCGATGCTCTTCTCCCGGTCCCCCTGCATCGCCTTGGCGGTCACCGCGATGATCGGGAGCGTGCGCAGCGTCGGCATGGCCCGCGCGGCCCGGATCGTCTCATAGCCATCCATCTGGGGCATCATGATGTCCATCAGGACGAGGTCGATCCGCGCGTCGGTGGAGAGGATCTCCAGCGCCTCATGGCCGGTCTCGGAGAAGACGACGTCCAGGCCGCGATCCTCGAGCAGGCTGGCCAGGGCGAACAGGTTGCGCACGTCGTCGTCGACAAGCAGGATCCGTCCCTGCATCCTCGCCGCCGCCGCGCTGCCGCCGGACTCCGCGTCCTCGTCGGGGCCGGCCACCGCCGGCCCGCTGGCAGGGTGCAGGATGAGCGCGGCCTCCGCGGCGAGCGCCTCATCGGAGTCGGCCACGCGGGGCAGCAGCGCCGGCTCATAGCGGCGCAGGCGGCCGCGGTCGCGCTCGGTCACACGCCGGTCCAGGCGCAGGATGACCGGCAGCCGCTTGATCTGATCGCGCCCGCGCAACTCGTCCAGCAACGCGAACACCGAGGTCTTGGACAGCCGCGAGCCGATGACCAGGCAGTCCGGGAGGGCCGCGTCGATCACGGCCAGCGCCTCCTCGATCTCCTGTGTGCTGGTGAGCTCGACCCCGTGATCGCGGCCCACCAGACCACGAATGGCGTGCAGCGCCAGGCCGCCGCGGTCGAGCACCAGCAGACGGCGCGTCGGCGTGGTGGGCCGGGGGGCGCGCCGCGTGCCGCCCTCGCCGTCGTCGCGAACCGGATCGCCACTGACACGGGCGGGCGCAGGCACGGCCGCAGGGGCCGAGGCCGACGACATACCGTTGAGCGGCGTGCCCGCCGGCAGCGAGGACTCCGGCGAGACGACCGTCCCGTCGGGGGCGGCATCCAGGCGCAGGCTCAATGTGAAGATGCTGCCGGTGTCTACGGTGCTCTGCACGCTGATCTCGCCGCCGAGCGCGCGGGCCAGCTCACGGCTGATCGAGAGCCCCAGGCCGGTGCCGCCGTAGGTCCGGCTGGTGGTGCCGTCGGCTTGCTGGAAGGCCTCGAAGATGACCGCCAGCTTGTCCGCAGCGATGCCGATCCCGGTGTCGATCACGCTGAACGTGACCACGTCCTCACCGGCGCGCTCGATGCGCAGGGTGACCCCGCCCTCGGCGGTGAACTTGAACGCGTTGGAGAGCAGGTTGCGCAGGATCTGCTGGAGGCGCTGCTCGTCGGTGACGATGGCCGCCGGCACGTCGTCGTCGAGCACCACGTCGAGCGTGAGCCCCTGGTCGGCGGCCACCGGCTCGAAGGTGCGCTGCACGTAGGAGCAGATCCCGGTCACCGGGATCGCGTCGAAGAGCAGGTCCATCTTGCCCGCCTCGATCTTCGACAGGTCCAGGATGTCGTTGATGAGCTCGAGAAGGTCCGACCCCGCGGCGCGGATCGTCCGCGCGAAGTCCAGCTGCTTCTCGGTGAGGTTGCCCGCCTCATTGTCGAGCAGGAGCTTGGACAGGATGAGCAGGCTGTTGAGGGGCGTGCGCAGCTCGTGGCTCATGTTGGCCAGGAACTCGGACTTGTAGCGGCTCGACAGCGCCAGCTGGGACGCCTTCTCCTCCAGGCCCAGGCGCGCCAGTTCGATCTCGCGGTTCTTGCCCTCGATGTCGAGGTTACGCTCCTCCAGCAACTGGGCCTGCTGCTCGAGCTCGGAGTTGAGCGACTGGGATTGCTGCAGCAGCTCCTCGGTGCGCATGTTGGCGATGATCGTGTTGAGCACCACCCCCAGGGTCTCCATCAGCTGCTCCAGGAAGGTGCGATGAATCGTCGAGGGGGAGCGCAGCCAGGCGAGTTCGATGACGCCCAGCACCTGGTCCTCGAAGAGGATCGGCATGATCACGATGCTGGCCGGGATCGACTGGCCCAGCCCAGAGCTCACGCGGATGTAGTTGTCGGGCGGCTCGGCGATCTCGATCGTCTTGCGCTCGAGCGCCGCCTGGCCCACGAGGGAGTCGCCCAGGGCGAAGCGGTCAGAGACCTCGCTACGGCGCGTGTAACCGTAGCTGGCGATGAGCCGCAGCTCGCGCGGCTGGCCCTCGGCGTCTGACTCAGTAAGGAAGAAGGCGCCGTGCTGGGCGGTGACCGTTGGGGTGAGCTCGGACATGATCAGCTGCGTCACCGTGGCCAGCACGCGCTGGCCCTGCATGAGGCCCGAGACGCGCGCCAGGTTGGTCTTCAGCCAGTCCTGCTCCTGGTTGCGCGTGGTGGTGTCGCGCAGGTTGGCGATCATCTGGTTGATGTTGTCCTTGAGCTCGGCCACCTCGCCCTGTGCCTCGACGGTGATCGAACGGGTGAGGTCGCCCTGGGTCACCGCCGTGGAGACCTCGGCGATGGCGCGCACCTGAGTGGTGAGGTTCCCGGCCAGCTGGTTGACGTTCTCAGTCAGCCGCCGCCAGGTTCCCGAGACATCCTCCACCTCGGCCTGACCGCCCAGCTTTCCCTCGGTGCCCACCTCGCGCGCCACGCGCGTCACCTCGTCGGCGAACGACGAGAGCTGGTCGACCATGGTGTTGATCGTGTTCTTGAGCTCGAGGATCTCGCCCTTGGCATCGGCGGTGATCTTCTGTGACAGGTCGCCCTGGGCCACCGCGGTGGTCACCTGGGCGATGTTGCGGACCTGATCGGTCAGGTTGGCCGCCATCAGGTTCACGTTCTCGGTCAGCCCGCGCCACGTTCCCGACACGCCCTGCACCTCGGCCTGGCCACCCAGCTTGCCCTCGGTGCCCACCTCACGCGCCACGCGCGTCACCTCGGCCGCGAACGAGCGCAACTGCTCCACCATCGTGTTGATGGTGTCGGCCAGCGCCGCGACCTCGCCCTTGGCCTCCACGGTGATTTTCTTCGACAGGTCGCCCTGGGCCACCGCGGTGGTCACCTGGGCGATGTTGCGGACCTGATCGGTCAGGTTGGCCGCCATCAGGTTCACGTTCTCGGTCAGCCCGCGCCACGTTCCCGAGACGTCCTCCACCTCGGCCTGGCCACCCAGCTTGCCCTCGGTGCCCACCTCACGCGCCACGCGCGTCACCTCGGCCGCGAACGAGCGCAGCTGGTCGACCATGGTGTTGATGGTGTTCTTGAGCTCGAGGATCTCGCCCTTGGCGTCGGCGGTGATCTTCTGTGACAGGTCGCCCTGCGCCACCGCGGTCGTCACCTGGGCGATGTTGCGCACCTGATCGGTGAGGTTGTTGCCCATGCCGTTCACCGACTCGGTGAGGCCGCGCCACGTCCCCGACACCCCCTGCACCTCGGCCTGGCCACCCAGCTTGCCCTCGGTCCCCACCTCGCGCGCCACACGCGTCACCTCGTCGGCGAAGGAAGACAACTGGTCCACCATGGTGTTGATGGTGTTCTTGAGCTCGAGGATCTCGCCCTTGACGTCCACCGTGATCTTCTGGGTGAGGTCGCCCTGCGCCACCGCGGTGGTCACCTGCGCGATGTTGCGCACCTGGCCGGTGAGGTTGTTGGCCATGCCGTTCACGCCCTCGGTGAGGTCCTTCCATGTCCCTGCCACCCCCGGCACGTCGGCCTGGCCGCCCAGCTTGCCCTCGGTCCCGACCTCGCGGGCCACGCTGGTCACCTGCTCAGCGAAGACACGCAGCGTGTCGGTCATCGAGTTGATCGTGTCGGCCAGCGCCGCCACCTCACCCTTGGCCTCCACCGTGATCTTCTGCGAGAGGTCACCCTGCGCCACCGCCGTGGTCACCTGCGCGATATTGCGCACCTGATCGGTCAGGTTGTTGGCCATGAAGTTCACCGACTCGGTGAGGTCCTTCCATGTGCCCGCCACCCCCGGCACCACGGCCTGGCCGCCCAGCACGCCCTCTGTCCCCACCTCGCGGGCCACGCGCGTCACCTCGTCGGCGAACGAGGAGAGCTGGTCCACCATGGTGTTGATGGTGTTCTTGAGCTCGAGGATCTCGCCCTTGACGTCCACCGTGATCTTCTGACCGAGATCACCCTGGGCCACCGCGGTGGTCACCTGAGCGATGTTGCGCACCTGCGCGGTGAGGTTGTTGGCCATGGCGTTGACCGACTCGGTCAGGTCCTTCCATGTGCCCGACACGCCCTGCACCTCGGCCTGACCACCCAGCTTGCCCTCGGTCCCCACCTCGCGCGCGACGCGCGTCACCTCGTCGGCGAATGCCGAGAGCTGGTCGACCATCGTGTTGACGGTGGTGCCGATGTTGAGGAACTCGCCCTTGACCGGCTGGCCGCCGATCTTCAGGGCCATCTTCTGCGAGAGGTCGCCGTCGGCGACGGCGCCGATGACACGGGCCACCTCGGTGGTGGGGCGCACGAGGTCGTCGATAAGAGCGTTGAGGGCGTCCACCCCGGTGGCCCACGCGCCGCCGGCGCCCGCGAGACCGGCCCGCTCGGTCATGCGGCCCTCGCGGCCGATGATCTTGCCCACGCGCACCAACTCGCGCGACATCTGGTCGTTGCGCTCGAGCAGGGCGTTGAGCGCCTGCGCCACCTCGGCCGCCGCGCCGGTGCGCTCGGTCTTCAGGCGCTGTGAGAAGTCCCCATCGTGCGCCGCGCGCAGCGCGCTCAACAGGTCGGCGAGATCTGCCTGCGTCAGAGTCGCGGCCCCATTCGGGCGGACTCCTTCCGCCCCGTCATCGCTGCTCATATGTGGGATTGTCCTCTCGCTGTCATGAGACGCAAGGCACCGTCTCGAACGCGGCCAAGACGACCTGCCGACGTTTAAACACTAACTGGCCTATCACCTTGCCGTGGTCACCGCAAGTCCCCGCTTGGACAGGAATACGATCAATCACCGAAAAGTCTCGCGAACCAGTGTCCGCTGGAATGTGGAGGACAGCTCGGCGAAGCGCTCGGCGAACTCGTCGCGGGCGGCCTGCTCGTCGACGCGCAGGCGGTCCACCAGCGTGCCCATGGCCATGCACGCGGGGCCGCCGCCGGGCAGTGTGGCCACCTCCTCGGCGCTGGAGCGCAGCATCGCGATCTGCACCTCGCGGTCCTGATGGCGCCCCAGCAGGTCCTGGAGGCCCTTGAGGGATTTGACGAACGGTGTCACCGCCGCCTCGTCGAACAGCTTGACCCCGAACAGCTCGAGGAGATAGCGCAGCTCCTTGCCCTTCTTGCGCAGCTCGTGGTAGTCCTCGGCGGGGCTGGAGGGCTCGATCGCGCGCCCCATGCCCAAGACCCGCTTGTAGACCTTGCGGATCCGCTTGCCCGCGACGGGTCCGATGGGGTGATCGGCGCCCGGCCGGTCGTGAGCGGACCGCTCCACCATGGTCTCGAGCAGCCGGTCCCAGTCCTCGAACAGGTTGGCGGCGCGCAGCGAGCGCAGGGCACGGGTCATGTCGGCGCGAGCCACCAGCCGGCTGTGGGCGAGCACCGGGACCAACGGGTCCAGGTCGCCGCGCATCGTCACGGGCAGCATGTCGCGCAGGGAGTCGAGGTCCTCGAGATAGACATCCAGGTCGCGCGCGGGCCCGGTGGCCTGCTGCAGCCAGCGGAACTCGGAGCGGAAACCGGGCAGCTCGGTGGGCGGGAAGACCGCTTTGAGCTGGCGCTGGACGGTGCGTGAGCGCCGCACCGCGATGCGGAGCTGGTGCAGGTGCTCGGGATCCTGCCCGCTGATCGCGCCCTCGGTGTTCTCCCCGATCACGCCGAGGAGCCGCCGCAGGACAGCGCTCGCCGCCACATCGGCGCGCTGGTCGTAGGCCAGCGGCACATCGACCTTGGCCTTGACCACGGTGGTGCTCATCACATCAGCGCTCCCAGACGCGCCGCGGCCTCATCGATCTCGGCCTCGGTGACGATCAGCGGGGGCTCGAAGCGGATCGTGGCCGGCCCGGTGGCGTTGACGACAAGCCGCTGCTCGAGCAGGGCGCGCTGGGCCAGGTCGGTCGCTGAGACCCCGTCGTGCAGGTCGACCCCGACCATGAGCCCGCGGCCCCGCACGCTGGCGATCGCGGGGAGCTCAGCCAGACGAGCCGACAGCCGCTCCCCGAGCGCGCGCACGTTCTCCAGCAGCCCCGGATCGGCGCAGATCTGCACCGCCTCCAGGGCCGCCGACGCCACCAGCGGGCCGCCGGCGAAGGTCGAGCCGTGATCACCGGGCTGCAGTACGTCGGCCAGCCGCGGCCCGGTGATGAGCGCCCCGATGGGCAGCCCGCCGCCCAGGGCCTTGGCGCTGGTCATGGCGTCGGGCACCACCGGGCTCTGCTCGTAGGCCCACAGGGTCCCCGTCCGCCCCATCCCGGTCTGGATCTCGTCGAAGATGAGTGCCGCGCCGGTGCGGTCACAGGCCTCCCGCGCTGCGAGCAGGAGCTCGTCGGAGAGCGGGTGGATGCCGGTTTCGCCCTGGATGGGCTCGAGCAACACAGCCGCGGTGTCCTCGTCGACGGCGGCCGAGAGCGTCGCCGGGTCCTTGGGCAGCACCTCGAACCCTGGCACCAGCGGGGCGAACGGTGCCTGCTTTGACTCCTGCGGCGTGGCCGAGAGGGCACCGTAGGTGCGGCCATGGAAGGCCTGCTGGAGTACCAGGATCTTGCCGCCCGGCCGGGCGCGGCGCGCCAGCTTGATCGCCGCCTCATTGGCCTCGGCGCCCGAGTTGCACAGAAACACCTTGCCGCCGAGCGAGCTGTCCGACAGCGCCTGTGACAGCCGCATCGCGGGAGCGGTGTAGAAGAGGTTGGTGGCGTGGGTGAGCAGTCCCGCCTGGTCGCGCACCGCGGCCACCACGCGCGGGTGGCAGTGGCCGACGTTGAGCACCGAGATGCCGGCCAGGAAGTCGAGGTACTCGTTGCCCTCGGAGTCCCACAGACGCACGCCGGCGCCGCGCACGAACTGCACGGGGGCGCGCGTATAGGTGCCGATCGCGTAGCGCCGCTCGAGGTCCTGGAGCTCTTGGAGCGAGGTCATGGTCGCGGCACGATATCGCGGCACGATATCGCGGTGTAGAGGGTCACGTCGCGGGTCCGATCTTGGTCCCCTGGCCGGCGTCGGTGAACAGCTCAAGCAGGAGCGAGTGCGGCACCCGCCCGTCGACGATGTGGGCGTAGGAGACGCCACCGTTGATGGCTTCCAGGCACGCGGCCAGCTTGGGCCGCATCCCGCCCGCGACCGTGGGCAGGGCCGCTTGGACTTCGTCGGCGCCGATCTCGGAGATAACGCTGGCGGGGTCCTGGGGGTCGCGCAGCCAGCCCGCGACATCGGTCAGGAACATGATCTTGTAGGCGCGTAGCGCCCGCGCCACCGCGCCGGCCGCCTCGTCGGCGTTGATGTTGTAGGAGTTGCCCTCGCGATCGGCGCCGACGGAGGCCACGACCGGGATGTAGTCCTGCGCGACATGGTTGAGGACTTCGACATCGACGCGCTCGATCCGCCCGACGAAGCCGATGTCCTGTCCCGAGGGGGCGGCCTGGCGCGCGGCGCGGAAGAGCAGGCCGTCGTCGCCGCACAGGCCGATGGCCGGCTGGCCGTGACGGTTGAGCAGGAGCACGATGTCCTTGTTGACCTTGCCGACCAGCACCATCTTGGCCACCTCGACCGTTGCGGCGTCCGACACTCGCAGGCCGTCGACGAACTCGACGGGCAGGTTCAGGCGGCGCATGTAGTTGGAGATGTCCGGTCCCCCGCCGTGGATGACGATCGGGTTCATCCCGACGTACTTGAGCAGGACGACATCGCGCGCGAACTCCTCTTTGAGCTGCGGATTGCTCATCGCCGCCCCGCCGTACTTGATCACCACCGTCTTTCCATAGAACTCCCTGATGTACGGGAGCGCCTCGAGCAGGGTGGCGATGTCGCGCATGGTCAGTCCCGCCCACCCTCAGGTGGTGTAGTCCGCGTTGATCGTCACGTACTCGTGGCCGAGGTCCGAGAAGAACACCTCGGTCTCGACGCCCTCGCCGGGCAGGCCGATCTCGTACTCGACCTCGTCGCGCGCCACCGCGGCAGCGAGCGCCTGCTCATCGTGGGGCACCACGCCGCCGCGGGCGCACACCTGCACGCCCTCGATCGCGATGTCCACGGGCAGGGGCGCGGTGCCGGGCAGCGCGGCACCGATCGCCTGGATGATCCGCCCCCAGTTGGCGTCCCCCCCGTACAGCGCAGTCTTGACCAGCGGCGAGTTGCTCACGGCACGGGCCACCGCGCCCGCGGCGCGCTCGTCCCCGCCGCGCACGACGACGCGTCCCACGCGGCGCGCGCCCTCGCCGTCATGGACGACGAGCAGAGCCAGTTGGCGCATGAGCGCGTCCAGCGCCTCGCCGAAGCGCAGTTCGTCCTCGGTCTCGGGCCCGATGGCGACGCCCGAGGCGCCACTGCACTGCAGGATCACCGTGTCGTTGGTCGAGAGCTGGCCGTCGACCGAGACCCGTTCAAAGGATCGCTTGACGCACACACCGAGCAGGAGGTCGGCGGTCTCGGCCGAGAGCTTCGCGTCGGTCTGCACGAACACCAGCAGCGTGGCGAAGCCGGGCTGGATCATGCCTGCGCCCTTGGCCTGCCCCGTGATCGTCACCGTGCCGGACGGCACGGTCACCTGGAGGCGCGCGCGCTTCTCGAAGGCGTCGGTGGTGCGGATCGCCGTGGAGAACGCTGCGTCGCCATCGGCAGCCAGGCCGTGTGCGGCGGCGACGATCCCCTGGGTGACGTTGTGCATGGGCAGCGGGACCCCGATCACGCCGGTGGAGCACACGGCCACCTGGTCCTCCTTGACCCCGGCGACGAGCGCCCCCATGCCCTGCATCTTGGCCGCGTTCTCAAAGCCCGGGCGACCGGTCGCGGCGTTGGCGTTGCCCGAGTTGACCACCACGGCGCGCAGCGCGTCCAACCGCGCGCGCTCGCGGCACAGCAGCACCGGCGGCGCCTGGGTCCCCGAGGCGGTGAAACGCGCCGCGCTGGTGGCCTCCGGCGCGTCGCAGATCATCACGCCGATGTCCGGGGAGCCGGACTCCTTGATGCCGGCGGCCACCCCGGCGGCGCGGAAGCCGGCGGGCAGGCCAGCGCCGTCGAGCTCGGTGACATGGTCAGGGCAGGAGACCCAGCGGCTGGCGAAAAAGCTCACGTCACCCCACCCCCACCCCGATCCCCTCCCCCTCTGGGCGCCCGAACATGAGGTTGAGGTTCTGGACCGCCTGCGAGGCGGTGCCCTTCCACAGGTTGTCGATGACGCTGAAGACGATGATCCGTCCGGTGCGCTCGTCCGCGTGGACGGAGATGCGGCAGACGTTTGTCTCGCGCACGGCACGGACTCCCGGCGGGCCGCTCACCACCTCAATGAACGGCTCGTCCGCGTAGGCCTCGCGATAGATCGCTCTCGCGTCGTCGTGGCCGAGGCCGCCGTTGGCCGGGGTGACGTAGCAGGAGACCAGCTCGCCCTGGTCGAGCGGGATCAGGTGAGGGGTGAAGGTGATCGGGCGCTCAGCCCCGAGCACGGCGAGCTCCTGCTCGATCTCGGGCGTGTGGCGGTGGCGCGGGACGCTGTAGGCGTTCATGTTCTCGTCGACCGACACGAAGTGCGTCGCGTCAGTGGCGCCACGACCCGCGCCCGACACCCCCGACTTGGCGTCGATGACGACGTCTGCGATCACGCCCGCGCGTGCCAGCGGCGCCAGCCCGAGGATGGCGGCCGTCGGGTAGCAGCCGGGGTTGGCGACCAACGCGGCGCCGGCGATCTCGTCGCGGTAGTGCTCAGGAAGCCCGTAGACGGCCTCGGCGAGCAGGTCGGGCGCGGGATGCGGGCGATACCACTCCTCATAGACGGCGGCATCGCGCAGCCTGAAATCGGCGCTGAGGTCGACCACCTTGACTTCGCGGCGGCGCAGCTCGGCCACCAGTTCGGCGGCCGCGCCGTGGGGGTAGGCAACGATGGCGGCGTCCACTTCGGCATGGCGCTCGAGGTCGAGCTCCTCCATCACCATCGGCACGCGGTGGTGCGGGTAGAGCTCATCGACGCGGCGCCCGACGTCAGACCGGGAGGTGACCGTCGTCAGCATGAACGACGGGTGGCCGTGCAGCAGCCGGGCACACAAGGCACCGGCGTACCCCGACGCGCCGAACACGGCGACGCTAGGAGTCACGCACCCTCCCCTCGAGCTGCGTCGCGAGCGCCGAGGCGATCTTGCGCCTCCGGGCGGCCACCTCCTCGTCGGTGAGGGTGCGGTCTGCTGCGCGGAACCGCAAGCGCACGGCGAGCGACACGTGGCCGGCGCCGATGGTCTGAGCGTCGCGGTACACGTCGAACACGTCAGCTCCGGTGAGCAGCGCGCCGCCCGCGCCGCGCACCACCTCGAGCACCTGGGCCGCGGTGACGGTGTCGGCGACGATCACCGCCAGGTCCTCGCGGACCTCGGGGAAGCTCGTCAGGTCCTGATAGCTCGTGAAGCGCACGTGCGCCGCAGCCACGTCGAGGTTCACCTCGAAGGCAGCCACCTCGGCGTCGAAATCCCAACCTCCCGCCACGTCAGGGTGGATGCGCCCGATCCATCCGGCAGGCGCCCCGGCGATGAGGATCCGGGCGGCCTGCCCGGGGTGCAGGAACGGCGCCGGCTCAGGGTCGGCCTCGACCGTCCAGGGAACGTGCAGCGTGTCGAGCATCCCACCCGCCACTCCCTTGGCGGCGAAGAAGTCCGCGTCGCGGGGCTCGGGGCTGCGCCACGTCGCCGGGCGCACGGGCCCGGAGAGCAGCGCGGCGACGTGATAGGGCTCGGAGGGCAGCGCGGCCGGGTCGGCGGGGTCGGGCAGATACACGGCTCCCGCCTCGAAGAGCCGCAGCGCGCTCGCCCCGCGCGAGCGGTTGCGCTGGCCGACGTCCAGCAGCGAGCCCAACAGCGTCGTGCGCAGCCGCGACTGGTCGGTCGACATCGGGTTCTCCAGCTCCACCACCGGCCGGTCGGCGATGCGCAGGCGCGCGACCTGCACGGGCCCCTCGAAGCTCCAGCCGACGATCTCGTGCAGCCCCTGGGCGGTGAGGGCGTCGGCGGCGCGGCGGCGCAGCCGCTGGGCGTCGGTGAGCCGCCCGGAGGCGCCGTTGCGCGAGGGCAGCGTGGCGGGCAGGTCCTGCAGAGCGCCGAGCCGGGCCACCTCCTCGATGAGGTCGGCCTCGCGGGTGACGTCGGTGCGGCGGAACGCGGGAACGACGACGTCGAGGCCGTCAGGCGTCAGCTTCGGCTTGAACTCCAGCGCGGTGAGGATCTCGGCGCAGCGCTCGCGCGGCACCTCGACGCCGAGCAGGCTCTTGACGCGCGCATCGCGGAGCATGACCGTCTGGAGCGGCGGGCCCTCGCCGCCGACGTCGATCGTGCCGGGGAGCACCCGCGCGCCACACAGCTCGATCATCAGCTGGGTCGCGATGGCCTGGGCCTCCATGCACTGCTCGGGCTGCAGCCCCTTCTCGTTGCGTCCGGAGGCCTCGCTGCGCAGCCCGAGCTTCAGCGACGTCTGATGGATGTTGGCCCCGTCCCAGTTGGCGACCTCCATCAGCACCCGCGTGGTGGAGCCCTCGACCTCGGAGCGGGCCCCGCCCATCACGCCGGCGATCGAGGTCGGGCCCTCGTCGTCGGCGATGAGGACCATGTCTGAGTCCAGGCGACGTGTCTGGCCGTCAAGCGTCTGCACCGTCTCTCCGTCACGGGCGCGGCGGATGGTGAGCTGGGCGCCGGCGATGCGATCGAGGTCGAACGCGTGCAGCGGCTGGCCCGTGAGCAACATCACGTAGTTGGTGATGTCGACGATGTTGGAGATCGGCCGCTGCCCCGCGGCCATCAGCCGGGCCTTCAGCCACGCCGGCGAGGGCCCGATCTTCACCTCCTCGAACACCCGAGCGGTGAACCGCGGGCACAGGTCAGGGCACTCAACGGTGATCCGCGCGGCGTCGGGGGGGGCGGGCGGGACGGAATCACCGGGGTCCTCGTGCCACGGGGCGGGCGCCAGCGGCGCGCCGGTGGCGGCGTGCACCTCCCGGGCGACACCGTAGATGCCGAGGCAGTCGGGCCGGTTCGGGGTCACCTCGAGCACGAGCACGTCGGTGGCGATGGGCAGGACCGAGGCCAGCGGCGTCCCCGCCGCCAGCGCCTCGTCGAGAACCATGATCCCGTCGTGGTCGGTGCCGATCCCGACCTCGTCCTCGGCGAGGATCATCCCGTTGGACGCCTGGCCCCGCAGCTTGGCCACCTTGAGCTTGGTGCCGTCGGGCATGACCGAGCCCGGCCTGGCCACCGCAACGGTCTGGCCGGCGGCGACGTTGGGCGCGCCGCAGACGATCTGGGAGGGCTCGCCGTCGCCGGTGTCGACCAGGCACACGCTGAGCCGGTCGGCGTCGGGATGGCGCTCAGCCTCCAGCACCTTGCCGACGACGAAGTGCTCGAGCGCCGCAACCCCGTGGCGCTCGACGCGCTCGACCTCGGTGCCGGTCATGGCCAGGCGATCAGCCAGCGCGAGGACGTCCAGGTCCGGGGCGCAGTACTCGCGCAGCCAGGTCAGCGGGACGCGCACTAGAACTGCTCCAACAGGCGGATGTCGTTGTCGTAGAACAGGCGCAGGTCAGGGACGCCGTGCTTGAGCATGGCGATGCGTTCGATCCCCATCCCGAAGGCGAAGCCCTGAACCTTCTCGGGGTCATAACCGTGGTCGGCGACCTCGGCAAGGACGTTGGGGTCGACCATGCCCGAGCCGAGGATCTCGATCCACGCCGTCCCCTTGCACAGCGGGCAGCGCTGCCCGTCAGCGGTGATGCCGTCCACGCAGTTGAAGCAGGAGACGTCGACCTCGACGCTGGGCTCGGTGAAGGGGAAGAAGTGCGGGCGCAGCCGCACCTGGCGCTCGTCCCCGAAGATGGCGCGAGCGAAGGCCAGCAGCGTGCCCTTCAGGTCGGCCAGGGTCACGTCCTCGTCGACGGCCAGTCCCTCGATCTGATGAAACTGCGGCGTGTGGGTGGCGTCGGAGTCGGGCCGGTAGACGCGCCCGGGCACGATGATGTAGATCGGCGGCGGCTGGCTCTGCATCACGCGCACCTGCATGGGCGAGGTGTGGACCCGTAGGAGCGGCGTGTGGGGGTCGAAGATGTCGACCCCATCCTCGCGGCCCTTCACGTAGAACGTGTCGCTGAGCAGGCGCGCCGGATGGGTCTGTGCATGGTTGAGCGCGTCGAAGTTGTAGTAGACGGTCTCCACCTCGGGGCCCTCGGCCACGTTGAACCCCAGCCCGATGAAGACGTCCTCGATCTCGCGGCGGGTCTGGGTCATGAGGTGCAGGCGCCCAACCGCCGGCAGCGGGTCGGCGGGCAGCGTCACGTCGATCCGGTCGGCCACCAGCCGTTGCTCGAGCTCGCCGCGCGCCAGCTCCGCGCCGCGCGATTCGATCGCGCCCTCCAGCGCCCGCCGTGTCTGGTTCGCGGCCTTGCCGGTCGCGGCCCGCTCCTCTACCGGGAGCTCGGCGACGCCGCGCAGGAGGTTGGGCAGCTGGGCCTTGCGCCCCAGATACCGGACGCGGACCTCCTCGAGCTCAGCGGTGCCGGACGCCGCGGCGATCGCCGCCACGGCCTCCTGCTCGATCTGGGCGATCCGGTCGGTGCTGCTCATCCGCGCGCCATCCTAGACGCCTCATACAGGGCGACCGTGGCCGCCATGGCGGCGTTGAGCGAGTGGCTGACGATGGGGATCCGGGCGGCCTGGTCACAGGCTGCGATCACGTCCGCCGGCAGTCCCTCGCGCTCGGCCCCAATCAGCAGCGTGACCGTGTCGCTCAGGGCGAGGGCGTCAAGGGGAACGGCCGCCTGGCCGTCGAGCGCGACCGTCTCGCCGGGCAGTTCGGCCACCGTCGCTGCGCGGGCCAGCGGCATCGTGAACACCGCACCCATGCTGGCGCGCACCGCCTTGGGGCCGAACGGGTCCGCCGTCCCCGGGCCGATGGCGACGCTGGCGGCGCCGAAGGCCTCGGCGGAGCGCAGGACGGCGCCGACATTGCCCGGGTCCTGGAGACCGTGCAGATAGACGCACAGCGGGCCGGCGGGCGCCGGGGCCCAGCGCTCCTTGTAGACGGCCAGTGTCCGGGTGCCGGAGCCGAGCTCTGACGCGGCGGCCAGCAGCTTGGGCTCGACCTCGGTCCCGGGGAGACCGCTGCCGGCGGTGCAGTAGCGCTCGACCGGCGTCCAGCCGGCGGCGTCGGCGGCGGCGAGCAGGTCCTCACCCTCGGCCACGAAACGCCCGCTCTGCTCCCGGGCGCGACGGCGCTGGTTGAGCTTGCGGATCTCTTTGAGGTGCTCGTTCTGGGGGCTGGTGATCGTCATCTGTAAAGGGGCGGTGTGGTGGTGTCAGTCATAAAAAAAGGCGCCGGCTTCGATGAAGCGGGCGCCCGGGTGGCGGTGCTGGAGTGCTCGGCTGGTCGCTCAGCCGGCCGCCAGCGCCTCTCGGGCGCGGTCGGCAAAGCGTCGGAAGGTGTCGGCGTCGTGGACGGCCATGTCGGCGAGGATCTTGCGGTCAAGCTCGACCCCGGCGGTCTGGAGTCCGTGCATGAATTGCGAGTACGACAGCCCGTTCTGGCGGGCCGCGGCGTTGATGCGCGTGATCCATAGGCGGCGGAAGTCGCGCTTGCGGTTGCGGCGGTCGCGATAGCGGTACTGGTCGGCCTTGAGCACCGCCTCCTTGGCGGTCCGGTAATGCCGACTGGCATCGCCCCGATAGCCCTTGGCCAGCTTCAGCGTCGCGCGGCGCTTCTTGCGGGCGTTCAGCGAGCGCTTGACGCGGGTCATGAGTGCTTGGCCCCCAGCAGCGTCTTCACGCGCTTGGTGTCGTGCTCAGAGAGGATCGCCGGCCGGTTCAGCTGACGCTTGCGCTTGGGCGACATCTTCTCGAGGATGTGGGTCTTGCCGGCGTGGCGCCCCACGACCTTGCCCTTGGCGGTCAGCTTGAAGCGCTTCTTGGCGCCTGAATGGGTCTTCATCTTCGGCATGAGGACCCGAGAGTAAAGCAGAAGCCCGCATGCCCGCCGCGTGGGCTTGACCCCGAGTTGCGATCAACCGTCGGGAAACTAGGAAGTGGACGAGGTGGTGTCCGGCGCGCCCTCGGCTGCGGGCTCGTCAGGAGCGGCGGCCTCGTCTGGCGTGGCGGCCTCGTCTGGCGTGGCGGCCTCGTCTGCGGTGGCGGCCTCGTCTGGGGTGGCGGCCTCGTCTGACGCGGTGGGCTGTTCGGAGGCAGTGGGGGCGTCCGAACCGGCGGGATCCTCGGAGGCCGCCGCCTCGTTGGAAGCGGCGGGCGCGTCCGGAGCGTCAGCCTTGCCGTTCTGGCGCCCGTTGCGGCCGGCCTTGGTACCGTCGCCGTCGCCCTCGCCCTCGGGCTTACCGTCCTTCTCTCCGGCCAGTACGGCCTTGGAGGGGCCGAGCATCATCGTCATGTTGCGGCCGTCCTGCAGAGGGGTCTGCTCCACGATGGCGATCTCGGAGAGCTCGCCGGCGAGCTTGTCGAGCAGCGCGGTGCCGCGCTCGGGGTGGGTGACCTCGCGCCCCCGGAACATGATCGTCACCTTGACGCGGTCGCGGCCGAGCAGGAAGCGCTTGACGTGACCCTTCTTGGTGTCGTAGTCGTTCTGGGCGATCTTCGGCCGGAACTTGATCTCGCGGATCGTGATCTGCTGCTGATGCTTGCGGGCGGCCTTCTGCTTCTGGGCCTGCTCGTACTTGTACTTGGAGTAGTCGAGCACGCGGCACACGGGCGGGCGCGCGTCGGGAGCGACCTCCACGAGGTCGAGGTCGCGCTCCTGGGCATAAACCAAAGCCTCGGACGTCTTGATGACGCCGATCTGCTTGCCGTCCTCGCCCACAAGCCGTACCTCGGGCACCCGGATGCGATCGTTCGTCCGAGTTGTGTCCCGGTCGGGCGGACGCCGGTCAAACCGTCTCGGAACCGGCAACTTAGCTGCCTGCAGCGGCCGTCTGAATCAAGCGGGGCCGCGCCGTGTGATGTGAACTTGAATCAACACGGGAGAGTATAGCGGCGATTTCAGCCCATCGAGCGTCTTTTCGTCTCCTCCAGCACCCGTTGGGCGAACGCCGGCACCGAGGCCGCCCCGGTGTCTCCGGCGCGGTGCTCGCGCACGCTCACCTCGTCCTGCTCGGCCTCGCGGTCGCCGACGACGAGCATGTAGGGGATCTTGCGCAGCTCGCCGTCGCGGATCTTGCGGCCGACTGACTCGGTGCGGTCGTCCAGCTCGGCCCGCACGCCTGCGTCGGTCAGCCGGGCGACCACGGAGTCGCCGTACTCCAAGTGGCGGTCGGCGATGGGCAGGACGATCGCCTGCACCGGGGTCAGCCACACCGGCAGCTCGCCGCCGACGTGCTCCAGGTAGATGCCGATGAAACGCTCGTAGGAGCCCATCAGGGCGCGGTGGATCATCACCGGGCGATGCTCGACGTTATCGGCGCCCGTATAGACGAGGCCGAAGCGCTCGGGCTGGAGGTAGTCCAGCTGGACGGTCCCCAGCTGCCAGGATCGGCCGAGCGAGTCGGTCATGTGCATGTCGATCTTGGCGCCGTAGAACGCCCCATCGCCTTCGTTGACGGTGTACTTAAGGCCCTGGCTCTCCAGCGCTGAGCGCAGCGCGCCCTCGCTGCGGTCCCATTGCTCGTCGGTGCCCAGCCGCTTCTCAGGACGGGTCGAGAGCTCGAGGTGCACATCGACGCCGAACACCTGGTAGGTGGCGAAGGCGAACTCCAGGCAGCCGGCCACCTCCTCCTGGATCTGGTCCTCGGTGCAGAAGATATGGGCGTCGTCCTGGACGAAGTTGCGCGTGCGCAGCAGGCCGTGCAGCGTGCCCGACGGCTCGTTGCGATGCAGCAGACCGGGCTCGGAGTAGCGCACCGGGAGATCCCGATAGGAGTGCGGGGTCATTGAGTACAGGTGAGCGTGCCCGGGGCAGTTCATCGGCTTGAGGCCGTACGGCGCGCCCGCCGACTCGGAGATGAACATCTCCTCCTGGAACTTCTCCCAGTGACCTGAGGTCTTGAACAGGGCGCTGTCGTAGAGCTGAGGCGTCTTGACCTCGGTGTAGCCGCGTGGCTTGCCCATCTCTCGGCTCAGGCCGACGAGCTCGTTGAAGACGACGGTGCCCTTCGGGTACCAGAACGCCATACCGGGCGCCAGCTCCGAGAAACCGAACAGGCCGAGCTGGGGCCCGAGGCGGCGATGGTCGTTCGCGCGGGCCCGCTCGATGAGCTCCAGGTGCGCCTGGAGATCCTTGTCGGAGAAGAAGGCCGTTCCATACACGCGCGTGAGCATCTGGCGGTTGGCGTCGCCCCGCCAGTAGGAGCCGGCGACCGACTGCAGCTTGAACGCCTTGATGCGCTTGGTGGTCGGCGCGTGTGGTCCGCGGCACAGATCGGTGAACGGGCCGTTGGTGTAGAGCGACACCGTGGTGGCATTCTCGTTCTTGATCAGGTCCTCGATGAGCTCGACCTTGTAGGGCTGCTTCTCCTCGTGGAATCGCTGGATGGCGTCGTGGACGCTGACCTCCTCGCGCACGAACGGCTCGTCGGCGTCGATGTGGGTCTTCATCGCCGCCTCGATCTTCGGGAAGTCGGCGTCGTTGACGGTGACCCCGTCGGGGAAGTCGAAGTCGTAATAGAAGCCGTTGTCGATCGCCGGGCCGATGCTGATCTTCACGCCCGGATAGAGCTCGAGCATGGCGGCCGCGAGCACGTGCGCCGCATCGTGGCGGACGAGCTGTAGGGCCTCCTCCCCGCTGCGATCGGTGAGGATCTGGAGCTTGGGCGTTGCGCCGTTCCCGTTGCTCTGGGGCAACGGACGCGAGAGGTCGCGCAACTCCCCGTCGACCTTGATGGCCAGGGCGGCCCGAGCCAGCCCGGCCCCGATGGCGGCGGCGGCATCGGCGCCCGTGGCGCCGTCCTCGAGGGACAGCCTGGTCCCATCTGGCAGCTCGTAATCCATGGCGAGCCGGATGCTAGTGATCGCGGGGGCCCCGGCGCTCCCGGCGGTTACGGCGGTTACGGTCGGCCGGTCGGCGCGGCGGCGGGCTCAGCCGCGGCGGCGGACCTTGAAGCTGAAGTGCGCGATCGTCTGGGGCCGGATCGCGATCTCGGGACAGAGGTGCGGCGGGGCGCAGGTGAAGCGCTCGTTCTCCAGCACGGTGCCGCTGAAGGTACCGGTGCACCATGTCCTGGAACCCGCCGTGCTCATCCTGCCCGGCGTCAGCGCGACGCGCACGAGTTGTCCCGCCGTCGTCGTCGGCACGCCCATCTCCCCCGAGGCCACGCAACCGCGGTGATGCGGCGCGCTGATCTCCACGGTCTCGGAGCGCTCGACCGAGCCCACCATGTCGAGATCCGCGGGATTGCGCCAGTTGAGCTTGAACGACGTGCGCGGGCCGCCAGTGCCGGGGCTCACGTGAACCTTGACCGGCGTCACGGTCTCCGTGGGGATCGCGCCGGCGACGGGAACCGCCGCCAATGCCGCGAACGCCACGACCGCGATGAGCACGATGCGCCTCATCGGTCCCGAGCATACCCACGAAGACGGGTCGCTCACGCTACATTTACGTCCTCCCGGACGATTAGCTCAGCTGGGAGAGCGCCGCCTCGACAAGGCGGAGGTCGCTGGTTCGAGCCCAGCATCGTCCACTCCGGTAGTTACAGGGGATTCGGCTTCGGCGGCGGGGATGCGAGGCTCGGTTTCCAGCTCCCGTATCATCCCGGCGTAGTGGCGCGCGAGGGTCGCGACCGATTGCTTGCCGTGCTTGATACGCGCTTTGTGCTGGCCCGTCTCACCGCGTGGCAGGCTGTGTTGGGCGCGCTGTTATCAGTCGTGTGAATCTCGCCGACCGGCCGCCTCGGATCGGAGTAGTGTCGGTCGCGGTGCTGGCCCTGCGGGCAGAACACTCAGCTCACGCTCTGACGCGACGAACGGCGTGACCTGCGCCGGCGAGGGCTAGAGGGTTGACTGAGGGGTTGACTCCGTTTCTACCGGCGTCACTCCACCGACTTGAGTGGCCTCGCCCCTATCTGCTGAGCCTGACGGCTTTCCTCGCAGCGAGAGGAGGGTGATGCCACGCCCCCGGTGAGCAAAATCGGCCGTCTGGTCGGCAGGGACGAATGATGTCGGTAGCTGAGCTTCGGGAATGTGACGAGGTCAAGGGGCTGATCGCTCGCGGCCGTCAGGTCGGGGTGCTCACCTACGCCGAGATCGTGGACGCCACCGCCGAGCTCGACCTCGATGATGCCGATGTCGAGGCCTTGCACGCGATGCTTGAGGGCTGCGAGATCGAACTGGTCGAAGAGATCGACCCAGCCACCGTGATCAGCGTGAACGTCCAGCGCGCGCCGGACAAACGGGTGCGTCGCAAGACACAATTGGATCTCCGGCCAGACATGACCACCGACGCGTTGCAGCTGTTCTTCAAGGACATCGGCAAGGTGCGGCTGCTGACCGGCGCCGAAGAGGTCGCCCTCGCGAGGCGGATCGAGGGTGGCGACCTAGCGGCCAAACAGAAGATGGTCGAGTCGAACTTGCGTCTCGTCGTCTCCATCGCGAAGAACTACCGCAACCAGGGGCTGCCGTTCCTGGACCTGATCCAGGAGGGCACGATCGGTCTGGTCCGCGCGGTGGAGAAGTTTGACTACCGCAGGGGTTTTAAGTTCTCGACTTACGCCACGTGGTGGATCCGTCAGGGCGTCGCGCGAGCGCTCGCGGATTCGGGGCGCACCATCCGCGTACCGGTTCATATCGTCGAACTGGTCAACAAGATCGGCCGCGCTGAGCGCAGCCTCAGCACCTCGCTTGGTCGCGACCCGAGTGCCGAGGAGATCGCCGATCTCGTCGGGATCACTCCTGAGAAGGTGGAGGCGATCAAGCACTCGACGCGAGCACCGATTTCGCTGGAGAAGCCGATTGGCGACGACGAAGGATCAGAGTTCGGCCAGATGATCGCTGACGACCGAAGCGAGTCCCCCTACGACCTCGCCGTGGTAGCTGTCACCAAGACAGCGCTGTATGAAGCACTGGACGGCCTCAGCTTCCGCGAGCGCCGCGTCATCGAGCTTCGCTACGGGCTAGACGGTCAGCCTCCGCGCACTCTGGATGAGGTCGGACGCCGGTTCGACGTGACGCGCGAGCGAATCCGTCAGATCGAGAAGCACGCACTCGACAAGCTCGAACGCCTCCCCGAGACCCAGCAGTTGCGCAGCGAGATCGAGGGCGTCCCGGTCGCCCCCCGCACCCTCGAGTGGGGAGTCTAGGCCCCGGCTACGGCCCTCTCCGCGGTGTGTGTCGGGGGTCCCGCGCCGTCTATCGAAGCCGTCAGCTCGGCCGAGCGAGACCCAACGCCCAGCGTCATCGCGAGCACACATCGGAGTCTCCGCGACCCAAATGCCTGCTCGCGAAACGCCGACGGGCGTCCTCGGAGCGGTATCCAGAAGATGCCCAGCGGACGGACCGCGGTTTCGGCGGCTTGGCGGCTCGCGCCTATAGTCGGAGGGCATCGGGAGGAGACCGTTAAGCATGACCGACGACACAACCACGCCCCTGCAGAGCAAGTTTGGCCCCATCGTCGCTGACGCCGCCGGAACCATCACCGTTCAGGAGGCAAGCGACGTCCTCGACTGCTCGCGCTTTCGTGTCGGCGAACTGCTGAACGTCAGCGCCGGGCGCGTGCTCGTGACCGACGTGCTGGCGCTCACGTCCTTCGTGCCGCCCCACCGCGCTTGAATCACCCCTGCTGCCAAGCTCGTCCGCCATTAGGCGCACCGATGACGTCCGGGAGGCCAAGGGCCAGAGTCCGCTCCGGCCGAGTCGGACAACGGGAAGGTTCATCACACATGCTGGTCGGGCGTGGTGTGGGGGAACGCGCGACCGTCATGGTGTGTGGTGTGGGCATGCTCAGCTGTTTCAGGGCCGGCTCGTGGTGGAGCCGCAACCGGCCGCGCGTCTTGGTGTAATTGTTCGCCGCGGGCTGCGTCGAGGTGTCCGCTGGTCAATTGTGATGAGTCCGAACTCGTTTCCGATGCGCCGTCTGCTGCCGGTGGATCTGCTGGCGCGCAGACGCTTCGGGCTCAGCCGGATCCGTGTCCCATTGAGCGACGGGGCTCGCACAACGCTGCATGTCGCCAGCTATGACCGCCAGGCGGTCAACGCGCGGGTGGTAGTGCTCGAGCGCCCAGAGCCGCTGGTGCGCTGGTGCGGGGCACAGGGCGTTCGTCACGCGGTGGTGGGAGGCTTCTTCGTCCGCCCCGGTTGCCGACCGCTGGGGCAGGTGCAGGTCGCGGGCGAGGTCCGGCCGTCGGTGGCGTTCGACGCGCCGTGGGGCGGGCTGCGTGCGTGCGTGTCTGTCGTCGATGGAGTGTTGCGGATCGCCCCGCGCGACCAGTTGGCCGATGATCTGAGCGGCGATCTTCTGCAGGCAGGTCCGCTCTTGATCGGCGACGGCCAGCGCGTGCTGGTCGCTGGAGAGGACCGGGAGGGGTTCTCGGCCGGCGCGCATCAATTCGATTCCGACATCACCCGTGGGCGCTATCCGCGTGCTGCGTTCGCGATCGCGGGCGAACGGCTGCTCGCGGTGGCGTGCGACGGTCGCACCCGCCACGACGTGGGGATGACGCTGACCGAACTCATGGACGCATTGTTGGAGCTCGGGGCTACAGACGCGCTCAATCTCGACGGTGGCGGTTCGGCGTCGCTGGTGCACGGCGGACGGTTGCGCAACCGCCCGCGCGAAGAGCACGGTGCCGATCTGCTTGACGGCCGAGCG
The DNA here is from genome assembly GCA_036490435.1 of Solirubrobacteraceae bacterium. Taxonomy (GTDB): domain Bacteria; phylum Actinomycetota; class Thermoleophilia; order Solirubrobacterales; family Solirubrobacteraceae; genus Palsa-465. Next base: position 107,695 of record DASXDW010000069.1, read on the forward strand.
ATCGCGACTGCGATCGTGTTCGAACCGCGGTAGCTCGCAAGCGGGTGGCCTGACGCGTACCGCGTCGGCGACCCCGCGCACGTTCACAAGATGGTCATACTCGGTGGTGATGAAGCCCCGGGTCCTGTCCGCCATCCTGTTCTCCCCACGGGGAGGATCGGCGCATGCGGCGCGTGCTCTAGCTCGCAACCTCCAGTCGCAGGGCTGCGCGGTGACCTTGGTCGCCGGGTCACGGAGCGACCAGGGCACACACGGTAACGCCCGGGCGTTCTATGGCAACGTGCAGGCAGTTGACTTTGATGAGGCGCTCGCGAGTGACGCCCCGCAACGGTTTGCAGGTGTTGCCGGCAGCGCGCCGCTGCATCCGTCCTTCGAGGATCGCAGCGGGGCGCCGGACCGAGTCTTCGCGAGGCTGGATGACGACGAATACGAGGTCCAGGTCGCTGCGTGGTCTCGCGAGCTGGAGCGCGCCGGCGCCCGCGACGCTGACGTCCTCCACCTACACCATCTCACTCCGCTCAACGAGGCCGCGGCGCGCATCGCCCCGCGCGTCCCGGTCGTCGGCCACTTGCACGGCACCGAACTGTTGATGCTCGAGCGGATCGCGGGACCTGACCCGCCCGAGTGGAGGTACGCCGAGCGCTGGGCGGCGCGGATGCGCGGATGGGCGCGCGACTGTGCGCGGCTCGTCGTCGCGCCCGCCGGTGTCGAGCGCGCCGTGTCTCTGCTGGGTGTGCCGCGTGCGCAGGTGGTGGGCATCCCCAACGGCGTCGAAGCGAGCCTGTTCACGTCCGTAGCGCTTGACCGCGAAACGTTCTGGCGGAGCGCTCTTGTTGAACAGCCCCGCGGGTGGCTGCCCGGAGAGCCGCCAGGGAGCGCGCGCTATCGCGAGAGTGACGTCGCGGCGCTGGCAGCGGGGACGGTATTGCTGTACGTCGGTCGTTTCACCGCGGTGAAACGACTCGATCGACTGATCGCCGCATTCGGCCGCTCCGGCGAGCGGCTCGACGCTCCCGCCGGACTGGTACTGGTCGGTGGGCATCCCGGCGAGTGGGAAGGCGAACACCCAGCCCAGACCGCGTCTCGCCTCGGGATCCCCCAAGTGTTTCTCGCCGGCTGGCAGACACAGGAACAACTGCCCGACTTCTTCTCGGCAGCCGACCTGGTCGTGTTGACCTCAGAGCGCGAACAGTTCGGACAGGTGATCGTGGAAGGCATGGCATGCGGATTGCCCGCCGTCGCCACACGCTCGCTTGGGCCGGCGGCGATCATCGACGATGGGCAAACCGGATGGCTCGTCGAGCCCGAAAACGAGATGGCGTTGTCCGACGCCATCGTCGACGCCGTGCAGCACAAGCACGAGCGTGAACGACGCGGCCAGCTGGCTCGCATCGTGGCCCGCGATCGCTACTCATGGGCAGGAGCGGCTGAGCAACTGGCGGCACTGCTCGAGGAAGTCGTCGCAAGCGACGTCCAAACACCGGACCTCCCCCAAGCTGCCTAAGCGCCCACGCCGCCTCCTTGAAGGCCAGGCGCACGGCGCGATCACGCGTCACAGCTGTTCGCGCCGGGAGCGCACTACCCACCGCCTGCTGAGCCGACAGCACGCGCGACGGTTGAGGGCCAAGTCACGCAGAAGCGCGCGCTCCAATCGGGCTCACCAGGGTTCCAGCAGCCCTAGACCATATGGCCGGCAACCGCTGGAAGCGTGCGATGGGCGAGAGGCTCGTGCGATGCCCGACAAGCGGGCTCTCCACTTGCTCGTGGGGCCGCTTAGGTCGCATAGAGGTTCGGATGAGAGAGCGAAACCGACGCCTCCCCGCCTGCGCTCGGCAAGGCCCCGTCACCAAGGGCAGTCTTTACTGCCATGAGCAATAGAAAAGTGATCCTCAAAATGGTGATGTCTCTCGATGGTTTCGCGACCAGCCCCGACGGGACCCATGAATGGATGTTCGAGTGGTTCGGCGAGGACTCGATGGAGCGGAACCTGCGTGCGCTCGAGGAGGCTGGTGTTCACGCGATGGGCCGCCGCAGCTACGAGATCATGGGCCCGCACTGGGCCGCGTCTGAGGGGCCGATCGCTACCGCAATGAACGAGAAGCCGAAGGCTGTCTTCTCCCACTCCCTAAAGAACGCGGGATGGGGACCGGCCGAGATCTTCGGCGGGGACCTGAGCGCGGGCATCGCGGACCTGAAGGCCCGAGACGACGAAGGGACGGTCCTGGTTCACGGAGGTCCCGACTTCGCCCAATCGCTGACCCGCCTGGGTCTCGTGGACGAATACCAGCTGTCGACGATCCCGATTGCGATCGGCGCGGGCCGCAGCCCGTTCGCCAAGCTAGATGCGCACCTGAAGCTTGACATCGTTGAAGAGGAGCGCTTCCGAAGCGGAGCCCTCGCGCAGATCCTGGTGCCCAGGCGGTGAGCGCCGCCCAGAGCAGACGGCCAGTGGGAGTCGATCACGGGCCGCTGGACAGATCAATAGTGGCTCACGGCGTCTACCGCGAGTCGTGCGGGGCGCGGACGGTGCCAGGCACTTGCTGGCAAAATGGTCTGGTTGCCCGAGCACTATCAGCGTCCTGGATGGTTCACGACCAACGTCTTCAACCGGCTCGTGGCCGCGCTCACGCGCGTCGGCGTCAGCGTGTACGGCTCCCGCGTGCTCGAGGTGAAGGGCCGCAAGTCAGGCGAATGGCGGCAGACCCCGGTGAACCTGCTCCGCTACGTCGACACCGACTACCTCGTCTCCCCGCGCGGTCAGACGCAATGGGTGAAGAACCTGCGCGTGAGCAACCAAGCGAGGCTCCGTGTCGGCCGGCGGACAGAGCTGTTTACGGCGGTCGAGGTCGCCGACGACGACAAGGCGCCGCTGCTGCGAGCCTATTTGAAGAAGTGGAAGTTCGAGGTCGGCGTGTTCTTCGCCGGGGTCGGGCCCGAGTCGTCGGATGAGGAACTGCGCCGGATCGCGCCGGATCATCCGGTCTTCCGGCTGACCAAAAGCTAGGACCCGACGAGGCCAGCGCGGACATCGACGACCGTTCGGCGGGAATCGGGCGGTCAGCCCAGCGCCGCTGCTTCGACAGAGGCTGAAGGCTCGACGTCCGGCAGGCGCACCATCCGTGACGCGCGGGCGAACCCAAGCAGACTCGCGATGATCGGGATGAGCAGCGCGATCTGGAGGGCCAGATTCGTTGCGTCACTGTTGATCTTGAGGACCTCCTGACGAACGGCCGGTGGCTCGTCGGTCAGGAGCTCAGCGAGTTGGGTGTTGCTGACGACCTGCGCGTCGTCCTCGAGGGTCTGGGCGATCTGGTGCTGCTGGGTGGAGGGGATCACGGGGCTCGCGTTTGTCATGTTCGTGAAGGCCAGCGAGAGGGTCGCGAGCATGACGCCACCTGCCACGGCCAGGCCCAACGACAGCCCGAACGAGCCGGCCGCCGAGTTCACGCCTGCCGCCTCGCTGATGCGCTCCTCGTCGATCGGGGCGAGCGTGTAGTTGTTCAGCTGCGAGACCAGCAACCCGAGGCCCGCACCCACGATCATCAGTGGGATCACCAGGTACCAGCCGGAGTGGGCTCTGGGCACGATCGGGAGGATCAGAGCCAGACCGATGGTGCTCAGCACGAAACCGGTGCGGATGATCCCGGCGGGGCGCCGACGGCCGGCCTTCCGGCCGGCCAGGATCGCGACGGCGAACATGGTGAGCGAGAGCGGAGCGAGCGACAGGCCGGTCTCCATGGCGTTGTACTCCAACTTGATCTGCAGAAAGATCGGGAGCGCGATCATCGCCCCGCCGAGGGTGACGTTCTGCAACATCTGCCCGGTGATCCCGGTCCTGAAGTTCGGAAGCCGGAACAGATCCGGGTCGAGCAGCGTGACCTTTCCCTCGCGGTGGCGCCGAACGAGCCACCGGGCGAGCGCCCATAGCGCAACCGCGCCGATCGCGATGAGCAGTACGACGTAATCACCGCCCTCCTGCCACACCAGGATGCCCAGGACCACGCCGCCCATCCCGACCACGGACAGGCCCGCGCCGACCACGTCGATCTGCCGCTCGCCCGTGTACGGAACATCCTTCAGGCGCCCGACCTGCGACAGCACGACCGCGATGACGACGAGTTCGAGCAGAAAGCCGACGCGCCAGGACAGGTAGGTCGTGAGGAACCCGCCGAGCAGCGGGCCGACCGCCGCCGCAATGGCAGCCGCTGCTCCGACGAGCGCATACGTCTTCTTCTGTGCCGCTCCCTCGAAGTTGCCATGGATCAGCGACTGCATCGCCGGCAGCAAGAGCGAGGCGCCGAGGCCGCCGATGATCGCCCAGAAGACGATGATCGCCGTGAGGCTCTGGGCCAGGACCATCGCCAGAGCACCAGCTGCATACCCCAGCAGACCACACACGAACGCCCGCTTGCGTCCGAAGAGGTCGCCCAGCTTGCTGCTGATCAGGATGAACGCGGCGGAGACCAGGGCCTCAAGCGCAATCGCGCTCTGGACCGAGCTGACCGTCGTGTGGAGATCCCGGACCACGGCCGAGATCGACACATTCATCAGCGACGTGTCGACGACCAGGACGAACATCGCCGCTGCCAGCACCAGCGACAAACGTGTGTTCCTGGCCATTCGATCCTCCTCCGACTCTCACGTGCCGTCCGGCACGCGCCTACTCAACCCCGTGCCCGCGTGCGCGGTTGTCGTTCATCCACCGCAGCATGCTGCCTCCGTTCGTTCTGCTCGCGCATCCGCAGGGCGTCGCCCAGCCGTGAGGCGATGCTCGCGCGATGACCCACTGCGGGCATCACCCGCTTCGGATGACGAGCACGGGAGCATGCTGCGCCCATGCCACGACCCGCTCCTCGGGCGGAGCGGTCAGATCCTATTAAGAGCAGTCTTGCCTCGGCCGGCCGGCCCGCGATTCCCGTCTCCGACGAGGCCCAGCCTTCCGCCGCAATCCCAGAACAGCGCGCGCGTCCAGGACATACGTGCCGAAGTGTGAAAGCGGGGCCCGACGTGACGGTCAGGTCGAGGGGATGAGGAGTTCGGTGGTGATCCAGCGCGCCACGTTGTCCGGGTAGGGTGCGGGCAGTCCGAGGACGATGTGCCGGAAGCCGGCCTCGATGGCTCTCATAATCGCCTCCCGGCTGGCGTCGGCGTGCTCGTAGGAGACCCGCAAATGGATCGAGCGGGTGATCGAAGCGGGGTCGCGACCAGTCTCGGCGCAGAGGCGGTCCAAGAGGGTGCTTCGCCGGATGCAGTCATCCAGGTCGGCGCCGGGGATGTTCCACAGGTCGGCATGCCGGGCGACGACGCGCAGTGTCGCGGTGGTGCGTCCGCCGATCATGATCGGCGGATGGGGCCGCTGGAGGGGTTTCGGGTTACCGAATGCTCCGGTCAGCTGTGTGTAGGTGCCGTCGAAGTCGAATGGTTCGTCCTCGGTCCACAGCCGCCGGATGACTGTGCATGCTTCGTCGAGGCTTGCGACTGCGTCGGCGAAGTCAAGGTAGGGCAGTCCGTGCGCTGGGTACTCCCGCCGCGCAGCGGGAGGGTTCGGCCGGGATCCCACGCCGATGCCGAAGTCGAGCCTCCCGTCAGAGACGACATCGACGGTGGTGGCGATCTTGGCGAGCATCGCCGGCGGTCGGAAGCGGTTGCTGGTGACGAGGAGCCCGAGGCGCAGTCGTTCGGTCTGCGCGGCGAGGGCGGACAATAGGGTCCAGCCTTCGAAGATCGGGCCGTTCGGGTCACCGCCGATCGGCAGGAGGTGGTCAAACAGCCACGCGTGCTCGATCTCCGGGATCGTGTCGGCCTCTTTCCAAACCCGGAGAACGTCGCGGTAGCTGACTTGTTGGGGGGCCGTCGCAATCCCGAAGCTGACCGGCGCGAGTGCTGTGGACGGGCTCATTTCCATTGGAATCGACAGACCTGGTTGTCGTCGCCGCCGGTCAAGGGGAACATCTCGGCTGCTTGTCTACGGCTCATACGAGGCGATCCTTCTGATTTCGCGGTGCGGGCCGGCCGCCAGGGTCGGGGCCGTGGGTAAACTCGAATCGATAAAGCGGAGAGGGTGCCCACATGAATATATCGGAGACCCTCCCCACTTGTAGATGGGACCAACACCGACACCCCAGCCAGCAGCCCGACGAGTCGACGCCGAGCGCAACCGCGAGAAGATCCTTGGTGCCGCGCGTGCCGCGTTCGCTGATCCGGACGCTGACGTCTCGATGGCAGAGATCTCCCGGCGCGCCGGGGTCGGATCGGCCACGGTGTACCGCAACTTCGCCAACCGACGCGAGCTTCTGGAAGCGCTCTACGTAGATGAGATCGACACGGTGTGCGAGGCAGCCGCGACGATCACCCGCGACACCCCCGAAGAGATCCTCGTGGCATGGCTGCGCCGCTTCTACACGTACTTCACCAGCAAGCGGTTCGTCGCCGCCGCGCTGCTCGAGCACGCGGATCGGGACGATCCCGTGTTCGGGGCGGGATACACGCGAGTGCTCAACGCCGGCCGGCCCCTCCTGCACGCGGCCCAGCGATCAGGCGAGACACGCACCGACCTCACCCTCGAACAGATCCTGGACATGGTCGCCGCCATCGCCAAGATCCCAGGAGACACCCGTTACCGCGAGCCGATCCTCCGCGCAGCACTCGACGCGCTCCGGCCGGCGAACACCGGCTAATCAAGACGACCCGCTGGCCCTCGCCGCGGGTACTCGCCGTCGCGTCAAGCGCGAGGGCGACGTGCTTCGGCGCCCAACGGGACGGGCGAGGAGCGGGACCGGTGCGGCAACGACCCACAGCCGCACCGGCGTCCCGCGACAACTTCGCTCAGTGGAGGTTCTGGCCCCCGCGCTGCTCCGGAGGGCCAACCAGTCCGCTCTGGATCGGCATCAGCGGCATCAGCGTTTCCTGAATGAAACGGTCAGCAACTTCCTGAGACTCGTACGTCGCAACGATCAGCACGCCCCCGTCGGTGACACAGGCGGCATGGAAGGTTTCAGGGATGGATCCTCCGGCGGCCTCGGTCGCAGCGGCGAGCGTCGCCTGATACTGCTCTTCGGTGCCACCTGGCCAGAAATGCGTGAGCAGGTATGACATCGCGGTCCCTTCATTGGTTCGAGGATCATCTGGGAGTGGCTCCTCGCCCCTTCAAACGCTGAACGGAGCCAACACAATCACGCTCACCCGAGCCCTCTTTAACTCGCCCCAAGCAGAGCGGCTATCGCGACGCTACTCGATTTCGCGTTGGGGCGATGGCGAATCCGACCTGAGGCGCCCACCCCCTCTGAGAATTCCCCGGGCGCGACGAGGTTCGGTTAGTTTGATCGTCTCATCACGACCGGGCACAGCTCTCGCTGTGCGAAGAGAGAAGGCACGATGGCCACTTACCTTGCGTTTCACGAGGTTGACGATGTCAACCACTGGTTGAGCTCACCCAAACGCGACGAGGTGTTCGGACCCCTCGGAATCACCACGCGCACCTTCCAAGACCCGCAGGGCTCCAAGCGCGTCGGGATGATCGTCGAGATCCCCGACTTTGCCGCGTTTCAAGCGTTCATGCAGACCGATCCGGCGGCCGAGGCGATGGAGCATGACGGGGTCCACGGCGACACCCTCGTGGTTCTCGCCGAGGGATAGAACTCCGCGCGCAGAGGCGGCACATCATAGGCTGGTCTCATGTCGGGTCCTGAGACGCACTCGGTCAAGCGTCATCTCGACGTCGACGCTGATGGCTACGACGTCCAGATCCGGCGGCTGATTCCACACTACGACGAGATGATCGCCACCGGTGTCCAGTTGCTGACCGCGCTGGCGCCGCCCGGCGGGCACGTTCTCGACCTCGGTGGCGGGACTGGTGCGCTCTCGTCTGCTGTGCTCGATGCGCTTCCCGGTGTCCGCGTGACGGTTCTCGACGTGGACGCGAACATGCTCGGCGAGGCCCGTCGGCGGCTGGCCCGCTTTGCGGATCGCGTGTCGTTCCAGGAAGGGAGCTTCTTGGGCACGCTGCCGGCCGCCGATGCCGTGGTCGCGTCCTTGGCGCTGCACCACGTCCATGACCTGCAGACCAAGACGGAGCTTTACCAGGCGATTTACGCCACGCTGTCGCCAGGCGGGGTACTGGTCAATCTTGACGCGGCAGTGACCGAAGGCGCGCGGCTTCGCGGGCTCGGGTTTGACCGCTGGGCGGCCCGGATGGGTGATCACGGCATCACCGATGCGCAAGCGCGCGGCCATTTCGTGGCGTGGTCAGATGAGGACCGGTACTTTCCGCTGGACGTGGAGCTGAGCGCGCTGCGGCACGCGGGCTTCGATGAAGTCGAGTGTTTCTGGCGGCGGGAGTTGTCTGCGGTCACATGCGGGTTGCGCGCTAGCTGACCGCCCCCTCCGGGCGCGATGACAAGTCCCCGGAAGCGTCCGAACCGGCCTTGGCTCCCAGCGCGGCGTTTCTACTGGTGAGTCATCGCGGCTTGCAGGTGTGCTTCGGGCGGGATGAGGTGGTTGTGGTCGTCGTCGCCGAGGTCGATCTGAGCCCATCTGATGGTGCCGGTGAATCGTCCGTGTGGTTCTGCGTAGCCTTCGAAGACCGGCATGGCGGTGTCGAGGCCGACGTCGAGACCTTCGTCAAAGGAGAAGTACAGGGGGTGGGTGCGCTTGACGGTGCCGCTGCCGGCCTTCTCGCCGTCGACGTAGAGGGTCACGTCGCCTCCGCGGCCGATGCCTCCGCCGGCGTAGGCGAACTCGGCGCGTACCTGGTGAGTCCCGGCCGGTATGGGTGCGTTGGCGGAGATCGTCGCTCGGAGCAGCCCGCAATAGTTGTAGTGGTAGGTGAGCCGGCCGTCGGTGGCGAGAAGCGCCCAGCCTCCGGTGCGGCCGCCTTGGGCGACCAGCGCGCCATCGACCGGCGGTCCGTCGGGGACGTCGATCTCGGCGGTCACCGAGTACGAGCGGTTCTTGACGCTGATCGCGACGTTTTCACCGAGGCGCTTCATGCCCGGGTAGAGCCGGAGCGAGTCGCCGTGGACGAGGGTTGGGCGGCCCGCGATGACCGGGTTCATCCGTTCGGCGGCTCGGTCGTCGAGCGGCAGAACGTTGTGGCGCACCGCTTCGATCAACCAGAGCTGCTGCAGGTCGGCGAGCGTGTCCGGATGCTCGGCGGACAGGTCGTGCGCCTGGGTCCAGTCCGTCGAGGTGTCGTAGAGCTCCCATACGTCCTGGGCGAACGGATGGGGCGTTGACACGACGTCCCATGGGATGCGGTGGATGGTCTGAGCGGTCCAGCCGCGGTGATAGATGCCGCGGTTGCCCATCAGCTCGAAGTACTGGGTGTGATGTCGCTCGTCGGCCGCGGCGTCGTTGAGCGAGTAGGCGAAGGAGACGCCCTGCATCGGTATCTGGGTGACGCCGTTGACGGTGTCGGGCTCCTCGATCCCCGCGAGCTCGAGAACGGTGGGCGCAACATCGATCACGTGATGCCACTGAGTGCGGACCTCGCCGGCGGCGTTGATCTTCGTCGGCCAGTGGACGATCGTTCCGTTACGCGTGCCACCGTAGTGTGAGGCGACCTGCTTGGTCCACTGATACGGAGTGCACAGCGCGTGGGCCCATCCGACGGCATAGTGGTTGTAGGCGTGAGGTCCGCCGAGGTCGTCGAGATGCTCGGTCCAGAACTCCGGCGTTTCGTATTCCGCGCCGCCGTTGGCGGCCGTCGTGATCATGAACGCGCCGTTGAGCCCGCCTTCCGCGGACGCTCCGTTGTCGCCGATGATGTAGAGGATCAGAGTGTCATCGAGCACCCCTAGCTCGTCGAGGGCGTCGACGAGCCGCCCGACGTGGGTGTCGGCGTATTCGAGGAAGCCGGCGTAGACCTCCATCTGGCGGCGCAGGATCGGCTTCCAGGCATCATCGACGTCATCCCACGCTGAGATGCCGTCGGGGCGGTCGGTCAGGTCGCAGTCGGCCGGGATAACGCCGAGTTCCTTCTGGCGGGCGAACGTCTCTGCGCGCATCGTGTCCCAGCCGCGGTCGAAGCGGCCGTGGTACTTCTCGATCCACTCCTTGGGCACGTGGTGGGGTGTGTGCGTTGCGCCGGGCGCGAAGTAGGTGAAGAACGGCTTGTCGGGCGTCAGCGTCTTTTGCTCGCGGATGAACGCGATCGTCTTTTCGGTGAGGTCTTCCATCAGGTGATAGTCGGGGTCATCGGGCGGATCGACCGTGGTGACGCCGTCGATGAGCGCCGGTGCCCACTGGTTGGTCTCTCCCCCGATGAAGCCGTAGAAGCGCTCAAAGCCGCTGTTGATCGGCCAGTGGTCAAACGGCCCGGTCGGACCGGACTCCCACACCGGCACCTCGTGGCACTTGCCGAACTGGGCGGTGCTATAGCCGGACTGGCGAAGGATCTCGGCCAAGGGCGTCGTCGAGTTTGGCCGGGTGGAGCGATACCCCGGGGACGGCGTCGCGGTCTCAGTGATATGGCCCATCCCGACCTGGTGATGGTTACGCCCCGACAGCAACGCCGCCCGCGTCGGGGAGCACAGAGCAGTGGTATGAAAGCGCGTGTATTTCAACCCATCGTTGGCCAAGCGCTCCGCGGTCGGGGTGTGGATCGGGCCACCGAAGGCGCTGGATGCGCCGAAGCCGACGTCGTCGAGCAGCACCATGAGTACGTTGGGCGCGCCGGACGGCGGGCGCTTGTCCTCAATCGGGGGCAACGGCTCCGCGAGGTCACGGACATCGAACGCCAGCGGTCCGTGGTAGGTCCGATCCGGAGCCGGAAGGCCCACCCCAGCTCGTTTGTACGCCAAAGCGAACTCCTCTCGACACGGTGGCCACGGCGGCTCGCCGCCCGGGACCACGATCACTCACGATCGGCCACGCGGGAAACCGCCTGCCTCTGACAGCCTGCTTGACGACGGGGTGAGGCCGCCTCACCCCTCCCGGGTGAGCCACGACGCTGGTGTCTTGGAGACGGCGGCTTTGTCGCGCTCAATCGGGCAGATCGGTGACCTGCATACGGGCTCGCCACGTCGCGGCGTCGAAGACCACTGGCTCAGTATTGGCACAGAAGTCCTCCAGCGCCGTGACGAACCGCTGTGGTGCCTCGACGTGTGGGAAGTGGCGGACGCCGTCGAACACCGCGAGCGTGCTGTGGGGCAGCAGCTCGTGCGCAGCTCGGGCGTGCTCGACCGGGATGATCGGATCTTCTGCGCCCCAGATGAGCAGGACGGGAAGATCCTTGGCCAGATACAGACGATCTTCGGCGCGGACTGTCTGACCGTTGAGCCCGACGACGCTGCGCACGGTGGCGAGAAACGCCGAGCGGCGGTCGGCGTCGGCGAGCGAGGCGTAACTGCGCACCAGCTCGTCAAGGCCGGGGCGCGAAGGTGAGTGCGTTGCGCGGAGCACCCGTCCCGCGATGCCGGACGCTCGGCGCGTGGCTTCGGCGGTCACGGAGAGAAAGAGGTTCGCTCCGGGAAGCGAAGCGGCGCGCAGCACCGGATTGACCTCGAGTCCCAGCCCGCCGCTGGAGACCAGCACCAGCCGCTCGGTCATTTCGGGGAACTGATACGCGAATTGCATTGCGATGCCCCCGCCGAGGGAGTGTCCGACGAGAGTCGCGCGGTCGTGTCCGAGGGCGGTCAATACGTCGCGCAGGCCGGAGGCCAGCGATCCGAGCGAGTAATCCCCACCGCCTGGGCTCGACGCGCCGTGTCCCGGCAGGTCCACCGCGAGAACCGTGGCGTTGCGCGCGAGCGGGTCGATGACCGAGCGCCAGGTACCGAGAGCGCCCGCCATCCCATGGATGAGCAGGAGCACCGGCCCAGATCCCTTCTGCAGGTAGGCGATCGAATGACCGTGCAGCGTGACCGCCTGGTGTTGAGGGCTCATGACGCGACTCCGTTTCGGACGCCGACCACCGCGAGCGCGTCTCGTATGCATGCGTCCCTCACCTGCTCAGCATTGATGACCACGGCGGTGACTGCCCCAGGGGTGGCCTCGCGCAGTGACACTCCGGTCCGGGAAAGGTGCATCGAACCCATCATCTGAGTCAGCAGCCGACCGGCGGTGAATCCTGGGTCTTCAACCTCGATGACCTCCTGCTTGACCCCGTCCTGGAGGACCCGCTGCACGGCACCGACACATCTGCCGACAGCTCGGGAGACACGGAACCACGTCGCGTCAGACAGAGTCTCGCGAAGCTCAAGCGCCGGACGACGCAACAACGACAGACCGCAGTCGAGAAATGCCGGATACGTGACGCAGAAGTCCGCGAAAACCGTCAGCACCTGGCGCAACTGCGCTGCGGCATCCGAGAGCAGTTCGACCGCCTCGGTGCGCGTGCGCAACTCGTCCAGATAGCTCGTTGCCGTGAGCGCGAAGATCTCATCCTTCGACGAAAACGCCCGGTAGATCAGCGCCTTGTTCAGCCCCGCGGCACGGGCGATGTCCTCAACCCGAGCATCCTGCATCCGGTGCTCATCGAACAGCGTCCGCGTCGCCACGACGATCGTCTGCTCGCGGGAGGCGCGGCGAGCTCTCCGGGCGGCGGCTCCGGAGGAACCATAACCAGTAGCTGAGGACATCTCGCAAGTGTAACCCAAAGTGTGACGGTTGGTTACAACTTGGCACCCCCCAAGCGCGTCTGCCTACGCTGCGGCGCGTCCCACGCCGAGACGTTGCCGCGCGTCCGCGCGATCGACGCCTAGCGCGGCGATCAGCCCGGCGCCGGGATCTGGCGGCTCGAGCTCGAGGACGGTCAGGAGCACCTGTTGCGGGCCGATGTGGTGACCACGGCGTATCTCTTTATACGATTTCTCGAGCGCTGTCTTGGCAGCGGGGGTCATTGGCAAACGGTCCCGCAAGACGGCTTTGAACGTTGGCCTCGACGGACGTTCGATCGGCTCGTCGATCGGTATCGGTGGTGCGTTGAACGCAGCGCCGATGCCGATGGCGGCGAGCGCATCGTGATCCATTGCGTCGAGCGCGTCGCGGGCTGTCTGCAGGTCGCATCCGAGGGCCTGCGCCAGGACTGGTTCCATGAGCAGCCCGAGTATCAGGTGCTCGGTGCCGACCTTGCGGTCACCGCGGCGCCGTGCTTCCTCGCGAGCGTCGATGTACGTCCTCCAGGGGTGATACGCGTCGGCTGGCTTCGAATGCTTGGTCATGGGAGCCGCTTTCCGTATTTGGCGTGGACTGATTGGCGGGTAACGCCAAGCGCGTCACCGATCTGCTGCCAAGACCACCCCTGCCGGCGGGCAGTCGCGACGTGGTCCGCCTCGACCCGTTCCGCGAGCCGGTGCAGAGCTAGAGCGGCGCGGAGCCCCAGCGACGGGTCGTCAGACGCGATCGCGGAGGCGATGTCTTCGGCGTTCATGGCCGTCAGTCTAGATTGACAACAGAGTGTTTGTCAATCCAAACTGACGCCGCGGGACGTCCCGATCGTGCGTCCCTCCGTCCGGGGGCGTGTTCAGCAGGCGGCTTGGGCGCGTACTGCGGCTGAGCAGCCGATGACCTTGGTGTTCTCGCTGACCGCCACGGCGTGCGCGACGGCAAGGTTGTCCCGCAGCCGGCTCTCGGTGGCGCCGGAGCCAGTGACGGCGATGTTGCGCAGGGTGCCGACGTGGGTGGCCTCGAATCGGACGCGCACGGTCACGGCGTGCCCGGCTTTGATCGTGCCGAGTTGGCAGACGAGCGGCAGTTTGAAGCCGCAGCTTCCCTGGGTCGACTGTGTCGAGGCCAGCTCGGGCTTGCCGATGGGCGCGTCGATGAGCATCACGTTGGGCGCGTCGACCTTCCCGGTGTTGCGCACGGTGATCGTGTAGGTGATGACATCGCCGACTTTCGCGGTCGTGCGGTCGGCGTGTTTGGCGACGACCAGGTTCGCGGTGGGGCCACCGGGGACCCCGGGGGTCTGAGCGGGCGGCGAGGCAGGCGGGATCACCACTCCGGGCGGAGCGGTGGTACCGGGCGCGGGGGGCGTCGTCGGGGGCGCGATCGGCGGCACGGTCGGCAGCAGCGGCCGTACGACCGACAGATTGCGCGAGAGGACGTTGGTGAATGTGCAGGTGACGCGGGGCCGTTGGGCGTTGATGCGGACCAGCGCGGTTCCCTGCGCGAACGGGACGAGCTTCCCGCCGCACGACACGCTCTCCAGCAGCCAAGTGCCCGATGCTGAGGAGTGCGGTTGGGTTTGCTGGATTACGTAGAGCCCGTAGGAGATTCCGGTCGTGACCTGCCCGACCGCGGGCGTGGGGCTGTTCTGGGCCGTTGTTTTCGCGATCTTGTCGTACTGAACGGGCGCTGCTCGCGACCCGTCGGGGTTCAGCCGCGGTGAGATGCTGTAGCCCGCGGTGGCCAAGGCGCCACGGGTGACCTCGCGCACCTCGACGCGGCCCAGCGGCGTGAACGTGTTGGTGAACGTGCACACCGCGCCGCGGGCGGCCGAGATCGTGACCGTCCCGTCGCTGGTCTTGCCGTTGCACACGAGCCCGGTCTGCTTCCACAGCGTGTCGCCGCCCTTGGGCTTACCTTCGGTGATCTTGTAGGTGCCGGCGGCGAGCTTGATCGGCGTCGCGGTCACGGGGACGCCGGCGGTCTTGGTGGTGATCGAGCGGGTCACGCCCGTCCCGCCGCCCGTAGGGGTGACGGTGAACGGGAACGTCCCGACGCCGCCCTGGGTGATCTTGCGCACGATCAGCGCGCCGGCGGTCGGCGCGGGCACGTTGGTGTACGTGCAGGTCACAGTGTCACCGGCGGCCAGGTCAATCGTCGCTCTGCCCGCGGTGCGGTCGATCGTGACCGTGCTGGCGCCGTGCGTGCACGCCAGGTTCAGCCGCTTCCAGCCGTTGGTCGGCTGCTCTTGGACCGTCCATGGCGGCGCGCCGCCGGATGTGTCGGCGCGGAAGAACGTCTGGGACGCGGGCTGGCCGTTGTTGACCTTGAGGCTGAACGTGCCGCTGGGGTCATAGGAGATGTTGCCGCCCATGACGAACGCTTCGTTCGCGTTCGGCGCGTTGCGCACTTCCTTTCGGATGACGATCGTGCCGCTGCTCGGTGGTGGGATGACGTAGTAGGCGTAGCAGAACACGTGATGCGACCCGCTCGGGAAGTCGACCGTCTCGACGTTGTCGCCGTTGAGGTTGTCGATCGCGCAGCGCAGCGCGCCGAACCCATACGTGCCCGGGTAGAGCTTGTCGAGCACCGGATCGTCCACGGTGCCACCCTGGATCCACAAGCCATGGTGCGACGCTGCGTTTGCCTCGTCCTGGTTGAGCTCGAATGTGGTCGCCCCCGCGATCGACTGGCCCGCCACCGCGTGGCCGTTGGTGTCGAGCATCGGGATCGACGGCTGGGTCACCACGCTGGTCGAGAACGGCTGGCTGACGAACGACAGCGAGCCCCACGTCCCCTTGTCGGCCCCGCCGATCCCTGTGCCCAGCGTGAAACGCCAGTCGCTGATCGGCGAGCAGTTGGACTGATGGTCGGCCTCCTTGACCGGATCGATCGGCTCCCCCGAGACGTACGGCGTATCCGGACCGAGATCGCGCAAGCTCTCCTGAATATCGTTGCGCGCCAGGTTGCCGGTGATATCGGTGTAGGTCGGACAGCTCCGCGCCGCCACCGTGACCAACAGACCAGTCCCGTGGCTATCAGCGGCCGCCACGCCGCTCCCCAGAGCAGCGATCAGCAGGCAGATCGCGGGCACCAACCCCGCCAACCACCACCCTCGGATGATGCGCCGCCTCCTCGCTCCACCGCCCGATTCGTCTCCTATCGGTCCCATCGCAACCGACCTCCCAATCAGGTTCGCCCTGCTCACGCACACCCTGCCTGGATGGCACGCCGCTGATCATCTTCAGAGCCTGGGTGAGACCGCCTCACCCCGACCGGGTGATCCTCAACGAACGTCGGAGACGTCGGCGCCGGCCGCCGGCGCGTGGGCGCAGCGGAAGCCGAGGTGGCTCATGCCGGTGTCGATCATCTGCGGGCGGCGGGCCGCCGGGCGGTAGCGCAGGCAGTAGCTGTCTGCGCACAGGAACGAGCCGCCCTTGATCACCTTGCGAGGGATCGAGAATTGCAGCTGGGTGGGGTCGAGGCTGCCGTCCTCGGTCCCGCCGCGCGGGTCGACCGGACCGCAGCACGGATGCTCGGGGGCGTCGGGATGTTGGGAGGAGTACCAGTCGGTGGTCCACTCCCACACGTTGCCGGCCATGTCGAACAGCCCGTGGCCGTTGGGCGCGAAGGAACCCACCGGGGTCGTTTTCCCATATCCGGCCTCCGGCCGCCACGGGAAGGCGCCATGCCAATAATTGGCCCTCCGGTCGCCTGGGGCTTCGGGCGCGTCGCCCCAGGTATACGTCGCGCCTTGGAGACCGCCCCGAGCGGCCATCTCCCATTGAGCCTCGGTGGGTAGGCCCTTGCCCGCCCACGAGGCGTATCGCTCTGCATCCTCGAAGGCGACATGGACGACGGGATGATCTTCGCGACCGTCCAGCGAAGAGGCGGGGCCCTCTGGGCGCCGCCAGCACGCCCCCGGTGTCCAGGCCCACCACTGGGAAATGTGGCGCAGGTCCACCGGCCCGGCGGTTCTCCGAAATACGAGCGACCCAGGAACGAGGTTCTCGGGCGGGGCTCCGGGAAAATCGGCGGGATCAAGCGGACGCTCTGCGAGTGTCACGTAGCCGGTAGCGGCTACGAAGGCAGCGAACTGATGGTTGGTCACCTGGTGGCGGTCGATCTCAAATGTGCTGACGGTGACCCGATGGGCGGGCGCTTCCTCGGGGTAATGGGCGTCCGAGCCCATCAGGAACGCGGCCCCACCAATCCGGACCGGAGCCTCGGTCATGCCAAGACGGACTGGCGCGTCGGTCATGCGAGGACGCAGATCCAGTCCGTCCAGGACTCCAGCGTCATCTTCCGGACGTGATCGCGCTCTCCATTTTCGCGACGACCTGATCGATCGTGAAGCTCGCGGCCTTCTGGCGCGGCGGGAACTCCCCGAAGGTTGCCAGGAACCTGGCAACCAGCGTGCTGGCGGCCATGATGATGTAGTCGCTGTCGAGCAGCCAGGCGTAGTAGGTATTCGACGTGATGTCGGCGCGCTCGAACGGGTCGGCGCGCAGGTTGTAGAGCTTGGGGACGCGCAGGGAGACAAACGGCTCGGCCCAGATCTGCAGCGTGCCCTGGACGCGCTGCTCCATGAACACGACCTTCCAATTGTCAAACCGGATTGCCAGCACGTCGCCGTCGTCGGAGAAGTAGACGAGGCCCGGGCGCGGTGACTTGTCGACCTCGCCGGTGAGGTACGGCAGCAGGTTGTACCCGTCGATGTGGACCTTGTAGGTCGTGTCGCCGATCGTGTGACCGGCCTTGAGCTTCTCGATGATGTCGGGCTCACCGGCCGCGGCGAGGAACGTGGGCAGCCAGTCATGATGCTGGACGATCTCGTTGGACACCACACCGGCCGGGATCTTCCCGGGCCAGCGGATCATCTCGGGGACCCGGAATGCGCCCTCCCAGTTCGTGTTCTTCTCACTGCGAAACGGGGTCATCCCGCCGTCAGGCCACGTGTTCATGTGCGGCCCGTTGTCCGTGCTGTAGATGACGATCGTGTTGTCGGCGAGGCCGAGCTCGTCGAGCTTGTTCAGTAGTGCGCCGACGACCTTGTCGTGATCGATCATCGTGTCGTGGTAGGGCGTCTGCCACCGCCCGGCCTGCCCGACGCTCTCGGGCTTGGGATGGGTGTGCGCATGCATATGGGTCGTGTTGAACCAGCAGAAGAACGGCGCGTCCGCGCCGGCCTGCTTGTCCAGGAACCCGAGCCCGTGCTCGAGGATCTCATCATCGATGGTCTCCATGCGCTTGCGCGTGAGCTTGCCCGTGTCCTCGATCCGCTGGCGGCCCACCCGCCCGTAGCGCTCGTCCTCGGTGGCGTCGTCCTCGTCGGTCGCCCACGAGTGGATGACCCCGCGTGGCGTGAAGCGCTCGTTGAAGCCCGGGAAGTCAGCGACCGGCGGCCAGTTGGGCTGCTCGGGCTCCTCCTCGGCGTTGAGGTGGTACAGGTTGCCGAAGAACTCATCAAAGCCGTGGGCGGTCGGCAGGTACTTGTTCAGGTCGCCCAAATGGTTCTTGCCGAACTGCGCTGTCCTATAGCCCAGCGGCTTGAGCAGCTCCGCGATCGTCACGTCCTCGGCCTGCAGACCGACGTCGGCGCCGGGCATCCCCACCTTGCTCAGCCCCGTCCGAAAGGCGCTCTGGCCCGTGATGAACGACGAGCGGCCCGCGGTGCAGCTCTGCTCCCCGTAGGAGTCGGTGAACCGCATCCCCTCGGCAGCGATCCGGTCGATGTTCGGCGTGCGATAGCCCATCAATCCGTCGCTGTAGCAACTCAGATTGGTGATCCCGATGTCGTCACCCCAGATGACCAGGATGTTCGGGCGCTCGTCGTCGGACATGTAGCTCCTCTCGCGGTCTTCGGCTAACTGGAGATCCCATCCAGAGTCCGGGTGACCACGCATCACCCCGGCCGGGTGATCACCCGCTCCACCAACCTGCTCTGCCTTGACTGGCGAGCGCGATCGGGGGTTCGAGGCGCCCGCCCGAGCCGGCGTGCGTGCCGGGCAGCGGCGCCTGTGTGCGATCCTCGTTGCTCTGCTGCTAATGCTCCAGGAGGGTCCAAGATGCCGGGTTTGTCAGGGCGCATGTCCACTGTGGTGAAGGCGAAGGTCTCAAGCCTCTTGGATCGCGCGGAGGATCCGGCAGAGACGCTCGACTACAGCTATGAGAAGCAGCTCGAGCAGCTGCAGAGCGTCAAGCAGGGCATCGTCGAGCTCGTGACCGCCAAGAAGCGGCTGCAGAACCAGGAAGCAGGCATCCAGGAGCAGATCTCCAGGCTTGATGGACAGGCGCGTCAGGCGATGGCCGCCGGACAGGAGGACCTGGCACGCGCGGCGCTTGAGCGTAAGCATCTTGCCGAGGGGGAGATGCAGTCGCTTGACCAGCAGATCTCACAGCTCGAGGACCAGCAGCAGAAGCTGACCGACTCAGAGCAGAAGCTGCGCGTCAAGGTAGAGGCGTTCCGCAGCAAGAAGGAGGTCATCAAGGCGCAGTACTCGGCCGCCGAGGCCCAGGTGCACATCTCCGAGGCCGCGACCGGCGTGGGCGAGGAGATGGCCGATGTCGGGCTGGCGATGCAGCGCGCGCTGGATAAGACCGAGAACATGAAGGCGCGAGCGGACGCCGTCGGAGAGCTCGAGTCGGCCGGGACCTTCGAGGACCTTACGGAGCTTGGGCCGCCCCAGGACGACATCGACCACCAGCTTGATCAGCTTGGCCGTACGAGTGCCGTCGACGATGAATTGGCGAAGATGAAGGCCGAGCTCGGGTCAGGTGGGTCCACCGCGCAGTTGGAGCAGGGCGAGGCGCAGGCCGGCACAGAGGGCAAGCCCTGATCATCGTGTCCGGTGGTCTGATCGGCGTCTGCGTCGGCGGTACGGTCCCTACCCGGATCATTGACCGAGCGTGAGGGCTACCCAAGTGGCCCGGTGTAGGATCCGGTCGTGCCTCCGGCCCCCGCTTTCGCGGCGAAGCTCAACGAGCAGATCGGCAACGAGTTCGCCGCCCACCAGCAGTACGTCGCATGCGCTGTCTACTACGACTCCGAGGCGCTGCCGCAACTGGCGGGCTTTTTCTACCGCCAAGCGCTGGAGGAGCGCGACCACGCGATGATGATGGTCCAGTTCCTCCTGGATACCGACAGCGACGTCACGATCCCGGGCGTTGAGGGGCCACGAGCGCGATTTGAGGACGTGGTCGAGCCGATCGCACTGGCGCTTGAGCAGGAGCGGCGCGTGTCTGAGCAGATCAACGCTCTCGCGGCAACCGCCCGACAAGAGGGCGACTTCACCTCCGAGCAGTTCGTGCAGTGGTTCATTCGCGAGCAGATCGAGGAGATCGCAACCATGAGCAACCTGCTTCGGGTCGCCGAGCGCTCGCGCGCCGACCTAGCTGATATCGAGGACTTCATCGCTCGTGAGCACACCGGCGCCGGTGGGGAGGATCCGACCGCCCCGCACGCCGCCGGCTCCCTGTGACGCACGCATGAGAGCCGGCTGACCTGGCGAGTGCCCGGAGAGCGCCGGTCTACGGGCGCCTCTCCAGGCTGCGTGGGAACCCGGCCCGTCCCAGCTCGTAGTGACCGGCTACGGTCGTCAGATGCCCGTGGACTTCGCGCAGCCGAGCTGGGAGGCGGCCAAATACCCTGGTCGCCTCGTCGCTCCCGTGGGCGCTCAGGCCGGGGCTCAGGAGCTTGCCGCCAATGTCTACGAGCTCGACCCGGGCGCCGTCGGCTCGCCGCTGCACGTCCACCACGCCAACGAGGAGCTGCTGCTCGTCCTCGCCGGGACGCTCTCGCTGCGCGGTCCGGACGGGACGCAGCTGCTGCGGGCCGGCGCGGTGGTCGCGTTCCGTCGCGGCCAGGCAGGTGCCCATAGCCTGGTCAACCGCTCTGACGCCCCCGTTCGTTACGTCGTGGTCTCCACGACCAACCGCCCCGACGTCGTCGAGTACCTCGACACAGCCGCGACCCTTGTCGTCCTCGCTGACCAGCGCCTGGCCTATCCACACGGCGCGGACTCGGACCAGAAGCCCGTCATCGCCGACGCGATGCGGGCGGCAGCCGACTTAGGCGCATGACCCCGCCAAGGGTGAAGCAACGGCGCTGACGGGCAGAGCACGTGTGCCGCGGCGGCTATTCGAGTGGCTACGGTGTCGGGCGTGCCCGGGATCGCCAGCCTGCTGGCTGCGTACGACGAGCAACTTCGAACGGATGCGGAGACACCGAGTGCCTTGGCGGTAGCTCACCTCGGTCCGTTACGGCTGGTGACGTTCGCGGGCGGACGGGGCTTCGTCACCTATAAGGATCTCGGCGGAGCCGACGCCCAGACAATCCAGAGCCTGGTCACGGAGGCTGTGGCCCACTACCGGCGGGACCCGGGGATCAATCGAATCGAATGGAAGACCCGTGGGCACGACGATGCGCCGGGCCTGCACGATTCTCTGCTGAGCAACGGGTTCACGCCCGACGATCCAGAGTCGATCATGATCGGCGAGGCGCACACTCTGGCCGTCAACGTTCGTGTGCCTGCCGGCGTGCAATTGCGACGGGTCACCAGCGAGCGCGACGTGCGCGCCATGTGCGCGATGACCGGCGCGGTCTTCGAGGACCCCGATTCGGATGAAGTGGCCGACGCTTTGCTGCGGCGATTGACGGTCCGCGACGGCATGGAGTTATGGGTCGCTGAGCGTCAGGCGCAAATCATCAGCGCAGGCCGACTCGAACCGGTTCGCGGGAGCCGGTTCGCTGGTATCTGGGGTGGCGCGACCAGGCCCGAGTGGCGCGGCCTGGGGATCTATCGGGCACTGACCGCAGCCCGCGCCAGATCGGCGATGCGGGCCGGCAAGACGCTCATCCACAGCGACTCGACCGAATACTCACGCCCCATCCTCGAACGCTCCGGCCTGGTCCGGGTATCAACGACCACACCGTATCGCTGGAGACGCTGAGCGAGGTCCCAAACGGCGCCAAGAAGGTGCGGCTGTGGATCACCGGGAAAAGTCGGTGCTTCCCACGCTACCGAGCGATTTTGAGGACGCCGCGGCGCTCTGTCGCTCCTGCTCGATCCTCTGACTTTGATGTCCTCGCCCGTCACACCGGGCTCATGGTGGACAATGCCTGACGCCGTCCGGGGACGACCGTCGACCCAGGCGACATGACACGTAGCCGATGAGCCCAGTCCGCCTCTACTACATGCCCCGCACACGCTCGAGCCGCGTGCTGTGGATGCTGGAGGAGATCGGGGAGCCGTATGAGCTGACCGAGATCGCCGGCGCTGACCGGCGCTCGGATGCGCATCTGGGTCGCCATCCACTGGGGCGGGTGCCCGCGCTCGAGCTCGAGGACGGCATCGTCATGTTCGAGTCGGCGGCGATCTGCCTGCAGCTGGCCGACCTCCACCCCGACGCCGGGCTCACCGCGCCGCCCGGATCGTCCGAGCGCGCGCTCATCTATCAGTGGGCAATGTTCGCCATGACCGAGCTCGAGGGGCCACTGTTTCGCTGGCTGCGGGAGCTTGGCGAAGGCGTCGTCGAGTCGGCTTCGCGCCAGCGCTTCGCCGACGCCGCCGGCGCGCTGGAGACGGCGCTGGAGGGTCGCGACTGGGTGCTGGGCGAGCCCTTCACCGTGGCCGACCTGCTCTGCGCGAGCATCCTGGAGGGAGCGCACTCGCGCGAGCTGCTCGAGCCGTGGCCGGGACTGCGTGCCTACGTCGAGCGGGGCACGGCCCGGCCCGCGTACGCGCGTGCCGGCGCGATCTCCGATCGCCCCCGCAGCTGAGCGCGCGCCCGGCGGCCGGGCCGCGGATCAATCGACGAGCTGCGTGCGCGGCGTCGTCTGAGCGGGCGGCATGCTCGGCGCCGTCTGAGCGGGCGACGAGCTCGGCACGGTCGCCGGGTCGGTGGTGCCGGGAATTTGCGGCAGCGCCGGCTGGCCCGGCGGCGGACCGTTGTAGATGCTCTGCACCAGCGTCTGGACGGGGACGTCGAGGCACAGCGTGCCCTCGGTGATCAGGCCGGCGGCGGGCTCGAGCGGCGCTCGCGTGACGTTGACGACGGCGCCGGGCTGGATGCAGCCGAAGTCTCCGGCCCCCGGAGCCCGGCCCCCCGACCAGTTGCCGGGATTGCCGTAGTCCCGGTCGGCAGCGGCGCCCGTCCATCTGTCGGTGCAGCCGCCGAGCGACCCGGGCCCGTGCGCCGCCGAGGCGGGCGGTCGCGACGCGGCGCCGCAACCTGCCAGCGAGACCGCTGTCAGCACGGCGGTCAGGTTGGCGCCGGACGGCGTCAGCGCGTGATGGCCGCCGCGACCGGCAGCGCGCCGACCTTGATCGGCCGCGACGCGCGGTGCGTGCGCGTGTTCAGCAGACGGAGCGTGCCGTCGTAGGTGCCGAGCACGGCTGCGATCGGCGAGCCGGGCGCCAACGTGATCGAGGTCGGGTACGAGTAGATCCCGACCGAGATGGGATGGCCCGCGTGCCCGCTAGTGGTGCTGATCGGCGTGACGGTGCCGCTGATGGTGCTGACGACGTACGCCGTCTGGCCGCTCACGGCCACCGCAGTGGGCGAGCTGCCCACCGTGACGGCGCGTCCGGCGCGTCCGCGGGCCGTGTCGATGCGCGTCACGCGGTCAGTGGCGCCGTCGACGACCTCCGCCGTTGCGCCATCCGCTGTGAGCGCGAGGGCGTTCGGGCCTTGGCCGGCGGGGATCGCGCGGCGCGCCGTGTTGGTGGCGGTGGCGATCGGGGTCACGGTGTTGGAGCCGTAGTTGGACACGTACACGGTGCGACCGCTCGGATCGACGGCGGCCGCCGACGGAAAGGCCCCGACCGCAATGGGGGCAAGCGCGCGGTCGGTGGCGGTGTCGATCGGCGTCACGGCGCCGCCGCCCCAGTCCAGCACGTACAGCGTGTGGCCGTTAGGGGTCATGACGAGGGTGCGCGGGTTTGTGCCGACCGGGATTGGAGCGCCGGTCGCGCCGGTGCCCAGGCTGATGGGCGTGACGGTGTTCGAGCCGCTGTTGGCCACGTACGCGGTGCGGCCATCCGGGGCAACGGCGATCGCCCGCGGGTCGCGGCCCACACTGATCGGAGGGCCCGACCGGCGCGTCGCGGTGTCGATCGGGGTCACGGTGTTCGAACCGGAGTTGACGACCAGCGCAGTGCGGTCGTCAGGCGTGAGCGCGATCGCCTGCGGATTTTGGCCGACGCGGATCGGCTTGCCCGCCGCGCGTGTCGCCAGCGCAACCGGCGTGACTGTGCCGGCCTTGGAGCTCACGACGAAAGCGGTCTGCGGAGGCCGGGCGCCGTGCGGTGAGGGGGCAATGGCGCCGAGCGCCGAGCGCCGCGCCGTTGCCCGGGTATGGGTGCGACCGGCGCGGGCCGTCACCGGCTGGGCCCGCGGCACCCGGGCGAAGATGTCGTTGACCGGCTGGGCAAACAGGTCGTTGGCGGTGAGGTGCCCCAGCCCCAGCGCGCCCTCGATGGTGCGTAGGAGGCTGTAATGCGTGTAGCGCTGCGCGGAGACGAAGCCGCGCTTGACCCCGGCCGAGCCCAGGATGAGAGTGGGCACCTGCTGCGCTGGGTGCTCGTGGTCGTAGTTGTCCTCGTCCCAGGTGATGATGGCCAGCGACCGCTGGGTGCGCCATGCCGGAGAGCGCATGATCGCGCCCAGTTGAGCGTGCAGGAAGCGATCGCCGGCGCGGATGCCGCATCCCTCCATGTCGTCGCAGTCGTTGGAGCCGACCCACACGAAGTTGGGTGTCGTCTGGGCGCTGGCCAGGTCGGGCGCCATCGACTCCAGGGGCAGCACGTGCGAGGCGCAGTAGGCGGCTCGCTGTCGGATGTCTGCGAAGTACAGGAACGGCAGGTCGTCATCCCAGTAGTAGCCGTGGACGGTGTCGTCGCACGGGCCGGCGGCGCTCTCGTTGTAGGCCTTCCACGTCTCGCCGGCGGCGCCGACGAGGTCGCCGATGTTGGGCGCGTGGATCGTGTACTGCGAGTCGTACTCGAGCGGGTCGTCGAGCGGCACCCCGAACGCGCTCCCGCCGGCCAGCGCGAGATAGTTGGCGTCCGATGGGTGCTCCTCGGCGAAGA
The DNA here is from genome assembly GCA_036490435.1 of Solirubrobacteraceae bacterium. Classification (GTDB taxonomy): domain Bacteria; phylum Actinomycetota; class Thermoleophilia; order Solirubrobacterales; family Solirubrobacteraceae; genus Palsa-465. The sequence goes on from DASXDW010000069.1 coordinate 132,393, forward strand.
AGTCCCCCAGTTGGCTGCCGTGCGACAGCAGGCTGTTGTAGTACGGCGCCTGGTGACGGTTGCCGACGATCGCACGGACGTCCTGGTTCTCGAAGTAGAACAGGAACACATGGTCGTAGCGCGGGACGCGCAGAGCGGGTGGGCGCAGCGCCGCGGGGCGGTGGTGGGGCCCGAGGACGACGAAGCCGATGTTGTCGGCGACGGCGCGGTCATAGCCGACCAGCGGGGCGTTGGGCCCGTCGAAGTTGGTGAGCGTCGTCGCCAGTGTGAGCGTCACGCGGGCGCGCCTGGCGCCACCGGGCAGCCGCCCGGAGAGCGAGCGGGCGTCAAGTGCCGTCGCCGCCGACCGCCGGAGGCCGCCCACCGCACCGAGCGTGCGACGGCCGAGCACGCGCCCGCGCGCCGACAGGAAGGTCACCGACACGCCGGCGTGGCTGTTGGTGGTGCCGCCCAGGTCGGCCGAGAGCGCGTATCCGGTGCCGACACGCAGGCGCCCGCCGTCCGGGCGCGCCAACGCCAGCGTCTGGACCAGGCGCGCGGTTCCCCCCGCGCCGCCGGCGAACAGTTGCCCGGAGTGGCCCGCCGGAAACCCGCGGTCGCCATAGCGGACCACGGTGGGCAGGCCGGCGGCGATGCTCCACCCGGGGATCGTGACGGCGTCCCACCCGTGCACCGACACGGCGCCGGACTCTGCCCCGGCGTTGCGCAGCAGGTTCACCGCGGTGGTCGCTCCCGCGGGCGCCGCGAGCGCAGCGAACAGAGCGATCACGGAGGCCGTGACGGCGAGGCCGGACACGATGAGGCGACGAATGCGCACGGTGGTGGGGATCGATTCGCCGGGGAGATGACCGGCACGCATCACCGTATCCGCGACGAGCGGTGCTGTGTGTTTGATTCTTGGGACCAGCGCTGCGCTTAGCCGCGCGGGGTGAAGGTGCACGGCATTCGCTTGATGCCATGGATGAAGCCGCTGCGCAACAGTTCGGGCTCACCGGCCTCGATGTCGGGAATGACGCGCAGCATCTCGCCGAAGATCGCATGCAGCTGCACGCGCGCCAGTGCGGAGCCCATGCAGTAGTGCGGGCCGCCGCCGCCGAAGCCGAGGTGCCGGTTGGGGTTACGGGTGACGTCGAGCTCCCACGGGCGCTCGAACGCGCTCTCGTCGCGGTTGCCCGAGTGGTAGAAGAGCACCACCTTCTCCCCCACCGGCAGCGTCTGGCCATGGAGCTCGATCTCGCGCGTCGTGGTCCGCCGGAAGGTCAGCACCGGGGTGGCCCACCGCACGAACTCCTCGACGGCGTCGGGCAGCCGCGCGTCGAGGTCGTCGGCCAGGATCTGGCGCTGGTCGGGATTGGTGGTCAGCGCCCGCATGGCGTGAGAGGTGGTGTGGCGCGTCGTGTCGTTGCCCGCGACCGAGAGGAGCACGAGGAAGGCGGCGATCTCCGGATGCGTGAGACGGTCCCCGTCGACCTCGGCCCGGACCAGCGCGGTCATCAGGTCATCGCCGGGGTGCTGCTCGCGGTGCTTGGCCAGTTCGGTGGCGAACTCGGTCAGCGTCCACAGCGCGGTGCCCAGCACCTCGATCGGCTGGCGATCGCCGAAGCAGTCGGGGTCGGCGGCCATGATCAGCGTGTTGGCGGCCTCCATGACGCGTTCGCGGTCGGCCTCGGGCACCCCGAGCATGTCGGAGATCGTCTGCAACGGCAGCCGCTTGGCGATGAGGTCGACGAAGTCCCCGCCGCCGGTGGGCGCCGCCTCGGCGATGATCCGCTTGGCGTTGACCCGGATGCCGTCCTCGATGCGCTTGATCTGGCGTGGGGTGAACGCGGCTGAGACCAACCCGCGCAGCTTGGTGTGGCGGGGCGCGTCCATGGCCAGAAATGACTGAGAGGCCTCGAGCATCTCCGGCGGGGCGTCGGCGAACTGGACGCCCTCGCTGGAGCAGAAGGTGGCCGGGTCGCGCGAGATCCGGCGGATGTCCTCGTAGCGCACGATCGCCCAGTAGTGCAGCCGTCCCTGCTGGGGCAGGCCGAGGATGTCCTCGGGCGGCTCGTGGCGGGAGATCGGCCGTGAGCGGCGCAGGTGCGCGAAGTACTCGTCGCGGACCTCCGCGGACCGGCCCCAGAACTCCAGCGACCCAAGGTCGACATCGGCGAACTCGGTGGTGAGGGTGGCGGCCATGGCGCGACTCTATCTCGCCCGTGCGCCCGCCCGCGGAACGCACCGGCCGGCCCCACACGACAGTGAGACCGGCCGGGTGCACTAGGAGGAGTGGTGACTAGCGGCGGTGATGACCGTGGTCGTGACCGCCGTTGACTGAGAACGCATACGCCGTCTGCGACGTGAACGTTCCGCCCGCGTCGAGGACCACTGACGGCCACGCCGGATCACCGATGTGATGCGGCGCGTCGGGGTAGTGCTGGGTCTCCAGCGTGAACCCGTCAGTCTGGCGGTAGACGTGCCCGCTCGTGCCCTGGAGGTCGCCCACCAGGAAGTTGCCCGAGTAGAACTGAACGCCGGGCTGATCGGTGAACGTCTTCAGGACGATCCCGGTGTTGGGATCGAGTGCCGTGGACACCTGACGGTAACCGGAGCCCGTCAGGACCCAGTTGTTGTCATAACCGTGGGCGATGACCAGCTGCGGGAACGGCTGGCCGCCGCCGTCCGGCAGCGTCGTGTTGCGGAGGTTCTCCCCGATCGCGTGCAGATGCCTGAAGTCGTAGGCCGTGCCCGCCACGTTGACGAAGAACGGCGATGTCGGGATCAGGTTGGTGTCGACCGGCGTGTACTGGTTGGAGTTGATCTGAAGCAGCTGGTGGTCGACCGTGCCCGACGCCTCGCCACCGAGGTTGAAGTACGTGTGGTTGGTGAGGTTGAGGACCGTCGCGTCCGTGCTGGACGTGTTGACGGCGTTGTAGGCGATCTTCAGCTGGTTGTCGTTGGTCAGGGAGTACGTCACGGTCGCCGTGACCGGCGCCGGGAACCCGGTGCAGGTTGTGGTGACCGACAGATCGCATCCCTCACCGGCCGGGAAGCTGTGGGTCAGAGCCAGCGACGCGACCCCGGGGCCGGTCGAGGTCGATCCCGACCACACCACCGTGTTCCAGCCCAGGAAGCCACCGTGCAGCGTGTTGGTGCCGTTGTTGGCATCCAGGGTGTACGTCTTCCCGTTGAGCTGGAAGGACGCGTTGGCGATGCGGTTGGCGTAGCGGCCGATGACGGCCCCGAAGTAGGTGTCGCCCGATCCGCCCGGCAATGGCCAGGACGTCTTCGCAGCGCCCTGCTCGAAGTCGTTGACGTAGTCGGTGAGCTTGGGGAAGCCCAGCGCCACGTCCTTGGCTCCGCCGTGGTTGTCCGGAACCCAGATCGACTGGACCACACCGCCGTAGTTGGTGATGTTGACCGTCATCCCATGCGAGTTACGCAGGGTGTAGAGGTTGGCGTTCTGGGGGTTCAGGCCACCGGTGCTACCCCACGACTGGCTGGAGATCGTCACTCCGCCGTTGCCGTGGTGCTTGGACCCGCCGTTGCCGTGATGGTGGCTGGGGTGGTGGCCGCTGCGATGCTGGCCGTGCTTGGCCAGAGCGTGGGCTGAGCCGCTCGCGGCGAACACCGCAAACGACACCAGCGCGCACGTCGAAAAGAACGCGAACAGCCTCCTGCTGCCGCGGAACGCGTGCTGCATTTCGGCTCCCTTCGATATGTACGCGCATCCGCACCGGCCGCCGCGGACGCGCCTCCCTCGTTGATCCTGTTAACGCTAACACGGTTGTCCCGCAGGTGTCAATCGCCACTAAGAGTGGTTAAAAGCGCGGTGTATCGCACCGGTCCCGGCCAGCCGTGGCGCGGTGCTAGGTTGCGATCGTGGCCAGCATCGGCGTGTCCGCCCCCCGCCGTGATTCCGAGCCAAAGGTCCGCGGCGCGACGCAGTTCGCCGGGGATACGCCGGTCCCGGGCCTGCTCCACGCCCGGCTCGTGCTCTCCCACGAGGCCCACGCGATGATCACCGCCATCGAGACCGCCGAGGCCCGGGCGCTGCCAGGCGTGGTCGCGGTGCTCACCGCCGGCGACCTGCCCATCGTCGCCGCAGGCAAGGGCCGTCTGTACGAGCCTCTCGCGCGCGAGGAGGTCGTGTACGCCGGGCAGCCGGTGGCGCTGGTCGTGGCCGAGACCGAGGCCCAGGCCGAGGACGCCGCCTCGCTGGTGGATGTTCAGCTCGAGCCGCTGGAGCCGGTCGTCGATCTCGAGACCGCCGCGCGGCCGGGCGCGCCGCCCGCGAGAGTGGTGCAGGCAGCCGCTGATGAGGGGTCCGACATCGCCGACGCTCACGCGGCGGTGGCGGCGTCGGGGCTCGAGGGCGAAGAGCTCTCCGACAACGTGCTCGGCACCGCCCGTCTGTCCAATGGCGATGTCGACGCCGCGCTGGCCGCCAGCGCGGTGGTGGTGCGCGGGCGCTTTGAGACGCCGTGGATGTACCAGGGCTACCTCGAGACCCAGACCGCGACCGCGTGGCTGGAGCCCGAGGGCGATCTCGTGGTCCGCAGCTCCACGCAGGCGCCGTTCGCCACGCGAGATTCACTGGCCAAGCTCTTTGGCCTGCCCACCGAGCGCGTCCGGGTACGCAGCGCCCCCCTGGGCGGGGCCTTTGGCGGCAAGATGATGATCATCGAGCCGCTGGTCTGCTCGGCAGTGATGGCGCTCAAGCGGCCTGTCCGGCTGTCGCTCACGCGCTCGGAGGACATCGCCGCGACCAACCCGGCGGGAGCCGAGATCCTCATGGTGGAGCTCGGCGCCGCCGCCGACGGCCGGCTCACCGGCATCCGGGCCCGTGTGGTGGTCGACCGTGGGTCCACCGACGACTTCGGCGTGGAGTCGATCGCCGCGATGCTCAGCGCCGGGCCCTACCGCTGGGCGGCCCACGAGCTGGTGGCCCTGGGCGTCGCCACCAACCGGGTCACCTTCGGCGCCTACCGCGCCCCCGCGGCGGCGCCGGCGGCCTTTGCCGTGGAGTCGCTGATCGACGACATAGCGCGGCAGCTCGAGCTCGACCCGCTGGAGTTCCGGCTGCGCAACGTCTCCCGCGAGGGCGACCTCGCGCCCTCGGGCCAGGCATTCCCCGTCTTCGGCGCCGAGGCGTGCCTGGAGCGACTGCGCGACCACCCGTTGTGGGCGCGTCGCGGGGATGTCTCCGGCGATGAGGGCATCGGCATGGCCATCGGCTGGTGGCCGGGCGGCTACGAGCCCGCGGCGGCGGTGTGCCGACTGGATTCCGATGGCCGCCTCACCGTGATCACCGGCGCGGCCGACATGACGGGCGTGGAGACTGGTTTTGCCGCCATCGCCGCCGAGGCCTTCGGCGTCGACCCATCGCGCGTGCGCGTAGTTAACGCCGACACCTCGAGCGCGCCCTACGCCGGGACCAGCGGCGGCAGCAAGGTCACCTACACCGTCGGGCGGGCTGTCGAGCGGGCCGCGCTGGAGGCGCGCGAGCGTCTGCTCGAGGTCGCCGCCGACGAACTGGAGATCTCCCCTCTGGACCTGGAGATCGTCGACGGCACGATTCAGCCGGTGGGCGTGCCCGCCAAGGCGCTGCCGATCGACGAGCTGGCGCCCAAGATCCTCAGCTTCGGCAGCCGCCACATGCCAGTCGAGGGCCACGGGCGCTCGGCCCAGACCCAGGCACCGCAGGCCGCCGCCCACCTCTCCCACGTTCGCGTCGACCCGGAGACCGGCGCGGTCACCGTGCTGGCGCACGTCATCGCCCAGGACGTCGGCCGAGCGCTCAACCCGGCGCTGGTGGAAGGCCAGATGCAGGGCGGCACCGTGCAGGGCCTCGGCTGGGCGCTGCTCGAGGAGTTGGCCCACGACGACCATGGCCAGCTCACCACCGGCACGTTCATGGATTACGCCATGCCGACCGCTCCGGGAACGCCCGCGATCGATGCGCAGATCGTCGAGGTGCCTGCCCCCGAGGGTCCCTACGGGGCCAAGGGCGTCGGCGAGGCCCCCATCGTCGGGGTGGCCGCGGCCGTGGGCAATGCGATCGCCGCCGCCACCGGCGGGGTGCGGCTGACGCGTCTTCCGATGACCCCCCAGCGGGTCTGGCGAGCCGTCACCGACGGGCGCGACGACTTCCCCGCTTGACCACCCCGCGGCGTCCTGGGACGATCCATGGGGCAATGACCGCGGCCAGAGAGCTTCTCTCGAGCGGGCCGGGACCAGCGGTGGCACCGGCGCCTGAGCGCGGCCACGCGCAAGGCGCGGCTGACCGCGGCCCCTCCCCCGTGGGCGCCAACCGCACCGTCGCGCGAGCCCTCGCCGGCGCAGCCGCTTCGCGAGCGCTCGGGCTCGCCGAGGCCGCAACCAAGCGGACACTGGCGCGGTGCCCGGGCTGCGGCGGGCGATGCGGCGGCACCTGCGGCCAGGCTCGCTCCGAACCCGACGAGGAGCTGCTCGCCTCCGGACAGCGGGCGCTGCGACGTGCCGTGCTGGCGCGGCGAGGGGCCGTCAGCCCGAGATTTTGAAGGTCACCGGACCGATGGCGGCCAGCACCCGGATGAACTGCGGGCACATCATGCCCTGCCCGCACTTGGGCCGCTCCAGGATTTCGACCCTGGCGGTGTAGGTGCCCGGGCACCAGTTGCCTCCGAGCTGAGCCGGGCCAAGGGAGACGGTCGTCGTCTGGCCCGGGGGCAGAGCAGACAGCCCCTGGGCATGGACCCCGACGCAGCCGGCTTTCTGCGGGCCCATGACGCTCAACGCGTTGGAGATGTCCCCGGTGCCCTGTTCGCCGGCCTCGTACTTGGGGGTGACCGCGAAGCGGATGACCGAGCGCGGCGAGCCCGTGGTGGGGCTGACGGTCAGTGAGCCCGAGCCGGTGCCCGAGTTCGGCGTCGTGCTCGTCGTGGTGGTGGTCGCGCTCGTCGGTGTCGAGGAGGTGGGCGGGGCTGCCCCACCCGCGCCGGAGCTCGTGGTGTCTGAGCTCTGCGCGCAGCCGGCCAGCGCGACGGCGAGGCCGAGCGTCAGCGCGACGAGCACGGCGCGGAGGCGGGTGCGCCCGTGGCGACGGGCGTCGCCGTGGAGGTGGACCATGGCGTCGCGCCTCATCGGCTCAGCTCCGCACTCAGCCGGCACTGTCCACGAAGGAACGCAGGGTCGCCTTCGCCTCGTCCACCATCGGATCGCCGTGAGCGAGCAGCAGTCGCTCGAAGTCCAGCTCCAGCAGGCGGCTGTACGCGGCGCGCAGCCCGTCCTTGGTCTGCTCGGGCTCGTCCATCAGCCAGTCGGGCACGAAGGTCAGCCCTTCGACTCCGGGCCAGCGCACGATCCCGTCGGCACAGGCCAGCGCGCGGTGAGCGGGAATATGCAACGCGGTCTCGTCCGGGCAGATCGCCCCGACCTCGTGGACGACGATCCCACCCGGAAGCTCGTCGCCGAAGTCGAAGGGCGTCACCGGCCCGCGGCCCTCCAGTTCGTGCACGCCGTTGGCGATGCAGTGCACCTCGCAGCCGAACGTCTCCCGCAGGGCCCACGCGTCGCGGTCGTGGTGGCGGTTGGAGAGAACGGCGTGCCGCGGGACGCAGTCGCGGTCGCGAAACCAGTCCGGTCCGTCCGGCGGGAACATAGGATCCAGCAGCACACACTCGCTCTCGAGGTAATACGAGCTGACGATGCTGCCGATATGGGCATGATGGGCAGTCCAGTGCCACAGCCCTGGAGCGATTTCCTCCACGATTCGAGGCTACCCCGGATGACTGGGATGGGTTTGACCGTTGATCTGTCAACTAGACTCTGATCATGGAGACGTTCGCGGAAACAGGACTTGAGGGCTCGGCCCTCGATGCGTGGCGCAGCTATCTGCAGAGCCATGCATCGATCGTCCGCGTGCTCGATGCCGACCTGGCCGCCGAGCACGGTATGACTACTAGGGACTACGAAGTCCTGCTCTATCTGTCACAGGCGGATGGTCGGCGCCTGCCGATGTCGGCACTGGCCGAGAGCACGCGGCTGACCCGGTCGGGGATCACCCGACTCGTGGACGGCCTCGTGGACGCGGGCCTGTGCGAGCGCGTGGCCTGCCCCAACGACGCCCGCGTGTCCTACGCCCAGCTGACCGATCCGGGCTACGAAAAGCTGCGCCAGGCCGGCTGTTCCCACGTGGCCAGCATCCGCCGCCTCTTCCTCGAGCACTTCTCGCCCGAGGAGATCGAGCAGCTCGCCGATCTGCTCGGCCGCCTCCCCGGCGCGGGCTCGGGCGGCCAGTGCACGCCCGCCTGAGCGGGCCAACTCCCGTCTCATAGCCCACCTCCGCGAGACGCCCTGTGCGTGCTCTGACGTTTCAGAACGCCTGGCGCCGGAAATGCTTGACAGCGCAAGCATCTGTGCTATCTTTTGTTGCGCAGTCAACATTTCGACCACACAAGGAGCGCCGCCCCCAATGTCCGCAACGCAGCTTACGCAGATCCCCAGTGCCGTCTACGCGGTCGACCCCGCCCACTCGAGCGTTGGCTTCGAGGTCAAGCACATGGGGATCGCCACCGTCCGCGGCCGCTTTGGCACCTTCGCAGGAACGATCGACGCCACCGGGGACGCCCCCGTGCTCGAGGGCACCGTTGACGTGGCCACGATCGACACCGGCGATGCCAACCGCGACGGCCACCTGAAGGGCCCCGAGTTCTTCGACGCCGACCAGCAGCCCAAGATCAGCTTCCACTCCACCGCCACCGAGGTCGGCGGCGGCGGCCAGATCACCCTGCAGGGCGAGATCACCGTCAAGGGGATCACCAAGCCCATCGAGCTCACCGGCGAGATCGCCGAGAATGGCCAGGACCCGTGGGGCAACGAGCGCATCGGCCTCGAGCTCAGCACCACGATCGACCGGCGCGACTTCGACCTGAAGTGGAACCAGACCCTCCCCAACGGCAACCTCCTCGTCGCCAACGACGTCAAGCTGGTACTGGGCGTGTCCGCCGTCAAGAACGCCTAGTGCGATGAAGATCCTCGGCATCTCCGGCAGCCTGCGCGCAGCGTCGTACAACACGGCGCTGCTGCGGGCGGCCGACCAGGTTGCGCCCGACGGCGTGACGATCGACATCTACGAGGATCTCGAGCTCCTGCCCCCGTTCAACGAGGACCGCGAGGACGCTCCGCCCGCCGAGGTGGAGCGTCTGCGGGCGGAGATCGAGAGCGCCGACGCCGTCCTGTTCTCCACCCCGGAGTACAACACCACCATGCCCGGTCAGGTCAAGCAGGTGGTGGATTGGGCCTCGCGCCCCCACGGCCCCGGTTCCGCGCTGTGGGGCAAGCCGGTGGCCGTGATCGGCGCGAGCATGACCGACTACGGCGCGATGTGGGCCCAGGACCACCTGCGCAAGGCTCTCGGCATCGCCGGCGCTCGCGTCCTGGACGCCGAGCTGCCCGTGGCTAAGGCTCAGGACCTGTTCTCCGCCGACGGAGAGCTCGCCGACCCCGAGACCCGCGACCGGCTGGCCGAGATCGTCGCCGGGCTGATCGCCCACCACGGCCGCTACAGCGCCACGCCGGCTTAGCGACACGGACGGACCCGATGAGCCCCTCCTCCGCATCCACCGTGCCGCTGGCCGCGATCGCCGCCGACACATCTCCCGGCGCGGTCAGCCTGACCGTGTCAGACCTGGCGCGCAGTCGCGCCTTCTATGAGACGGCGCTGGGCTTGGGTGTCCGCGAGTCCGACGACGGAGGGCTCGCCTTCGGCGTCCCCGGCGGGGCTGATCTTGTCCGCCTGTACGGCGACCCGTCAGCCCCGGCGCTTGACCGGCGGGCCACCGGCCTCTACCACCAAGCGATCCTCTTCCCCACGCGGCTGGACCTCGCCCACGCGCTGGCCCGGCTGGCCGAGGCCAGGTGGCCGCTGGACGGGGTCGCCGATCACCTCGTCTCAGAGGCGATGTACCTGTCCGATCCTGACGGCAACGGCATCGAGCTCTACCGCGACCGCCCGCGCGCGGATTGGCGCTACGACGGCGGTCAACTCCAGATGGCCACGCTGCCGCTGGACCTGCGCAACCTTGCCGCCGAGCTCGACGCGGCCGACGGGCCGCAGCCGGCGGCGCCGGCCGGCACCGTGATCGGCCATGTTCACCTCCAGGTGGCGAGCATCCCCGACGCCGAGGCGTTCTACCACGGCGTGCTGGGCTTCGATGTGACCACCCGCGGCTACCCGGGCGCGCTGTTCGTCTCGGCCGGCGGCTATCACCACCATCTCGGTCTCAACACCTGGCACAGCGCCGGCTCTGGGCCGGCGGCGCAGGGCTCGGTCGGCCTGCGCGCCTACGAGGTGGTCGTGCCCGACGCGGCCGAGCTCGAGCGCGTGCTCGGACGCGTGAGGGACGCCGGGCTTGACGTGGACCGGCGCGGAGCGGACTCCGCCGCGGTCCGCGACCCCTCGGGCAACCTCGTCGCCCTGCTCTGTCGCTGAGTGGCGGCCGGGCTCATGGCCCGGCGGCGCCGCTAGTCTTCTCAGACCTCGGCGACGTGGCGGAGTGGCTACGCAGCGGCCTGCAAAGCCGTCTACACCGGTTCGATTCCGGTCGTCGCCTTGTCATCAGCGCTCTCGGGAGCTCGCGCTATGACCGTTTGGCGGCCCGCGTACGCCCGGGGGTTGTTGGGTTCGTCCGGGCGGGGGCACAATAAGCGCGTGACGCTGGAGAATCCGCACCATCACGCGCCCCGGGCCGGCCAGACCGTCCTCACGCCGGTGGAGACGGCGCTCGCTCCGGCCCATCAGGTTGAGGCGTTTGCCCGGTTGAGTGACCCGGCGCTCTCCGAACTCGGCCTGGAGGAGTTCCTGGGCGAACTGCTGCTCCGCGTCCGCGAGGCACTCGGTGTCGACACCGTGGCGATCCTCCTGCACGACCCGTCCACCCATGAGCTCGTGGCCCGGGCGGCGAAGGGCATCGAAGAGGAAGTCGAGCGCGGGGTGCGGATCCCGATCGGCCAGGGTTTTGCCGGCCGCATCGCCGCCGAGCGCATGGCGGTCGTCATCGCCGACGTCGACCACGCCGACATCCTCAATCCGATTCTGCGCGAGAAGGGCATCCAGTCCCTGCTCGGCATCCCGCTCATCGTCGAGGGGGAGCTGATCGGCGTCCTGCACGTGGGCTCGCTCATCCCCCGTGCCTTCAGCGAGCGAGACCTCGCGGTCCTGCAGGTGGCCGCCGCGCGCGCTGCGCCCGGCATCGAGCGCGCGCGGCTGTTCTCAGAGCTCGAGCGCGAGCACCAGGTGGCGATGGTCCTGCAGCGCAGCCTGCTCCCCAAGCGGCTGCCCGACGTCATCGGCGTGACGACCGCGGCCCGGTACCTGCCGGCAAGCGACGAGGTCGGCGGTGACTGGTACGACGTGTTCGAGCTCGCCCGCGGCCGGCTGGGCGTGGCCATCGGCGACGTCGTGGGGCACGGCGTACGGGCCGCCGCCCTGATGGGGCAGCTGCGGACCGCCCTGCATGCCTACGCGCTGCAGGACTACGGCCCCGCGCGGACCCTGGAGCTCGTCGACCGCTACGTGCAGGCGATGCCCGACTACGCCATGGCCACCGCGGCCTACGCGGTCCTCGAGCCAGACACCGGCGAGGTCCAGATCGCCAGCGCCGGGCATCTCCCGCCGCTCGTTGTCGGCCGGGACGCAGGCCGCATCGTGGACATCACCCCGTCGGCGCCGCTGGGGGCGTTCTCCTACGGCCGCGTGCGCGAGCAGGAGCTTCTGCTGGCGCCGGGCGAGGCGCTCGTCTTCTACACCGACGGCCTGATCGAGCGGCCGGGCACCCCGCTGACGGAGTCGATCGACGAGCTGCTCGCCGTGATCCAGGGCGCCGCCTCCGTCGACGATCTGTGCCGCCGCGCCGTGCAACAGATGGTCCCGGCGCTCGGCTTGCGTGACGATGTCGCGATCGTGGCGATCCAAACCAGCGAGATCGACGACCACCTGGACCTGCATCTGCCCGCCGATCCTAAGATCCTGGCCGAGATCAGACTGGTCCTGCGCCGCTGGCTGCGCCACCAGGGCGCCGACGACGCGCAGACCATGGAGGTCACCCTCGCGGTCAGCGAGGCCTGCACCAACGCCATCGAGCACGCCTACTCGCCGGCGCCCGCTGAGTTCACCCTTCGCGCCACGGCCGGCGACGGGAAGGTGACCTTCGTCGTCGCAGACGCCGGGCGCTGGCGAGCGGCCCGTGGGCAGGACCGCGGCAGGGGCCTGACGATCATTCGCGCGGCAATGGACGATGTGAAGGTCAACTCGTCCGAGACCGGGACCGAGATCGTCATGCACAGGAGGCTCACGCCGTGAAGCTGGCCGACGTCCAGTTCTCAGACCACGAACGCGTGGTGGTCGCTCGGCTCACCGGCGAGGTCGACCTCTCCAACGCGGAGAGCATCGAGGCCGCGATCTCCGAAGCCATGCCCAACCAGGCCCTCGCCCTCATCCTCGACGTGAGCGCCCTGGGCTACCTCGACAGCGCGGGCATCCACCTGATCTACAAGTTGCGCGAGAAGCTGCGGGCGCGCGGGCAGGCCCTGCGGCTGGTCATCCCGCCCAACTCTCCGGCCAACGACGCGCTGCGCCTGGCCGGGGTCTCGCGCAACGTGGAGACCGCCGAGTCGCTGCAGGCGGCGATGGCGGAGTTCTTGACCGAGAGCGCCGGCGCCGAGGGCTCGACTCCCGAGGGACACACCGCTGAGGGCCCGGCCGCTGAGGGCCCGACCGCCGAGGTCCCCGATCAGGGCAGCGTCTGAGCTCGCGCCTCCGTGCCTACGCCCGCCAATGCCATGAGCCACGTGTCCGCGCTGCAGGCGCCCGATCTCCCTGACCTCGAGGAGGGGGCGCTCCCGGCACAGGGCACGACCATCGACCTGTCCGGCGTCATGATCGCCGGCGACGGAGTGGCCGTGCCCGCTGAGCGGGTACGGCTCCGCGAGTGCGAACTACGCGGCGTCGTCCTCGCGCCCGGGAACGTGCCTGGCCTCACGCTGGCCGATGTGGTCCTGCGCGACTGCGGCCTGTCGAACCTCGATGGCCGCGAGGGGCGCCTCAGCCGGGTCGAAGTGCGTCACTCCCAGCTCCTGGGGTTCGGCCTCTCCCTCGGCGATGTCCGCGACCTGCGGGTGGTCGACTCCTCGCTGCAGCTCGCCTCGTTCGCGTCGGCGACGCTGCGCAACGTGGTCTTCGACGGCGTCAACCTGGCCGAGGCCTCGTTCATGCACGCGCGCCTCGAGTCCGTCGCGTTCGTGGACTGCCGCCTGGACGGCGCCGACTTCCGCCACGCCAAGCTGGCCGGCTGTGCCATCCGCGGCGCCTCGCTGGACGGGGTGCTGGGAGTGGAGTCCCTGCGCGGCCTGCGGATGCCCTGGCCCGACGTCCTGGCCTCGGCGGGAGCCCTCGCCGCCGCCCTGGGCATCTCCGTCGAGCCCGACTGATGCGCACGAGGTGGACGCTCCGCGGCCCGAAGGCCGCACAGAGCGCCAACCATCGCACACTGCCCCGGTTCGTCCTGGATCGGAGCCTCAGGCCCACTACTTCCCGTCGGGCGCTCTCGCCTAACCCCACGGTGTGAGGTACCCATGCTGCGCCAGCGCGGTTCGGTCGAGCGCCTCCGCCGCCGCGGGCGCGGGTTATACTCGGCCACCTCGCGGCTGTAGCTCAGTTGGCTAGAGCGTCTGCTTGCCATGCAGAAGGTCGAGGGTTCGAGTCCCTTCAGCCGCTTGTTACAAAAGCCCCGGTAATCCGGGGCTTTTTGTTGCCCGAGGACGGGTCATTTGGACCTGCTTCGGCTGGCCCTACCACTCGGCGCTACCACATCGCGTTTCCCGCTCGACCATCCGCTGATTGGGGTCCAGCCGCGTGCAGTCGCGACCGATGCCGTTCGGATCAGCGCGACTCGCCCCACAAGCGCCGGGCGCTGGAGACCACCACCAGAGCCACGCACCGTGACGGTGCCCATGCATCGCCGGTGTTCTGCAACCTGGACGCGGAGCCCTGCCATCGGCGAATCTCAGACTTCAGGTCCGTCACAGTTCCCTGCGCTCGCCTGCTGTACAGGCGCCGGCGGACTCCGGACGTCGCGGTGGAATGCTGCGCTCCGGGCAGTGGCCGTCGCTACGTCCTCTCGCCCGCCATCTCGATCAGCGCCATGACACGGTCGGGGGTGAGGGGCAGCTGCTCGACGCGCGTGCCGCCGAGCGCGTCGGCGACGGCGTTCAGAACCGCGGCGGGAGCCGCGATCGTGCCGCCCTCCCCGACGCCGCGGTAGTTGACCTCATCGGTCGGCGGGGATTCGAAGTGCGTGACCCCGATGTGGGGGATTTCCATCGCCGTGGGCACAAGGTAGTCCAGGAAGGTGCTGGAGACGAACGCTCCTTCCTCGTTGTAGCGAGCGTGCTCATAGAGCGCGATGCCGATGCCCTGCGCGACGCCACCGCGCACCTGACCGTCGACGACGGCCGGGTTGATGAGCGAGCCGCAGTCCTCGACTACCTCGTAGCGCGGGATCTGGACGATCCCGGTCTCTGGGTCGATCTCGACGAAGCAGACGTGAGTTCCGCCGGAGTAGCCGCCGCCGCTCGGTTGATCGAACAGAGAGACGCTCCGCAGATCGCTCTCCTCGCCCTCCGGGGGTGTGGCGTACACCGCCGCCGCGAGCTCCCCGAGCGCGAGCCCCGAGGCCGGGTCGCCCTTCACGCGGATGCGCGCCTCGGCGATCTCGAGATCCTCAGGTGAGATCTCGAGCATGTTGCCGGCGTACGCGAGCGCCTTCTGTTTGACCGCGCGGGTCGCGTGCAGGGCGGCGCCGCTCGCCATCGTCGCCGCCCGCGACCCGCCGGTGCCCATCGAGCTGTACGGCGCTGTGTTTGTGTCGCCATACAGCACCCGGACGTGCGCCATCGGCACGCCGAACTCGGTCGCGGCGATCTGGGCAAGCGTCGTCTCGTGGCTCTGGCCATGCGGAGCCTGGGTCGTGATCACCGTCAGATGACCGTCCGGCTCCAGCCGAGCGACGGCCCGCTCGCCGCCAATTGTGAAGCCGATCGCCGCAAAGAAATCCGGCGGGCCGGGCGCCGGCTCGATGTAGGTCGAGAAGCCGACGCCGAGCAGCCGACCCTGCTCCCGGGCGCGACGCTGCTCCTCTCGGAACCCCTCGTAGTCGACGATCTCGACGGCGCGCTGAAGCGTGTCGATGGACGAGACAGCCTCGATCGTCGGGCCGGTCATCATCTTGCAGGGCTGCTCCTCGAGTGTCAGCAGGTTCCCGCGGCGCACGTCGAGCGGATCGAGGTCTAGGTCATACGCGATCCGGTCGATGAGGATCTCCCGCGCCAGCGTCTCGGCGGCCCAGGGTCCGCGGTATGCGCTGTAGGAGGCCTTGTTGCTGGCGTAGACGTCGAGCGACCACCGCATGTGGTTGATCCGGTAGGCGTTCCCGATCATCGTGCGCACGATCCACCCGAACAGAGGAGTCGGCGTTCCGAGCATTGGATAGGCGCCCTGGTTGAGCCGCATCTTGACGTCGAGGGCCAGGATCGTGCCGTCGTCCTTCACCGCGGCGCTGATCTCGATCGTCTCCTCGCGCGCATGCCCGGCCGCCGCGAGGTTCTCGATCCGATCCTCGACCCATTTCACCGGCCGGCCGAGCATCTTGGCGGCGGCGCACACCACGAGGTCCTCGCGAGACAGCCCGGACTTCTGCCCGAACGCCCCGCCGATGTCGGGAATCACCACCCGCAACCGCTCGGCCGGATGCCCCAGCAGGGCGGCCAGCGCCTGCCGCGCCGCGTGCGGCGCCTGCGAGGCGGCGTGATATGTCAACTCGTCGGTTCCGGGACGGTAGTCGGCCACCCCGCCGCGACCCTCCATCGGGACGTGCGTGACTCGCGCGGAGTCGATCATCGCTGAGACGACTCGGTCGGCCTCGGCGAATGCGACGTCGGGCTCGCCGAAGTTCATCGCCTCGGTGTAGAACACGTTGGAGCCGACGTCATCGAACAGCGCTGGGAGGGCGGGGTCAGCCGCGTGGTCCATCGTGACCACAGCCTCGAGGGGCTCGTAATCGACCTCGACCGCGTCCCGCGCATCCTCGGCGAGGTAGCGGTTCTCGGCGACGACGATGGCGATCGGATCACCGACGTAGCGGACCTTCCCGTCCGCGAGCGCATGGAACACCGGACGCAGGTAGTTGGGGATCTCCGCCTCAACCCGAAGCGGAGCCACGACCCCCTCGAGCTCGGTCACGGTGATGACCGCAACCACACCCGGCATCGACCGGGCGCGAGCGGCGTCGATCGACGCGATCCGGGCGTGCCCGAGGTCGCTGCGGACGAACGCGCCCTCGAGCATCCCGGGCAGGACGATGTCGTCCATGTAGCGTCCGCGCCCGGTGAGGATGCGCGCGTCCTCGATCCGGGGGACGCTCTGGCCGACGAAACGAGCGGCGCCGCCGCTACTCATGAATCAGTTCCGCAGCGCGCATGATGCCGGCAACGATGCTCTGGTAGCCCGTGCAGCGACAGACGTTGCCGGAAATCGCCTCGCGCACCTGCGCCTCCGATGGCCGAGGGTTCTCGCGCAGCAGCTCTGTGGCCGTCATCATGAAGCCCGGGGTACAGAATCCGCACTGGAAGCCGTGGCTGTCGCCCATGGCCTGCTGCAGGTGATTCAGCTCACCGTCAACGGCGAGGCCCTCAATCGTCGTGATCTCCGTTCCGGCTGCCTGCACCGCGAGCATCAGACAGGACCGCGCCGACGCACCGTCCACGAGCACCGTGCACGAACCGCAGACCCCGTGTTCACAACCGAGGTGCGTCCCGGTGAGGCCGAGATCGTTGCGCAGAAAGTCGGCTAGCGTCCGACGTGCATCGACACCGGCCGAACGTGGTTGCCCATTGACGGTGACCGCCACCTCGACGGTCACGTCATGGCCTCCGCCAGCGCGCGGCGGGCGAGCACACCGGCCACGCGGCGTCGATAGTCACCGCTGGCGTGCCCGTCGGTCCGAGGCTGGAGCTCGCCGGTCACAACACCAGCAGCCGTGGCGAGCGCGGCCGGATCCCCCGAGGTCCCGAGCAGACTCGCCTCCGCTTCACGGGCACGTACCGGCATCAGACCGACGCCGGTGAAGACGAGCCGCGCGTCGTTGATGAGCCCGTCACCGTCGAGGGCGATCGCTGCGGCTACCCCAACGAGCGCAAAGTCACCGTGTCGGCGGGCGATCTCCATGAATGCCGTACGAAAAGTGCCGGCTGCGGCGGGGATGCGTACCTCGACAAGCAACTCGTCAGGAGCCAGCGCGGTGGTCATGAAGCCCACGGCGAACTCCTCCGCCGCGATCGTTCGCTCTCCCGCGACGCCACGTGCCACGAGCTCGGCGTCGAGCGCCACGCAGACCGCCGGCAGCTCCGCCGCGGGATCGGAGTGCGCGACGCTGCCACCGACCGTCCCGCGGTTACGGATCGTCGGATGCCCGACGTGTTCCAGCGCCTGCTGCACCAGCGGGGCCCGCTCCCGGATCAGATCAGATCGTTCGGCGCTTCGCTGGCGGGTCATCGCGCCGAGCGAGACACCCCCGTCGAGCTCGCTGATCTCAGCCAACTCGGCGACGTGCCCGAGGTCAATGAGCACCTCCGGTCGCGCCAGTCTCAGGTTGAGCATCGGCATCAGGCTCTGGCCTCCGGCTAGCACCACGCTGTCGTCGGCGAACTCCGAACGGAGAGCAAGCGCCTCATCGAGCGAGGACGGACAGCGGTAGTCAAACAGCGGGGGTTTCATCTCGATCAGGTCAGGTGGCCGACCGAGAACACACTAGGCCGTTCGTCAAACGAACGAGCAAGCCCGCTCCTGGCCGCTAGCCCATCCAACATGGCATCCGAACGAGTACTTGCGCCCGGGGGCGTCAAAGGTGGGATCGGTCAGCAGACGCCAACCACCGATCTCGATCAGGACCGTCGGCCCACCGACATGGGTGGCCCGGACGCCCCTCATGGGATCCCGCTCATCGCGGCGACGGTTGGCGGTCCACCGCGTGGTCCAGGGCCCAGGCCAGCGCATAGTCGGCTACCTCTTCCCAACCTTCCTTAGCGGGCTGCAGGTGTGGGCCCGGGAACTCCTTGAGCTCGGTGACCGTGTCGGACTTGTAATGCTTGGCGTTTGAGCGTTGTATCGCCGGTGGCATCAGGTGGTCTTCGCTACCTGAGATGAACAGCAGCGGCGGGCGGTCGTCGTTGTGGTAGTCGACCCACGTGTCCTGCATGCCGGGGGTGAAGTTGGCCGTCACGCTATCCCAGAAGATTCGGCCTGACGCTGGGACGTGGTAGCGCTCGTACAGCTCGCGTGACCGCTGCTCTGGGAAACCATTCGTGAACGCGTAGTGCCACTGCTCGTGTGTAAATCCCACGGCCTTGTGATGGTTGGCTGGGTTCTTGAGCACAGGGAACGCCGATTTCGCCTGCGCGAGAGGGACCACCCTGACCCCCTCGGTGGGAGCAGAGTTGATCGCCACGCCAACAGCGCCGAACCCACGGTCGAGCAGTATTTGGGTGAACGCACCGCCGGCCGAATGACCGATCAGGACCGGAGCGAGGTCAAGCTCACCGATCGCGCTCTCGAAGCGGTCGATGATCGCCGGCACGCGTAGATCCTCGATCGGCGTGGGGTCGGCGTTCAGCGCCTCGACCTCGACCTCGACCTCGACCTCGACCTCGACCTCGACCTCGAAGCCCGGGTAGGCAGGGGCCAGCACAGATAACCCTGAGACTCATAGCGAGCGATCCAGTGCTCCCAGCTCCGCGGAGTCACCCAGAATCCATGCACCAACACGATGGCTCTGTCGTCGGGACTGCTCATTCGCGCCTCGCTAGATGGTGAACCACCGAGGGTCCCGGACCGAGCGCTTGCCCGCAATGGGGTCACGCCCCCATCGCGACCAGGCACGCCAGCGAGCAAGACCCGTTCTGCCATCAGCCACGTCAGACACGACTGCCGGCTCCCAGAGACGTCTGGACGCGAACGTGGCGGCATCGCCAACACGCCCGTTATCGACCGCTCGTAATGTGCCTGGCAGTGGCTACCTGCTCAGTACACGCGCGACGTGCTGGCGGCCGCGGTGAAGCCGAGTCGTGATCGTCGCCTCGCGGGTGCGCAGCGATTTCCCGGCCTCGCGGTAGGACAGGCCGAGCACGTCGATCGCGATCAGAGCGTCCCGGTAGCGGGGCGGCGCGCTCGCGATCGCCTCCATGATTTCGCGTGCGCTGAAACTGCCGTCGTCGTCGGTGACCGCATCATCCTCGAACAGCTCGCATGTCACCGCGCGCGCCGATGCGGCGCGGTAGCGGCTCGCGTATGTGTTTCGAAGCGCTCGCATGAGGTAGCCGATCTCGTTCTGATTGCGGATCCACCGCGGCCGCTGGAGAACCTGGGCGAACGTCTCCTGCACGAGATCCTCGGCGTCGTGTCGTGATCCGCACAGCGCCCACGCTGCCCGATAAAGCGGGTCGATGTATCCCGACAGGCGGTTGGGGTCGAGCGCCCCTGGAGCATCGGTCCGTTCGAAGGCGCTAGACGACATCGGCCATCTCCGGGTGGACGACGATCGCTTCGACGATGTGCTCGACCGGGAGTCCGGCGAGATGTGCACAGCGACGCACCCTCTCAACCGAGGCGGCCTCGAACACGAGCAGGCACGTCTCATCCTCCGGTACGAAGATCACGAGCGAAAGCCGGACCGCCGCCCCCTCGCGCTGGACCTGCTTGGCGCATGTGCGTGCGCGCTCCGCGCGGTCGAGCACGGCGTCGCGGTCTGACCGGGAGGCATACAGCTCAAGCATGAATTCACCCATGCGTTGAACCTACGCCGCCAGGGGTCAACGCGAAATCACGGAAACCCTCAAACTTTGGGCGCTACCCAGCGGCGGGAAGCCGACCTGCGAGCTGCCCGCGCGACCGCACGCCGAGCTTCGCGTAGGCGTGCGAGAGGTGCACCTCGACCGTGTGCACGGTGACATACAGCGTCTGGGATATCTCCTTGTTGGACAGGCCGGCGGCCGCCAGCTCGACGATGCGCGTCTCGCTCGGCGTCAGCTCGCCGCTCGGGGCCGGCCGGCGCGCGCCGACGCGCGCCAGCTCGGAGCGCGCCTGCTCGGCCCAGCCGTCGGACCGCATCTCCTCGAACGCCGCCACGGCTGCTTGCAGCGATTCGCGCGCCGCTCCCCATTTCTTGAATCGCCGCTGCGCGCGGCCCAGGGTGAGCAGCGAGCGCGCTCGATCGAAGCGCAGACTGAGCCGTCCGTACTCGGCTGCCGCTTGCGTCAGCGCCGCGACCGCATCCTCGTCGTAGGCATCGGAGGCCAGGCGGATGGTCGCGGCACACCGTTTCGCGGTCGAGGTTGCCCATGGGTGATGCTGCTGATCGGCGAGCGCCTGTAGGCGTCCGGTGACCGCGAGCGCTTCGTCCACCGCGCCCAGCTCGGTGAGTGCCTCGACGAGGTCGGGCGCGACCGGGAACACGCCGGGTTCGTCGATCTGCTCGCGCCGTGTGTGGTCCCACACCGAGCGCAGGCTCTCGACGGCTCGCTCGGGCTCGTGCGCCAGCATCGCTCCGATCCCGGACGCTCGCAGGCCCTCCAGCTCGTCCCAGCGAGACCCGACCGTCGCCGCGGCTTTGTGCGCTTTCGCCGCCCAACGTTGGACTTCACGGGGGCGACCCGAACCCGCTGCCAGTAGGGCACGGCAGCGCTCGTACATCGGCCGGAACTGCAGCTGGCGGTCTGCAGACTCGGACCACTCGTCCAGCAGGCGCGACGCTGCGTCCCAGTCTCCGACCCGCAGCTCGAGCTCGCACAGGTGCAGACGCGCCAACGCGTATGACATCGGCTCGCCCCGCTCGTCGGCCAACGTCAGCAGTCTCGTCAGCTCCGTTCGCGCCTTGGGCACCTCGCCCCGCCAGATGAGCCGCTGGCCCGCGATCCGCTCGGCGGATGCCGCAATGTATTCGGGCGCGTCCGACGCCGCCCGAGCGCGCCGACATAGATCGTCGATCGGGCGTCCACTCAGTGCCCGTGTCCAGGCGAGCGCGTACAGCGCCAGCCGTTTGACCCCGGGATCCGCGCGACGCGCCGCGCGTAACGCCTCCGACGCCCACGCCTCGGCGTCGCGGATCCGTGCGACTCCGGTAGCCGACGTATTCGCCGCCTTCTTCGCGAGCACATATGCCCGCAGGCCCGGATCGTCTTGAGACTCCGCCAGCGCGCGTTCGTGGTGGCGCTCGACGTCGTCCAGGTTCTTCGGGCCAGCGCCCTCTGACAGGAGCAGCCAGGCCCGGGCCCGTGGCGCGCCCGCTGGTAGCGCCTCGAGTTCGGGAGTGAGCACAGCGGTCACTCGCTGCACCTCGCCCGCCGTCTCCAGATAGCCGGCCAGCACGAGCAGCCGTTCGGTGCGCGCAGCCGACTCGAGGGGCGTCAGACGCAGCGCGTGCTCGCCAAGCGCAACGGCCTCCTGCCGCGCGCCGCGCGCGGAAGCGCTCGCCGCCGCATGGGCAACGGTGTCCGCGAGCTCTGGGTCGGCCTGCACAGTCGCAAGCGCGGCGTGCAGCGCACGCAGCTCCTCGTCGGCGACCACACCGGCCAGCACGAGATGCAGCTCGCGCCGCTCCCGCGGCCGCGAGCGCTTCCTCTCCACGGCTGCCAGCAGCGGGTGCGACGCTCTCACTCTCGCGCCGTCGATCACGAGCACGCCGGCATCGACCGCGTCCTCAACGGCCTCGGTCGGGCCGATCGCCTGCAGTTCGGCAACGCGGAGATCGGCGCTCAGCGACACGGCGAGCAACAACCTGCGCACGCCGCCCGACAGGCCCGCCAGGCGAGTGCCCAGCATGTCCTCGACGCTCTCGGGGAGCGGGATCTCGCTCCCGATCTCCGGGACCCCCTGCTCGACGAGGGTGCGCCCAAACTCCAGGATGAACAACGGATTGCCCAGCGTGGACTCGACGATCCGCCGCAGCAGATAGCGCGACAAGCTCAGACCGAGCCGCTCGGATAGGAGCTGACGCGTCGCGCCGAGGCGCAGGGGGCCGACCTCCCAGCGGTCGAACTCGGTCCGCTCGAGGACGCGCTCGAGCGCAGGCCGGCGTCCGAGACGCCTGGCGAGCAAGAAGCGCACGGACTCGCGCTCGAGCCGTCGTACGGCGAATGCGAGCGCGTCAGCGGACGGGCCATCGAGCCATTGGACGTCGTCGATCGCGACAAGCACCGTCTCGCGCGCTGCGAGCGCGCGCAAGCTGTTAAGCAAGCCGAGACCGATCGCATGCGGCTCGGCCGAGACGGTCGTCGGCTCTGTCCGCAGCAGCGCCACCTCCAATGCCAAACGCTGGGGCGCCGGCAGTCCATCGAGCGCTCCCAGATCGATCCCGTCGAAGAGATCGATCAGCGCACCGAACGACAGCTCAGCCTCGGCGCCACTCGGCCGCGCCACCAGCACGCGCACACCTCGCTCGCGCGCGATCATGATCCCCGCCTCCCACAACGTGGTCTTGCCGATCCCCGGCTCACCCGCCAGCACAAGTGATCGCCTCGCCGCGTCGCGATCGAGAAACCCGCGCAACGCCGAGAACTCCGGCTCTCGTCCGACGACCTGTGCGAAATCGTCACTGGCCCCATCGAGCACCGTCGCACTCTCGCAGACGACCGGCGACTGTCAAGGAAAGACGCGGCTGACGTCTCGTCGTAGCCACAGCTACCCGACGGTCAGAGAAGCCAGGTCCTTTGAGAGGCGACTACCCGAGTAATGGCCGACCTGTGGCGGCTTCACACGGCCCCTCGACGCGTGTCTTGACGCTGGTGGCCGAGTGATCTCGAGGCGCGGACGGGCGCCCGACACCGTCGAGGACGATCGCATTCGTCCTCCCGTGTAGCCGTCAGCTGGCGACTGCATCGGCGAGAGGCCGGCGGAATTTTGCGGGATGAGGCTCGAGCGGGGCTGCGCCGGTCGAAAACTAGGCCAGCGCGCCGGTCGCGTGCCTGAGCTCTACCGGCTCCGAGGTCGCTGCCGGCTCGGCCGCCCTCCGACCGAGCATCGCGATCGTCCACCCCTTGGCCACGGCGCGCGTTCAGATCGTCGGAGAGCGCATCGCGCCAAGCGACGGATTGTGCGCCCACGCGTGTCGATGACGAGTCTTCTGGCCCGGCGGCACCGAGCGCGGCGCTCTGCGGTAACGCGGCGCCGAATGCAGCGCAATCCGGGGCAACGCAAAGCGCATAGGCTACATCAGCGATACCGTCTAAAAGCTGGTACCTATCGCATTAACCAGGAGATCTTTTCCCTTTACTCGTTTAATGCCCGTACGGTCTCACAAGGAGGATCCGAACGGGAAATCGCGGGGGTGAAACGCGACCGATTGCCAGCGATGCCTTGAGTCAGCAATGTCCGGACGTCCAGACGAGACCGGATAATGAGACCAAGTCGTTCTGGGCACATCAAATTACACATCACAGCCGGTGGCACTCGTCCCCTCGACACTTGTCGTAGTGAGGTGCCATGGGCCGTATCCACACGGGTCATGGCGCGCCACGGTTACCACTATGAAGGACTGCATGACAACTGAACGCGCTGGGTCCGGCGACGCTTTACTAACTAGTGCCCTTCACGAAGGAGAGTGCTCGTGACACAGATTACGCGCACCTGCACAACAGCCTTGACCGCCCCGAGATGGCCGACCCTCTAACGATGGTGCCGGCGCATGACGGTGGCGCAGGTCGCGATGCGTGGCATGAAGCTTCGGTCGGCGACGCCGCCCCGCGGAGGCGCCACGCTCCGGCACCCCGGCCGATCGTTACGCTCGCCGCGCTTCTCGCCACCGTCATGGTTTGGCTGGTTCTGGCGGCACCCGGCTCGGCCGCGACAGTGCCCTATTTCCAGGCGCTGCCCGCCTCGGGAAGCACGCAGCTGACCGTCGTGCGCTGGCGCGCTGAGGCGGCGGGACTCCCCGACGGCCGCGCGCTGTTCGTCGGCGGCTTCGCTCCGGGGTCACCAACTCCGCGGAGACGTTTGACCCGTCGACTGACGACTTCGCCGCACTACCGGCAAGCACCCTCGTCGCGCGTGCCGACGCCGTCATCGCGCCGCTCCCGAACGGGCAGATCCTCATCGCCGGAGGCTTCATCCCGGGCGGTGTCTGGCAGCGCAGCGCTGAGATCTACAATCCGTTGGCGGGGACGTTCACGGCGCTACCGGCGTCCGGGAACACGGAGCTGCAGGGCGCCCGTGCCGGCGCCATCGCGGCGCCCACGACCAACGGTGATGTGTTAATCGCCGGCGGGAACGACAACAACACGATCCTGTCGAGTGCCGAGGTGTTCCACTCGTCAAACGACACTTTTACCTCGCTCGGGGCAACCATGACCGTCCCACGGTACGGAGCGGTCGCGTCCGAGCTCCCCGGCGGCTCGGTCCTGATCGCCGGTGGATCAAACGGCACGACCGTCACCCAAACCGCGGAGGTCTACAACGC
>DASXDW010000112.1:0-16519 GCA_036490435.1 Solirubrobacteraceae bacterium
CCTCTGGCACGAGTTCGGCGACAGCCACCTCATCCTGCGCTGACCGTCGCGGCGCGGAACTGCTCGGCGTCGACGTCGTCGAGCAGCCCCACGCAGCGCGGTGGCCGCCCGTCCTCGACTAGCACCGCCCCGCCGGGCCAGTAGGGGTGCGGCGGCGCGGCGCGGTCCACCAGTAGCGGCTCATACAGCCACGCTCCCGTGTTGAGCAGCCGCGGGCGGGTGGGGTGGGCGGGCTCGTTTTCATCGGGCCAGGGCTCATCGCCGATCGGCCCGCGCCGGTGCACGTGGCCGAACAGCACCCAGTCGGCCTCGATCCCAAGCTGGCGCACCACCCGGGCCATCGCCGGAGTGGCGGCGCGGCGCATCTGCACGTCGAGCAACCGCGAGGTCAGGGGCGCCATCCCCGCGTTGTGCAGCAGGCGGGGCAGCAGGCGGCCCGCCTCGACGCCCGTCTGCACGACGGTGGCCACCGGCCGCGACGCCAGCCGCGCCGGCAGCGACTCGCGTGAGCGCGGACTCCGGCGGTGCAGGTGCTCGTAGGCGATGGGCGACGTGGCGCTGACGTCGCGAGACCGTGGCCGCAGCAGCCCGAACGCGGAATCGGGGAGGAGGTGATGGTCCAGGTAGTGACCGTGTGTGGCCCACGTCCGCGCGCCCAGCCACACCCCCGGATAGCTGACCCGGGTCCTCGTCGCGCCCAGCCATGACACCAGGCGCTCCAGCGCCGGGGTTGCCGCCGGCGGCACCGCGTGCGAGGTCTGGAGCCTGTCGCCCTGGGCAAAGGCCCACGCCCGCAACAGCGGCGCATCGTGGTTGCCGGGGACGACGATCACCTCCCGATCAGGCCCCAGGCCCTGCGCCAGCGCGCGCAGCACCGGCTCGGCCGCCGCCATCGAGCGGCGGGGGTGGCGGTGCATGAGCTCGACAGTGTCGCCGAGGAGGACCAGGCGCCCGACGCCGAGGTCCGTCACCGCGGCCAGCAGCCGCTTCTGGATGGCGGGCAGGCGCAGGACATCGCGGCGGGTGCGATTACCCAGGTGCAGATCGGAGACGACGAGCGTGCGCACGGCGGCGCACGATAGCCGGGCGCCTGCGGCGGGCCTGGCCGCTTCGAGCGCCGAGCCTACGCGGGGATCAGCGACTCGAACAGCACCGGCACCCCGCGCGCGACGACGAGCACCGGCGCGGTTGCCTCCTCGATCACATTGGTGGCGTGCGAGCTGATCATCACCCGGCCCGTACGGGCCTCGGGGCGCGATCCCACCACCAGCAGGCCGACGCCGCGATCGCGGTCGACGACCGTGGCGCCCAGGCGCTCGGCGAGGGAGAAGGCCGTTTCGATGGCCGCCTCGTCGGCGGTCCCGCGCAGAACACCGACCGTGGCGATCTCGCCTGCGGCGGAGACGTACTCGGCGGGTGCGAGCGCGACCGCGGTCGGGCCGCCCTCGAGCAGCGTCTGCGCCGAGCGCCCGATGGCCAGGTGCCCGCGGCGCGTGCGGTAGTCAGAGCCGAAGACGATGATGTCGGCGTGCTCGGCGGCCGCCAGGGAGGCCAGGCCCTCGCCCGTGGACGCGTTCATGACCACCCGGCGCGGCACGTCGGGCTCCTGCAGCCAGCCGGCGCCACGCTCCAGCAGGGCGTGCGCGCCGTGATGGGAGAGCTCCTCGTCATCCGGGCAACGATGAACCGAGTGGCGCACGTAGGCGAGGGTCAGCCGCGCGCCCGCGTCGCGGAGGGTCGCGCCCAGCATCAGCGCGTCACGGTCGTTCTGGGTGTCGTCGTAGGAGACGATCGCATGCGGTGTCATCTCTGACGTTCTCTCCCTGGTCAGGCGTTCTGCCGTCGCATTGGCCGCAGCGTCGCAGTCTCATGCTCATCAGTGCCAATGAAGTTGTTCATGATCTCGATAAGATTTGCTAATGCTGAACCTGGGTCGGCTGCAGGTCCTGTGCGAGGTCGTCAACCGGGGGTCGTTCTCGGCGGCGGCGGACGCGCTGTCCTACACGCAGTCGGCGGTGTCGCAGGCGATCGCGCGGCTCGAGGCCGAGGTGGGGGCGACGCTCGTGATCCGCGACCGCCGCGGCGTTCGGCCCACGGCGGCGGGCACCACGCTCGTCACCCACGCCGAGTCGATCTTCGCCCAGGTCGAGGCCGCCGAGGCCGAGCTGGCGGCGGTCCTCGGCGTCCGCACCGGCCGCCTGCGCGTTGCATCATTCCCAAGCGCGGGAGCGACGCTGATGCCGCTCGCGGTGGCCGCCTTCCGCCGCGCGCATCCCGACGTCGCGCTCACCCTGGCCGAGGGCGAGCCCGAGGAGATCGGGCCGCGCCTGCGCGCCGGCGAGTTTGACCTGGCGCTGCTGTTCGAGTTTCCGGGAGTAGAGCCGCGGCGCGAGCGCCCCGGCCCCGGCCTGCGCTCGGTCGCGCTGCTCGACGACCCGATGGACGTGGCGCTGCCCGCTGACCACGCCCTGGCCTCCAAGCCGGCGCTGACGCTGGCCGACCTGCGCGACCAGCAATGGGTCCAGACCTCGGTCCAGAGCCCGTGCGCCCGCCACGTCGTCCGGTCCTGCCTGGCCGCCGGCTTCGAGCCCGACGTCGCCTTCGAGTCAGACGACTACGACACGGTCCAGGGGCTGGTGGCTGCCGGGGTGGGAGTGGCGCTCATCCCCCGCCTGGCCCTCACCCGCGTGCACCGGGGGATCGTGGTCCGGGCGCTCGCGCCGGCCAGCCCCGTGCGTCAGGTGACCGCGGCGACGATGTCGGGCCCCGGCGTGGCCCCGGCGGCCAAGGCCATGATCACGCTGCTGACCGATGTCGCGGAGCGCCACGCCGACGCGCCCGCCGCCTGACGCGGGGCCGCTCAGCCGCGCCCGGCCACGGCGCGCGCCAGTTCCTCGGCGCGCCGTCCCACCACGAGCGGGCGCAGCGCCCGCTCGAGCGGCCGGGCCAGCATCCCCACATGACCGGGGTCCACCGCCAGTGAGTAGGTCGCTCGCGTGCGGCCGGCCCCCAACTCCTCGAGCTCCCACGAGGCGTCGAGCTGATCGACGTCGTCGGAGGCGATGCGGGTGACCGTCAGCCGGCGGGGCGGGTCATAGCCGACGCGCACACGCGCCCGGACCTTGGTGAACTTGGCGTCGTGGGCGATGTCGCACACCAGCGCCCGCCCGGCGTCGTCGCGCTCGACCACCTCGACCTGCTCCAGTCCGCTCTGCCATCCCGGAGAGCCCGCGACGTCCTGCACCACCGCCCAGCATCGGTCGATGGGGGCATCGATCTCAGCCGACGACGTGCCGGTGAGCAGGGTCATCTCCCGGTGATCGCCACCTTCTCGCTCAGCCGCGTCCGCCGCGCGGCCGCGTCCAGGACGCTCACCGTCACCACCTGCCGGCGGCGCAGCGTTGCGTTCGGGACCTTTCCGCCACGGGCGTTCAGGCTCGGGGCGGCCAGCGTGATCCGCACGCTGCGGGCCGTCTTGCGCAGCTTGATCGTCAGCACCGTCCCGCGCGCCGCGCGAGCGCTGAAGCGCAGGCGGGCCGGGCGACGCGCGGTGCTGGTGACCCCGACCCCCCGGCCGGGGCTCACGACCAGCACGTGGGGCACGGTGATCGCCAGGGTCCGGAGGTCGGGGGCGTCCTGCCCCGCGGTGACGGTGAAGGCGAGCTGCGGTTGGCCCGCCGTCTGCCTGAGCGACAACCGTGAGATCGTGGGCTCTCCGCCGACCGTCCAGGAGAACGTCGTCCCCGCCGTCTGCGACTGGCTGTCGCGGGCGCTGGCGCGCACGGTGAAGCGCCCGGCACGGGTCGGGCGGCCGGTGATCCGGCCGGTGGCGGCGTCGATCTGCAGCCCCGGGGGCAGGCCGTTCGCGGCGTAGGTGAGCGGGGCGGCCGAGGACGCGGCCGCATGCAGGCGGAGAGAGACCGACGCATGGATCGTCGTGCGCTGGTCGGCGGGGTGGGTGAGCTTGATCGTGTTGGCGCAGAGCGCGCCGGCGAGGCTTGCCGCGTCCGGGGTCCCGAGCCCGGTAGCGGGGTCATAGCCCGGGCCGGCGGCGAAGCGGCCGCCGTTGGTGCCGGTGAAGTCGTTGTTGCCGGTGATGATGTCGTTGAAGTCCGCGGCGTACGCCGTGCCGGCCGCTCGGTACAGCGCCGGGCTGGCGAAGCCGACCGGGGCGCCCGAGCAGGCACGCGACCCGTCGGTCAGTGCCAGCAACGCCGCCCACAGCGGAGCGGCGCCGCTCGTCCCGCCGATGCCCTGCCAGCCGGCGGGAGCGTCCGGGACGTCGCCGCGCCCGTTCCAGAAGATGAGGTAGCCGGTGGCGGGATCGCCGTCGGCGGCCACGTCGGGCACCTCGCGGCAGAATCCGCCGGGGTGGCCGCAACCGGACCCCGCCGCCTGCGCCGTGCGGACGTTCAGCGCGGCGGCCGAGTCCAACTGGGGCGCGGGCATCCCCCACAGCTTCGAGATGCCGCCGCCGGTCGCCCCCGGCTGAAGCATGCCGCTGAGCATGGTGCCGCCGCTGTTCCACACGCTCTCGGTCGGCCGCGGCCCCAGGGCCGTGACCGTGGTCCCGCCGACGCCGGTGACGAAGGGCTGGCTGGAGGGATCGTCGACGGCCGCCTGGATCTGGGGAACTGCCCCGCCGGTGTCACAGTCCTCGGCGCCGCTGTCGCCCGCGGCGGCGACGATGGACTGACCCTCGACGGTCGCCTGCTCAAACAGGGTGTTCTCCGCCGACGCGTCGGCCTGGCCGAGCGCCGCCTCGCACTGGCCCCAGGAGACGGTGACGACACGCGCCCGGTCCTGGTTGACGATCGCGCTGAACACGTCGTACGGGCCAGAGCCCGGCGCGCCCGAGTTGGAGTTCGGCCCCTGATAGACGAGGACGTTGACGTTCGGGGCCAGGCCGATCAGGTTCTCGATGTCCAGCGCCGCCTCGCCGCTGCCGGGCCCGGTCCCGGCGCCCTGATCGACAGACACGTTGGAGATTGCGGCGTGCGTCCCGTAGCACGATTGGTAGGCGGCGATGTCGGCCGGGTCGTCGGACTCGAGCTCGTAAACCGCGACGGTCACTCCGCGGCCGGTGTCGCCGGCGTGGTACAGCCCGGAGAAGTCGTAGGCCGATGCGATCTGGTCAGCGGTGAAGGCGTCCTGGCCCGGGGCTGCTGCGGTCGCGGAAGTGCACGGCTGCGGACCGCCGGTGACCACGCGGCCGCGGGCGAGGGGCCGATGTCCCGGCGCGGATGGCGATCGTCGCCTCACCAGCAGCGGGTGGGGCGCCGCGGTGGTGTTGAGCCCCACCACGGACTGGACGGCTCCCGCCACCGCCGCCGGGACGGCGGGAGGGGCGCTGGCCCTGATCGCCGTGCCTCCGCCGCGCAGCGCCATGCGGGTGAGCGACACCGAGAACGCGCGCTCGAGCCGGCCTGCGCCGGCCACGACGGAGATCGACAGGGCTCCCCGACTGACGGATCCGGGGGTGAGCCCGTGGGCACGCAGCGAACGCCTCACCGCGCTGATCTGCCGTGCGGTGGCGCCGAAGCGCCGCGCGAACTGCCCCGGACTGAGGTAGCGGCGGTAGGTGGGCAAGCCCGGCGTCGACACGGCGCGGGCATAGGCGGCCAGCGCGGACGGGTCCCGGGGGCGGAGGGTCACGGTCACGTGCATCCGCTGGGCTGCGGGCACCATCCGGACGAATGTCGCGCCAACGGGAGGCGCCGGTGTCTGGCCGACGCGGACAGAGGCGGCGCGCGCGGCGGCCGCGGGCCCGAGCCCCGCCAGCACGAGCACGCAGGCCAGCCGGCGGGCGGTTCGCGATCCTGCCATACGCCTCGCTCAGGCTAGCGTGGCGCCGAGGCGCTCGGCGAGGTGGCGCTTGACCGAAGGCCACTCGTCGTCGATCACCGAGTAGTAGGCGGAGTCGCGCGCGCCGGCGTCGCGGACGACCATGTGTTTGCGCAGGATGCCCTCGAACGTCGCCCCCAGCGCGAGCAGGGCGCCGCGCGAGCGCTCGTTGCGCGCGTCGGTCTTGAACTCGACGCGCCGCAGTCCGAGCCGTTCGAACGCGTGCTCCAGCAGCAGCAACTTGGTCTCGACGTTGACGCCCGTGGACCAGGCGCTCCGGGCCAGCCATGTCCAGCCGATCTCCGCGCGCAGGTGCTCGAAGCGCAGCTCCAAGAAGCGCGTGGAGCCGAGCACGCGGCCGTCGCCGGCGCTGACGATGGCGTATGGCACCGCGCTGCCCTCGCGTCCGGCCGCCAGGGTGGTGAAGAGCCAGTCGTGCAGGGCGTCGCGCGAGGAAGCCATGTCCACGGGCATCCAGGCGAACATCTCCGGGTCGCCCGCCGCCTCGATGAGGCCGGGCTCGTGCTCGGGCGCGAGCGGCTCGACGCGCACCAGGCGTCCCGTGAAGGTGCCGCGCAGGTCGGCCGCGGTCAGGATCGGCTCAGATTCGGCGGGGGCGTCGGGCACGCCGGCGACCTTACGGCACGGCCCGCCGCGGCGCGTTTATATATTCCCCCCCGTGGCCAAGCCAAAGCTCATCATCATCATCGCCAGCACCCGGCCCGGACGCATCGGGGTGCCGGTGGCCAACTGGTTCATGGAGCAGGCCGGTGCTCATGACGGCTTCGAGCTTGAGCTCATCGATCTCTACGAGCTCGACCTGCCCTTGCTCGACGAGCCCAACCACCCCCGCCTGCGCCAGTACACCAAGGAGCACACCAGGGCGTGGAGTGAGACGGTCGACGTCGCCGACGCGGTGGTCTTCGTCACCGCCGAGTACAACCACAGCTACACGGCCGCGCTCAAGAACGCGATCGACTATCTGCACAACGAGTGGCACCACAAGCCGCTCGGCTTCGTCTCCTATGGCGGGGTCGCCGCGGGCACGCGGGCAATGCAGGCGCTCAAGCCGGTGGCCATCGCCCTGGCCCTGGTGCCGGTCGTCGCCGCGGTCAACATCCCCTTCGTCCAGCAGTTCCTCTCCGACGACGGGACGATCGTCGGCAACGACGTGATGGTGGACGCGGCGTCCGCCATGCTCGACGAGCTCATGACGATGCACGGCGCGCTGGCTCCGCTGCGCGCCCCGAGCGCCTCGTAGCGCCCCTGCCCGACGGTCACCACCGGCACCGGCCGGGGTCACAGGCGCGGCGTCCGTCACCATCGAGTCACCGTGAGCCCTCTTCACGCCATCGCCATCTTCGCCGCCGGCATCGTCGCCGGGACCATCAACACGGTCGTGGGCAGCGGCACCCTGTTCACCTTCCCCGTCCTGCTGGGTTTCGGCTACCCCCCGGTAGTGGCCAACGTCTCCAATACCGTCGGGCTCGTGCCGGGCTCGGCCAGCGGTGCGCTGGGCTACCGGCGTGAGCTCGCCGGCCAGCGTGGCCGCGTGCTCACGCTGGCGACGGCGTCGATCATCGGCGGCGTGATCGGCGCGGTGCTGTTGCTCAGCCTGCCGGCCTCGGCGTTCAAGGCGATCGTCCCGGCGTTCATCGCTGTTGCGCTGGTGCTGATCGTGCTACAGCCCCGCTTGTCGCGACTGTTGGCCGAGCATCGTCCCGACGGACGCGAACGACCCGGCCCCATCGTTCTGCTGGGGGTGCTGCTGGGCGGCGTCTACGGTGGCTACTTCGGGGCGGCCCAGGGGATCATGGTGCTGGCCATCCTGAGCGTCAGCCTCAACGACAAGCTGCAGCGGCTCAACGCGGTGAAGGTGATCCTCACCGGCCTGGTGAACCTTGTCTCCGGGATCATCTTCATCTTCGCCGCCCACGTGGCGTGGGGGGCGGCGAGCCTGATCGCCGCCGGCTCGCTGATCGGTGGCGTGCTCGGCTCGCGCTACGGCCGGCGGCTGTCGCCCACGGCGCTCCGCGGGATCGTCGTGGTCGTGGGGATCACGGCCATTGTGCGCCTGCTCGCCTGACGGGGCGCCGCGAACCCGGGTCAGCGCTTGTAGGTGCCCACCAACCGCGCCTGCTCGATGACATGGTCCTCGATGCGGTCCATGAGCGCCCGCCGGTCCAGGCCGGGCTCGAGACTCACGTCGTCGTCGAGCGCGTAGACCCAGAAGTAGTAGTGGTGGGAGCCATGACCGGGCGGGGGCGCGGGGCCCATGTAGCCGGGCTCGCCCATGCTGTTGACGCCCTGCACCGCATCGCCGCCGCCTTCGGGCAGCCCGGTCGCGCTGCCGGGGATGCCGTAGGCGACCCAGTGGGTGAACCCGTCGACCAGCGGCGCGTCGGGATCGTGGACGACGACGGCGAACGCCTTCGTGCCCTCGGGCACGCCGGTCCACGAGAGCTCCGGCGCGGCGTCCTCGCCGTCGCCGCTATGGCGCTCGGGGATGGCCGTGTGGTGGTGAAACGCGGGGCTGGTGACCTTGAGATCGGCGACATTCAGTTTCTGTGGCATGTCCTCACGCCTACCCTTGACCCGACCGGCGAAACGCACTCACCGCGGGGGCGGCCGTCGCTTGACGGGGGCGCGCCCCGGAGGCTGGCTCGGCGCCGGGCGCGGTCGCAGGCGCGGGATGGCCAGCTCCAGCGTCTTGTCGGGCTCGACGGTCACCGCATCGCCGTGGTGGGTGATCTCCACCGACTTCCCATCTACCACCGAATAGCGGGCGTGCCCGTGAACGACCTCCACGCGCAGGCTCGTGCCGCGGTACATGAGCCTGAACTTCAGCCGCGTCAGCGCGGCGGGCAGGCGCGGGCTGAAGCTCAGGTGCCCATCGTGGTCGCGTACCCCGCCGAACCCGCAGACGGCCGCGATCCAGGTGCCCGCCACCGAGGCGATGTGGATCCCGTCGCGCGTGTTGTGCTCCAGGTCCTCCAGGTCCATGAGCGCCGCCTCGGCGAAATAGTCATAGGCCAGATCGAGGTGGCCGGTCTCCGCGGCCATCACCGCCTGGCAGCACGCGGACAGCGAGGAGTCCCGGACCGTGATCGCCTCGTAGTACTCGAAGTCGCGCACCTTCTCCTCGGCGGTGAAGGCGTCGCCGCACACGAACAGCGCCAGCACGAGGTCGGCCTGCTTGACCACCTGCTTGCGGTACAGGTCGAAGTAGGGGAAGTTGAGGAGCAGGGGGTACTGGTGCTCAGCGCAGGATGCGAAGTCCCAGCGTTGATGGTCGGTGAAGCGCTCTGACTGGGGATGGACCTGGAGCGCCTCGTCGTAGGGGATGACCATCTTTGCGGCGGCGTCGCGCCAGCTCGCTGCCTCCTCCTCGTCGACCCCCAGCGCGGCGGCGCGCTGCATGTGGCGCTCCGCGGCATCGGCGGCGGCGAGCAGATTGCGCTTCGCCATGAGGTTGGTGAAGATGTTGTTGTCGGCCACCGCGCTGTACTCGTCGGGGCCGGTGACGCCGTCGATGCGGAAGTGGCCGGAGGCGTCGTGGTGGCCCAGCGACCGCCACAGGCGCGCCGTCTCCACCAGCAGCTCGATGCCGCACGACTCCTCGAACTCCTGGTCGTCGGCCGCGATCAGGTAGCGGGATACCGCCCAGGCGATGTCGGCGTTGATGTGGAAGGCCGCCGTGCCGGCGGGCCAATAGCTCGAGCACTCCTCGCCATGAATGGTGCGCCACGGGAAGGCGGCGCCGCGCAGCCCGAGCGTCTTGGCCCGGTCACGCGCGAGGTCGATCGTCTGCAGCCGCCAGCGCAGAGCGTCGGCCGCGGCGTGCGGGGCCGTGTAGGTGAGCACGGGCAGGACGAACATCTCCGTGTCCCAGAAGGTGTGGCCGTCGTAGCCGGGGCCGGTGAGGCCCTTGGCGGCGATCGCTCGCTGCTCCCCCCGGGCTCCGGCCTGCAGGGTGTGAAACAGCCCGAAACGGATCGCCTGCTGGAGCTCGGCGTCGCCGTCGAGCTCGACGTCGGAGCGCTCCCAGAAGTCGTCGAGGTAGGCGCGCTGGGCCTTGAGCAGGCCCTCCCAGCCCGCGTGCGCCGCGCCCTGGCCGGCGGCCGAGACCTGGTCGCGCAGCGCCGACACCGATCGCTCCGCCGACCACCCGTAGGTGAACAGCTTGACGAGCCGCAGCGGCTTGCCCGGGGCGAGGTCGGCCGAGATGACGAACCGCGCGTGGTCGGGGAACGCCTCGGCATTGGTGGTGGTGCCCTCGGGCCCGTCCACGAAATTGTCCATCGCCGCCGCCATCCGCAGCCCGCTTTGATGGGTGTGATGGACGAGGATCGCGCGGCTATCGGCGCACTGGTGCAGG
This sequence comes from Solirubrobacteraceae bacterium, assembly GCA_036490435.1. GTDB lineage: Bacteria > Actinomycetota > Thermoleophilia > Solirubrobacterales > Solirubrobacteraceae > Palsa-465. Next base: position 10,223 of record DASXDW010000112.1, read on the forward strand.
TCGGACACCAGCGGCGAGGCCAGCGCCGCCGCCGCGCGGGGATCCGCACTGGCCGCGGGGCCCTCCTCGTTGGCCACGAGCATGGACTGCACCACCACCGGGAACTCGCCCTCGACGGGCTCCACGATGTACTCGATCGCCGCCACCGCGCGGTGAGCGAACGAGACCAGCCGCGTCGAGCGCACGCGGACCGCACGCCCGGTGGGTGACTCCCATTCCACCTCGCGGCGCAGGACGCCGTCGCGCAGGTCAAGGACCCGCTCATGCGAGCGCAGGTTCCCATAGCGCACGTCGAAGGGCTCGTCCTCAACGAGCAGCCGGATCAGCTTGGCGTTGGTGACGTTGACGACCGTCTGACCGTCTTCTGGATAGCCGAAGCCGGCCTCGGCGTAGGGCAGCGGCCGGATCTCGTAGAAGCCGCCGAGGTAGGTGCCGGGGATCCCGTACGGCTCCCCCTCGTCCAGGTTGCCGCGCAGCCCGAGGTGCCCGTTGGCCAGGGCGAACACAGACTCGGTCTGGGCCAGGTTGTCCAGGTGAAGCTCGGTCTCGCGGACCGCCCAGGCCTCGACGGGGAACGCCGGGTGCTCGATCACGACGTCTCGAGCAACTCGGCGAGGTCCTTCACCACGACGCTCGCGCCGTGGGACTTCAGCGCGTCGGCGTGGCCATGGCCGATGCGGTCCACGCCCACGACGTACCCGAACTCGCCGTCGTGCCCGGCCTGAACCCCGGCCACCGCATCCTCGAACACGGCAGCACGCGCGGGCGGGACCCCCAGGGCGCGCGCACCCGCCAGGAACATGTCGGGCGCCGGCTTGCCCTTGAGGTGCTGCTCGTCGGCGGTGTGGCCGTCCACGCGCGCCTCGAACAGGTCCTCGATGCCGGCGGCGATCAGCACGTCCTTGCAGTTGGCGCTGGAGGACACGACCGCCCGGCGCAGGCCCGCGTCGCGGGCGGCCTTGACGAAGCCCACCGAGCCCTCGTAGGCCTCGACCCCGTCCTCCTTGATGAGCTTGAGCACGAGGTCGTTCTTGCGGTTGCCGATCCCGCAGATCGTCTCGGCGTCGGGGGGGTCGTTGGGCGTCCCCTCGGGCAGCTCGATGCCCCGGGACTGAAGGAACGAGCGCACGCCGTCGTAGCGGGGCTTGCCGTCCACGTACTCGTTGTAATCCTCGTTCGCGTCGAACTCCTTGAATGGCTCGCCGGTCTTCTCAGAGCGCGCCTTGAGGTACTCGTCGAAGGTCTGCTTCCAAGCCCGGTCGTGGACCTTGGCGGTCTGGGTGAGGACCCCGTCGAGGTCGAACAGGCACGCGGTCACCACATCAGGCAGCCCCAGCATGCGCCGAACCTTATCCGCCGCGGCCGGTTGGGCGCGTGAGTGTCTGGTGAAGACGCGTCGGCGCGCTCACGCCGCCGCGAGCACGGCCACGGCCAGCAGGCAGACGACGTGGAAGCTCTGGTCCACCATCAGCCGCAGGCTGGGGGCGGGATCGGGCGAGTGCTTGACCTGATGCAGCCACGCGGCCACGAACCGCCCATCGTCGATGAACACGTGGGGCAGGGCGATGAGCACCGCGACCACCACCGCCCGGACCACGCCCTGGTCATCGCCGATCCACACCAGCACCGGCAGGTAGGGCAGCGTGTAGGTGGTGGCGTGTGCGATCAGCGCCCGGCGGCCCTCCGGGTCGCCCAGGCCCCGCACCTTGGTGAGGGCCTGCCACTCTGTCTGGAGCAGGAGATCGCCCGCGAGGTGGCAGACGAGGAAGGCCGCGAAGACGGCGGGCCAGCTCATATGGCCCCGGGCCTCAGCGGTTCCCGCTCCTCACGGGGGGGATTGTAACCCCGGATTGCGGAGCGACGGTTCAGTCGCGAGGGCCTGCGAACGCCCGCACGTCAGTCGCCGTGGGCGCCGTCGAGCAGCTGCGGCCGCCACCGCTCGTGCGACGGGCGGCTCACGATCTCGGTGGCAAAGCGCGTCGCCGTCTCGATCGCCGCGGCCCAGTCGTCGCCCCCGCTCAGCGCCGTGACCAGGCCCGCGTTGAAGGCGTCGCCGGCCCCCGTGGTGTCGGCGGCCACCGCCACCGCGGGCGCGCTGGCCGACAGCTGCGCCCCGTCGGGCCCGACGGCCAGGCATCCGCGACCTCCGAGCTTGACCACCACCCAGCTCCCCGACGTCTCCTGGAGCGCTCGGGCGGCGGCGACGACGTCGCCGTCGTCGGCGATCGCGCATGCCTCGGCCTCGTTGGGCAGGAACACGTCGACGCTCGAGAGCAGGCCGCGCACCTCGGCGCGCCGCGCCGGCGGGAAGTCGTCGGGGTCCCACGCGGTGTCGAAGAACGTGCGCCCGCCGGCGGTATGGGTCGCGTCCAGCAGTCCCCGGGCCGCCTCGCCCTGGAGCCCTGGCGTGACGCAGTAGTCGCACAGCAGCAGGTTCTCGCACGCCAGGGCATCGGCCGGGATCATGTCGGGCGACCAGTCGGCGTTGACCCCGAGATGGGTGAGGAAGGTGCGGTCGCGCTCGTCGGACTCCAGGGCGACGGTGAGCCCGGTGGGTCGCCCCGGCAGCACGGCCAGCTCATCGGTGAGGCCGGCCTCGGTGAGCTCCTGGCGCATCCACTCGCCGAGGCGATCCTCGCCCACGCAGCCCATGAGCCGCACCGGCAGGCCCGTCTCGACGAACGCGAGCGCGGCGTTCGCCCCGGCCCCGCCGACGCGGATGCTCGTCTCCTCGGTGAGCCGAGTGGCGCCCGGGGGCGGCAGTTCGGTCACCGGCCGGATGACCACGTCGGCCTGGACGCCCCCGATCACGGTCACCCCGGCTCGGCTGCGCGAGGAGGCGGAGGTCATGTCACCTTGGTGTCGTCCTGGTGGCGGCGCAGCTCGCCGATGGTCAGGCCGCGGCGGGACGCCACCTCGTCCACGAGCAGTTGGACGGGGAGGATCTGCAGGATCGCGGCGGCCACGAGCGGCACCTCGGGAAGCTTGAAGTCCGCGTCGGCGCTGTCGCTCACCAGCGCCACCCGGGCCCCGAAGGACGCCATCGCCTCGGCCAGGGCGCGCTCTCGCGCGCGGCCGAACACGACCGCCCCGAACCCCTCCGCCACCGCCTCCAGCGGTCCGTGCAGGTACTCGCGCGTCTCCATCGCCGTCGCGGGGAGCCGCAGTGCCTCGCGCGCGAGCAGGGCGGTCTCCCGCGCCGAGGCCAGTCCCGGGCCGCCGCCAACCGCCTCCAGCACGCTCACGCCGGCGAAGTCCGCGGCCAAGGCGGCTGCCGGCGCGGCGCTTGCCTCCAGCACGCCCTCCGCAAGCGATGGCAGCACACGCCACACCGATTCGCTGATGCCCAGCAGCGCGTCGCAGAACATGCCCAGGGCCTGGAGCGTCGCGGTGTAGGACAGGGTCGCCACGGGCGTGTCGGGCTCGGGGCCCAGCGGCAGCCACGCCTCCGAGGCACGCACCAGCGGGCTGTCGCCCTCGGCCGAGATGGCGATCATCGGGATGCCGTCGATCTGCTCCAGGGCGGCAACGGTCTCCGCGCTGGCGCCCGACTGCGACACGAGAACGAACGCGTCGGCGAGCTGGCGGGCTGGGCGGGGACTGATTCCCGCCAGCTCCGTGGCCTGCAGCGCGAACGCGCGGCGCCCGGCGGCGCGCAGGGCCAGCACGGACGGCACGAGGGCGTGGGCGCTGGCCCCGATGCCCGCGAAGACGATCGTGCCGCGCCCCAGGCGCTCCAGGTCAACCTCTGCGATGGCGCCGTGGAATGCCTGTGCCGCCGCCGCCAGGTTCGCGGGCTGCCGGCCGACGGCCTCGCGCCACGCGCTCACCCCTTCACCGCCCCCGACGCCAACCCGCCGACGATGTAGCGCTGGAACACGACCGCGATGAGCACCGGAGGGATTGCGGCCAGGATGCCGCCCGCGGCCTGCAGCCCGAAGTCCGTGGTGTAGCGCCCGGTGAATTCGGCGATCGCCACCGGGATCGTCTTGGCGGCGGTGGTGGAGGTGAAGATGAGCGCGTAGAGGAACTCGTCCCACGCGATGAGGAAGGCGAACAGCATCGTGGAGAGCAGTCCCGGCCGCGCGAGGGGCAGGACCACTCGGAACAGCGCCCCGATCCGGGTGCACCCGTCGATCCGCGCGGCATCCTCGAGCTCGCGCGGGATCGTCTGGAAGTAGTTGCCCATGATCCACAGCACGAACGGAGTGGCGAACGTGCAGTAGACGATGATCAGCCCGATCCGCGTGTTGAGCAGGTGCAGCCGGACCATGATCAGGTACAGCGGGATCACCAGGGCGATGGGAGGCACCATGTACGTGGAGAGGAACAGCAGCAGCGACGCCCGCTGCCCGCGAAAGCGCAGCCGGGCGAAGGCGTAGGCGCCGAACACGCCGACGGTGATCGAGATGGCCACCGTCGCGGTCGCGATGATCAGGCTGTTGATCAGCGACGCCCGGAAGTTGGCGAAGATCGTCCCGCTCGAGGAGGTGAAGATCTGCGAGTAGCGGCTGAACGACAGGTGGCTGGGTATCCAGCTGAGGGGGATCTTCAAAAGGTCGGCCTGCGAGGACAGGCTGGCGATGACCAGCCAGGCGAACGGGGCCAGGATGACCAGCGACACGAGCAGCGCGGCGGCGTGGATGAAGATCCGGTAGCGGCGGGAGTCGCGCATCACGCCATCGCGTAGTTGTCGGAGCGCAGCAGCCGGATATAGACGATCGCCAGCACCATGATGAAGACGACGATCAGGTAGGCGAGCGCCGACCCGTAGCCGAAGAACTCGTCGGAGAAGGCCCGCTGGTAGGTGTAGAAGGCGATGCTCTGCGTGCCGTTGGCGGGCCCGCCCCCGGTCATCACGTAGATGATGTCGAAGACCTTGAAGGCCTCGATCGTGCGCAGGACGAGCACCACCACGATCACCGGTCGCAGCAGCGGCAGCGTGATGTGCACGAAGCTGCCCCACCGGCCGTAGCCGTCAACGCGCGCCGCTTCGTAGAGATCGCGGGGGATGGTGGTCAGCCCGGCGAGCAGGAAGAAGGCCACCAGCGAGGTGTTCTTCCACACGTCGGCCCACACCACGATGTTGAGCGCGGCGAACGGCGAGCTGAGGAAGGCGTGGTAGGAGGTGGTGATCCCCAGTTGGGTCAGCGCCGCGTTGACGACGCCGTACTGCGCGTTGAAGAAGTAACGCCACATCGCGCCGTTGACGATCGTCGGCAGGGCCCAGGGGAGCACCACGATCGTGCGAAACAGCCAGCGCCCGCGCAGCGGCGCATAGAGCAGGAGCGCGATCCCCATCCCGAAGACCAGCTCGAAGCCGGTGGAGACGAAGGTGAAGTAGGCGGTGCGCTCGATTGCGGCCCAGAAATCCGACTGCTGCAGCGCGAACTTGTAGTTGTCCAGGCCGACCCACGGGAAGTGACCGGGGAACGGCGTGTCGACCGCGAACAGCGACGTGTACAGCGTGCGCAGGATCGGATAGACGACGATCCCGAAGACGACCACGATGCTCGGCGCCAGCAGTGCGAGCGCGAAGCGGCCCTCGCGGGTCCGGGCACGCCAGCTGGTGCCGCCGGCCTGGGGGAGAGAAGTGCTGGCCGGCGGCAGCTGCGTCGCGGAGTCGGTCACGAGCGGATCATGCAGCGTCCCGTGGACACGGAGCCCCGCGCACGATCAGGAAGGCGGCCCGCTCGAGCTGAACGCGGCGGCCGCCGCGGTGAGCGCGGCCTGGGGTGACTTCTTGCCCAGTAGCGCGTCCTGGATCTGGACCTGCAGCGCCTGCGAGGCGGCGTTGTAATTGGGCACCTGGGGGCGCAGGATCATGTTGGGCAGCTGGGTCTTGGCCACCGACACGAGCTGCTTACCGGCCTTCTTGACCACCGCTGGGTCGGTGTAGGACGCCGACCAGATCGGCAGCGAGTCGGCGACGTACTGGTTCTGCACGTTCTGGCTGGTGATGAACTTGACGTAGTCCCAGGCCTCGTTGGGGTGCTTGGTGCCGCGGGTGAGCATCACCGGCTGGCCGCCGTTGCAGCCCGGCGCGGCGCCGCCCGCGGTGGCCGCGGGCGTGTGCAGGATCATCACGTCGTCCTTGCTCACCTGGCTCTGCTTGGGATCGAGTGATGCCGCCAGCTGGAAGGTCCAGTTGAGGTTCATCGCGATCTTGCCCTGGGCGAACGCCTTGAGCACGTCCTCCTCCAGAGAGCTGGTGGAGGCCGGGTCCGCCAGGCCCTGGTCGAGCAGCATCTTCATGAATTCCAGCGCCTGCAGCCCGCCGCCTGACTGGAAGGCAGG
>DASXDW010000133.1:0-50345 GCA_036490435.1 Solirubrobacteraceae bacterium
ACCTCCGGCAAGTAAACTTATAAGTTTACTTGCCGGAGGCGGCCGGTCCCGGTGGCGGGTCTGTGAGAGCCTATGCCTCTCAGACTCCGCTGGCTGGGGCGGACCCGTGGGAGATATTGCCTGCTGGGAGGGTGAAAATCGCCCAAGGTCCCCCTTGGGGGCGACTCCACAGCCCGATCAGGGCGATCAGTGGTAGGCGAACCCATTCACAGGCCCCAGAAACGTCGCCAACCGCTCCGCCCCAGCTCGCCACCCACGCCGGAACCGCCCCTTCGAAAGCCGCAGTTGCCGTTCGCCGACCAGGCCGGGGCGCGCGTCAGGTCGCGATCAGCACGAGCAGGTCACGGGGGCCGTGGACCCCCTCGACGCGCGACAGCTCGATGTCCGAGCTCGCCGACGGTCCGGAGACGAGCGTGATCGGCCGGCGCCCGTCGCGCACCGCCGGGGCCACCGCGGCGATCGCCTCGGGGACGAGCTCGACGACCTGCCCGGCGAGCACGATGCAGATGTGGTGGTCGGGCACCAGGGTCAGCGCGCGGCGCCCGCAGATCGGGGAGGCGTCAAGGACGAGCGTCCCGGTCTCGGCGATCGCGGCCGCGCAGCCGGTCACGGCGCCGTCGACGCGGTCAAGCTCGGCAGCGCTCAGCTCCACGTCTTCGATCACCTCGACGTCACGCGGGCGCCAGCCGGCCGGCAGCCCGGGCGGGATGGCGATGCGGCGCAGTCCTCGCTCGGCGCACGCGGCGGTGACGGCGTCGCCCAGCTCGGCGGCGGTGACGCGACGCACTTCGGCGGCATAGTCGGCGATGCGCTCGGCCAGGTGCTCGACGAGTTGCTCGCGGCTGCGCTCGCCGGCCTGGCGATAGTCACGGGCCACCGCGACGTCGGTGGCCGTCTCCGGCGCCGGGACGTCATCAAGGGCGGCGCGGATGCGGCTCAGGATCTCGTCGCGGGCGCCGCTCACGACCGCTCGCGCCACCAATCCCGGAAGCTCTGCGGCGGGACGGCGGGGAGGTCGCGGGCCGAGGTCCATCCCGACAATGGCCCGGGAAGGCGGCGGATCGTCCCGTCGCGTACGAGCGGCCACTGCGACAGCCGACCGGCGCGCTGGGCCGCCTCGTACAGCCGGCGGCTGGCGAAGATGCGGGCCATGGCGCGCATGGCGACGTGCTCGGGGTTCACACGCTCGCGCAGGCCGGGCGCGCGCGATGCCTGGGCCACCTCTTCCTGGCGCAGGTGCACGAGTACCTCGGGGATGTTGATCTCCACCGGGCACACCTCGTAGCAGGCGCCGCAGAGGCTCGACGCGTAGGGCAGCGAGCCCGCCGCCGTCATCCCGCTCAGCATCGGCGTGAGGATCGCGCCGATCGGCCCGGGGTACGTCGAGCCGTACGCGTGCCCCCCGGTGCGCTCATACACCGGGCACACGTTGAGGCACGCCGAACAGCGGATGCAGTTGAGCGCCTGGCGCCCGATCTCGTCGGCGAGCACGTTGGTGCGGCCGTTGTCGAGCAGGACCAGGTGAAACTCGCGCGGCCCGTCGCCCTCAGACACCCCGGTCCACAACGACGTGTAGGGGTTCATCCGCTCGGCGGTGGACGAGCGCGGCAGCAGCTGGAGATAGACCCCGAGGTCCTCCCATGTGGGGATGACCTTCTCGATGCCCATGACGCTGATGAGCACCTCGGGGAGCGTGGTGCACATCCGGCCGTTGCCCTCGGACTCCACCACCGAGACCGTCCCGGTGTCGGCCACGGCGAAGTTGACGCCGCTGATCCCGACGCGCGCCTGGAGGAACAGCTTGCGCAGGTGCGCGCGGGCCGTCTCGGCCAGCTCACGAGGGTCGTCGGAGAGATCGGGAGGAGCGTCTGGCAGCGTGCGGGCGAAGAGGGCGCGGATCTGCTCGCGGTTCTTGTGGATCGCCGGAACCAGGATGTGCGAGGGGGCGTCATCGGAGAGCTGGATGATGAGCTGCGCCAGGTCGGTCTCCCACGGCCGGATCCCGCGCCGCTCAAGCGCCTCGTTGAGCCCGGTCTCCTCGGTGGTGAGCGACTTGGCCTTGACCACCTCGCGCGCGCCGTTGGCCACCACGATGTCGCCGACGATCCGGTTGCACTCCTCCGCGTCGCGCGCCCAATGCACCACGCCTCCGGCGCGCTGCACCGACGCCTCCAGCGCCGGCAGGTACTCGTCGAGATGGCGCAGGACTCGCTCCTTGACCGCGCGGCCGGCCTCGCGCAGGGCCTCCCAGTCCGGAACCTCGGCCACCGCCGCGGCGCGCTTGACCCGGATCGCCTGGGTGGCGTGCCCGAGGTTGTGGCGCAGCTGAGCGTCAGCCAGCGCGGCGCGGGCCGCCTTCGGGAACGACTCCGGCCCGCCGTGGGCGGCGACGTCGGTCACGCAGCCGCGCCGGTCTTGGTCTGGGCCAGGATCTCGGCCAGGTGCATCGTCCGCACCCCGGCCCGCTGGCGCGACAGCGCGCCCCCGATGTGCATAAGACACGAGTTGTCCGCGCTCACGCACACCTCGGCGCCGGTGTCGAGGATCGTCCGGACCTTGTCGGAGACCATCGCGATCGACGTGTCGGCGTTCTTGACCGCGAAGGTGCCGCCGAAGCCGCAGCACTGGTCGGCCTCGGGCAGCTCGACCACGTCGATGCCGCCCACCGCGCGCAACAGCCGCAGCGGCCGGTCGCCCACGTGCAGCATCCGCAGGCTGTGGCAGGTGGGGTGGTAGGTGACCCGTCGCGGGAAGTACGCCCCCACATCCTCGACCCCGAGCCGATCGACGACCAGCTCTGACAGCTCGAGCACCCGGGGCGTGATCGCCGCGACCTCGCGGGCAAGCCCGGCGTCGCCGGACAGATCGGCCACGCGCGCGTAGTAATCACGGACCATGCCGACGCATGAGGCCGACGGCGACACCACGACCTCGGCGTCGGCGAAGACGTCGACGAACCGGCGCACCAGCGGGATCGTCTGGACCGCGTAGCCGGTGTTGAAGTGCATCTGGCCGCAGCAGGTCTGCTCGAGCGGGAAATCGACGGTGACGCCCAGGCGCTCGAGCAGCGTCACCACGGCCTGCCCGGTCTGCGGGAACATCGTGTCGTTGAAGCACGTGATGAACAGCGATACGCGGCGAGGCGGAGCGGCGGCGGGCAAGCGCACATCATCGACCATCGCCGCCCATCACCGCGGATCGCAGGCATTACTTGCGGGGGCAAGCATTGGGTGATATACTTGCGCTAGCAAGCTAATCCCACCCCGTCCACCGGCTATCCCCACCCCAACGGGGGCGCCAGGGAGGAGCACCGACACCAATGAATCCGATCGAAGGCATCCACCACATCACCCTCGTCACCGGCGACGCGGCCGGCAACGTCGACTTCTACGCCCGCGTCCTGGGCCTGCGCCTGGTCAAGAAGACCGTCAACCAGGACGACCCCGGCGTCTACCACCTCTTCTACGCCGACGAGAACGGCTCGCCCGGTGCCGACATCACCTTCTTCGAGTACCCGGGCGCCGCACCCGGGCGCGCCGGCGCCGGCATGATCTCGCGCATCGTCCATCGCGTGGCCTCCGAGGAGGCTCTGGACTTCTGGCAGGAGCGCCTCGGCAACGAGGGCGTCGCCACCGAGCGCGAGCCGGGGCGGCTGCTGTTCTCAGACCCCGAGGGCATGGGCCACGAGCTCGCCGTCGTGACCACCACCGACGCGCCGCTGATCGCCGCCAGCCTCGAGGTCCCCGCCGCGTTCGCGCTACAGGGCTTTGAGGCCGTGCGCGCCAACGTGGTCGACCCCGCCCGCAGCGAGGCGCTACTGGCCGAGGTCCTGGGCTTCTCCGAGCTCGAGGCCAACGACTGGGAGGCGCGCGGGTCCCAGCGCGGCGGGCGCATCGTCTTCGAGCAGTCCCGCGAGCGTGGCGTTCCCGGCGCGGGCACCGTGCACCATGTCGCCTGGGCGGTCCTCAGCGACGAGCTCGCCGAGTGGCAGCGTCACGTCACCGACGCCGGCGCCCACGCCACCCCGGTCATCGACCGCTTCTATTTCCAGTCGGTCTACTTCCGTGAGCCCGGCGGAATCCTCTATGAGCTGGCCACCCTCGACGGCACCGGCTTTGCCTCCGACGAGGCACCCGAGGAGATGGGCCAGGGCCTGTCGCTGCCGCCCTTCCTCGAGCAGCAGCGTGCCCAGATCGAGCCGCGGTTGACCCCGCTGCCCGACACGCGCGTCTGGCGTCCGGCGCCGGCCCGCGCCGGGAGCCAGCGATGAACGCCGCAACCGAACTGGGCTTCCAGCACGTCTACGAGCCGAGCGCCGGCGACTGGACGCTGTTGCTGCTGCACGGGACGGGCGGTGACGAGCACGACCTCCTCGGGCTCGGGCGTCAGGTGGCCCCGTCGGCGGCGCTGCTGTCGCCGCGGGGCAAGGTGCTCGAGGCCGGGATGCCGCGGTTCTTCCGCCGCCTGGCCGTCGGGCAGCTCGACATCCCCGACCTGCTCGTGCGCACCGACGAGCTGGCGGCGTTCGTGACGGCCGCGGCGCAAAGCTACGGCCGCGACCCCAGCAAGATCGCGGCGCTGGGCTTCTCCAACGGGGCCAACATCGCGGTCAGCCTGCTTCTGCGCCACCCCACGCTGCTCGCCGCGGCTGCACTGCTGCGGCCGATGCTGCCCTACGAGCCCGAGGAGGACCTGCGCCTCCCGGGCACCGACGTCCTCATTGCCGCCGGGGAGGGCGACCCGTACTCATCACCCGAGCAGACCCGGCGGCTCACCGAGGTGCTTGACAGCGCCGGCGCGGCGGTCACCGCGCATGTCGAGCCCCGCGCTGGGCACGGCCTTGGCACCGGCGACCTACGCGCGCTGGAGCGATGGGCGGCGCAGCTGAGCTAACCGCCCTCCGTGCAGCTCTCGGCTGCACGTGGGGCGAAGCGCCCGAACACGGCCGCGAGGACCTCGAGCTCGCCGGGACGCAGCTCGTCGAAGAAGCGCTGCTGCACGGAGTGAAAGTGGGTGGCCTGGGCCTCTCGCATGAGCGTGAGCCCCGCGGGCGTGAGGTGAGCCTCCACGGCGCGGGCGTCCTCGTCGCACGGGGTGCGTTCGATCAGGCCCCGGGACTCGAGCGTCACCGCGATGCGCGACACCCGGCTGAGGCTGAGCCCCGACTGCGCGGCCAGCGCCGAGAGCCGCAGGCAGCGGTCGGGGGCGGCCGCGAGCCGCGCCAGGAGCTCCAGGCCGCTCAGGCTCAGGCCGTAGCGCGACTCGAGCTCGGCGTCGAGCCCCCGAGTGAGCTGCTTGTGGGTCTCCAGCAGTCCGATCCAGGCGTCGGCGTGGAGCACTGACCACTCGGCGACGCCGTCCTTGGACACGCTGTACGGGGCTGGGAGGCTGGTGGACATCACCACCATTCTAGCGCATTACTTGTTAGCGCAAGCAGTCTCGCGCGCCGCGCGTGTGCTGAAGTAGCTAGCGGCTACCCGACTGACAAGGAGCGCCGATGGAATCGCATCCCAATCCCGGCACCCGCCACGAGCCCGACCGCGTCTACGAGCGGGCCTCGGATCCCGCGGAGGCGGCGGATCGCCCGCTCGAGCCCAAATCATCGACCGAGGAGCTCGCGGATCGCGACGAGCCCCGCCCGGACTCGGGGCACGACCCGCACCACGCACTCAACAACCCCGTCGGCACGCCGGAGCCCGACGCCGACTCCGACCCGTACGAGCGGCCGTCGCCCGACGATGACGCCGACCGCGCCTCGGGCGTCCGGGGCAGCGGCCACAAGAGCGCCGACGGATGAGCACCGCGGTCGCCACCGCGCGGCGGATGCTCGAGCACACGGGCGAGCATCCCGTGATCAGCGTGTACCTGGACCTCGATCCGTCGCGGTTCGCCACCGCGCCGGCGCGAGCGACCCAGGTGCGCTCACTCATCGATGAGGCCGAGCGCGACGGCCGTCTCGCCAGGGACGGCCTGTCGCACGCCGATCGCACCACCCTGACCGCCGACCTGGAACGGCTGGAGGCCTACCTCGGCTCCGATGAACCGCCGGTGTCGGGCGCCCGGGGGCTCGCGGTGTTCTGCTCGGGCCAGGACGACCTCTTCGAGGCCGTGCCGCTGCCGGTGGCGACCCCGGCCAGAGTGGTGATCGCGCCGACCCCGTACATCGAGCCGCTGGTGGCGGGCCCCCACGAGGGGCGCGTCGCGGTGGCCCTCATCAGTCACCGCACGGGACGCATCCTCGTCGGCGACCTCGCCGAGCTCACCGAGTCAGAGGACATCGCCGACAACGTCCACGGCCGGCACAGTCGCGGCGGCTGGTCGCAGTCCAACTACGAGCGCAGCATCGAGGCCGACGTCGAGCACCACCTGCGCCGCGTGGCCGACGAGCTGCATCGCGAGTGGCAGCAGGAGCGCTTTGCCCAGCTGGCCCTCGGCGGCACCGCACAGGACGTCGACCAATTCCGGTCCGAACTGCACAACGACCTACGCCCGCTGCTGCTCGACGGGCGTCTCGACCTCGAGGTCGAGGCCGCGAGCGTCGCCGACATCCGTAACGCGCTCGAGCCGCTTCTCGAGCGAGCGAGCGAGGCCGCCACGGCGGCCGCGCTCGCCGACTTCGAGAACCGCATCGGTGCCGGAAGCCGCGCGGCCCGGGGCGTCGAGGACACCCTCGCCGCCCTGAACGAGCGCCGCGTCGAGACCCTTCTCCTGGCACGCAACTTCGCGGCGCGAGGGGTGCGTTGCCCGCAGTGCGGGTTGGTCTACCCCGAGGGGACCGCGACGTGCCCCGCCGACGGCTCGGCGACCACACAGATCGCGGATCTGCGCGAGACCGTCATCCAGACGGCGGTCCTGCAGGACGCCTCCGTGCTCGTGTTCGGCGAGGGGTCTGATCCCGCGCCACCGGTCCTACAGCGTGGGGGCGGCATGGCCGCGCTCCTACGCTTCTGAGCGGTCGCGGTCGCCCGCGCCCGGCTTTCCCCGCTGGGCAGGCAATACTGAAGCCATGCGAGCAGTCGACCAGAGCGGCGGGACGCCCTTCGAGTCCCCGTACGCCCACGGCTTTGTCCGGGTGGCGGCCGCAGTCCCGCATGTCCGCATGGGCGACCCGCGCTTCAACGGCGCTCGCACCGTCGAGCTGGCCCAGCGCGCTCACGCCGCCCATGCCGCCCTCGTGCTCTTCCCTGAGCTGGGGCTGGCCGGCTACTCCAGCGAGGACCTCTTTCACCAGGGCGCGCTGCTGGACGCGGTCACCGGGGCACTGCACGAGATCGTTCGCGCATCGGCGTCGCTGCGCCCGGTCATCGTCGTCGGCGCGCCGGTGCAGGCCGAGGGCGGGCTGTTCAACGCGGCGCTGATCATCCACGGCGGGGAGATCCTGGGGGCGGTCCCCAAGAGCTACCTGCCCGAGTACCACGAGTACTACGAGAAGCGCCAGTTCCGTGCCGCACGCGACCTCGTGGGCGACGAGCTGCACCTGCTCGGCACGACCGTCCCGTTCACCCCGGAGATGGTTTTCGCCTGCCGCGACCTCCCCGGGTTCGTGCTCGGCGTCGAGATCTGCGAGGACCTCTGGACGCCCGTGCCGCCCAGCACCTACCAGGCGCTGGCCGGCGCCACCGTACTGGCCAACCTGTCAGCGTCGAACATCACCATCGGCAAGGACGGCTACCGGCGCATGCTGTGCGAGGCCCAGTCGGGGCGGACCTTCTCCGGGTACGTCTACACCGCCGCCGGGCTGGGCGAGTCGACGACCGACATGGCCTGGGACGGCCAGGCGCTGATCTACGAGAACGGCCAGCTCCTGCACGAGTCACAGCGCTTCTCCGACGAGCCGGAGCTGATCATCGGCGACCTCGACCTCGACCGCATCCTCTCTGACCGGATGATCACCTCGAGCTACGCGGACTCGATCCACGACCTGCGCGACCGCGCGCGGCAGATCCGCCGGGTCGAGTTCGACCTCGGCGTCCCCACCGACGCGTTCGCGCTGGAGCGACGCGTCGAGCGCTTCCCCTACGTGCCGGCCGATCCGATCAGCCGCAACGAGCGCTGCGAGGAGGTCTACAACATCCAGGTGCGTGGTCTGCAGACGCGGCTGCTGGCCACCGGGATCAAGAAGATCGTGATCGGCGTCTCCGGCGGCCTGGACAGCACCCACGCGCTGATCGTCGCGGCGCGGGCGATGGACCGGCTGGGGCTGCCGCGCGCCAACGTGCTCGGGTACACGCTGCCGGGCTTTGCCACCAGCGCGCGCACGCTGCGCAACGCCCATGCCCTCATGCAGGCGCTGGGCGTGAGCTCGGCCGAGATGGACATCAAGCCCTCGGCGCTGCAGATGCTGCGCGATCTCGGCCATCCCGCCGCCGACGGCGAGCCTCAATACGACATCACCTACGAGAACGTCCAGGCGGGCGAGCGCACCTCGCACCTGTTCCGCCTGGCCAACTACCACCAGGCGATCGTGCTGGGCACCGGCGATCTCTCCGAGCTGGCCCTGGGCTGGTCCACCTACGGCGTCGGCGACCAGATGTCGCACTACAACGTCAACGCCTCGGTGCCCAAGTCGCTCATCCGCTTCCTCATCCGCTGGGCCATCGATACCGGCCAGTTCTCCGAGGAGGCCAACGCCGTCCTCGCCGACATCGTCGAGACCGCCATCTCCCCCGAGCTCATCCCGGTCAGCAGCGACGCTGACCACGACGGGCCCGAGCAGCATTCCGAGGACATCGTCGGTCCCTACGAGCTCCAGGACTTCTTCCTCTACTACGTGTTGCGCTTCGGCTATCGCCCCAGCAAGGTGGCCTACCTGGCCCAGCACGCATGGGGCGATCGCGGCCGCGGGGACTGGCCCGACCTCATCCCCGCCGAGGCGCGCCACGAGTACTCGCTTCCGGAGATCCGCCACTGGCTGGAGGTGTTCGTCGACCGCTTCTTCCGCACCAGCCAGTTCAAGCGCTCGGCGCTGCCCAACGCGCCCAAGGTCGGGTCCGGGGGGTCGCTGTCACCGCGGTCAGACTGGCGCGCCCCGTCTGACAGCACGTCGGCGGCGTGGCTGCAGGAGCTGCGCACCAGGGTCCCGGAGCGCTGAAGCTGCGATAGTTGGCGCCCATGGATCCACGACCGATCTCGCTGTTCGATGTCGTCAAGCGCGCCGCCGACATCGTCGACCCCGATGACGATGACGCCGTCGTCGGAGACTTCGAGCGAGCCTTCGAAGACGACGACGAGCCGGTCGCCGGCCTCGACGTCGAGGAGCGCGTGGGCGAGGTGCTCTCCCAGCTGGACCCGGCCGTCAACAACGGCTCACTGGCCGTGGCGGGCGCGCTCACCGTCTACCTGAGCTTCCGCCGCGACGAGCTCCATGCCGATCCCCGCGAGCTCCTCCGCCTCGCGGTGCGGGCCGAGTGGGAGGGCGAGCCTCCCGAGCCGGTCGTCGAGTGGCTCGACGACCACAACCTGAAGATCTAGCCACTTTCGCCGCGGAGGTTCGCGGCTGTCACAAACGCCGGCGGTCTCCCGTCAAGCCCACAGGACCGAACCCTGTGGAAAGGAGACACCATGAGAATCCTGGTTGCCGGTGCCAGTGGCGCGATCGGGCGCCAGCTGCTCCCGCTGCTTGACGCGGTGGGCCACGAGACGATCGCCCTCGTGCACCGCACGCCGATCGAGGTCGACAACGGCCACGTCGTCACCGCCGACGCGCTGAATCGTGACGCGCTCACCACGGCGGTATCCGAGTTCGAGCCCGAGGTGGTGGTCAACCTCCTCACCGCCATCCCTCACGACCTCAACGTCCGCAAGTTCGAGCGGGAGTTCGCCAAGACCAACCGCCTGCGAACCGAGGGCACGGCCAACCTGGTGGTGGCCACCGGGGGCGTGCGGATGATCTCCGAGTCGGTGGCGTTCGCCTACGCCCCGCGGCCGGGGTTGATCGCCGACGAGAGCTCACCCTTGTGGGAGCAGAGCCCCAAAGCGTTTCGCCCGGCCCTGGCGGCGCTCGAGGAGCTCGAGCGGATCACCGCGGAGACCGGCGGCTTGACCCTGCGCTTCGGCAACCTCGTGGGCCCGGGCACGAGCTTCGCCCCAGGCGGCGCGTTCCTCGAGCCGGTGCGCGGCGGCAAGATGCCGATCGTGGGCGACGGGTCGGGGGTGTTCTCGTTCATCCACACCCACGACGCTGCCACCGCGATCGTGGCCGCGCTGGACCGGCCCGAGGTGCGCGGGGTCCTGAACATCGTCGACGACGAGCCCATGGCGACAGGCGACTGGGTGCCCGCACTCGCCCAGCTGATCGGGGCGCCGCGGCCGAAGCGCATCCCCGAATGGCTGGCCCGGTTGGTGGCGGGGAGCTGGGGCGTCGCCTTCCTCAACGGGATGGTCGGGGCCAGCAACGCCCGGGCCAAGGCCCAGCTGGACTGGCGGCCGCGCTACGCGCGCGTGCAGGAGGCGTGGAGGGCCGATCTGCGCGCGGTGATGCCACCATCGGTGGCGGTGTGACCGACGACAGCGCCCACACGCGGCCCGGCACGAACGCCGGCAGCGCCCACACGCCCGGCGACGACGGGAGCGCAGCGTTCCTCGCGCTGCGCCCCCGTCTGCTGGGCATCGCCTATCGGCTGTTGGGCAGCATGTGGGACGCCGAGGATGTCGTCGCCGACGCCATGGTCCGCTGGCTGCGCACCGATCGCAGTCAGGTCCGGGAGCCGGCCGCGTTCCTCACCACGGTGGTGAGCCGGCTGGCCCTGGACCAGCTGCGCTCGGCGCGGGCCACCCGCGAGACCTACACCGGACCGTGGCTTCCGGAGCCAGTCATCGCCGACGACACGCTCGATCCCCTCGACAGCCTGGTCAAGCGCGACACGCTGTCGCTGGCGACCCTGCGGCTCATGGAGGAGCTCACCCCGCCCGAGCGTGCAGTCTTCGTACTGCGCGAGGCCTTCGATGTCCCCTACGGCCAGATCGCCGAGATCCTCGACGTCTCGGAGGCCAACGCCCGTCAACTTCTGCACCGCGCCCAGACCCACCTCGGCGAGCACCAGCGCCGCGCCGAGGCCGATCAGAGCCGGCACGCCGAGCTGCTGGAGCGACTCCTGTGGGCCGCCGGCGAGGGCGAGCTCTCCGACCTCGAAGAGCTGCTGGCCGAAGACGTCGTGTCCTACAACGACGGCGGCGGCAAGGCCCGGGCCGCCCTTGTCCCGGTGGTGGGACGCACAAAGATCATGGCCTTCCTACGCGGGCTGCGCCGGCGCTTCGGGCCGACCTCCTACGCCCGCGTCATCGAGGTCAACGGCCAGCCGGCCGCCCAGTTGTCACTCGGTGACCAGGATGCTGTCGTCACGCTCGAGGTCCGTGACGGCAAGATCGTCTCGATCCTCACCGTGCTCAACCCCGACAAGCTGTCGTACCTGTATCGCCAGTTGGGAGGCCGGCCGGCGCGGGCCGAGGGCGGATAGCGACCCCCGGCCGCGCGGCGCGTCCGGTCAGGCCGCCTCGGAGAGGAGCTCCTCGCCCACCCGCGATGCGTCATCTGACTGGGCCACTTCGGCGGGGGCCTGGCCCAGCGCCCGCGCCGGGGTCAGCACGACCGCGGCGACCACGACCGAGGTGATGACCAGGCCGGCGCCGATGATCAGCGCCAGGTGCAGACCGCCGGCGGTGGCCGCGGCGGAGCTGGAGCCCGACGCCAGGAGGTCCTTGGCGCGGCTGGCCGACAGCGTGGCCAGCACCGACAGCCCCAGCGCCCCACCGACCTGCATCGAGGTGTTGACCAGGCCGGAGGCCAGGCCTGCCTCATGGGGCGCGGCGCCCGACATCGCGATCGTCATCATCGACGGGAAGCTGAGGCCCGCTCCGACGCCCAGCAGCAGCATCACCGGGAGCAGGTGGACGACGTAGCTCGCGTGCACCGGCGCGGCGGCGAACACCAGCAGCCCGGCGGCCATGAGCACCAGGCCCGGCAGCAGCGTCGCCCGTGGGCCGATGCTCATGTTGAGCCGCGGCGCCACGAACAGCGAGAACGTCCCGATCGACAACGCCACCGGCAGGTAGGCCAGACCCACCTGGAGGGGGTCGTACCCGAGCACCCGCTGCATGTAGACGGCACCCAGGAAGAACATCCCGAAGATGCCGGCGATCATCAGCGCCTGCACCAGGTTCGCGCCCGAGACGTTGCGGCTGCGGAAGATCCGCAGAGGAATGAGCGGCGTGCGCGCGGTCGCCTCCCGCGCCACGAAGGCGCCGAGGAGGGCCACGGCCGCCGTGCCCAGGATGAGCGTGTGCGCCGAGCCCCAGCCGAACTCGCTGGTCTTGACGATGGTGTACACCGCCAGCATCAGCGCCCCGGTGATCAGGGTGGCTCCGGGCAGGTCGGCGCCGGCACGCGCGCCGATGCCCTCATCGGCGACGACGACGCGGACGGCGGCCAGCGCGGCCAGCACCCCGATGGGGAGGTTGACGAAGAAGATCCAGTGCCAGTTCAGCGCCTGGGTCAGCACACCGCCCGCCAGCAGACCGATCGAGGCGCCGCCGGCAGCCACGAAGCTGAACACGCCCCTCGCCTTGGCCTGCTCACGCGGCTCGGGGAACATCGTCACGATCATCCCGAGGATGACCGACGAGGTCAGCGCCCCGCCGGCGCCCTGAACGAACCGTGCGGCTACGAGCAGGCCCTGGCTGTCGGCCAGCCCGCACAGCGCCGAGGCGACGGTGAACACCGCGAGGCCGATGAGGAAGATCCGCTTGCGCCCCACCAGGTCGCCCAGCCGCCCGGCGAGCAACAGCAGTCCACCGAACGCGATCAGGTACGCGTTGACGACCCACGCCAGGCTCGAGGTGGAGAAGTTCAGGTCACGCTGAATCGACGGCAGCGCCACGTTCACGATCGTCTGGTCCAGCACGATCATCAGCATTCCGACGCACAGCACCACCAGCGCGATCCACCGGGACCGGTCGCCTGCCGGCGCCTGCGCTGGGTTGATCTCCGTCACTGACATCCCTGACTCCTTTCGCTACCGAAGTTCGTTTCTTGCGGAATCACACCGTATCAGATAGTTCCGTACAAGATCATCTCGGAGAGGACCTTGGGCGGACTCGCCGCCGATTCGGTGCAGTCGTCAGGACGACGAACGAAGGTGCGCGAAATGGACACGGGCCCTTGCGGCGCGCCGCTCACGAGCGGAGCGTGCGCGATTTAGGACGCAGAGCGGCCAAAAGTGCGCACGTCGTCCCGGCGACCTCGCCGCGGCGCGGCGCGGCGCAGCTACGGGCGCTGCTCGCGCCGGCGCAGCGGAGGGCTACAGGGCGGCGCGCTGGAGAGCCGGTCGCCGACGAGCTTCATCAGGGCGGCGACGAAGGCTTCGCGGTCGGTCTCCGGAAGCGAGTCCAGGACCTCGTCCTGGACGTGCCGGACGATTTCCAGGCCCTCGGCGACCTTGGCCCGGCCCGCCTGGGTGACCCTGATCACCCGTGCGCGGCGGTCGGTCGGCGACGCGATGCGCTCCGCGTACCCCTTGCTCTCCAGGTCGTCGACGGTCACCACCATCGTGGTCTTGTCCAGGCCGATCATGCCGGCGAGCTCGGTCTGGGTGAGCTCGGCATCCATCGCCGCCTGCAGGACGCAGTAGCCACGGTGCCCGAGCCCGAGCGGCGCGAGTGCCCCCGCGATCTCGGAGCCCAGGGCGTGGTTGGCCTGGTCCAGCATCCACCCCAGGTTGCCCATGAGGCAGTTGCCGGCGGGCTCTGCGGCCTCGCCGGTCGCCTGGGGGACGTGGACATCGGTGGCCATGCGCATCACGATAACACGCGATGTGACCACCGCCGGATTATCTGCTACGAGAACTTCCGCATGCCAAGTGTGCCCCCGACACCTTGGCCGCGGACAAACGTGACGCGACGCCTCGTCACGTTGCTCGGCCGGGAAACGTCATCCCCGTGACAGCTCATATCGCGGAGGACCCATGAACACCGAACACTCCTTTCTGACGACGCGCACCGGCAAGCTGATGCTGGCCCTGCTGTGCGCGGTCGCGTTCCTCGACTTCGTCGACGCCTCGATCGTCAACGTCGCGCTGCCGTCGATCCGGCGCGCGCTGCACTTCTCCGACCAGGACCTGCAGTGGGTCCCGAGCGGCTACCTGCTCACCTACGGCGGGTTCATGCTCCTGGGCGGGCGTGCCGCCGACCTGCTCGGGCGCCGGCGGGTACTGGTGACGGGCACCGTCATCATCGGCGTCGCGTCGCTCATCGGCGGGCTGGCCCAGGCCTCGGGACCGATGATCGCGGCGCGATTGGCCCAGGGCGCCGGGGCGGCGATGATGCTGCCGGCGGCCCTGTCGATCCTCACCACCACCTTTACGGAGGGCCGGGACCGCCACACCGCCCTGGGCGTGTGGGGCGCCGTCGGCGGCCTGGCCTCGGCGGCCGGCGTCCTCCTCGGCGGACTGCTCACCGACGGCCCGGGGTGGCGCTGGGTGTTCTTCGTCAACCCGGTCGCCGCCGTGCTGGTGCTCGCCGCGATCTTCCGCATGATCGCGCCCGACGGACCCCGCGCTCGCCTGCAGCACTTCGACCTGCCGGGCGCGGTCCTGGCCACCGGCGGCATGCTCGTGCTCGTCTACTCCCTGGTGGAGGCCCCGATCGCCGGCTGGGGCCGCGCGCGCACCATCGGCGGGCTGGCCGCGGCGGTCGTCCTGCTGATCGCGTTCGTCGTCAACGAACGGCGCCAGCGCAACCCGCTGGCCCCGCTGCACATCTTCCGCATCAACGGACTCGGCTTCGCCGACGTCACCCAGCTCATCGCCTTCGCCGGCTTCACCGCGATGTTCTTCTTCTTGACCCTCTACATGCAGAACGTGCTCGGCTACACGCCGATCCAGACCGGCCTGGCCTACCTGCCGCTGTGCATCGTGGTCGGGATCTGCGCCGGGATCGCCTCCCAGCTGCTGACCCGGGTCGGCACCCGTCCGATGATCGTGGCCGGCGCGCTGATCTCGGCGATCGGCCTGTACTGGCTCTCCCGGGTTCCCGTCCACGGCTCCTACCTGAAGGACCTTCTCCCCGGACTGCTCGTGGTCTCGGTCGGCTTCGGACCGGTGTTCGTCGCGGTGACAACGGCGGCCAACGCCGGCGTGCCACCCGAGACAGCGGGGCTGGCGGCGTCGCTGCTCAACGCCTCTCAACAGCTGGGCGGGGCCCTGGGCCTGGCCATCTTCTCGGCGGCGGCCACCGCGCACACCAGTGCTCTGCTGGCTGACCACGCGTCTGTCCCGAGCGCGCTCACCGGAGGCTTTCAGCGGGCGCTGTTCGTCGGCAGCCTCTTCATCGCCGCCGCGGCGCTGCTGGGGCTCAAGGCGACGAACACGCGCGGCGAGGCACCCGCCTTGGCCCCCGCCGCACCGGGTGAGCCATCCGCCGCGACCACGTAGCTACACAGCCGCACCAGGCGCCGATCGCCCCACGGGGAGCGGTTAGGCTTAGCCACCTGAGCCGAACGCTGATACCTCGTCTGATCACGACCAGCTCGGTGGTGGGGGCCACGACCGCTCTCCGCGTGGGCACCGGCTGTGCGCTGCTGGTGCGGCGCCGATCCGGGCCGCTCGTCAGCCTCGCCGTCCGGGCTTCGCTCGGGCGGGCGGGCCCCGAAACCCAGGCCGCGGAGGCGACGCTGCGCGACGAGCTCGTGGCTCTCGCGCGCGAGTCGGCGGAGTTGTCGTGGCGCGAGCTGAGGCGCGGCGTCGATGCCCTGGACAGCTCCACCCGCCCCGTCGACTGGCCGCGCAGCGGCCCGCCGCGCCGGCCCTACCGGGTGAAGACGTGACCACCAGCCAGGTCTCCAGCGACGACGTCATCGCACAGCTCGACGCGACCGGCGACATCGCCAAGCTCCGTCAGCGCATCGAGGCATGGCTGGAGCAGGTGGACCCTGAGCTGCGCGAGTCGCTCACCTGGGCGTTCTCGGGCACGCCCAAGCACTTCCGGCCCCTGACCCTGTTCGCCTGCGATCGCGCGGTGCACGCGACCCCGTCGGCCGACGCCGTAGAGCTGGCCTTCGCCATCGAGCTGATGCACAACATGTCGCTGATCGTGGACGACGTCCTCGACGGGTCGGCCGAACGCCGCGGCATCGCCACGGTGCAGGAGCGCTTCGGCGAGCTGCCGGCCCTCATGGCCTCCGGCTATCTCGTGGCCGACGCCTTCGCCGCGTTCGCCGCCGACCCGTTCGCGGTAACCCACCTGGCCGAGCTCGTGCGCCGTCTCGGCGCCGCCGAATGCCTGCAGTGGCGGCTGCGCCGTCAGCCGCTGGGCGTCGAGGACTGGCAGCGGATCGCCGGTGAGGACACCGGCTCGATGTTCGAGATCTGCGCTGTGCTGGGCGCCCGCTCGGAGCGGTTGCGCCAGTACGGGCACTTCCTGGGCGTGCTGTACCACGGCTGCGACGACGTCGGCGACCAGCGCGGACTGCAGGCCCTGGGCGGCGGCGGCGAGGAGGACGTCCGCGACGGCATCCTCACCCTCCCCGCCGCGCTGGCGATCCGCGACCCGCAGATTCGCGACCTGTTCGCGGTCGACGACGACGATCCCGGCCGCCTGGCCACCCTCGCCGACGCCTACCGGGCCCAGCTCGACGAGGCCGACGCGGTCCTGGACCGCATCGCCGACTCCGCGCGCACGGAGGCCGAGCACTTCGCGCGCCGGCCCGAGCCGCTGCTGGCCCTGGTGGACCACGTCCGCCAGCTGTCGCGCCGCTGACCGCGGTCAGCTCATCCAGCGCCGCCCGCCGGAGCCGCCCTCGCCTCCTGGGTCCTCGCCCGAGCCCGGATCCGAGGCCGAGCCCGAGCGACTGCCCGAACCCGGACGCTTGGACCACAGCAACCCGGGCACGCCCCTCCTGGGTGACGACAGCCACGGCAGCCCACTGCGCCCCCGCTTCCTACACCCGTTCTGCGTGAACGATTGTGCGTGGGACCACAGGCTGGCGGCGGCGGCGTAGGGCGCCCACGCATAGCGCAGCCACACGTAGCCGAGGTCGTACAGCAGGTTGCGCTCCGGCGGGATGATGTTCACCGGGTCCCCATAGCGGTTGCGGCGCACGATCACCTTGGCCGCCTCCAGCCCGGTGGTGACGGCTGACTCGATCGTGGTCATGCCGACGTCGTTGTTGCAGAAGTCGCCGGCGAGATAGATGTTGGAGAGGTGGCTTGAGGAGGCGTGCGGGCGCCATGCGTCGGTGCCGGTCTGGTTGATGAACAGCTGCGAGTCGGCGTTTGACTCGTACTTCGTGTGCTCCCAGTCGATATCCGGTGACTGGCCCCATTTGGTGCCCGGCCGGAAGGGGAGGAACTGCGAGAGCTCCTCGAGCATGGCCTGGGCGTCGGCGAGCGAGGTGGTGCCGGGCAGGCCGCTGGTGTCCGACGAGGAGACCGCCAGCACGGTCCTGCCCGCAAACGCGGGCACGTCCTGCCAGGTCTGGGAGATGTCGGTGAAGGCCAGCGAGAGCGCGGAGCCGTAGAGCCCCACCGGCTCCTTGGGGATCGCGTCGAGCGTGTGCTTGAAGAACAGATAGATGATCGGCACCTGCGTGGCCCGCAGTCGCACGATCCCGGCGATGTCAGGCGCCTCCTCCACGATGCTCTGCTGATCGGGCGCCACCGGAGTGCGCACGAGCCTGGAAAGGGTGCCTGCGGGGACCGCGAGGAGCAGGTTCTCGACGGTCTCGGTCCGCTCGTTGCCGGCCCCGACCCACGTCCCGGTGTCCGCGTCGCGGCGCGTGCTGCGCAGCCCGATCTGCGTCACGCGCTTGTCCGCGCACGAGACGCCGGTGATCTCAGTCTCGGTGACGATGGTCACGCCGAGGTGCTCGATCGTCTTGACCAGGGGCTCGATCACCTGCCGGTACCCCGACCCGGTGGGCAGCCAGAACGCGGGGTTGGGGCTGAGGACGCTGTAGGCGAGGTAGCGGCGGAAGTCCGGCGCCGACGCCAGGTAGCTGGGGATGGCCCACACGCGGGTGATGAAGCTGTCAAACGCGTCCGAGGCCGCCCGGGTCATGTACGGGCGGGTGTTGAGGAACGCGTTGACGTCGACGTTGTCCAGCGTGATCGTCGGGTTGAACTTCTCGGCCAGCAGGTCGATGCTCGCGTAGCCGAACACGAACATGTCAGCCGGCGCCCCCACCCCGGAGAACATGTTCTGGATCATGTGCCACGGCGAATACATGTCCGTCAGCGAGGCGAACTCCGGGTACGCGTGCTTGGACAGTTGCTTGACCGTGGAGAACGGCGCAAAGCGCGCCTCCTTGGGCTGGTGCGTGGCGTCCTCGAGCAGGGCCCAGAAGTTCGCGTACCAGTCCAGGTACATGTGGGGATAGACGTCGAGGTGCTCGCCGTCGGGCATGCGCCGGGACCCGAGGTTGCCTCCCAGCCACGCCTTCTGCTCATACAGCGTCACCTGGTAACCGCGCTGGGCCAGGCGCATCGCGGCGGTCAGCCCCGACAGCCCCCCACCACCAATCGTGACGGCCGGTCCCTCGCCCGTCATGACGGTGTCTGCTGCACGCTGAGCAGGCGGCGCGCCCGCACGATGTCGGGAAGCTCGGAGCGGGACTCCACCCGCCCGAACCAGTCGCACAGCTCGCCCACCCGCTCCAGCGCGGTGCCCTGCCCGCCGGTGCGGCCCTGGTGGACGGCCAGGCCGGTGGCCGCGCGCAGCTCGAGCAGCTTGGCGTTCTGCTCGGCGGCGGCCGCGATCGCCTGCTCGTAGGCGGCGGTGGCGGCCTCCGGGTCAGGGGCGTCGCCGGTCATCAGCGCCCGGCCCATGAAGCGGAGGAGCTCGGATTCCGAGAAGCGCTCGCCGGTGTCGATGATGTGGGCGCGGCCGGCGCGCAGCGCCTCGAGTGCCCGCGGCTGGTCACCGGCGGCGAGGCGCAGGTCGGCGAGCAGGATGTAGAAGTGCGGCAGGCTGAGCCGCGAGCCGGAGGCCAGATACTCGTCCAGTTGCTGCTCGAGGGTGGCGATGCTCGAGTTCAGCTGACCCCCGCGCCCATGCTGCCAGCCGGCGTGCAGTAGCGAGACGGTGTGCCAGTAGCCGATGTTGAGGTCGGCCGAGTGCGCGCGCGTCTTCTCAGTCCAGTGGCGCAGCTCCACCGGCTCGCCGCGGGCCAGGTGCAGAATGCTGCGCATCCCCCACGCCTGGGCCTTGGTCACCGGGCCGCTGACGTCCTCGGCCAACTCCAGGCTGAGGTCCGAGCGGTCCCGGGACTCGTCGGCGTAGCCCAGGTTCCACAGGATGAGGGCGAGATAGGCCAGCGCACCCACGCCCATGTCGCCCTGCGCCTCGGACATCTGGACGAACTGGTCAGAGCGGTGATAGCGGGTGAACGCCTGCTCGAGGTGATCGCGGGCGATCTCGAAGTTGGCCAGGTACATGTGCACCATCCCGCGGTAGAGATGGCCCTCGGCGAGCCGGACCTCGTCGCCGGCCTGCTCGCCCAGAGCCAGCATCTCGTCACCCAGCGCCAGCGCCTGGCCGTACTCCGCGCGCAACAGGTAAAAGCTCCACTCCCCGCGGTTGACCGACACGAGTCGGTCCTCGGCGCCCGTGCGCTCGCAGAGCCGGCGGGCCGCCGCGTAAGCGGTCTGGGCGCCGGCCGCCGCGTATCCATGCGCGGCCTGTAACGACGCGGCCCGGTACGTGAGCAGATCGACGCGCTCCAGGTCGCCCGAGTCATCGACGCCGGCGAGGTCCAGCGCCTCCAGGCCGCGACGGAAGTGCTCGGCGGACTCCAGGAAGGCCGCGCGCTCCAGCGCCCGCATCCCGGCGGTGTGCCAGTAGCTGACCGCCCTCTCGGGCTCGGCGGCGAAGTCCCAATGGCGGGCGACGATCTCGGGTTCGCGCTCGACAAGGGTGGAGAAGCGCTCGGTGAGAACGCCGGCGACGCGGCCGTGCAACGCCTGGCGGCGCCGGCGCAGGATTCGGTCGTAGGCGGCCTCCTGCAGCAGCGCATGCGAGAACTCACAGCGGGCCCGTTCGCCCGGGACCGGCCGCAGCACGTCCTGCACCGCGAGCTGGGCCATCGCAGGCTCGAGCTCCGGGCCCTCGGAGGGCCACAACGCCACCAGCAGGTCGCGGTCAAACTCGCGGCCCAGCACCGCCGCGACGTCGACGACGCCGCCGAGAGCGGGCAGTCGATCCAGACGCTCGGTGAGCAGCCCCTGCAGCGTCGAGGGCACATGGGTCAGAGTCTCTCTGCCGTTGCCGGCCTTCAGCTCATCGGCGTGCTCGAGCATCTTCAGCGTCTCCTCCACGAACAGGGGGACGCCGTCGGCGGTGGAGTCCACCCAGTCGAGGACGGCGGGGTCCAGCGGCTCGACGCTCGCCCACGCGGCCAACGCGCGGACGTTCTCTGAGCTCAGCGGTCCGAGGTTCAGCTGCAGAACCGGACTGGATCCGGTCCAGGGCGGAGCAAACTCGGGACGGAAGGTGAGCAGGCACAGCACCGGGAGGTGGGCCAGGTCAGCGACCAGACGGTGCAGGAGCTCGACGGTGGTTGGATCGGCCCAGTGGACGTCCTCCACCACGAGCAGCAGCGGATGGCGGGCCGGGTTTGCGATCAGCAGCGCCTCGAGGATGTGCAGGGTCGCCGTGCGGACGTCGCGCGGGGTGAGGCCACTCGTCGACTCGCCCAGCTCGCCGCGGATGGCCAGCAGCCCGGCGAGGATCGGGGCTGCCTCGGTGCGCGACAGGCCGGCGCCCTGCACGGCCTCTGAGAGGATCGCCATCTTCTCGGCGGCGGGACGGTCGGCATCGAGCGCCAGCAGCCGCTCGAGGTGGCGGATGACCGGATGCAGCGTGGTGCCCTGGTGATGGGGCGAGCAGCGCCAGATCTGCGCCTCGCCGACCTGGGGGTTGAGCCGGTCCAGCAGTTCGCGCACGATGCGGCTCTTGCCGATCCCGGCCTCCCCGGTGAGGTGGACCATGGCGCCGTGCCCGCGCTTGACCTGCTGCCAGGCCTGGGCCAGACGGGCGAGCTCGTGGTCGCGCCCCACCAGCGGAGTCAGACGGCGCTCGCCGGCGACCTCGAGGCGGCCGACCGCTCCGGTCGCGCGCAGGACGCGGTGCACGCCGATGTGCCGCGAGACGCCCTTGAGCTGCTGGGCGCCCAGCGACTCGGTGACGAAGTAGCCCTCCACCAGGTCACGGGTCGCGTCGCTGATCACCAACGTCTGAGGCGCGGCGATCGACTCCAGGCGCGACGCGATGTGCGGCGTCTCGCCGACGATGGCCATCCGCTCCCGCGTCTCCCCCACGCCCATCTCGCCCGCGACGACCAGCCCGGTGTGGACGCCGATCCGCACCCGCAGCGAGATCCCGTGCTCCTCGCGCAGCCCCAGGTTGAGCTCCTCGAGCTCGTCCAACATGGCCAGGCCGGCGTGGACTGCGCACTCCGCGCTGTCCTCGCGCGCCTGTGGGTAGCCGAAGTAGACGAGGACCCCGTCGCCGGCGTAGCGGGCGATGTACCCGTGATAGCGGTCGGTGGCGCGCGCACACGCCTCCTGGTAGCCGGTGAGGATCTCGCGGAAGTCCTCGGGATCGAGCGTCTCGGCCAGCGGCGTGGACCCGACGATGTCGCAGAACATCACCGTCATGTGGCGCCGGTGCGCGGCGCCGGGGCCGTCGACGGGAGACGTGCCGGAGTCCTGCAACGGGGTGCCGCAACCGCCGCAGAACCTCATCCCTTCAGGGTTTTGTAGGCGGCAGTTAGCGCAGATCATCCTGCTCGCGACCCCACAAGCAGCTCGAATACACGCCCCAAGGATATGAGAAAACAGTCGCCCGGACCGGTCGCGACCGCGGAGGGCCGGTTCTGCGTGCGGGAAGGGACGGGCACCGCCGAGCGTCCTCACGGGGGAAGAGCGTCTCGCCCATGGACAGTTATCGCGACCCAGACAGTCATCGCGGCCCCGATCTGAGCGCCGAGGAACTCGCCCACGAGCGGTGGATCCGGTCGCTGCTGCGCGAGGTCGAAGCGGAGGTCCGAGCCCCCCGGCGCCTGCGACGCCGTATCGAGGCCGAAGCCCGGTCCCGTCGGCGGCCGCTGCTGGGCGCTGCGCCGGCCGGTGAAGCGGGCCGGCGCAAGACGCCCGAGCCAGGTGGGCTATGGGGGCTGCGCGCGGCCACGGCCATGACAGTGCTCGCCGCGGTACTCGCCGTGGGCGTGCTTCTGCCGGGCGGCCCCGGCACGCCGTCCCTGACACAGGCCGCCGGCCTGGCGAGCCGCGGCGCGGCGAGCCCCGCCCCGACCCCTGACCCCGACGATCCCGGCATCAAGCTCTCAGAGCAGGTGGGCGACGCGTACTTCCCCAACTGGACCTCGACCCTGGGGTGGCGCCCCACGGGGCTGCGGCACGACGTGCTGGACATGCACCGCGCGGTGACCGTGTACTACTCGCTGGGCGCCGCGCACATGGCCTACACGATCCTCAGTGCGCCGGAACTGCCCCAACCGGCGGCGAGGGTGGCGGTGGAGAACGGGGTCACCGTGCGCACCCTGCGACTCCACGGCCGTCTCGTGGTGACCTGGCGGCGCGAAGGCAGCACATGCATTCTCACCGGGACCAACGTCTCGGCGGCTCAGCTGCGCCGCCTAGCTCTCACGGACCCTCCGCCTGATTCCGATTGACCGCCTCGGTCGGGGCCAGCTCCCGCACCAGGCGCTGGCGGCCGCGATGCAGACGGGTGGTGACCGTCGCCTCGCGGGCGTCGAGCACGCGGGCCGCCTCCCGGTAGGAGAGGCCGAGCACGTCGATCGCCACCACCGCGTCGCGGAAGTCCGGCGGAAGCGCGGAGATCGCGGCGAACAGCTCCCCTGCCTCCAGCCGAGACTCCGCGCGCACGGCACGGCGGTCCTCCATGAGATCGAGGTCGTCGGGGAGCGCGGTGGTCTGTGCGCGCCGCGCGGCCGCTCGCCGACCAGAGACGAAGGTGTTGCGCAGTACCCGCAGCAGGTAGCCGAGGTCGTCGTCGGAGCGCAGCCGCCGTGGCTTGCGCAGAACCGCGGCGTAGGTCTCCTGCACCAGGTCCTCGGCGTCTTCGCGCGAGCCGCAAAGCGCCCAGCCGGCGCGGTAGAGGCGGTCGAGATGGTCGCCCAGCCGCTCGGGGTCGAGCTGGCGCTCGGGCGCCGGCGCGGGGCCGTGATCAGACGTCAGCGCGGCGGTGTGATCACCGTGTTGCCCGCCGGTCACGGCCGACCCGGGCAATTCGCCGCCTTGGGGAAGGATCGCGTTCCGAACGCGTCCTTGGGGCCATGTGAACCTTGACGCGTCTGGCGTTCACCCCCGCGCCACCAGGGAAGGCGTGTCAGAAGGGGGCGCCCGCCCACTGCGGGCGCCCCCGTTTTTTCGTCAGTGCCGTGTCGTGGTGTCACGGGCGTGGCCCGATGTGACCACGGCAGCCTGGCGATGCGAGTCCGGGGGTGGCTCTAGTAGCCGGGGTACGGGTTCGTGGGGGTGGTCATCGTGGGCGTCGAGCTCGTGGAGCCGGTGTTGCCGGTGCTGCTGCCCGCGCTCGGATCCTTGACCACGTGCCAGATGCCGCCGAAGCCGTTGATGGCCTCGCCGGTGGCGTTGTTCTTCTTGTGGTCCTGGGAGAACGTGTAGAGCGGGTGGCCGCCCAGGGTCACCTGCATGATCCCGTTGCGCTTGAACACGCCGAGCTTGCCCTTCACGCCGGCCGCCTTGCTCAGGCCCTTGGCCGACGACACGGTCACCGGGGGCCAGAACTGGAAGCAGGTGTTGGCCTTCGTGCACTTGGGGTGCTTGGTGGTGTCGCCGCTCAGCGTGTAGACGGCGCGGCCCTTGGTGTTGATGACGATGGCCTCGGTCGTGGTGGACCCAGTCACGCTGTTGGTGACCGATGCCCCCTTGGCGACCTGCAGCGTAAGCGTCTTGGCTACCGCCAGGCCCACCATCGCTGCGCTGGCCAGACCCGCGAGCGCGGCGACGACGATTGCGACGTGGACGCGACGCAACCGGCGGTGGTGAAGTAGTCGAGCCATGGAGCCCCCTTTGGGGTCGTGAACGGGTTCCCATGCAGGGACGCCTCCCTTACGAAATCCTTCCCGGCGGTGGTGCGCGGGATTTATGGGGCCCAGAAGCGCGCTGCGTCACAATGCGGGCATGGCCGAGGACCGACCCTCCCCCACCCCCGATCGCTCCAGCGGCGAACAGAAGGCCGTGCCCCCGGGGCCGATGCCGCGCGACAAGCATGGCTGGCGCGTAGCCCCCGCCCCCGACGGACGCGGTCTGCCCGACCAGCACAAGCCCAGGCCGCCGCACCGGCTGCGTGGATTCTGGATCTTCGTGATCGTCTTGCTGGCGGTCAACTGGCTCTCGGTGCTGCTCTTCCAGCCCGGGTCCGAGTCCCGGGTGAAGGTCCCGTTCAACCCCTATTTCCTCCAGCAGGTCCAGGGCAAGAAGGTCAAGTCGATCACCACGACGGGCAACACCGTCGATGGGACCTTCACGGCGAAGGTCAAGTACCCGGCCAACGACAAGAACGCCGAGCCCACGACGCTGTTTG
This sequence comes from Solirubrobacteraceae bacterium, assembly GCA_036490435.1. Classification (GTDB taxonomy): domain Bacteria; phylum Actinomycetota; class Thermoleophilia; order Solirubrobacterales; family Solirubrobacteraceae; genus Palsa-465. Next base: position 24,577 of record DASXDW010000133.1, read on the forward strand.
AGACCGAGGTCCCCACCTTCTGGAATCACGATGCGCTGACGACGCTCCTGCAGGAGAACAACGTCCAGGTCAATGCCAAGTCCACAGCGCAGCACACGTCGGTGTTGGCGGAGATCCTGCTCGGCTTCGGCCCGACGATCCTGCTGGTGGGCCTCTTCGTGCTCCTCGCCCGCCGCGCGCAGGCCGGCGGCGGGGGCGGTCTGGGCGGGCTGGGCAACTTCGGGCGCTCGCAGGCCCGTCGCGTGGACCCGGAGAAGATCCGTGTCACCTTCGACGACGTGGCCGGGATCGACGAGGCCAAGGCGGAGCTGACCGAGATCGTCGACTTCCTCAAGACGCCCGAGCGCTACCAGAAGCTGGGCGGCCGCATGCCCCATGGCGTGCTGCTGTTCGGGCCTCCCGGCACCGGCAAGACGCTGTTGGCGCGCGCGGTGGCGGGCGAGGCCCACGCGGCGTTCTTCTCCATCGCGGCCTCGGAGTTCATCGAGGCCATCGTCGGGGTCGGCGCCGCGCGCGTGCGTGACCTGTTCGCCAAGGCCAAGGAGGCCGCGCCGTCGATCATCTTCATCGACGAGCTCGACGCCATCGGCCGGTCGCGCCAGGGGTCGGCCGGGATCACCGGCGCCAACGACGAGCGCGAGCAGACGCTGGATCAGATCCTCACCGAGATGGACGGCTTTGAGGGCAACGATGCCGTCGTCGTCCTGGGCGCCACCAACCGCCCCGAGATCCTTGACCAGGCGCTGCTGCGCCCCGGCCGGTTTGACCGGCGCGTCGGGGTGTCGCCCCCGGACCGTGACGGGCGTAAGAAGATCCTCGAGGTACACACCCGCTCGATGCCGCTGGCCGAGGACGTCGACCTCGGCGTGCTGGCCTCCACCACTCCGGGCATGGTCGGCGCCGATCTGGCCAACCTGGCCAATGAGGCGGCGCTTCTCGCTGCGCGCCGCGGTCACGAGAAGGTGACCTTCTCTGACTTCACCGACTCGCTGGAGAAGATCCTGCTCGGCGCCCCCCGCGGGATCGTCCTCTCAGCCGTCGACCGCGAGCGCACCGCCTTCCACGAGTCCGGCCACGCCCTCGTGGGGATGCTCACCCCCGACGCCGACCCCGTGCGCAAGGTCTCGATCGTGCCGCGCGGCCAGGCCCTGGGCGTCACCCTGTCCACCCCCGACGCCGACCGCGTCTCCTACTCGCGCGAGGAGCTGGACGCCAAGATCAAGGTGGCGCTCGGGGGCCGGGTGGCCGAAGAGGTCGTCTACGGCAAGATCACCACCGGCGCCGAGTCAGACATCCAGCAGCTCACCAACATCGCGCGCCAGATGATCGGCCGTTGGGGCATGAGCGAGAAGCTCGGACCGATCACCCTGCTCCCCTCCGAGGGGCAGAGCCCGTTCCTGCCAGGGGCAAGCGAGACCTCACCCCAGACCCAGTGGCTGGTGGACCAGGAGGTCCAGGCACTGATCGAGGACTGCCACGGTCAGGTGACCCGGCTGCTCACCGAGCACCGCAGCCAGCTCGATGAGCTGGCCCACGCCCTCCTGGCCGCCGAGACGCTGGACGCCGTCGATGCCTACGCGGCCGCGGGAGTGCAGATGCGGGCCCTGGACATCGAAGTCGAGGCCGAGGCCGAGCGCACCGCCGCGCCCGCGCCCCAAGCGTGAGCCACCGCGTCGTCGTCATCGGCGGTGGCTTCGGCGGCCTGCGCGCAGTCCAGGCGCTGCGCGGTGCGCCGGTGGAGATCACGCTCATCGACCGGCGCAACTTCCACCTCTTCCAGCCACTCAGCTACCAGGTCGCAACCGGCGCCCTGTCCCCGGGCGAGGTGGCCTATCCGCTGCGGGCGATCTTCAAGTCTCAGCGCAACGTGAGGGTGCTGCTCGCCGAGGTGGCCGACTTTGATTTCGAGGCGCGCCAGGTGCACCTCAGTGACGCCGTCGCCATGGACACCGTGTCGGGTCCGGTGAGTTACGACACGCTGATCGTCGCCGCCGGCTCGAGCTACTCCTACTTCGGACACGAGGACTGGCGCGAGTTCGCCGCCGAGGTCAAGACGCTCGAGAGTGCGATCGCCGTACGCGCCGAGATCCTGCGGGCGTTCGAGGCCGCGGAGATGCTCGAGGAATCCGAGGCGCGCCAGGCGCACCTGACCTTCGTGGTTGTGGGCGCGGGCCCCACCGGCGTCGAGATGTCCGGGCAGATCGCCGAACTGGCCCGCGACACCCTGCGCGACAACTTCCGCTCCATCGACACCGGTACCGCGCGCGTCATCATGGTCGACGCCCTGGACCGGGTGCTGACCAGCTTCCCGCATTCGCTCTCGCGTAAGGCGCAGCGCTCCCTGGAGGGGCTGGGCGTCACCGTGCGCCTCAACCGCACCGTCGTGGGCATCGATCACGATTCGGTGACGGTCTCGGGCCCCGACGACGCGACGGAGCGCATCGAGGCCAAGACGGTCATCTGGGCCGCCGGGGTCACGGCATCGCCGCTGGCCAAGCGGCTGGGCGACCTGTGCGGCGCGGAGGTGGACAAGGCCGGACGTCTCACCGTGGAGAGCGATCTCAGCCTCCCCGGCCACCCCGAGGTCATCGCCCTGGGCGACATGGTCCGCGTCCGCGGTACCGACGGCGAACCGGTGACCTACCCGGGGGTCGCCCCGGTGGGCATCCAGCAGGGCCGCTACGCGGGCAAGCTGGTGGCCGACCGCCTCGCCGGGCGCACCACCAAGCCGTTCCACTACTTCGACAAGGGCAACCTGGCCACCATCGGGCGCGGCCGCGCCGTCGCGCAGATCAAGTTCCTCAAGCTGAGCGCCCTGCCGGCGTGGCTGACGTGGCTCGGGGTCCACCTGTGGTACCTGATCGGCTTCCAGAACCGGGTGCTGGTGCTGATCAAGTGGTCGATCAGCTTCTTCACCCACGGGCGCAGCGCGCGGATCATCACCAACCAGCCGTCCGAGGACGCGCCCTAACCGCTCACCGGGGCCGCTTGCGTCCCCACTGCGTGCGCAGCAGGCGCAGCGCGTTGCCGCCGGCGATCTGCTCGGCCACGGCGGGTCCATAGCGCGCCACCAGCGCGCGCTGCAGGTCGGCCATCCGCCCCTGGTGCTCGAGCCCGGGCAGCGCCGGCTTGATGTAGCCGTCGAGGTCGGAGCCGATGCCGATGTGGTCATAGCTGCCGGTGAGCTCCCGGAGCCTATCGATGTGGCGGCAGAGCGCCTGCACCGAGCCCTCGAAGGTCTCGGGCACGTCGAGCCCGCTGGTGATGTAGTGCTGGCAGAGGATGAGCCCGAGCAGGCCGCCACGGGCGGCGATCCGCGTCACGTCGTCGTCGTCGAAGGAGTACTCAAGTCCGCCGAAGCGATAGGCCATGTGGGTGGCGATGACCGGGATCTCGCTGTCGGGGTCGCGCTCGTCCAGCAGCGCGAACACGTCGCGGATCGACTGCGTACGCATGTGGGTGAGGTCGACGAGGATGCCCTCGTCGATCATCGCGTGGACCAGCTCGCGGCCCAGTGGGGTCAGCCCCTCGGCCTTGTCCTGTTCAAAGACGCGGTTGTAGACCCCGTCCGACAGGAAGGGCAGCGCCGGCGCGTTGGTGGCGACCTGCCGGAAGAACAGGTGGGCCACCGTGATGTAGGCGATGCCGTGCTGCGCCAGCGTCGCGACGTTGCCCTGCACCTGGGAGGACTCGTCGCCGATGTGAAAGCCGCCTTCGATCGCGTGGACGAGGATCGGCCGACCGCCCTGGGCGAGGTGCGCGTCGAGCTCTTGCGCCGTGTGGGCGATGACCACGTCGGTGCTGTGCGCGGCGACGTAGTCCTCCACGGTCTGACGCTGGTCGAGGACGTCGGTGAAGTAACTCCCGAGCGGCGGGGCGGCGTAGTCCTCTGTCAGGTCCATCTCGTCAAACGGCTGGTAGAGAACCGACAGCGTCACCCCCACGTCGCCGTCGCGCATGAGCTGCTCGGTGACACTCGGAGTGTCGCCCGGGCCCCCATAGTTGGCAAAGAGGTTGATGAGCTCCACCACGAGCCCCTGCCAGCGGTGGCGGAACCATGCCGTGAGCCGCTCGTGCGCCCGCTGCTTGTCGTCCTCAAGCAGGTGCATCGGGAAATGGCCGTGCAGGTCTACGAGCATGAGCGCGCCCTCACAGGCGCACTCATACCACCCCAGCTCGGCGACCGTCAAGGCGCGCGACGGTACCGTGGAGGTATGCCCAGCGCTTCGCCTACCGGCGGGCGAACTGACGCTGCGGCTTGGTGAGCGGAGGGCAGGAGACGACGCCTGCGCGCTCGACCTTGTTGGTGTCCTCGTGCCCGGCCTTGTCGCGCGCGCGGACGACGAAGTACGGCGTCCCCGTGCGTGGCTGGAACGGCGTCGTGAACGAGGTGGCCCCGGGGGCCGAGGTGAACGACGGCTTGGCGTAGTCCTCTGCGCCCGGCGTGGTGGCGACGAAGATGTCGTAGACGATCTGTGAGCTCGGGGTCACCGGGTCGGTGGCCGCGTTCCAGCTCAGCATGTAGCTGCTGGCCTCGGGCCCGATCACCGGGCGCGTCGCGAAGCCCGACTGCGGCTGTGGTCCTCCCGAGGGACAGGTGATGGCGCTGACCAGCCCGGCGAACGTGGGGGCGTCGCCGGACGGCTGCGTCGGCGGGCCATGCGTCGCGCCGGGTTTCACCCGGAAGTGGAAGCTCGCGATGACGCGCGGCGCGACCACGAGATCCGGGCACACCCGACCGGCCGTGGGTGAGCACCGTTCCGACTCACTCTGCACGACCGTGCCGCGCCATCGCCCGGCGCACCAGCCGTGCTTGGCGGGCTTGAGCGTCATCTTGACCCGCTTGCCCTTCTTGGCCGGCTTCAGCGCGCGGATCGCGCGCGATTGGCAGTCAGTGCCGGCGGGCCCGGTGACGCTGAGCGTGTCGGCGATCTGCACCATTCCGAACCGCCCGGTGGCGGCCGGGACGCGGAAGCTGAGGGCAAAGTGGGTCCGCGGCGTGCCCGAGCCGGGTTTGACCGTCACCTTGGTCGTCGGCCCCAGCGCTGCGGCCGACGCGGATCCCGCCATCACGGCCAGTAGCGCCGTCGCCAGCGCCCAGCACATGGTGCACCGTCGCCTCACGTCGCCGCAGATTATGGACGATCGTGGGCGCGATGTGCCGGCAGCCCCCGGCGCCGCCGAGGGCTGCAGGCCGATCTGCATCGTCACCCGGCCGAGACGACGTGCCAGCTGCCGCCGCCGGGACCCTTGAGCCCCTGGCCCTTGGTGGCCCCGATGGTGGTGTCGCCCGAGTAGAAGTAGAGGGGGTGGTTGTTGAGCATCACCTGGTAGAGGTTGGCCTTGACCCGGCGCAGGACCCCGACCTTGCCCGGCACGCCGGAGGCGACCGGCACCTTCGTCGACGCGGAGCGGACCAGGACGGGCTGGAAGGCCTTCAAGCACGTCCGGTTGACGCACTGGAGGTGGGCGAGGCTCTCGCCGCTCAGCTCGTAGACGGTGTCGCCGCGACGGTCCACGACGATGCTGCTGCGCTTGCCGGCGATGGTGCGCTGGGCGACGCCCAGCGAGCTCACCACCCCGGCCATGGCGGTGGCGGCGAGGGCGGCGAAGACGACGGTGGCGAGGGCCCCGACGGTGATGATGCGAATGCGACGCGTGCTCATAACTCTCTCCGTTTCGGTTTCGAACCGACGGTCGGCGCCGCTCACGACGCCGACCGTCATGTTCTCTCGTTCTCAGTCAATCGTTCAACGTGTTGAGTGGTGTTAGGCGATGTTCAGCGGACGGTCATCCAGGCGACGGTGTCCAGCGCCTTGCCCTTGAAGGTGCCCATCACGGCGTAGGTGGTGGGCTTCAGGCCGTTGCGAATGGTGGCCTTCGCCGAATACTCGCCGTTGACCAGCACCTGGGTGCGGATCGCCGGGACCCCGTTCACGGTCCGCGAGGAGGCGAACGCGTCGGACTGTAGGGTGATCCACGAGCCGGTGGGCGCGTTCTTGGGGCCATTGCCCGAGATCGTGATCCGTTGGCCGGAGCGCACGGTGCTGGAGCTCACGGTCACCGAGCTGTAGGGGCGGGCGGTGCGGCTGCTCACCTTGACCCAGGCCACGGTGTCCAGCGCCTTGCCCTGGAAGGTGCCCATGATCGCGTAGCTGGTCGGCTTCAGGCCGGCGCGGACGGTCGCCTTCGCCGTGTACTTCCCGTTGACCAGCACCTGCGTGCGAACCGACGGAACGCCGTTGACGCCCTGCTTGGCGGCAAAGGCGAATGACTGCAGGGTGATCCACTGGCCCGCGTGCGCATTCTTGGGCGCATTGCCTGAGATCGTGATGTGCTGTCCGGCGCGGGCGATGCCCGGGGCTACCGCGACCGAGCTGTAGGGGACCTTGGCCTGGGCGGCGTGCGCGACGGGCTTGGGCGCGGGGGCGTGTGTGGCGGCGGTGGCCACCGCCGCGCCGGACAGGACCGAGGCGGCGACGCCGAGGCCGACGCCGGCCTGAGCCAGGCGGGTGCGGGTCCAGGATCCGCTGCGGAAGGGGATGGTTGAGGCCATGAGATTGCTCCTTGTGCTCGTTGTCATCGGCTCCGGATGAGCGGTGCCGTTCGGTGTGGACAACAAGGTCCCAGGGCCCGAGGTCCGCGGCGTTCGTAGCGCACTACGACATTTCGCTCCCGCTACTACGACGCGGACGCGGTCGCGCTCCTAGACTGCTCCCAAGGTGTCGGACGGGGCTTCACCGATCGCATCTGCGGCGCCACGGGACTGGCCGCTGATCGGCCGCGACGCCGAGCTTGGGCAGATCGCCGCGGCACGCGCCGATCCGGGCTGTCCAGGCGTGGTCATCAGCGGTGTCCCCGGCGTCGGGCGCTCGGCCCTGGCCCGCGAGGTGTGCGCCCGAGCCGAGCAGGCGGGCGAGCTGACCTATTGGGCGCGCGCCACGACGAGCTCGGCCGCGATTCCCCTGGGCGCCTTCGCCGCGCTCATCCCCGACGACGTGCGCTCCGACGAGCCGCTCGAGCTCATCCGGCGCAGCACTGAGCGGGTCCGGGCTCGGGCCAACGGGCGACCGGTGTGCCTCGGTGTGGACGACGCGCACCTGTTGGACCCCGCGTCGGCCGCGCTGGTGCTGCACCTGGCCACCGCGGCCGGGGTGTTCATCGTCGCCACCGTCCGCACCGGCGCCACTGCACCCGACGCAATCGAAGCGCTGTGGAAGGACGGCGGCGCCCTGCGCATCGAGCTGCGGCTCCTCGGCGACGCCGCGATCGAAGCCCTGGTCGAGGCGGCGCTCGACGGCCCCGTCGAGCAGTCGGTCGTGCGCCGCGTGGTCGATGGCAGCGCCGGCAACGCCCTGTATGCCCGCGAGCTGATCCTGGGCGCGCTCGAGGACGGGCGCCTCGCGTTCGACCGCGGACTGTGGCGGCTGCGTCGCCGGGCGGTGAGCCCGTCGCTGTCGGCGCTCGTGACCGGGCGGATGGGGGCGCTCGGCGACGCCGAGCGAGCGCCGCTGGAGCTGCTCGCGCTGGGGGAGCCGCTGCGGCTGGGCGAGATCGCGGCGCTCAGCGACCTCGACACCTTGCAGGACCTCGAGGCGCGCAAGATGCTCACGGTGGACCCTGGGGCTCCGGACGCAATCGTCCGGCTGGCCCAGCCCCTCTACGGAGAGGTGCTGCGCGCAGATCTGCCCCTGATCCGGGCGCGGGCGTTGCGTCTGAAGCTCGCCCAGACCGTGGAACAGCGCACCCCGCTGACCCCAGCCGACGCCCTGCGGGTCGCGCGCTGGCGGCTGGAGGCGGGCGCCGAGCTCTCACCCGACCACCTGCTCGATGCCGCCCGAGCGGCGAACGTCGCCGGTGACCCTGACCTGGCCGCCGACCTCGCGCAACGGGGCCTGGAGGCGGGCCTCGGGCTCGATGCGACGCTGGTGCTCAGCCGGGCCCACATCATCCGTAACCGCTTCGCCGACGCGGAGGCGGTGCTCGCGGCCGCCGAGGCACAGGCGCCCGGCGACCCGGCGACGCTCGGCTACATCGCCCAGCGCGTCCACGTTCTGTACTGGGGCCTGGGCCGCGGCGACGAGGCGCGCGCGCTCCTGGACCGCGCCGCCGGATGGTCCGATGATCCGCAGTGGCCCGGGCGCCTGGATCCCTGGCGGCTCGTGATCTCCGGCCTCGTCGAGGGCATCGAGGACTACGCCGACCGCGTCGAGGAGGTTGAGCGCCGGCTCGCCGATCCGTCGCTGGACACCCGTGCGCGCCGCCAGGCGGAGCTGGCCCACCTGTTTCGGCTGATGGCGATCGGGCGCACCAAGGACGCCTACGCGCTGGCGCGGCGCAACCGCCCCGCGGTTCCACTGCGGGACAACTACGACGCCACCATGATGGGCCTGATGTGCGTGATCGAACTGGAGGGCGGCGAGGACTGGGGCGACCTTGAGGCATATGCGTCTGCGCTGGTGCGCGACGGCGTCGGCGCCGAGGATCACCAGGCCGCCGGCCAGGGCGCCTTCACGCTGGCGGCGCTGGCCATAGCCCGCGGCCGCTACCGCGACGCCGAGCGCTGGATGGCCGAGGCCGATGGGCACTTCGCGGTCCAGGACGCGTTCGGCACCGCGTTCAGTGTGCGAGCGCTCGAGGTGGGGATCGGCCTGTTCACCGGGGACCCGGCGCGTGCGCGCGAAGCCCTCGCGACGGTGCACGCGATGCTCGCCGGCCACGAGCCCCTCCCGACCCAGATCGGCTACCTCGCCCGGGCCGAGGGGTGGGCCGCGCGCGCACTCAGTGACGCCGCGGGCGCCGAGGCATTCGCCGCCACAGCCGCCGCCACCGAACAGCCGAACCTCGCCGCGCGACTGCTCTACGAGGCGCTGCGTGCCGGCGCGGTCGGCGACGGGCGGGCCGGTGTTCTTGCCACCCAACTGGAGCGCCTGGCGCAACGCTGCGACGCTCGCCTGGTGGCGGCGTACGCCGCGCACGCCTCCGCACGGGCATCGCGCGACGGGCCAGCGCTGCTCGCGGTGTCCGAGGAGATGGCGGCCATCGGCGCTGACGCGTACGCGATGGAGGCGGCGGTGGACGCGGCCCGGCGGTTCGTGGCCGAGGGTCGCGAGGACTCGGCACGACGCGCCGCCACGCGCGCCCGGGAGCTGTTCGCGCCCGACCAGGGCGCCGAGTTTCCCGCCATCGACGGCTTGGACGTGGTCGCCACCGAGCTCACTCGCCGCGAGGCTCAGATCGCCGGGCTCGCCGCGCGCGGCCTGTCCAACGCCGAGATCGCCGACCAACTCGTGCTCTCGGTGCGCACCGTGGAGACCTACGTGTACCGGGCGATGCAGAAGCGCGGCGTCGCGCACCGCCACGAGCTGTAGGCAGCGTCGTACCGCCGCGACCGCAATGACGTAGTCCGATACGAACGTCGGGGGCGACCCCAGGGCGCACCGTATGCGATGTCACCTGATCCATCGCAAAGGAACCGCCTCATGAAGCACATCCCCTACGTCGAGCGCATCCTCGCTCGCGCCAACACCCGGCCCTACCGGGTGGTGATCCAGGACCCGCGCGGTGAGCTCTCGGCGCTCCAGTTCCGACGGCTCGTCGTCCGGCTGGCCCTCGCACTCGAGGAAGCCGGCGTCTGGCCCGGCGATCGCGTCGCCATCGTGCCCGCCATCACCGCCGACGCCCTGGCCGTCCGCTATGCCGCGGGCCTGCTGGGCTGCGCCACCGTGTTCTGTCCCAACACGGGCGCGCGTGGCCGTCTGGCCGCCCTCCTCGTCCACGCCCGCCCGGACGCGGTGATCGTCTTTCCCGAGACCGCGGCGGCAGCGTCGGAGGTCGTGCGCTCCACGCGCCCGCCACGGCTGCTGTCGGTGGGCCCGGTGCCCGGTGTCCGTGACCTGCTCACCGTCGATGCCGGCGGCCGGCACGGCTTTGTCGGGCGCAGCGTCGACGCCGACGCGCCGGCGGTGCTGGTCGCCTCCGGCGGCACCACCGGGCAGTCCAAGCTCAGCCTCCGGACCTTCGCCGGCTGGGAGCGTCTCGTTGACGCCGGCCCGATGCGCGATCGCCGCCAGTTGGTGTGCACGTCGTTCGCGTATGTGGCGCAGGTGCTCGTCGATCAGGTCCTGATGGGCGCCGGCACGGTCGTCCTGCGCAACCGCTTTGACGCCGGTGAGGTGCTGGCCACCATCGAGGCCGAGCGCATCACCCATCTGGCGCTGGTCGAGCCGTTGCTCGTCGAGTTGATCGACCATCCCGACTTCGTCTCGCGCGACCTCTCCTCTCTGGTGGCGATCAGCCACATCGGAGCCGACGCGGCCCCGGCGCTGCGCCGCCGCCTGCTGCGACGCGCCGGGCCCATCCTGGCCCACCCCTACGGCGCCAGCGAGGCCGGGATGGTCAGCGTCCTCGCCGCCCCCGATTACTCGCCGGCCCATCCCGAGCGGCTGTCCACGGCGGGGATGCCCCTGCCAGGGGTCGACGTCCGCATCAAGCGGGTGGACGGCAGCGAGGCGCCGCGCGGCGAGGCGGGATTCATCTCCGTGCGCTCGCCCCAGCTGGCCGGCGGCTACGACGCCGCGGACTCCCACGGCGGGTTCCGCGCCGGCCGCTACTCCACCGGTGATCTCGGGTTCCTCGACGGCGACGGCTACCTCCACGTCCGCGGCCGCGCCGCCGACCAGCGTCGGATCGCCGGACGGTGGGTGATGCCCATTGACGTCCAGGAGGCGCTGTGCGACCACGCCGACGTCCGCTACGCCGTCGCCATCCCTGTCGATGGCGGCTTCGGCGCGCTGGCGGTGCTGGCGCCCGAGGCCGCCACCGACGCCGACAGCCTCCAGAGGTTCGTGGGCCTCCGCCACGGTGAGCACCTCGTCCCGCGGCAGATCGCCGTGGTGCGACGCGTGCCGGTCACCGAGCAGGGCAAGCCCGATCGGGCGCGCATCACGGCGCTCCTTGACGAGATGAGCGAGCCGCAGTCGGAGTCGACGACGCGTTACGTAGCGGACTACGCAGGACAGACCCCCGTGCGGGTGGGACCGTGTGTGACATGGAGCTGACGTCACATACGAACCAGAGGGAGAGCACCATGTCGTCGTCCACCACCTCACCCACCGCCAACGTCGAGTCGCACAGCAGCGGCGCGGGAATCTTCATCGCGCTTGTCCCATGGGTGATCTTCACCATCCTGGCCCAGCACGTGAGCCTCAAGCTGGGTGCGGGGGTCGCGCTGGTCGCCGCCGTCGTGATCGCCCTGCCCGGGCTGCGCGCGGGACGCCCCAAGATGCTCGAGCTCGGCGCCGTGGTCATCTTCGCCGCCTTCCTCGTCGCCGCCTTCGTCGCCAACCCCCACACGGCGACGGACCTCGCGCGTTACGCCCGCGGAATCGCCGCAGGGGGCCTGGCTCTGATCGCCTTCGCATCGCTGATGTTCGTGCCGTTCACCGAGCAGTACGCCCGCGAGCAGGTGGACGAGCGCTTCTGGTCCTCACCGCAGTTCAAGTCGACCAACCGCAAGCTCACGGTCATGTGGGGAGCGGTGTTCGCCGCGATGGTGCCGTTCCACATCCTCGCCGGAGCGCTGGATCGCCCGGGCACCAACATTCTGTTCAACTGGGTCGTCCCGGTTGCCCTCGTCGTGTGGGCCGTCAAGCAATCCTCCGCCGCGGGCGACGACTCGACCGCCCACGAGCTGGCCTGAGCCGAGCCGTCGGGACTGACGCGATGCCCCCCGCCGTCACGCCACAGCCGCAGGCGCTTGCCATGCGGGACCTGCGCGACGCGTCGCGGTGCGGGGCCGCCGATCCCGACGTGATCGCCGCCACGGAGGCGCGGATCCCCACCGGCGATGCGGACGCATGGCTGCGCGAATGGACCCAGGCCGGGGGCGCCGCGTGGGCGGCCGCAAAGCGCACCGCCGATGCCGCGCTGTACCGCCACGCCGCGTCCTACTACGCCGCCGCGCTGGCGGCGATCGCCGACAGCGACGGCTCGGTCGACGAGGCGCAGTTGTGGCAGCGCCAGCGCGATTGCTGGGATCGTGCGGTGTCACTGGCCGGCGGGGAGCAGGTGTCGGTGCCATACGAGGGCGCTCGCCTCCGCGGTTACTTCCTCTCCGGCGGCCCCGGGCGGCGGCCGCTGGTGGTCATCGACCACGGCGGCCGCGCCCTCATCTCGCAGGCGTGGACGCTCGCCGGGGCCGCGGCCCATGCCCGTGGCTATCACTGGATGACCTTCGACGGCCCGGGCCGGCAGGCGGCGCTGTGCCGCGAGGGTCTGGTCCTGCGACCCGACTGGGAGGCCGTCCTGGCCCCGGTCGCCGACGCCGTGCTCGCCCGCGCGGACGTCGACGGTTCCCGGGTGGCCATCGTCGGATCCGACCTCGCCGGGTTCGGCGTCGCGCGTGGCCTGGCCTACGAGCAGCGCTTCGTCGCCGCCGTCGCCGCCCCCGGCATCGTCGAGGCGGCGCGGCCGTGGCTCGCGGCGCTTCCCTCCGCTGCCCGCGCGGCGCTGCACGACGATGACCGCGCCGCCTTCGATCGCGAGCTGCATCTCGCTGACCTGTTCGCTCCGCGGACGAGCGTCGGCCTGCGGCGCGCCGCCGAGGGGTTCGGCCCGCCTGGCCTGCCGCTCTACGACCTCTTCCAGCGGATGCGCGCCTACACGCTTGGCGACGAGACCTCGCGGATCGCCACGCCACTGTTGGTATGCGCTGCTACCGGCGACGGCGCGGCAGAGGCGCTCTGGCCCGGCCAGTCGTGCGAGCTCTGGGAGCGGCTGGGCGCCCCCGTCGGCCGCTTCCTCGAGGCCGCGGGACCCGAGACGATCCTCGACTGGCTGGATCGACACCTTCTCTGACCTCATTCCGGCGTTTTGGCCCGTGGATCGTCGGGCGTAGAGTGCGTGGCCTCGTATGCCAGGGGGGTATTCGCCGGACGCGTCGTCACTCGTGGGTGTGTGGCCACTGGTGGGCCGCGACCGTGAGCTTGATGAGATCGCCGCCGCCCGCGCCGACAGCGGCTGCCACGGGGTCGTCGTGGTGGCCGAACCAGGCGTGGGCAAGTCGCGCCTCGCCCGCGAGGCGCAGGCCACGGCCGAGCGCGCCGGTGCGTTCGTCGAGTGGGTCCAGGCCACGCGCAGCGCCGCCACCGTCCCCCTCGCAGCGGTCGCCGATCTCGTTCCCGAGTCGGTCCGCTCCGACGACGTCGTCACGCTGATGCGGCGCTGCGGCGAGGACCTGCGCGAGCGCGCGGCGGGCCGTCCCGTGGTGCTCGGCGTTGATGACGCACAGCTGTTGGACCCCGTGTCAGCGGCGCTGATCCTGCATCTGGCCACGTCGGACGCGGCGTTCATCCTGGCCACGGTCCGGGCGGGCGCGCCGTGCCCGGACGCGATCGTGTCCCTGTGGAAGGACGACGCAGCCCGGCGCATCGAGCTGTCGGCGCTCGACGACGATGACATCCGTGCCCTGGTTCAGACGGCGCTCGCCGACCCCGTCGAGGAAGCGGCCATGCGCTGGGTGACCGACGTCAGCCGCGGCAACGCGCTCTACGCCCGCGAGCTCGTCCGGGGCGCCGTCCAGGACGGAGCGCTCGTGCACGGGCCCGGGTTCTGGCGGCTGGACGGCAGGCCGGCGGCGAGCACCTCGCTCGTGGAACTCGTCCAGCGGCGCCTGGCCGAGCTCACCACGGAGCAGCGCGAGGTGGTGGAACTGCTGGCCCTCGGCGAGCCGCTCACCCCCTCCGAGCTCGCCGGGCTGGCCTCCGATGAGGCCCTCATCGTCGCCGAGGCCCACGGGTTGGTGGCCATGGCCGGCGACGAGGTCCGCCTCGCCCATCCGCTCTACGGCGAGGCCGTGCGCGCCGTCCTGCCCCCCCTGCGCGCGCGTGGCGTGCGGCTGCGGCTGGTGGCCGCGTTCGAGGGCCGGCGACCCTGGGGACCCGACGACGCGCTGCGCGTCGCCACGCTCCTGCTCGACGCCGGCAGTGAGCTGGCGCCGGAGCTGGCCCTTGCCGCCGCCCGGGCCGCCAACCACGCGTGCGATCCCGACCTCGGCGCCGAGCTGGCGGCGCGCGCGGGCGCAGCCATCGACGTCGCCGCGGCGTTGCTGCTGGCGCAGGCGCACGCGATGCGCAACCGCAGCGAGGAGGCCGAGGCCGCCCTGGCCGTGGTGGAGCCGCTCGTTCCGGGCAGCGCCAGCGCCCACGACTACGTGCGGCAGCGCCTGTGGCTGTACCAGTGGGGGTTGCGGCGCCCCGAGGCCATCGGTGAGCTCATCGATCGCGCCGAGACGTGGGGGGACGACGACAGCTGGCGGCGCTTCACTACCGGGATCCGCGGGACCTACACCGCCCTCGCCGACGGAGTGAGCGCCCCGCCCGCAACCACGGGAACCCCCGACGATCCATGGGTCAGCGAAGCCATCGGGCGCAGCCGCGATGTCCTGCGCAGAATGTCGGCCTTCCTCGCCGGCCGCGGCGATGCGATGGCGGCGGAGGCGTTCGCCGCCCGTCCCGCTGTCCCCATGGACGACAGCGACCTCGCAGGGCTGGGCCTGCTCTCCGTGATCCCGCTGGACACCGGCTACCGCTGGACCGATCTGGAGCTGTACATGAGCAAGGTGGTGCGCGATGGCGTGCGCGCTCGGGATCACGGGGCCGTCGGGCTCGCTGCGTTCGCGCTGGCGCGGCTGCACTTCCTTCGCGGCGAGTACGCCGACACGGCGCGCTGGCTCGCCGAGGCCGACGTCCACCTCGCCCAGCGCGACCCCTTCAACGCGGTGGCGACCGTACGCGCCCTCCAGGTCGGCGTCGCCTCCTTCACCGGCGATTTCGACGGGACGCTGGCGGCGCTCGAGCGGATGCACGCGTGGTGCGAGGACCACCCGCCCCTCCCTCTGCAGCGGGTCCCGGTGCGCCGCGCGGAGGGCTGGGCCCTGCGGACGCGCAACCCCACCGAGGCGGGCAGGCAACTTCTCGACGACGCCGCCGCTCTCGACGAGATGCCCGGCCTCACCCCCCAGCTCGCCTACGACGCCATGCGCGCCGGTACGCCCGCCGCGGCCGAACTGGAGGAGATGGCCGCCCGCTGCGAGTCGCGACTGGTCAGCGCGTACGCCCAGCACGCCGCGGCGAAGGCGGCTCGGGACGGGTCGGCCCTCCTGGCGGCCGCCGACGAGATGGCCACCATCGGGGCGCGGCGCTACGCCGTCGAGGCCGCCAGTGACGCCGCCACCGCCTTCGTGGCTGGCGGGCGCGGTGACTCGGCGCGGCGGGCCGCAGCGCGTGCCCGCGAGCTCCACGTCGCCGACCAGGGCGGCGAGCTCCCGGTCATCGACGGTCTGGACACCACCGCGGTCGAGCTGACGCCCCGCGAGGCCCAGCTCATCGACCTGGCCTCGCAGGGCCTCAGCAACGCCGAGATCGCCGACCGCCTGATCCTCTCGGTGCGGACCGTCGAGACGCATCTGTACCGGGGGATGCAGAAGCTCGGGGTCAGCGACCGGCGGGAGCTCGCGGCGCCGCGCCGCTAGATCGCGGTCTCGGCCGCAGGCGCGCGCGCTGGGGCTTTGACCCTTGCGATGCCCGCCGGGTCGACGTGCGGCGGCGCGTCCAGCGCGCGCCGGCGCACGAACACCAGAGCGACGACCGCCATCACCACCATCATCCCGGCGCCCGTCCAGTAACCGGCGGCGACGCCGTTGGTGGCGGCCGTCAGGTGCTCGGCGGAGCCGGCCCCCGGCGCGGCGGCCGAGACGTTGGCGACGATCGCGCCCAGCACCGCGATGCCGATGACCCCGCCGACCTGGCGGACGGTCTGGACGATCCCGCTCGCCTGGCTGCGCTGCCGCGGCGCGGCCGCGCCCAGCGCGTCGGTCGTCCCCGGAGAGATCGTCAGCCCGATGCCCGTCCCCATCGCGATGTAGCCGGGGACCAGCCACCAGTATTCGCGGAGGTGCAGGTGCCAGCCCAGCCAGGCCAGTCCGCCGCCGATCAACAGCGCGCCCGTGACGAGCAGCGGCCGGGGCCCGAGCCGGTCGTAGATGCGGCCTCCCAGCGGAGCGACGAACAGCAGCGGCACCGTGAGCGGCAGCATGGCCACACCGGCACGGATGGCGCTGAACCCGAGCACCTGCTGGGACCACACCGCGCCGAACACCGAGGCGCCGACCAGAGCGAACTGGACGCCGGCCAGGACCGCGGAGTCCGCGCCGAAGTTCTGCTCGCGGAAGAGCTTCAGCGTCACCAGCGGCGCCGGCGCTCGGCGCTCCCACCAGAGAAAGACGGGGAGGAGGACCGCGGCGGCGGCGAACAGCGCGAGAATCACCGGCGACCCCCAGCCCCAGCTCTGGCCCTGCATGAGCGCGAGAACGAGTGCCCCGAGCCCGCCGACCAGCAGCGGGATCCCAGTCCAGTCGATCGCGCCGCGGGCGACGCGGGGCCGTGCCCGGTGCGGCAGCGTGAAGTGCGCGGCGGTCACGATGGCGATGCCGATGGGAAGGTTGATGTAGAAGACCGCGCGCCAGCTGACGCTCTCGGTCAGCAGGCCGCCCACGAGCGGGCCGAGCGCCAGGAACACCATCGAGATCCCGGTGTAGATGCCCATCGCCTTGCCCCGTTCACGGATGTCGAACGTGTTGACGATGACCGCTCCTGTCGACGGCGTCAACATCGCCGCGCCCACGCCCTGCAGGCCGCGCGAGGCGATGATCATCAGCTCGTTCTGGGCCAGGCCGCACAGGGCCGAGGCCAGCACGAACAGACTCGCACCGGCGCGGAAGGTGCGCTCGGCGCCGAACAGGTCGGCCAGGCGCCCGCCGAAGGCCACGAGCACGGCCAGCACCAGCAGGTAGGCGTTGACCACCCACTGCACGCCGGTCGTCGACAGGCCGAGATCGCGCTGCATGGTGGGCAGGGCGACGCTGACGACGGTCTGATCGATCATGACCATCGACAGCGCGCCGGTCATGGTGGCCAGGATGAGCCACCGGTTGGGGGTCTTGAGCTGGTCCACGAGTTCGTTCCTCTGCGACGGATGACGGTGCATCCTGAGAGCCTCGGGCACCACGCCCCTATGCACATGCGTAGCGGACTACGTATTTGTGGCGAAGGCGCCTGCGTGGTCTCCGGCCCAGCGCTCGAAGGTGCGCGGCGCGCGCCCCGTGAGCTCATGCACCGTGCCCACGACACGGGAGTCGTCGAACTCGCCGTCGGAGTAGAAGCGAAAGAACGCGTCGATGAAGGGCTGGGTGTGGTGCCGGCCATCTCCGCCTTCGCGGCCTCGTCTGAGACCGGCTCGTAGCGCAGCCCCCGACCCAGCACCCGCGCCAGGATCTCGATCTGGTCGCCGGGGGTGAGGGGCTCGGGGCCGCTGAGCTCGTGCGCGCGCCCGGCGTGCGCCGCCGGGTCAGAGAGCACGGCGGCGGCCGCGGCGGCGATGTCGGCCGGATCGATCGTGGCCACGGGCACCGCCGGCCACGGCTGACGCACGACATCGCCCGCGCCCAGCTGCGCCAGCCAGCGCAGCGCGTTGGAGTGGTAGCCGCTGGGATGCAGGAACGTCCACGGCACGCCGGACTCACGCACGGCCGCCTCGGAGTCCAGCCACATCCGGGTGATGGCGTTGTCGGGCCGCCCGCCGACCACGCAGCGCGACGTGAGCAGCGCCACGTGGCCGACCTCCGCGTCGGCCACACGTGCGAGCAGGCCCGGCATATCACTCCAGCCCCCGAGCAGGAACGCAGCCTCGGCACCGCGCAGGGCGGGGGTGAGGGACTCGGGAAGGTCCAGGTCGCCCTGGACCACCTCGACCCCGGACGGGAACGGCCCCGCGTCGCGGCTGCGAACCACCACGCGCGTCGGCAGGCCCCGCTCGGCCAGCGCCGCCACCACCTCGCGCCCGACATTCCCGGTGGCTCCGGTGACGACGATCACGCCGCGGTCACCTCCAGCACCGCCTTGCCCCGCACACGCCTGCCCAGCAGGGCGCCGGCGGCGTCCTCGACCCGCTTCCACGGGCCGCGCCAACCGATCTGGGGGTCAAGCGCCCCCGCGTGGAGCAGGGCCACCAGCTGCGACAGGTCCTCGCCGAACGACGGCCCCACGACGAACGCCTCGATCCGGGCGCCGGTGAGAGATGGTCAAGCGCCTGGCTCAGCACGTCGCCGCCGACGTTCTCCAGTACGGCGTCCACGGGCGCCGCCAGCTCGTCGAGGCCGAACACGACCTCGGATACACCCAGCTCGCGCAGGCCCTCGGCTCGCTCGGGACTACTACCGGCCAGCGCGACGACATGGGCGCCCGCGCGGCTGGCCAGCTGCGCCGCGAACCTTCCGACGCCGCCCGACGCGCCGGTGATCAGCACGCGCCTGCCGATGACCGCCCCCAGGCGGCGGATCGCCCGCAGCGCGGTGACTGCGGCGACGGGCAGTCCGGCCGCCGGGCCCGACCCGTCGGGCGCCGCCGCGATGACGGTTCCTGCGGCATCCCAACCGGCCACGTCGCCGGGCCCTACGTGGTCCGTGGACGAGGGCTCGCATGTGACGGCCTCCATGGTGCCTGTCATCGGGCCGGGCGTCCAAGACCCATTGGTATAACCGCTGGCTATGGATGTCCACATTCGCGACCTCCGCTACTTCGCGGCGGTCGCACGCGAGCTCAGCTTCACGCGGGCTGCCGAGCGGCTCTACGTCAGCCAGCCGGCTCTGTCCAAGCAGATCCGCGCGCTGGAGCGACAGCTCAACGTGACCCTCTTCGATCGCGAGCCCCACGGCGTCCGCCTCACCCGCGCCGGCAGCGAGCTCCTCCCGTGCCGAGCTGATGATCGCCTCCTGGGAGGAGGCCGAGCGCGCGCTCATCCAGAGCAGCGACTGCACCCTGGTCATCGGGATGCACACGAGCCCTGGGCGCGGGCTGCTCCCCCGGGTGCGCGCGATGATGGTCGCCAGCTGCGCCGAGGTGGAGCTCGAGCTGCGCCAGATCGCGTGGAGCGACCCCACCGGCGGACTCGCCACCCACGTCACCGACGCTGCGTTCGTGTGGCTTCCGCTTACCCACCCGCCCTACCGCTGGGTGACGATCGCGCGCGAGCCGCGCCTGGTGGCGCTGCCCAAGACCCATCGTCTGGCCGAGCGCGACAGCGTCTTGCTCTCCGATCTGCTCGACGAGCCGTTCCTGGCGCTGCCGCCGAGCGCCGGGGCGCTGCGCGATCATTTCCTGGCCGCCGAGGAGCGTGACGGGCACCCCGTGCGAGTCGCGGCGCAGATCAACGACACCGAGGAGACCTATGAGGCGGTGGCCAGCGGCATCGGCATCTGCCTGCTGGCCGCGGGCAATGCGCCGATCTTCGACCGGGGCGATGTGACCATGCTCCCGGTGCGCGACCTCGGGCCGTCCGAGCTCGTGCTGGCCTGGCACGAGCGCCGCAGCCCTCCCCTGCTGGAGACCTTCGCCCGCCTGTGCGCGGGGGTGGCCGGCGACCTGGCGGGAGCGCGCGCCGCGTGAGCATGTACCTCGCGCACGTCTCGGTCATCGTCGAGGACTACGACGCGGCGATCGCCTTCTTCGTCGACGCATTGGGGTTCGAGCTCATCGAGGACTCTCCCGCCCTGAGCACCGTCACCGGCGAGGCCAAACGCTGGGTCGTCGTGCGCCCGCCCGGGGCCGCGAGCGGGCTGCTGCTCGCCCGCGCCGACGGGGAGCGCCAGGCACAGGCGGTCGGCGACCAGTTCGCCGGGCGCGTCGGGCTGTTCCTGCGCGTCGACGACTTCGACGGCCAGTATCAGCGGATGCGCGACGCTGGCGTCGAGTTCGTCGGCCAGCCGCGGGCTGAGCCGTATGGGCGGGTGGTGGTGTTCCTCGATATCGCAGGCAACCGCTGGGACCTGCTCGGTCCCGCGCCGCACTGACGTCCGTCGGCATTAGACCGGATTCAGTTAAGTCGGCGCAGGCCGGGTCCGATGAGGTCCTGAAACGGCCATCCGGTCGAGCAAACCATCATGGATTCCAGCGTGCATACCCAATCGGGCGCGGGCGATCGGCTCGTGGCCGGCCTCGAGGCGATCATCGACGCCGCCACCGGCGTCCTGGCCGCCCAATCCCTCGAGGAGACCCTCCAGGGAATGGCTGACGCGCTGGCGCCGATCGTGCCGTACACGAGTCTCGCGGTGTACGAGGTTGCCTGGGCCGAGCGGGTGCTCGTCCCGCTGCTGGCCACCGGTCGCTACGTGCCCGAGACCCTCGCTTCGCGACCCACGCTGGAGAACTCGATCACCGGCTCGGCGGTCCTGCACGCCGAGGTGGTCTACCTGGCTCCCGGCGACCCACTCCTGCGCAAGCACGTGATGCCGGGCACGCCCCAGAGCGACGAAGACGCCATTCTCGTGGCGCCGCTGGTCGTCGGCGATCACGTCGTCGGCACGCTCAACGTCTGGCGCGAGGACGAACCGGCCTGGTTTCAGCCCGAGGAGAGCCTGCTCCTGCGACGCTTCGCGTCCCTGGCGGCGATGGCCTACGCCAACTCCGCTCAGCGCGAGCAACTTCGCATCCAGGCCCTCACCGACGAGCTCACCGGCCTGTTCAACCGCCGCCACTTCGAGCATTGCCTGTCGCACGCGCTGCGCGCCGAGCGCGACCGCGGCGGGCCGACCTCGGTGGTCTACTTCGACGTCGACGCCTTCAAGGCCATCAACGACACCTTCGGGCACGCCGCCGGCGACCAGGTGCTGCGCGAGTTCTCCGAGGTGCTGCTCGCGCAGAGCCGCCGCGACGACATCCCGTGCCGCACCGGCGGCGAGGAGTTCTGTCTGGTGCTGCCGCGGACGAGCAGCGAGGAGGCCAAGCAGGTGGCCGACCGTGTCGTCGACGCGGTGCGCACCGCGCACCTGGGCCCGCGACGGAACCTCACGGTCTCCGCCGGTGTGGCGACGTCGCCCGACTCACAGGATGACCGCGAGCGTCTCGTCCGCGACGCCGACGAGTACCTCATGCGGGCCAAGCGCGAGGGGCGCGACCGCGTGGTGCTCTGCGAGCCCGGCCGCGTCTGACCGCTCGGTCTACGCCGCGGCCGCGCTTCCGGACTGGCCCGAGCCGTCCGACGGCCACAGGTCGCCCGCGATCGAGCCCAGCGAGACGAGCCGCCCGACGATCGGGCTGACCGACCGTTCCACCTCCAACGCGGTGCCGTCACGGCGCGCCTGCGCCATCGCGTCCAGGATGGCGCGGATGCCGCTGCAGTCGATGAACTCCAGCTCGGACAGGTCCAACCGCACCCGCCGTTTGCCGCGCTGCACCTCGTCGAGTCGCTCCCTCAGGCCATCGGTGGCCGAGAGGTCGAGCTCGCCAACCAACGTCATGCGCACCGCGCCATCAGCGTCGTGGCGCTGTTTGACCCCGAAGAGGGGATGCCCTGATCCGGTCCCCTGGGGACCGCCCATGGCGAAAAGCTTTGAATCGACCACGCCCTACCTCCGCGAACGGGTGGACACCTCGTGATGAGTCTCAAAACGACGCGGCTTCAGGAAACTTGCGCAAACTCATCTGACCCGGATCGCCGGGACCGGCGTCGGTAAGAAGCGGGGGGCGCCCCATCACTGATCGGGCATGCAACTCCACTTCGCTTACCAATCACCCAGGGAGAGCACGACATGCCAGTGACCCGCATCGCCATCCGTAACGGCAAGACGTCCGAGTACAAGCAGGCTCTGATGGACGAGATCTATGAGGCGATGCGCGAGACCGTCGCCATCAAGGACGGGGACCGCTTCATGGCGATCACCGAGCATGGCGCCGACGCGTTTGCCTACGGGCCCTTCCTGGGCATCGACCGCAGCGACGACCTCGTGCAGATCCAGGTCTTGTGGGCGCCGGGCAAGTCAACGAACGACAAGCTCGCGATGTACCAGCGCATCGTCGAACGCCTGAGCCTCAGTCCCGGCGTGCGGCCCGAGGACGTGCTGATCTCGGTCACGGAGACGGCGGCCGAGAACTGGTCCTTCGGGCTTGGCGAGACGCAGTTCTACAAGCCTGCGGTTCACACGTGACCGAGCCACAGCGCCGCGCCTTGGGGGCGGGCGGGACCTTCCGGCTCGAGCCGCCGCGACTGCGCACCACCGCCGACCCCAGCGAGGAGCGCCATGCGACGTGGTTCGAGCTCTTCTTCGACCTCGTGTTCGCGGCGGCGGTCAGCCAGCTCGGCGCCGCGCTGGCGCGCCATCCGTCGGCGCCCGTGTTCGCGCGCTTCGTGGGCCTTCTGGTGGTGGTGATCTGGGCCTGGGTCCTCTACGCGCTCTACGCCAACCGCTTCGACACCGACGACCTGGTGTTCCGGCTGGCCAAGTCAGCCGCGATGCTCGCCATCGCCGCCATCGCGGTCAATGTGCCGCACGCGATGACGGGCCACGGCGGCACGGCGGGCTTCGCGGAGGGCTACGTGGTGGTGCGGGCGGTGCTGCTCGGGCTATACGCGCGTTCCCGCCACTACGTCGGCGGCGACGGGCGCCGGCTGTCTGACGTCTACCTCGTCGGGTACGGGTCGACGACCGTCCTCTGGCTTGCCTCGATCTTCGTCGACAGTCCGGCGAGGGAGGCGCTGTGGACAGCGGCCATGCTCATCGACCTCGTCATCCCGATCCGTGCGTGGAGGACGCTCAGAGGCGCGTCAGTGGTCATCTCGCACCTCGTCGAGCGGTTCGGGACCTTCTTCATCATCGTGCTGGGCGAGTCTGTGGCGGCGGCGGTCGCCGGTGTGGCGGGATTCGAGTTCACCGTCGCCTCATGGATCGTCGGGGGCCTCAGCTTCGTCGTGGCGCTCAGCCTGTGGTGGATCTACTTCGACCTCGCCGACACCTCGGTGGTGGGGCGCGGTGCGCTCGGACTCGTCTTCGTCTACGCCCATTTCAGCCTGCTGGCCGGCGTAGCCGCGTTCGGCGAGGGCACGAAGATCGCGATCATGGACGCCGTGGGGCCCAGCGTCAGCGCCGGCGCGCGCTGGGCCATGGCCGGCGGTGTCGCGGCGTTCTCCCTGTCGCTGGCAGCAATCCACCTCGGGGCCGAGTGGACCTCGTTGCGCGATCGGACCTTCCGGGGGCGGATCGTCCTGGCGGTGGCGGGCGTGATCCTCGCGGCGGCCGGCGGCGCGGTCGCGCCGGTCGCGTTCGCAGGGCTGTTGGCGGCCGCCGTGTTGGGGCAGCTTCTCTTCGAAGCGGCGACGCCACGGAGCGGAGCGCGAACGCCTTGGACCCCGACGGGTGCCCCTCCGCGCGCCCCAATGGGAGTGGATTTCGCGCCGAACCTCCCCACCTGACGAAATCGACACTCGCTGATTTCCCGCTGGTAGCGTGCTCCTCGTCGACCAACTCGAGGGGGAGCGCCATGGCCGGGGACACGGGCCTGAGTTCGGTAATCGATCAACACATCGGGGAGCTGAGCAGACCCGGGGTGCTGTCGGTCCGGCCGGGGTACAAGGTCACAGGCAACTGGTTGACCGACACCCCGGCGATCGTCGTCACGGTCGAGCACAAGACCGCGCATCTCTCGCCTGCCCAGTTGCTGCCCACGCAGGTGGGCGGCGTCCCCGTGGACGTGCGGCAGGCGAGTCAGGAGAAGCGAAAGGAGCTGGCCAACCCAGCGGGGTTCGCGCAGGATCTCCGCCTCAGCCCGGATCTCGGCTCGGTTCCTCACTTCCCCGAGGAGCAGACCCCGGCCGGGGTGCGGCCGGCCGCGGCCGCGTCTGCCCACGCGGCACTCGCGCGCGCCGAGGCGACCAAGCCTCAGCTTGACTACACGCCTCCTGACGGCGTGGCACTCGATCCCGTCGAGGCCCAGGCGACGATTCACATCTGCGCCAGCCCCGACAGCGGCTGGAAGATGCTCGAGCCGTTCCTGCAGTCGACGACGGCGTCACTGACCGTCGGGCTCTACGACTTCACCTCGGCCCATGTCGAGTCCGCCATCGCCGACGCGCTGGCCGGCAAGCAGCTCACGCTCGTGCTGGACCACCCGGCCAAGAACCCGACGGCCGACCAGACCGACGCGCAGACCGTGGCCGACCTTGACTCTGCGCTCGGGGACGGGTTTGCCCAGTCGTGGGCGCTGGCGCGGACCGACCGGGACGCGACCGCGTGGATCTTCCCCACCGCGTACCACATCAAGGTCGCCGTCCGCGACCACGACTCCTTCTGGCTCTCGTCGGGCAACTGGAACAACTCAAACCAGCCCGACATCGATCCGGGGGCCAACGCAGCGGACGCGACCGCCGCACGCCACTACGACCGTGACTGGCACGTCATCGTCGAGGAGCCGACGCTGGCCAACACGTTCGAGCAGTACATCCTGCATGACAAGGCGATCGCAGCGGCGCACAACCTGCCGCCGGAAAGCGCGGGGGCGCCCCTCCCGCCTCCGTCTTTGCCGAGCAGCGAGACCGATCGCTTCGCGCAGTTCTTCGATCCCGTGACCATCACCGACACGATGAAGATCGTTCCGGTGCTGACCCCGGACCCGGGGGTGTACGCCGGCGCGGCCAAGGAGCTCATCGCCAGCGCCACCCAAACGCTCTACATGCAGTACCAGTACATCGAGCCTCCGCGCGCCGGGGTGACGGATGCGGGTGGATTCCTGGACCTCATCGACGCCGTCATCGACCGCCAGACGGCGGGCGTCGACGTGAAGATCATCATGAGTGAGTTTGAGAAGATCGGTTACCTCGAACAGCTCCAGGGCCTCGGGCTTGACGTCGTCAACGGCGCCAAGATCCAGAGGAACGTCCACAACAAGGGCATCATCGTCGACAGTCAGGTGGTTCTGGTCAGCAGCCAGAACTGGTCAACAGAAGGCACTCTCTCCAACCGCGACGCCGGCGTCATCATCCACAACGCCCAGGCCGCGCTGTACTTCCAGACGATCTTCCTTCACGACTGGGAGCACCTGGCCGTCAAGAAGGCTCTACCGGACTAGTTGCCGCGATGCAGGGCGGCGTCTCCGCGCCGGTAGCCTTGCGCCATGCTGCCCGCCGTCGACGAAGGGTTCTCTCAGTCGGCGCCCGTCCGCTTTGCCGAGACGATGGAGATCGGCCTCCCGGCCCAGACGGTCTGGGCGGAACTGACACGAGACAAGACCCTGGACTGGTGCCGGGGGCTACAGATCACGTGGCTCTCGCCGCGGCCGTTCGGCGTGGGAACCAACCGTCAGGCAAAGCTGTTCAGCGTGGTGCTGGCGGTCCGGGAGCAATATTTCCTCTGGGAGGAAGGCCGGCGCAAGGCGTTTTTCGTGACCGGGGTCATGCCACCGGTCTACCGGCGCTCGGCCGAGGATTACCTGGTCGAGCCCCTGGGCGCTGATCGCTGCCGCTTCACGTGGACGCTCGCGTTCGAGCTGACCGCGCTGGGCAAACTCAATCTGCCGGTCATGTCGCCCGTCATCAAGCGAATGTTCAGCGACACGCGACGGCACTTCGCACAACAGGCCGCGCGACCCCCGGCGTCCACAGCATTCAGTTGATGGCGAGACCGGGACTTGAACCCGGGACACCACGATTTTCAGTCGTGTGCTCTACCAACTGAGCTATCTCGCCCTGGCCGGGCGATGCTAGCGAGTGGGCGCCGGTTTGCGAGACCGGATATGTGTCCATTACCCACCACGGGAACCGAGCTCCGGGTACTCTGACCGGCGTGCGTCGTCTGACCGCCCTACTCATGACCGGGATGGCGGTCGTCGTGCTGGCCGGCTGCGGCAGTTCCAAGCCCGGCAGCGGGGGCTCCAACGATCCCAAGA
>DASXDW010000148.1:0-15422 GCA_036490435.1 Solirubrobacteraceae bacterium
GTCGGGCAAGAAGGCGGCGGTGACCATCGCCATCACCGATCACAGATTCGCGCCCTTCCACAACGACGCCACCTGCACGATCCGCCCACAGTCGCTGATCGGCGAGGAGTACGTCGACTGCTCCCCCGGCACCTCGAGCGCCGCCAAGCTGCCGACGATCCCGGCGGGTCCGGGCAAGGGGACCCACTACCTGCCGGTGACCCGGACGAGCTCGCCGATCGACTCCGACATCGTCCAGGACATCTCCACCGAGCCGGTGCGCCAGTCACTCGCGGTGATCATCAACGAGTTCGGGACCGGCCTGGCGGCACGGGGCTCAGACCTCAATGCCGTCATCCACCGTGCCAATCCCGCCCTGGACAACACCGACAAGGTGCTCAAGATCCTCGCCGGCCAGAACCACACCCTGGCCCAGTTGGCCACCGACTCCGACAAGGTGCTGGGACCCCTGGCCCGCGAGCGCACGCACATCTCGGGTTTCATCACCCAGGCCAACACGACCGCGGTGGCCAGCGCCGCCCGCGCCCAGGCGATCTCGCAGACCTTCCAGAAATTCCCTGCCTACCTGGCGCAGCTGCGCCCGCTGATGGCGGACCTGGGCACGCTGGCCGATCAGGGCACGCCGCTCATGACCAGCCTGGGACAGAGCGCCGCCGCGCTGGGCCAGCAGTTCGCCAACCTCACCCCGTTCGCCAGCCAGGCGCGCATCGCCCTCATCAACCTCGGCGCGGCGGCCCAGGAGTCCCAGCCCTCGCTGCTGGCCACCCAGCCGCTGGCCAACCGCCTCAAGACGCTGGGGAACGTCGGCGCGCCCACCGCTCAGAACCTGCAGACGCTCCTGGAGAGCCTCGACACCACCGGCGGCATCGAGCAGCTCATGAAGCTGCTCTTCAACGGCGCGATCGCCGGCAACGGCTTCAACCAACTGAGTCACTACGTCCGTGCCGAACCGCTTATCTCCAGCTGCACCAACTACGCCACGAGCGCCGTGCCCGGCTGCTCCTCCAACTTCGCTGGAGCCACCGCGGCCAGCGCGTCGGTGGCCACTGCCACCGGTCGCCGCGGGGCCGCGGCGCCGCCGAGCCACCCTGACCGGGTCGTCGCCAAGGCCGTCCAGTCGGCCTCTGAGCAGCCCGGAGCCCGGGCGTCAATGCAGGCGCTGCTCTCGTTCCTGACCGGGAGCGGGCAGTGAGAGGCCGCCGTGACCCCGGTCTGGCCGGCAATCCGGTGCTGATCGGCGCCCTCACCGTGCTGGTGACGATCGTCGCCGTCTACCTGGCCTACAACGCCAGCAACGGCCTCCCGTTCGTGCCGACCTACACGTTGCACGTGCAGGCCGCCAACGCCTCAGAGCTCACCCATGGCGACAACGTCAACATGGGCGGCGCGCTGGTGGGGTTCGTCTCGACGGTCACGCCCACGCGGCTCCGCGACGGCCGGCCGATCGCGCTGATCAACGTCCAGTTGCAGAAGAGCATCGAGCCGCTGCCCGTGGACTCGAAGTTCACCGTCCGGCTCAAGGGCGCGATCGGGCTCAAGTACCTCGCCATCACGCTCGGTCACGCCAGCCGCGGGTTCCCCGACAAGGCGGTGGTCCCGATCCGCCAGGAGGGCACCGAGGTGGACTTCGACCAGGTGCTCTCGATGTTCACCCCGGCGACGCGCGTGGGCGTCCGGCAATCCACCATCGGCTTGGGGCAGGCGCTGGCCGGGCGCGGCTATGACATCAACAACGCGATCGGAGCGTTCGGGCCGCTGCTGCGCGACCTGCAGCCGGTGGCCGCCAACCTCGCGTCGCCGAACACCAATCTCGCCGGGTTCTTCCGCAGCCTGGAGAACTACACCGGCGCGCTGGTCCCGGTGGCCGAGACGCAGGGGCAGCTCTTCGTCAACCTCGACACCACCTTCCGGGCTCTGGCCGGAGTCGCGGTGCCATCGCTGCAGGAGACGATCTCCGACACACCGCCGATGTTCGACGCCACGATCACCAACACCCCGGTGATACGCCCGTTTTTGACCGACACCGCGGCGCTGTTCTCCGAACTGCGCCCCGGCGTGGCCACCTTGCCGCAGAGCGCTCCGGTCCTCTCCAGCGCGTTCGCCATCGGCACCCGCAACCTGCCGGGGACCGCGGCGCTTGACCAGCGCACGGTCACGCTGTCAAAGAACACCGGCGACTACGCCCAGAACCCATCGGTCCAGCAGGGGTTGGACCGCCTGAACCTGACGCTGACGAAGCTGGGGCCGCCGCTGGCGTTCCTCACTCCGGCCCAGTCCACGTGCAACTACGTGACGCTGTTCCTGCGCAACGCGCAGAGCCTGCTCTCCGAGCACGTCAGCCAGGGATCGTTGCTGCGCTTCGTACAGATCGCGATCGATGACGTCCCCGGCTATGAGTCTGAGCCGTCGAGCGTACCCTTCACCGGGCAGTCGATCGGCCGGGCATCGGGGCCCCTGCACGTCGATCCGTATCCCAACGCCGCGGCGCCCGGTGAGACCCGTGAGTGCTCAGCGGGCAACGAGCCGTATCCCAACAAGGCCGTCCTGGGCAACCCGGCGGGCAATGTCGGGATCAAGACCGAGAAGACGACCCGGGGCGGCTCATGAGGCGCCACCGGTCCCGGATCAGCAACTTCGTCGCCGGCGCCATCGCCACGGTCGTGATCCTGGCCGTCTGCTACCTGGTCTTCGGCGGGAGCGTGCCGTTCACCAGCGCCCCCTTCACGCTGAAGGCCACCTTCACGGTGGAGACGCAGCTGCACCTCGGCTCCCCGGTGCGCATCGCCGGTGTCAATGTGGGCAGCGTCACGGCCGTGCGGCGCGTGGGCGGCAGCTCGACCGCGGCGGAGGCGACGATGTCCATCCAGCAGAGCGGCCTGCCCATCCACGCCGATGCCACCGCCGACATCCGCCCCCGCCTGTTCCTGGAGGGCAACTTCTACGTCGATCTGCACCCGGGAACGCCGGGTGCGCGCACCGTCTCCTCGGGGGCGACACTGCCCGCCGCGCAAACCAGTGGACCGGTGCAACTGGACCGCGTGCTCTCGGCGCTGCAGAGCAACAGCCGTGCCGACCTGCAGACGCTGCTGCAGGGCCTCGGCCGGTCGTTGAACGGCAAGCCGACCGCCGCCGAGGACGCCACCCAGGATCCGAGCGTCCAGGGGTTGACCGCCGGTGAGGCGCTGAACCGCTCGCTCCAGTACGCCGCGGGGGCCTTTAGGGCCTCGACGATCGTCAACGCGGCGCTGCTGGGCTCACAGCCCCACGATCTCTCCGGCGTGGTGGCCGGAAGCGCGCACACCTTCTCAGCGCTCGCGTCGTCGCAGACCCGCCTGCAGGACCTCGTCACGACGTTCAACGCCACCATGGGGGCGCTCGCCGCCCGGCAGGATGACCTGGCCAGCACGATCTCCCTGTTGCCCCCGTTCCTGCGCGCCGCCGACAACGCTCTGGGGCCGCTGCAGGCCTCGTTCGGTCCGACCCAGCGCTTCGCCGCCGCCCTGACCCCGAGCGTCAAGCAGACGGCCCCGACGATCACCGCCGGGCTGCCGTGGCTGGCTCAGTCCGCCGCGCTGCTGTCACCGCAGGAGCTCGGCGGGCTGCTCAGATATCTGACCCCGGCGATCCAGGGGACGTCGAGCACGCTGATCTCGTCCAAGGCGCTACTCAACGGCTCAGACACGCTGGCCAAGTGCTTCGTGCACACGATCATCCCCACGGGCAACGAGCGGATCTCCGATCCGCCACTCACCACGGGCGTGCAGCTCTATCAGGAGCTGTTCCAGTCCGGCGTCGGCCTGGCCAGCGACGGGCAGAACTTCGATGGCAACGGGCGCTATGTGCGCTCGTCGGTGGGCGGCGGATCTGAGCGGGTCGCCACGGGCTCGCTGCCCGGAGGTGGGCCCCTCTACGGCAACGCGGTCTTCCCGTCGCTGGGCACGCGACCCGCCAACCCCGGCCAGCAGCCTCCGCTTGACCGCAATGTCCCGTGCTTCAGGAACGCGCCTCCGAACCTCAACGCCGCCAAGACCGGGGCTGGGCCGTGAAACGCGCGATCGCTACCCACCGCACCGATTTCGCCGCCATCGCGGTGCTGATCGTCGCCGCGATCGCGGTCACCGCCTACATCCTCGAGCACCAGCCGTCGTTCGTGTTCGGTCAGACCTACTACACCGTCAAGGCGCCCTTTGCCACGGCCGCCGCGGTCACCTCGGGCCAGGGCCAGGCGGTAACCATCGCCGGGGTCCAGGTCGGCCAGGTCGGAGGCGTCTCGCTGCACAACGGCCAGGCCGTCGTGACGATGAACATCTACAAGCAGTACGCGCCGATCTACCGCAATGCCACCGTGCTGCTGCGGCCGCGCACACCGCTGAAGGACATGTACCTGGAGCTGGATCCGGGCACACGCCGGGCCGGCCGTGTGCCCAACGGGGGCACGCTCTCGGCGGCAAACACCCAGCCCGACGTCGACCTCTCGGAGATCCTCTCCTCGCTGGACTCCGACACCCGCAACTATCTGGTGCTGCTGCTGTCCGCCGGCGCGCAGGCCTTCAAGGACCCCGGCTACACCGGGACCGTGCCGAGCCGCGACGCCGTGGCCGACCTGCGGGGCACGCTCAAGCGCTTCGAGCCGCTGGACCGCGACACCAAGCGCTTCGCCGCCCTACTGGCCACGCGCCAGGCCAGCATCCGCAAGGCCATCCACAGCCTCAACCTCGTCACCAACGCGTTTGGCGGGGTGGAGGGCCAGTTGGCGTCGCTCATCCGTGCCTCGGACACCAACTTCGCAGCGATCGCCGCCAACGACACCCAGCTCGAGCAGACCCTGACCGAGTTCCCGCCGACGCTTGAGCAGAGCATTCAGACGCTCAACAAGGTCCAGGGCTTCGCCAAGGCCAGCACGACGACGCTGCAACAGCTCGTGCCCTTCGCGCGCAACCTGGGGCCGGCGTTGAAGGCCTCACGGCCGCTGTTCCACGACACCACTCCAGTGATCGCCAACCAGCTGCGCCCCTTCAGCGTGGCCGTGCAGCCGCTGGCAAAGACCCTGGCGGCCGGCGCGCCCAAGCTCGAGACGACGATCCCCGCGTTGTCCAAATCCGTCTCGGTCTTCAACACGCTTTTCAACGAGCTCGCGCACAGCCCGGGCGGTGGCCAGCAGAGCTACCTGTTCTGGGGCTCGTGGCTGGCTCACATCGCCGACAGCCTCGTCACCTCCCAGGATGGCAACGGCGCCGTCCTGCAGGGCATCTTCATGGGCACCT
This sequence comes from Solirubrobacteraceae bacterium, assembly GCA_036490435.1. GTDB lineage: Bacteria > Actinomycetota > Thermoleophilia > Solirubrobacterales > Solirubrobacteraceae > Palsa-465. The sequence continues at coordinate 5,265 of DASXDW010000148.1, forward strand.
GTGCCGAGCTCAACTATTTCGAGGACGAGCTGCAGCCCAACAGCGAGCCGCTCGGGGTGATCCTCAACCTCGTCAACGCACCGCCCGCCGACCAGCTTCCCGGCGCGAAGCCGAGCCCTATCGCCGGCCAGGTGATCTGCCCCCAATGAACAAGCAGCGCCCCTCCAACTTCGCGATGCTCACGATGTTCGCCTTCACGGCCTCGTGCATCGGGCTGCTCATCTTCCTGTGGATCTCATTCGGCGGGTCGATCCCGCTGGCCTCACAGGGCTATCGCTTCAGCGTCGAGTTCGATGAGGCCGTCGAGCTGGCGTCACAGGCCTCGGTACAGATCTCCGGCGTTCCGGTGGGCCACGTGGTGAGCGTCAAGCTCGACCACAACACCGGGCTCTCGCGGGCGGTGATCGAGATCAACAAGCAGTACGCGCCGCGGCCCGCCGACACCCGGGCGATCCTGCGCCAGAAGACCCTGCTGGGCGAGACCTACGTGGAGCTCTCGCCCGGGAGCCCGGGCACGCGGAGCGTGCCCGACGGCGGCACCCTCCCGCACGCCCAGGTCGCGCCGACGGTTGAGCTGGATCAGATCTTCTCCGCATTCGATCCCAAGACCCGACAGGCGTTCGAGACCTGGGTGCAGCAGGGCGGGATCGCCCTGACCGGCCGCGGCGAGGATTTCAACCAGGCCTTCGCCCAGCTCTACCCGTTCGCCACCAACGTCGACGCGGTGCTCGAGGTGCTCAACCGCCAGAGCGCGGCGACGACGACGCTGCTGCGAGATGGCGCCCAGGTATTCGCGGCACTGAGCCAGTCGCCGGCAGCGCTGCAGGGGTTCGTGCGGAACTCCAACAGCCTGTTCGCTGCCACCGCGGCACGCGATCAGGACCTGGCCAACACGATCCGGGCCTTCCCGGCGTTCCTCACGGAGGCCCGCTCCACCGTCAACCGCCTGGGGACGTTCTCGCAGACGACCAAGCCGCTCATCGACGAGCTGCGCCCCGCGGCGGTGCAGCTCACTCCAGCGCTGCAGCGCCTCGTGCTCCTGGCGCCCGAGTTGCGCGACCTGATGGTCGACATCGCTCCGCTGACCACGGCGTCCAAGGCCGGGTTCCCGGCGCTCACCACGTTCCTCAACGACACGGTCCCATTCCTGGTGCGGCTGAAGCCGTATCTGGGCGAGCTGGTCCCGGTGATCGAGTACATCCAGTCCTACCGACGGGAGATCGCGGCCTTCTTCGCCAACAGCACTGCCACCTCCGAGGGCCAGTTCGCCTCGGCCAACGGAGGCCGGGCCCACTACCTGCGGATCTCCAACCCGATCAACCCCGAACTGCTCACGCGCTACGCGGTCCGGCCCGACAGCAACCGGTCCAACGCCTATATGGCGCCGGGGGGCTACAACCAGCTGCTCCACGGCCTGAGCGTGTTCAGCAGTGCTCTCTGCACCGCGCACCCCCTCCCGACGATAGGCTCATCGCTCTCGCAGAGCACAACTTCCGTCACCGGGACCGTGTTAACCCTCGCGCAACTAGTTGCGAAGTACTACTACACGTCTCAGCCCGGTGGGCCGCCGTGCAAGGCGCAGCCTCCACTCGGCAACACCACCACGGGGCAGAACCAGACCTTCCCACATCTTCAACCGCTTCCGTGAGGCCTGACGCACACCCGGCGTGGCTCGCTGAAGCCCAAACGACCCACCACAGGAGGAGTCACTTGAAGAAAATCGTCCTGATCGTTGCCGCCCTCGGGGCGCTGGCGGTCACAGGAGTGGCATACGCCGCCATCAACAACTACTCGACGGCGTCGCTGTCGTTCTCGACCAAGAAGGCGGGAACGCCGGCCAAGCCCGTGCCTCTCAGCTACAAGCAGGCCATCGTGGCCCAGGGCACCGCTGGCAACCGCACCGGGGTGCTCACCGACATCAAGACCAAGATCTACGGTCTGAAGGCGGACGGGAAGGACTTCCCCGTCTGTAGCGCCAAGACGATCGGCGCCAACGGCAACGACACCAAGTGCCCCAAGGGCGCGCTCGTAGCCACGGGAGCCATCACCGCGGTCATCGGTTCGGCGACTGTCTTCAGTCAGCCGGGCGTTTCCTGCGATCCGCTGCTCCACGTCTGGAACGGCGGGCAGGGCAAGCTCTCGTTCTTCTTCGTGGATCAGTCCCCGAACCATGAGTGCATCAACGGGGCTCTGCAGACCGGAGCGGTCGGCCCATACCCGGCCACCTACAAGACTCAAGGCAAGTTCCTTGTCGTCGACGTGCCGGTTCCCTCCTACGTGAGCTTCCCGGCGCCCGGCCAGGCCGGATCGCTCGAGTCAGAGCACCTCACGTGGCTCAAGGTGACCAAGAAGGTCAAGGGCAAGACGGTGGCCGCGAGCTCCTCGATCGGCTGCAAGAACGGCAAGCGCCCGTACTCGACGACGTTCACGGCGAATCTGCCGACGTCGACCGGCGCCCCGGGCCCGAACGAGGTCCAGACGGTCAACGCCTCGGCTCCCTGCAGCAAGTGAGCTGAACGCCGTGTCGCGCGCGGAGGGATGCGGTTCCCACCCACCCTCCGCGCCGGCCGGCGCTCACACCCACCGCGCTCTCACGGCGCGCTCCCGGGGGCGGGGCTACACCACCTCGTAGCGCTCCTGGCGCTGGGCTTCGCGCTCTGACTCGCCCAGCATCTGGACGAACACCCACACCAGCGCTATCCCCATCACGATCGACTGCTCGAGCGCCATCAGCAGGCCCGCCATGGACTGATCCTCGGACGGGGAGAGGCCCCAGTAATGGGGGTGGTGCTCATAGAAGGGGTAGAAGGACGCCGGCGCGAAGGCCAGCACGATTCCGAGGGTCCCCACCAACAGCTTGGTGGAGACCATGTAGGCCACCGGACCCATGCCGCCGAGCCGACGGCGGTTGCGGATCGGCGAGAGCAGGTGCCACCAGTACAGCGTCCCCGCGACGGCGAAGCACATGTGCTCGATCGCGTGGATCGTGGTGTGGCGCAGCGCGAGGTCGTACATCGCCGGGATGTGCCACGCCCACATGAAGCCTGCGTAGGCCAGCACCGCGAAGGCGGGATGGGCGAGGACCCCGGCGCGGCGCTCGATCGTCTGGACGCGCCGGGTGACCGGCCGCAGCAGGATCTTGTTGAGGCCGAGGATGAGCAGGATGGGGGCGAAGTCCAGCAGCAGGATGTGCTGGAGCATGTGCATGAGCAGCAGTTGGTCGCCGAGGCCGTCGATCGGCGAGACCAGCGCGGCGAGGATCGTCACCAGGCCCAGCGCGAACAGCGCCAGGCGGCCGTAGCCGGGTTTATGGGCCGAACCGGTGGCCCGCCCGCGCCGCCAGCCGAGCACATAGAGCACCCCGAGGGCCGCGACCCCGATCAGGACCGACGGTTCGAAACTCCATGCGATGGTTGGAGCAACATTGCGCAGCAACGACCGACATTGTGACGCTCGACAAACGCCGGTTGCAGGAATAACCTCGTGTTTACATAGATCAACGCCTTCAGTCGGGAGGTCGACGAATGCGGATCCAGGTCAAGGGCCGAAATGTCCACGTCTCCGACGACGTTCGAGAGCACGTCGCCAAACGCTTCGGGAAGATCTCCAAACAGGTCTCGGAGCTGGCGGAACTGGAGGTCGAGCTGTTCCAGGAGCGGAACCCGGCGAATCCTGACAGCAAGGTGGCGGAGGCCACGCTGCACCTCAAGGGGGTCACGCTTCGGGCCCGGGATGCCTCGGGCGACCTGATGCACTCCATCAACCTGTGCGCTGACGAACTGGCCGTCCAGGTCAAGCGTCACCGTGACAAGCGGCGCAAGCGGCGCGAGTCGCGGGTGGCGGCGAGCCAAGTCCTGCCTGGGGACGTTTCGCCGGCTGCCTGACAACTCGCGAAGGGGCGGCGCGGGCAGCCGGATTCAGCGTGTTCTCTTACGAGCGCTGAGGCCGCCCGCGCTACCCTAGCTTCATGTCCTTCCTGGACCGCGCGCTTCGCATGGGCGAGGCCAAGAAGTTCAAGAGCTATCAGCAGCGCGTCGGCCGAATCAACGGCTACGAGGCGGAGCTGGAGCACCACTCCGACGAGGAGCTCCGCGAGGCCGCTGACGACCTGCGCGAGCGCGCTCGCAACGGCGAGTCGCTGGAGGATCTGCTCTACGAGTGCTTCGGGCTGGTCCGTGAGGCCGGCAAGCGTTCGATGGGCATGCGCCACTTCGACGTGCAGCTCATCGGCGGGATGGTGCTGCATGACGGTTGCATCGCCGAGATGAAGACCGGCGAGGGCAAGACGCTCACCGCGACCCTCGCCGTGGTCCTCAACTCGCTGCCGGGCCACGGCGTGCACGTGGTGACCGTCAACGACTACCTGGCCCGCCGCGACGCCCTGTGGATGAAGCCGATCTACGACATGCTCGGCGTCAGCATCGGCGTGCTGCAGAACATGCAGCCGTTCGAGGAGAAGCACGCCGCCTACGCCGCCGACGTCACCTACGGCACCAACTCGGAGTTCGGCTTCGACTACCTGCGCGACAACATGGCCAAGAGCCTGGAGGAGAAGTTCCAGCACGGGGGTCGCGAGAAGGACGAGGACGGCAAGACCCACTACCACCGCTTCGCCATCGTCGACGAGGTCGACAACATCCTCATCGACGAGGCCCGCACGCCGCTGATCATCTCGGGCGCCCCCGAGCAGGCGGCCGACCTCTACGGGAAGTTCGCCCGGCTGGCCCCCAAGCTCAAGGCCGGCAAGACCCCGGAGGGGCTGGACCCCCGGTCCAAGAAGGACTTCGTCGCCGACTTCGACTACGAGTTCGACGAGAAGCACAAGACGGTCTCGATCACCGAGCAGGGCGTGGCCAAGGCCGAGCGCTTCATGGGCATCGACCACCTCTACCGCGCCGAGAACGGCCACCTCGTCAACCACCTCATCCAGTCGCTGCGCGCCGAGTCGCTGTACAAGCGCGGTGTCGAATACGAGGTCATCGACGGCGAGGTCAAGATCATCGACGAGTTCACCGGTCGCATCCTGGAGGGCCGGCGCTGGTCAGAGGGTCTGCACCAGGCGGTCGAGGCCAAGGAGGGCGTGCGCGTTCAGGAGGAGAACCAGACCCTGGCCACGGTCACGCTGCAGAACTACTTCCGCATGTACGACAAGCTCGCGGGCATGACCGGGACGGCGCTCACCGAGGCCACCGAGTTCATGAAGATCTACGAGCTCCCGGTCGTTCAGGTTCCCACCAATCAGCCGATGGTCCGCAGCGACCGCAATGACCAGGTTTACAAGACCAAGGACGGCAAGTGGTCAGCGGTGGTGCGGGAGATCGCGGCGCGCCACGAGACGGGGCAGCCCGTGCTCGTGGGGACGATCGCGGTCGAGGTCTCAGAGCTGCTCTCCGAGCAGTTGACCAAGCGCGGTATCAGGCACGCGGTGCTCAACGCCAAGCCCGAGCACGCCGCCCGCGAGGGCGAGATCGTCGCCGAGGCCGGCGCCCCGGGCACGGTCACGATCGCCACCAACATGGCCGGCCGCGGCGTGGACATCAAGTTGGGCGGCAACGCCGAGCACCTGGCCACCCTCGAGATGGCCAAGCTGGGCTTGCGGCCGGGCGAGCCCGATTTCGACGAGCACTTCACCAAGGTGCTCCCGGCCATCGAGGAGCGCGTCGAGTCCCAGCGCGAGCAGGTGATGGAGGCCGGGGGGCTGTTCATCCTCGGCACCGAGCGCCATGAGTCGCGGCGGATCGACAACCAGCTGCGCGGGCGGGCCGGGCGCCAGGGCGACCCCGGCGAGTCGCGCTTTTTCCTATCGGCTCAGGACGACCTCGTCCGCCTGTTCGCCGGAGAGCGGATCTACAAGATCCTCGACCGGCTGGGCTCGGTCGACGACGAGGGCAACGAGGAGCCGATCGAGGCCGGGATGCTCTCCAAGCAGATCGAGAAGGCCCAGCGCAAGGTCGAGGAGCAGCACTTCCTCCAGCGCAAGCACACGCTGGAGTACGACGACGTGCTCAACCAGCAGCGCGAGGTGGTCTACTCCTACCGCGACGAGGTGCTCGAGGGCCGCGACATGAGCGACGCCGCGCGTGAGGAGATCGCCAACCTCATGGACCGCATCGTCGAGGAGTACACCGAGGGCGAGTTCGTCGACGACTGGGACCTGGACGGGCTCATGCGCCGCGTCGAGGAGATGTTCATCCCCTCCGACGAGTTCGAGCCTCCTGAGCCCGGCCGGGCCGACCGCGAGGATCTCGTCGCCAACCTCCGGGAGGAGGCGCTGGCCCAGTACGACGTCCGCGAGGAGGAGTTCGGCGAGGAGCTCATGCGTGGCGTGGAGCGCTACCTGCTGCTGGAGATCATCGACCAGCGCTGGCAGGAGCACCTGTACGACATGGACTACCTCCAGCACGGCATCGGGCTGCGCGGGCTGGCCCAGATGGACCCGCTGGTGGCCTACAAGAACGAGGCCTACGAGCTCTTCCAGGACCTGATGAGCAGCATCTGGGCAGACTTCGCCCGCCTCATCTATCACGTGCAGGTGACCATCCACGACGCCGACGGCAACCCCGTGGCGCCCGAGCAGCCTGCGGCGCGCCGCAGCGGCAGCTCGTCCTCCTCCTCGGCGACCGGGGGCGGCCGGGTGACCTACTCGGGTGGCAACAGCGAGGCCGGAGCGATGGCCATGGCCGCCGCGGCCGGCGGCCCGGGCGAGGCCGAGTACGCCGATGAAGGGCCGTCTGAGCCGGTGCAGCAGCGCGTCGTCGACGAGGCCCAGCAGATCGGGCGCAACGACCCGTGCTGGTGCGGCTCGGGCAAGAAGTACAAGAAGTGCCACGGCGCCTGAGCGCGCGCGGCCCGGAGCCCTATTGCGTCTGGTGGCGCACCCGAGTCGGCGTGATCACGTACTTGACGCGCACATCGCCGGGCGAATGACCTTCAAACGTGTCTGACCCCGTGTACTTCTTGGCAAGACGGTCGATGTGGGCGTCGGCGTCGTCGCGGGTGCCCGTCGCGGTGCCCTGGATCTCCACGTACTCATAGGGGTTGCCGTCGGGATAGACGACCGCGGTGACGCGGGGGTCCCGCTCGAGATTGGTGGGCCAGTGCCGGCCCTCCGCGCTGTTGATGGCCAGCTCGCCGTCCTCCAGGCTGATCCACACCACGCCGGAGTGGATCGAGCCGTCGGCGTTCGTGGTCGCGATCACCGCGCAGTTGGGGGCGCCAAGCAGAGCCTTGACGCCGTCATCATTCAAGGAAGCCATGCGCGGCAACATACCTCGCCGGCGCCGCGGTTGGCGGCGTTTGCCGGTGACAGCGCAGGGAAAGGATGAAAACCATGGCCACGCGACTCGAGCTCCAAGGCAGCACCGAAGCCTCCTTCGATGAGATCCTCAGCCCCAACGCTCTGGAGTTCGTCTCAGAGCTCCACGCGGAGTTCGAGGAGCGCCGTCAGGAGCTCCTGCGCGCCCGCGAGGAGCGGCGAACCCGCCTGGCGGAGGGGGAGATGCTCGACTTCCTGCCCGAGACCCAGGAGATCCGCGAGGGGGACTGGACGGTGGCGCCCGTGCCCGAGGCTCTCCAGCAGCGCTGGGTGGAGATCACCGGGCCCACCGACCGCAAGCTCGTCATCAACGCCCTGAACTCCGGCGCCGATGGGTTCATGGCCGACTTCGAGGACGCCAACACGCCCACATGGCACAACATGGTCCAGGGCCAGATCAACGTGCGCGACGCGATCATGGGCACGATCACCTACGACGGCTCCGACGGGCGCCACTACGAGCTCGATGACGACCCCGCGACGCTGCTGGTCCGGCCCCGCGGCTGGCACCTGCCCGAGCGCCACATCCGTATCGACGACGATCCCATATCAGGGTCGCTGTTCGACTTCGGGATGTTCTTCTTCAATTCCGGGCCGCCGCTGATCGCCTCCGGGCTGGCCCCGTTCCTCTATCTGCCCAAGATGGAGTCCCATCTGGAGGCCCGGCTGTGGAACGACGTGTTCTCCTACGCCGAGGACCGCGTGGGCATGGAGCGGGGCACGATCAAGGCCACCGTGCTCATCGAGACGCTGCCGGCCGCGTTTGAGATGGACGAGATCCTCTATGAGCTGCGCGACCACTCGGCCGGGCTGAACGCCGGCCGCTGGGACTACATCTTCTCGGCGATCAAGTGCTTCCCCGACCGGCGCGAGATGGTCCTGCCCGACCGCGGCGACGTGACCATGACCGTCCCGTTCATGCACGCCTACGCCGACCTTCTGGCCGCCACCTGCCACAAGCGCGGCGCCCACGCCATGGGCGGCATGGCCGCTCTGATCCCGTCCCGGCGCGACGAGGAGGCCAACGAGAAGGCCCTGGCCGGCGTGCGCGAGGACAAGGAGCGCGAGGTGGGGCAGGGCTACGACGGAACGTGGGTGGCTCACCCGGACCTGGTCCCGGTCGCCCGCGAGGTCTTCGAGAAGGGGTTGGGCGGCGCGCCCAACCAACTCTCCAAGCAGCGCCCCGACGTGTCGGTGGGCGCCTCAGACTTGTTGTCGCTGCCCGAGACCCCGGGCCAGATCACGGAGGCCGGGCTGCGGACCGACGTCAACGTGGGCTTCCAGTACCTCTCCTTCTGGCTGGGCGGGCACGGCGCGGCGGCCATCAACTCCCTGATGGAGGACGCGGCCACCGCGGAGATCTCGCGCTCGCAGATCTGGCAGTGGGTCCACCATGGCGTCCAGCTCGAGGACGGGCGGACCGTCACCGCCGAGCTCGTGCGCCAGCTACTGGACGAGGAGACGGCCAAGATCCGCGACGAGGTCGGCGAGGAGACGTGGCAGGCCGGGCGCCCGGACGAGACCCGCGCCATCTTCGAGCGCGTCGCTCTGTCTGAGCCGCTGGCGCCGTTCCTCACGCTCGAGGCGTACGAGTACATCGACTGACAGGGCGCCTGACCGTCCTGCTGGCGGGGCTGGGTATCGGGGCGAAACGTCAACGGCGGCTATCGACTCGTGGGCTGGCAGGCTGGTGTGGCCCGCGAGACGCGGTCCCGTGCGACCTGTTCGCGATCTTTTTATGCGATCCGCATAAAAATCACGCATATCGCGTCCGGCGCGGGCATCCGGCGGGTCGCCGAGGCCACCCGAATCCGCCTTCGCTAGCCCGCCGTTTGACGCGCGCCCGCACGACCGCGGACGCACGTCCCCGACAGGAACCCTGGCTACGCGGCGCCTACGACGGAACCATGAACGACAGCACTCCGGACTGCAGAAGCACCAGCACCGCCATCAGCAGCACGAGGACCACGCTCCAGCCGATCACCTTGCGGAACACGTCGCCCTCGCGCCCGGCCAGCCCGACGGCGGCGGCGCCGATGGCGAGGTTCTGGGGCGACACCATCTTGGCCAGAACGCCGCCCGAGCTGTTCGCGGCCGCGAGCAGGGTCGGCGATAGCCCCGACTGCTTGGCCGCCGCCACCTGCAGGCCGCCGAACAGCGAGTTGGTCGACGTGTCAGACCCGGTGACGGCGGTTCCGAACCAGCCGATCAGGGGCGAGAGGAAGGCGAAGAACCCGCCCGCTCCGGCCGCCCAGGTGCCAAGGGTGATCGTCTGGCCCGACATGTTCATGACGTAGGCGATGGCCAGCACGGTCATGACCGTGACCAGCGCCCACTTGATCTGGGCCAGCGTCTGGCCGTAGATCCGCAGCGCCCGCAGCGGGTTGACCCGCAGCACGACCGCGGTGAGGATGCCCGAGAGCAGCAGACCGGTGCCCGCCGCGGTGAACCAGTTGAGCTTGAACGTCTCGCTGGTCGGTGGCTTCCCGGTGGGGCCGAAGATGTGCAGGCCGGGCCACGCGAACTCCGTGGTGGCGCCGTCCAGCCACTTCAGCACCGAGGTGAGGCTCATCGCCCCGAGGACCACCACGATGATGATGTAGGGCGAGAAGGCCAGGATCATCTCCTTGCGGCTCGGTGGCGGGCCCTCGTCGCCCGATCGGGCGCGGACGTTGCGCTCGAAGGCGGCGTCCCCGGCGCTGCCGCCCGCGATCGCCGGACGCTGCCGGCCGCGAGCCGTCGTCGCCACCGCGGCTCTGGGCTGCCACACCCGCAGGAACGTCACGAGCGCGCCGGCCGAGCCCAGGGAGGCGACGATGTCGGTCAGCTGCATCGAGATGTAG
>DASXDW010000202.1:0-4705 GCA_036490435.1 Solirubrobacteraceae bacterium
TTGATCGGGTGGGCCTCGGGGAAGCTGGCCAAGATCTCCAGGCCGTTCAGGACCGCGTCCAGCGCGTCGCGCCGGGTCAGTTCGTAGAAGCGGTCGCGCTGCAACGAGTCCACCGAGACGTTGAAGCGGTTGATGCCCGCCCGCACGAGCTTCTCGGCGTCGCGGGGCAGCAAGAAGCCGTTGGTGGTCACCGAGAGGTCGTGGACACCGTCCACCGCGGCGATCATCGCCGCGAGCCTCGGGAAGTCGCGACGGACCAGGGGCTCACCGCCGGTCAGGCGCACGTCGCCGACGCCCATGTCGGCGAACAGGCCCACCAGGCGCGTGATCTCCTCGAAGGTGAGAATCTCGGCGCGCTCGAGCCACGGCAGCCCTTCGGCGGGCATGCAGTACTGGCAGCGGAAGTTGCAACGGTCCGTCACCGACACCCGCAGGTCCCCGATTTCGCGACCGTGTCCGTCCCGGAGCGGTTCTGAAAGCATCCCTTAAGGGTAGCTTTGCCGCGATGAAACCGGGATATGCGCTTGCGCTCCTAGGCGTTGCGTACGCACTGAGCGGCTGTGGCGCCAGCTCGTCGGACCAGGTTCAGGCCAAGCTAGAGCAGTTTGCCCATGCAGTGGCGACGCGCGATACGGACACCCTGTGCAGCGAGGTCCTCGCCCCGGCCCTCGTGGGCCGTCTCAGCGCCGCCGGCCTCAGCTGCCGGCAGGCGATGCACACGTTCGTCCAGAGCGTCGCTGACCCGAGCCTCAGCGTCTCCACGGTGCACGTCAAGGGCGGGAAGGCCTCGGCGACGGTCCTGGCGCGCGCCAAGGGCCAGCCCTCGTCGCTGGAAGCGGTGCAACTGACCAACACCAAGGACGGCTGGCGGCTGACCTCGCTGGCCTCCCCTCGCTAGAGCGATCTATTTAGGCGGCGGGGCCGCGCGGCGGCCATTCCAAGAGGGCGGGCGGGCGGCCAGTCCAAGAGGCCGGGCGGCGGCCAGTCCAAGAGGCCCGGGCGGGCGGTCAGTCCAGCTCGCCGCGGAGCAGGCCGAACATCACCATGTCCTGGCGCTCGAAGCCGCCGCGCATATAGGAGCGCAGCACGGCCTCCCGGGTGAAGCCGGCGCGCTCGGCCACGCTCTGGGAGGCCGGGTTGCCGGTGGCGGCCATGAGATCGATGCGCTCCAGGCGCAGGGCGCTGAAGCCCCAGCCGCAGACGAGCCGCACCGCCCGCGTGGCGTGGCCCTGGCCGCGCGCCCACGAGGCCAGCCAATACCCCACCTCGCCCCGCGCGTGGCCCCAGGCGAAGCGCAGGAGGGAGATCGAGCCCAGCAGCCGGCCGTCGGAGGCGTGGACGACGGCAAACGGTGCGGTCAGGCCAGCGAAGGCGGCGTCATAGCGCTGGCGCAGGTAGTTGCGGGCGTCGGCCTCGGTGTAGTCGGTGGGCACACTCGTCCACTGGACGATCTCTGGATCGCGGCAGGCCTGGGCCAGCTCGGGGAGGTCTGAGTCGCGCCACGGGCGCAGCGCCGTGTCGCCCTCCACGAGCGGGTCGCCGGGCAGGACGATTCGGGGAGTGGGGGTGGTGGTCATGTCCGCTGCTGCGCCTTGTCCTCCAAAGCGTGACGCAACGCCGCCACGTCCAGTCGCGCATCCTGGCCCGCCAGCCACCTCTCCGCCTCGCGGCGCCCTCCGATCGCCCGCAGGCCGCGGTCGCCGTACTCCGCGGCGTAGTCGGCCAGCGCGTGCATGCGCCGGCTGCGCACGCGGCGGGCGGGCAGGTCCAGCCCCGCCCGATGGGCGTCGAGGGCCTCCACCAACTCCTCGATCCCCGCCGGCGGAGCCACAGACGACACGGACACCACCGCCGACGACGAGTCCAGCGACCCCAGCGCCGCCTCCAGATCGGCCCGCGCGCGAGTCGCCACCTGCCCAAGGTCGGATTTGGTGACCACCAGGACGTCGGGAATCTCCATGATCCCGGACTTCAGGAACTGCAGCACGTCGCCGGACCCGGGCTGGACGACCACGGCCACGGTGTCGGCGACGTCGGCGACCTCGGTCTCGGACTGGCCGACGCCCACCGTCTCGATAACCACGACGTCAAAGGCGCAGGCGAGCGCGGTGGCGGCGGCCCGGGTCGCGGGAGCGAGGCCGCCGAGACGGTCGCCGGCCGCGGTGGAGCGGATGAACACGGCGTGGTCTGAGGGGTCGCGCTCGATCCGGGCTCGGTCGCCCAGCAGCGAGCCGCCCGAGCGCCGGGAGGTCGGGTCCACGGCCAGGACCGCCACCGACCGCGACTGGCCCCGCCAGGCCGCGACCAACCGCGACAGCAGCGAGGACTTGCCGACCCCGGGCGGGCCGGTGACGCCGACGACGAGCCCGGGCGCCTCGCCGCCGAGCGCGGCGGGGGAGACTGCCGCCAGCAGCACCTCGGTCTGCGCGCGCGCCTGAGCGCTACGGCTCTCGACCAGGTTCAGGACGGCCGGCGCGGCGCGCAGGTCCCGGTCGCGCAGCCGTGCGCCAAGGTCCGCGCCGTCGCCCGGCGCTCCGCTCAAGCCGGCGCGGCGGTGTCGGCGGTGTCGGCGGGGTGACGCTCGGCCACCAGCGAGACGATGTCGCGCATCATCCCGGTGAGGTCCCAGTCCTTGGGGGTGTACACCGCGGCGACGCCGGCCTCACGCAGCGCCGTCGCGTCGGCCTCGGGGATGATGCCGCCGACGATCACCGGGACGTTCTCGACCCCGGCCTCGGCGAGCGCCTCCAACACGGACGGGATGAGCTCGGCGTGCGAGCCCGAGAGGATCGAGAGGCCGATCACGTGGACACCCTCCTGGGCGGCGGAGCTGGCGATCTGCGATGGGGTCAGGCGAATGCCCTCGTAGACGACGTCCATGCCGGCGTCACGGGCGCGCACCGCGATCTGCTCGGCGCCGTTGGAGTGGCCGTCCAGGCCGGGCTTGCCGACGAGGAACTTCAGGCGCCGCCCGAGCGCCTCGCTCAACTGCTCCACCTCCTCGCGGATCTCGCTCAGGCTCTCGCTGGGCGCAGCGACGGCGTCGCCCACGCCGGTGGGGGCGCGGTACTCGCCGAACACCTCGCGCAGGGTCTGGCTCCACTCGCCGGTGGTGGCGCCCGCGCGGGCGGCGGCGATGGTGGCGGGCATGATGTTTTCCGCGTCGTCGCGGGCCACGCGCGCGAGCTCCGCCAGGGCGGCGTCCACGGCGGCGGAGTCGCGTTCGGAGCGCCACCTCTCCAGGGCGGCGCGCTGCTCGGCCTCCACCTGCGGGTCGACGACCAGGATGCCGCCGTCGGCGTCGGCGGTCAGCGGCGAGGGTTCGGTGGACCCGAAGCGGTTCATCCCGACCACGGTGAGCGAGCCCGTCTCGATCCTGCGCCACCGCTCGCGGTGGGACTCCACCAAGGCGGACTTCATGTAGTTCACGGCCTTGACCGCTCCGCCGAGCTCGGCCACGCGACCCATCTCCTGGCGGGCGCCCGTGACCAGCTCGGCGACGAGGCCCTCCATGACGATCGAGCCCTCGAAGATGTCGGGGTACTCGAGCAGGTCGGTCTCGTAGGCGAGGATCTGCTGCAGGCGCAGTGACCACTGCTGATCCCACGGGCGCGGGAGCCCGAGGGCCTCGTTCCAGGCGGGGAGCTGCAGGGCCCGCGCGCGGGCGTCGCGGCCGAGGGTGACCGCGAGCGCCTCCAGAGCGATCCGGTAGACGTTGTTCTCCGGCTGGGCCTCGGTCAGCCCCAGCGAGTTGACCTGGACGCCATAGCGGAAGCGGCGGTGGCGGTCGTCGCGGACGTCGTAGCGCGTGCGGCCCAACTCGTCCCACAGCTGCGACATCGCGCGCAGCTTGGCGTGCTCCTCGATGAAGCGCACGCCGGCGTTGACGAAGAACGAGATGCGCCCGAAGACGTTGCCCATGAGGTCCTCAGGGACGCGTTCGCGCACCGCATCCAGGACGGCGATCGCATTGCTCATGGCGTAGGCGATCTCCTGGACCGGGGTCGCGCCCGCCTCCTGGAGGTGGTACGAGCAGATGTTGATCGGATTCCACTTGGGGACGTGCTGCACCGTGTAGGCGATCGTGTCGGCGATCAGCCGCATCGAGGGGCCCGGCGGGAACGAGTAGGTGCCGCGGCTCAGGTACTCCTTGAGGATGTCGTTCTGGGTGGTGCCCTGCAGCGCTGACTCCGCGACGGGCGGGTCCTGGTTCTCGGCGGCGACGATGTAGAGGGCCAGCAGCCAGGCGGCGGTGGCGTTGATCGTCATCGACGTGTTCATCTGATCCAGCGGGATGCCCTCCAGCAGCGTCCGCATGTCACCCTCGTGGGCGATCGAGACGCCCACCTTGCCGACCTCGCCGCGCGCGAGCTCGTGGTCAGGGTCATAGCCGGTCTGGGTCGGCAGATCGAAGGCGACCGAAAGGCCGGTCTGGCCCTTCTCCAGGTTGCGCCGGTAGAGCTCGTTGGAGCGGCGGGCATCGGAATGCCCTGCATATGTGCGCATCATCCAGGGCCGGTCGGGCTCGGGGAGCCGCGCGGAGGGAGTGTCCGCCATTCGGTGCATTGTATGGGCGGGGCGACCGAGGGACCTGCGACAATGAGCACAGATCCCAATGCCAGATCAGAGCTCAGCAGCGACCGAGCACGCGATCCTTGCGGAGATCACCAAGCCGCTGGAGTCACTGCCTGAGGATCCGCTCGCG
>DASXDW010000205.1:0-21739 GCA_036490435.1 Solirubrobacteraceae bacterium
CAGTTCTACTTCCGCACGACCGACGTCACCGGCGTGGCCAACCTGCCCGAGGGCACGGAGATGGTCATGCCCGGCGACAACGTCCAGATGGAGATCGAGCTGATCCAGCCGATCGCCATGGACCAGGGTCTGCGGTTCGCGATCCGCGAGGGCGGCCGTACGGTCGGCTCCGGGGTCGTCACCGAAGTCATTCAGTAGTTGCAGTGGGCGGCGGGCTCTCAGAGCCCGCCGCTTTCTTTTGCCAAGTCAGATACGACAGACATCGGCCGCCCGCGTGGTTCGGGCGCGGCCGCGTCAATTGAGAGAACGAAAGCTCTAGAAGAAGTCCGTGGCAACAATCGCTCAAAACAAGATCCGCATTCGCCTGAAGTCCTATGACCACACGGCGATCGAGACGGCGGCTAAAGAGATCGTCGAGACGGCGACGCGCACCGGCGCGACCGTGTCCGGCCCCGTGCCGCTGCCGACGGAGAAGAACGTGTACTGCGTGATCCGGTCGCCATTCAAGGACAAGGACTCCCGCGAGCACTTCGAGATCCGCACCCACAAGCGTCTGATCGACATCCACCAGCCGACGCCGAAGACCGTCGACTCGCTCCAGCGACTCGACCATCTCCCCGCGGGCGTCGACATCGAGATCCGCCTCGCCTCCTGACGATGACCGCGATCCTGGCCAAGAAGCTCGGCATGACCCAGCGCTTCCTCGACGACGGCAAGGTCGAGCGCGTCACCGTGCTCGAGGCCGGGCCGTGCCCGGTCACCGCCATCCGCACCGTCGAGCGCGACGGCTACGAGGCCGTTCAGCTCGCCTTCGGCGCCTGCAAGGAGAAGGTCCTCACCAAGGCCGAACTCGGGCACCTCAAGAAGGCCGACGCCTCGGCGCACCGCCACATCGCGGAGTTCCGCGATCACGCCGGCGAGCTGCTGGTGGGTGAGACCGTGACGGTGGAAGCCTTTGAGGTCGGCCAGAAGGTCAAGATCTCCGGAAAGTCCAAGGGCAAGGGCTTTGCCGGCACGATCAAGCGCCACAACTTCTCCTCGGGCCCCAAGTCCCATGGTTCACATAATGTCCGCGCGCCGGGTTCGATCGGAGCCTCGGCCACGCCGTCGCGCGTGTTCAAGGGCATCCGGGGCCCCGGCCGGATGGGCGGCGGGCGCATCACCCAGCGCGGCCTGACGATCGTCGAGATCATGCCCAACCGCAACCTCCTGCTCGTGCGGGGAGCCGTCCCCGGGCCGACCGGTTCGACTGTGGAGGTTCGCACCGATGGCTAGAACCGCCCCCAAGCTCGGCGGTGGCTCAGCGACGCTCGATGCGACTGCATTTGAGGCGAGCTTCAACATGCCGCTCGTGCACGAGGCCGTGCGCGCTGAGCTCAACGCGCGCCGGCAGGGCACCCACGCCACCAAGACTCGCGGCGAGGTGTCGGGCGGTGGCGCCAAGCCCTGGCGCCAGAAGGGAACCGGCCGCGCTCGTGCGGGGTCCTCGCGCTCGCCCGTGTGGACCGGCGGGGGTACCGTCTTCGGCCCGCACCCGCGCCACTACACCGTCAAGGTCAACCGCAAGGCCCGTCGGGCGGCGCTGCGCTCCGCGCTCTCTGTCCACGCCGAGCGCGAGTCGCTGGCCATCTTCGACGCGACCGGGTTCGACGCCCCGTCGACCAAGCAGGCGTTGGAGCTCCTCGACGGATGGCTGTCGAGCGACCACAAGGGTTCCACCCTGGTCCTGCTCTCCGACGACGAGGCCAACGCGGGCCTGTCGTTTCGCAACCTCCACCGGGTCGACGTGATGCCGGTGGCCGACGTGGGCGTCGCCGATCTCATCGGTGCGGCGTCGCTGCTCGTGTCCGAGACGGCGCTCGACCAGCTGGTCGCGCGCGCCAACGCCGCCGCCGAGACCGCCGAGGAGGCCGCGTAATGGACGCCAGCCAGGTCATCATCCGCCCGGTCGTGTCCGAGAAGTCCTTCGTGCTCGCCGAGGCCGGCAAGTACACCTTTCGCGTCCACGACAAAGCGCACAAGACGCAGATCCGCCAGGCCGTCGAGCAGCTGTGGGACGTCAAGGTGGTCGAGGTCCGCACCGCCTCGGTGAAGTCCAAGCCCAAGCGCCGTGGCCAGACCGCCGGGCGCACGCGGCAGTGGAAGAAGGCCATGGTCCAGTTGCGCGAGGGCGATTCGATCCCGATCTTCCAGGCGTTCGAGGCGCCCGAGTAATGCCGATCCGCAAGCCCAAGCCGACGTCACCGGGACTCCGGTTCGTCTCCTATCCCGACTTCGCAGAGGTCACGCGGAGCACGCCGGAGAAGTCACTCACCGAGGGGCTCAAGAAGTCCGGCGGACGCAACGCCAACGGACGCAAGACCTCGCGTCACCGCGGCGGCGGCGCCAAGCGGCTGTACCGCCGGATCGACTTCAAGCGGCGCAAGGACGGGATCCCGGCCAAGGTCGCCGAGATCGAGTACGACCCCAACCGGTCGGCCTACATCGCGCTGCTGCACTACGCCGACGGCGACAAGAGCTACATCCTGGCGCCGAACCGGCTGCGCGTCGGAGCGACGGTGATGTCCGGACCGGCCGCCGACATCCGCGTCGGCAACACGCTGCCGCTGGCCAACATGCCGCCCGGCACGATCGTTCACAACGTGGAGCTGACCCCCGGTCGCGGCGGGCAGATGGCCCGCTCGGCAGGCACTGGCGTTCAGCTCCTGGCCAAGGAAGGCGACTATGCCACCCTCCGCTTGCCGTCGGGGGAGATGCGGATGGTCCGGACCGACTGCCGTGCCACGGTCGGCACGATCGGCAACTCCGACCATCAGAACGTCAAGATCGGCAAGGCGGGCCGCAAGCGCCACATGGGCGTCCGTCCCCAGACCCGCGGAACCGCGATGAACCCGGTCGACCACCCGCACGGCGGTGGCGAGGGCTCGACGACCCCGGGTCGCCATCCCGTGACCCCGTGGGGTGTGCCCACCCTGGGCTACCGCACCCGCAAGAAGAACAAGCGATCCGACCAGTACATCGTGCGCGGCCGGAGACGAGGGAAGAAGCGATGAGCCGTTCGAGCAAGAAGGGGCCGTTCGTGCAGGAGCGGCTGATAGGGCGCATCGAGGCGATGAACGCCTCAGGCGAGAAGCGCATGGTCCGCACCTGGTCGCGGACGTCGACCATCTTCCCGGAGATGGTGGGCCACACGATCGCCGTCCACGACGGGCGCAAGCACGTGCCGGTGTTCGTATCGGAGTCGATGGTGGGCCACAAGCTTGGCGAGTTCGCGCCGACGCGCCTGTATCGGGGTCACGCCGGCACCGGTAAGAGGCGATGACGGACGAGCCTGAGAAGCCCGAGGACGTCGAGGAGACGGAGGCCGTCGCTGCCGACGCCGCCGCTGCCGGGGCCGATGCGCCCGAGGCTGACGCACCGGAGGCTGATGCACCCGAGGCTGCTGACGAGGAGGCCAAGCCGAAGCCGCGCCGCCGGCGCCGGAAGGCCGCCGAGCCCGTGGCGGAGGAGACCCTCGCAGAAGACGAGGCGCCCGCCGACCCCGACGTCGAGGCAATCCAAGAGGCCGAGGACGAAGCTGAGGCTGAGGCCGCAGGCGAGGAGCCCGAAGACGTCGAGGCCGAGGAGGCGGAGGCCGAGGAGGCCGCTGCCGAGGCCGAGGCTGAAGCGCCCGCGTCCGCCAGGCCCGCTCGCTCAGCGCCCTCGCGCCGCCGTGCCCGTCGCGATCCCAGCCTTCCGGCTCCGGAAGTCCGCGCCCAGGCCAAGTACGTGCGCTCCTCCGCGCGCAAGGCCCGGCTGGTGTGCGACCACATCCGCGGCAAGTCCGTGGAGGAGGCGCGAGCTATCCTGGCTCTCACGCCACGCGCGATCGCGCGGGATTGGAGCAAGTTGCTCGAATCCGCGGTTGCCAACGCCGAGCACAATCACGAGCTCGTGGGCGAGGATCTGTACGTCAAGGCGGTGCACGCCGACGAGGGTCCGACGATCAAGCGGTTCCGGCCGCGCGCGATGGGCCGCGCCACCCGGATCCGCAAGCGAACCAGCCACCTGACGATCTTGCTCACGCCAAAGGACTAAGACAGAGATATGGGTCAGAAAGTTCACCCCGAATCGATCCGCGTGGGCTATATCCACGACTGGAAGTCCAACTGGTTCAACGAGCGCAACTTCTCGGACTTCCTGCACGAGGACACCCAGATCCGCGAGCACATCGTCGGGCGGCTCTCGCACGCCGGGCTGTCGGATATCACCATCCGCAAGAACGCCACCGAGGTGGAGATCAACATCCACACGGCGCGGCCGGGGATCGTGATCGGCAAGTCGGGCTCTGAGGTCGATCAGCTGCGCCGCGATCTGCACCGCATCACCGGCAAGCAGGTCAAGGTCAACATCCTGGAGATCAAGCGTCCCGAGCTCGATGCGCGCCTGGTGGCGCAGTCGATCGCCGAGCAGCTCCAGAATCGCGTCGCCTTCCGGCGCGCCATGAAGCGTGCGCTCACCAGCGCCATGCGCTCAGGCGCCAAGGGCGTCAAGGTCCAGGTCTCCGGCCGGCTTGGCGGCGCTGAGATGGCGCGCACCGAGGGCTACTCGGACGGCCGCGTCCCGCTGCACACGTTGCGCGCCGACATCGACTACGGCTTCCACGAGGCCCGCACCACCTTTGGCCGGATCGGCGTCAAGTGCTGGATCAACAAGGGCGAGATCATGCCCGAGGGCTACACCGGCGCCGACCTGACGATCATGGATGAGCCCGCGCCCCAGGCCCCCGAGCGGGGTGGGCGCGACGGCCGCGGCGGTCGTGACGGCCGTGACGGCGGCGGACGCGGCCGTGGCGGTGGCGGTCGTGGCGGTCCGGGCGGTCGCGGCGGCGGCGCGGGCGGGTCCGGTCCCGGCGGTCCCGGCGGGGCGGGCGGGCCGGGTTCCCGTGGTCGCGGTGGCGGTCCCGGCGGTCGCGGCGGCGGACCCGGTGGTCCGGGTGGGCCGGGCGGATCAGGCGGTGGTCGCGGTCGTGGTGGCGGACCGGGTGGTCCGGGCGGCGGTCGTGGTCGCGGCGGTGGCGGCGGCGGCGGAGCCGGCGGCGGCGGTGGATACCGCGGCGGCGGCGGCGGCGGCGGTGGTGGTCGCGGCCCGCGTCCGGGCGGTGGTTCGGGCGGAGCCGGCGGCTCCGGTTCCGGCGGCGGCGGACAGGGCGGCGGACGCTGATGCTGTCCCCCAAACGCGTCAAGCACCGCAAGCAGCACCGCGGGCGGCGCCACGGCTTGAGCCGCGGCCAGACCAAGGTGCAGTTCGGTGAGTACGGATTGAAGGCGTTGGACGCCGGCTGGCTGACCAACCGCCAGATCGAGGCCGCCCGTATCGCCATGACTCGCAAGATTCGCCGTGGCGGAAAGGTCTGGATCAATGTGTATCCGGACAAGCCGTTCACCAAGAAGCCCGCCGAGACCCGCATGGGCTCGGGGAAGGGCTCGCCCGAGGGCTGGGTCGCGGTCGTCAAGCCCGGCCGGGTCATGTTCGAACTGGCCGGCGTGCCCGAGGACCTCGCGCGCGAGGCCATGCGGCTGGCCGGGCACAAGCTTCCGGTGCGGACCAAGTTCGTCATGCGAGAGGACGCCTGATGCGCCCCGCCGACGTGCGTGACCTATCCGACAACGAGTTGGCCGAGCACATCGCGACCGCGCGGCGCGAGCTATTCGGACTTCGCTTCCAGCACGCCACCGGCGAGCTTGACAACACCGCTGGGCTGCGGCAGGCCAAGCGCGAGGTGGCCCGCGCGCTGACGGTCGCGCGCACACGAGAAATCGACGTCGAGAGTCAGACAGGAAATGGCTGAAGACCAGACACCCGAGAACGCTGAAGAGACAGCGGCCGCGACCGACGCGGGCGCGGCGGCTCCCGCGGCCGAGCCCCAGGAGGTTCTGGCTCCCAAGGAGCGGCGCCAGCGCGCCCGCGCCGCCAAGGCGGCCAAGACCAAGGCACGGCCGGCGCGCACCCCTGAGGAGCGCCACGCGGACCGCGTCACCGAGCGCGGCAAGAAGGCGCAGCTGCGACGCACCGCGCGTGCCAAGGCGACGGCCAAACACAAGGCCGAAGCGCACAGCCGCACCGCCACGCCGGCGCGCGAGCACGTCGTCGGCCAGCAGAAGGTGCGCCAGGGAATCGTCGTCTCCGACAAGGCCGACAAGACCATCACCGTGCGCATCGACACCGCTCGGCGCCACCGGCGTTATTCGAAGGTCGTGCGCACCTCCCGGACGCTGCACGCCCACGACGAGTCAAACGACGCGCACATCGGCGACACGGTGATCGTCCGCGAGGCGCGACCGCTGTCGCGCACCAAGCGCTGGCGGCTGATCCAGGTCCTCGAGAGGGCCCAGTAGCGATGGCTCAAGCGAGGAACTGACCGATGATCCAGACCGAGACCCGCCTGCGCGTGGCCGACAACTCCGGCGCCCGCGAGATCCTGGTCATCCGCGTCCGCGGCGGCTCCAGGCGTCGCTACGCGGGGGTCGGCGACACGATCACCGCCACCGTCAAGACCGCCAGCCCGCAGGGCTCGGTCAAGAAGGGCGAGGTGGTGACGGCCGTCGTCGTGCGGACCAAGAAGTCCTATGGGCGCGAGGACGGGACGTACATCGGCTTCGATGAGAACGCGGCCGTCCTCATCGACGCTGCCAACAACCCGCGCGGCACCCGCATCTTCGGCCCGGTGGCCCGCGAGTTGCGCGAGCGCAACTTCATGAAGATCGTGTCTCTCGCCCCGGAGGTCCTCTGATGCCGGCGCGGATCCGCAAGGGCGACCAGGTGATGATCATCAGCGGCAAGGATCGCGGCAAGACCGGCACGGTCCTCTCCGTGATGCCCAAGAAGGAGCGGGTCACCGTTGAGGGCCTGAACATGATCAAGCGCCACCAGCGCCCCACCCAGACGGCCGCCGGCCAGCGGGGCGGCGGGGTGATCGAGCGCGAGGGCCCGATCCACGTGTCTAATGTGATGTTGGTCGACCCCAAGGACGGCAAGCCCACCCGGGTCGGCATCGCGATCGAGGACGGTAGGCGCCTGCGCGTATCCAAGCGCAGCGGCGCCCACCTGGACTAGGACCAAGAGAGCTATGGCGACAGCAGCCCCCACCACCGCACGACTGAAAACCCGATACATCGACGAGATCCGCCCGGCGCTGGTCAACCACTTCGGCTACTCGACGGTCATGCAGGCCCCGCGGATCGAGAAGATCACCGTCAACATGGGCTGCGGCGACGCCAAGCAGGACTCCAAGGTGCTCGACGCCGCCTCCGAGCAGTTGGGCACGATCACCGGCCAGAAGCCCAACGTGCGCCGTGCCCGTAAGTCGATCGCCCAGTTCAAGGTCCGCGAGGGGATGCCGGTGGGCGTCGCGGTGACGCTGCGCAACCAGCGCGCCTATGAGTTCCTGGATCGGCTGATGTCGATTGCGATCCCGCGGATCCGCGACTTCCGCGGCCTGAACCCGCGGGCCTTCGACGGCCGCGGCAACTACTCGATGGGCGTGCGCGAGCAGATCATCTTTCCCGAGATCGACTACGACGAGATCGATCAGGTGCGTGGTCTGGACATCACGATCACCACGACCGCGGCCAGCGACGAGGAGGCCTTCGCCCTGCTCGACGCGTTCGGGATGCCGTTTTCGAAGGAGGGCCGGCCAACGTGGGCGGGGACAGTTTCCCGAGCGGTGGACGAGCCAGCCGTAAACCAGTCTTAGAAGGAGACACGTGGCGAAGCTTTCACAGCGCGTCCGCCAGCAGCGGACACCGAAGTACAAGACCCGGGGCTACACCCGGTGTCGTCGTTGCGGCCGTGCCCGCGCGGTCTACCGCAAGTTCGGCCTGTGCCGGATCTGCCTGCGCGAACTGGCCCACAACGGCTACATCCCCGGCATGACCAAGAGCAGCTGGTAGGCGGGCGGAACACCATGTCCATGACCGACCCCGTCGCCGACTTCCTCACGCGCCTGCGCAACGGCGCCAAGGCCCAGCACCACGACGTTGCGATCCCGTCCTCCAAGCTCAAGCGCGAGCTGGCGCGGATCCTCAAGGAGCAGGGCTACATCGACGCCTACCAGATCGATCCCCCCGGGGTGGGTGGAAACACATCCCCGAACGAGCGGATCACCGTGACTCTCAAGTACAGCGATGACCGCAAGCCCGTGATCAGCGGCATCCAGCGCGTGTCGCGCCCCGGGCAGCGGACCTACGTCGATCACGCACACATCCCCCGCATCCAGGGCGGCATGGGTACGGCGATCATCTCGACCTCCAAGGGCGTCATGACCGGCCACGAGGCCCGCCAGCAGGGCGTCGGCGGCGAGGTCGTGGCCCGGGTCTGGTAACCGGGCGTCAGCGATGTCCAGAATCGGCAGACAACCCATCCCTGTGCCCTCGGGCGTCAGCATTGCGATCGAGCCTGAGCGCGTGACCGTCAACGGCCCCAAGGGCGAGCTCACCGAGCGCGTCAACCGCGACATCGGAGTCGAGCAGGTCGGCGAGGAGGTGCTGGTCACGCGGCCCACCGACCGCGGCGAGCATCGCGCCCTGCACGGCCTGACCCGCACCCTTGTGGCCAACATGGTCAAGGGCGTCACCGACGGCTTCGAGAAGCGCCTGGAGATCCAGGGCGTCGGCTACCGCGCCCAGCTGCGCGGCCGCGACCTGGAGCTGGCTCTGGGCTACTCGCATCCGGTGTCGGTCAAGGCCCCCGACGGGATCGAGTTCGAGGTCCCGCAGCCGACCCGCATCGTCGTGCGCGGTGCCTCCAAGCAACAGGTCGGCGAGATGGCGGCCTACATCCGCAAGCAGCGCAAGCCCGAGCCCTACAAGGGCAAGGGGATCCGTTACGAGGGCGAGTACGTCGCCCGGAAGGTCGGTAAGCGAGCATGACCGTTCAGACCAAGCCCCAGGCCCGCCTGCGGCGCCGCCGTCGTGTGCGCGCCAAGGTGAGCGGCACGGCCGAGCGGCCCCGCATCTCCGTGTTCCGCTCCAACCGCGGGATCTTCGCCCAGCTCATCGACGACGAGGCCGGGCGCACCCTGGCTGCCGTCAACTGGACCGAGGCCGAGCTGCGGTCGCTGAGCGGCGCCGAGCAGGCCAAGCGCGCAGGCGAGGTTCTGGCGCAGCGGGCCAAAGCGGCCGGCGTCGAGGCGGCCGTGTTCGACCGCGGCGGTTACCAGTACCACGGTCGCGTCCAGGCGTTGGCGGAGGGCGCGCGGGAGGGCGGCTTGCGGCTCTAGGCCGCTCCCGAGCCGCTACTCTCAGACCAAGTCATGGCAGCCGATCGCTCAGTTTCAGCCGCGGGTCTCGACCTGCAGGAGCGCGTGGTGGAGATCAACCGCGTCGCCAAGGTCGTCAAGGGCGGCCGCCGCTTCTCGTTCACCGCGCTGGTCGTGGTGGGCGACGAGCGCGAGGTGGTCGGGATCGGCTACGGGAAGGCCAACGAGGTTCCCGTCGCCATCCAGAAGGGCGTCGAGCGCGCCAAGAAGAACCTCTACCGCGTGCCCAAGCACGGCAACACGATCACGCACGCCACGACCGGGATCTTTGGTGCCGGTCGGGTGTTCCTCAAGCCGGCCGCACCCGGTACCGGGGTCATCGCGGGTGGCGGCGTGCGCGCGGTGCTCGAGCTCGCCGGCATCCACGACATCCTCTCCAAGAGCCTGGGCTCCCAGAATCCGATCAACCTCGTCAAGGCGACGATGGCCGGCCTGGAGTCGCTGCGCACCCCCGACGAGGTCGCCGAGCTGCGCGGCCTCTCAATCAACCAGGTGCTGGGCCTCACGAGTGACAGCGCCGACGGCTCGGCGGATGCTCCCGCTGCGAGCGGCAGCGCCAACGGCGTGGCCGTCGAGGCCGAGGCCGGCGCCGCTGAGGGGGCGAGCGCGTGAGCACGGTCACGGTCGTTCAGCGTAAGAGCCGCAACGGCTGTGACCAGCGCCAGCTCGACACGCTGCGCTCGCTGGGCCTGCGACGGATCGGCCAGAGCGTCGAGGTCAACGACACGCCCCAGATCCGCGGGATGATCGCCAAGGTCGCGCATCTCGTCGAGGTCCACGACGCATGAGCGCGGCGCGCGAGCAGGAGACCGAGGAGCGGATCGGGCTCCACAGCCTCAAGCCCGCTCCGGGATCGCGGCGCCCGCGCAAGCGCGTGGGCCGCGGCGAAGGGTCGGGCACCGGCAAGACTGCAGGACGCGGCCAGAAGGGCTACGGCTCGCGCTCGGGCGCCAAGAAGCGTCCCCGCTTCGAGGGCGGCCAGATGCCGATCCACATGCGGATGCGCAAGCTCCGCGGCCCGCACATGAAGAAGTCCATGCCGTTTGAGCCGTTCCGGACTCACACCCAGCCGGTCAATCTGTCAGACCTCGAGGAGCGCTTCGCCGCCGGCGACGCGGTCACCCTAGAGGCGCTGAAGGGCAAGGGTCTGGCGACGCGCAAGGGTGTGCCGGTCAAGATCCTCGCCAAGGGCGAGATCACGATCGCGCTCACCGTGCACGCGCACGGCTTCTCCAAGACCGCCCGCGAGCGCATCGAGGCCGCCGGCGGTACCTGCCAGGTCGTCGAGAGCTGAGGCCCGGCGGATGATCGCCACGATCCTCGGAGGGCTCAGGGTCGCGGAGATCCGCAAGAAGATCCTGTTCACCGCCGGGATCCTGGCGCTGTATCGCCTCGGCGCGCACATTCCCGCGCCCGGCATCAATCACTCCGCCCTGAACTCGATCCAGCAGAACCTGGGCGGCAACAGCATCCTCGGGCTGCTCAACCTGTTCAGCGGCGGCGGCCTGGGCCGGATCGCGATCTTCGCGCTGGGCATCATGCCCTACATCACTGCGTCGATCATCCTGCAGCTGCTGCAGGTCGTCGTTCCCTCGCTCGAGAAGCTCTCCAAGGAGGGCGAAGTCGGGCAAGCACGGATCACGCAGTACACGCGCTATCTCACCGTCGGCCTGGCCTTCGCCCAGTCGATTGGCTACGTCTTCCTGTTCCGTAGCTTCGAGAAGGGTGCCAACGTCACGCTGATCCCGAACTTCACGCTGTTCAAGGTCTTCCTCATCGTGATCTGCCTCACCGCGGGCACGGTGCTGCTGATGTGGATGGGCGAGCTCATCACCCAGCGCGGGATCGGCAACGGGATCTCGCTGCTCATCTTTGCCTCGATCGTGTCGCGTATCCCGTCGGGGATCAGCGCCTGGTGGAACAACCCCGATCAGGTCTTCAAGGTGATCATGCCCTTCATCGCGATCGGCGTGGTTGCCGCGGTCGTGTTCGTCCAGGAAGGCCAACGGCGCATCCCGGTCCAATACGCCAAGCGCGTCGTCGGCCGCCGCATGACCCAGGGCGGCCAGACCTACCTGCCACTTAAGGTCAACATGGCGGGCGTCATCCCGGTGATCTTCGCCGCCAGCGTCATGGCGATCCCCCCGACGATCGGGCAGCTCGTCGGCCAGAACCGCGCGGGCTTCGGGACGAACCTCTACAACTTCTTCGCCCCCGGCGGGTGGCACTACGTGGTCGGTGAGTGCGTCCTGATCGTGCTCTTCACCTACTTCTATACGGCGGTGACGTTCAACCCCGTCGACCAGGCCGACAACCTGCGGAAGTACGGGGGGTTCATCCCGGGCGTGAGACCCGGCCGGCCAACGGCCGAGTTCCTCGATCGCATCTTGGCCCGGTTGACCTTCCCGGGAGCTCTGTTCCTGGCCGCGATCGCGGCGCTGCCGACCGTCCTCATCAACTCGACGAGCGCGAACTTCGCCTTCGGCGGGACCTCGATCCTCATCGTCATCGGCGTCGCCCTGGACACGATGAAACAGCTCGAGGCCCAGATGATGATGCGCAACTACGAGGGCTTCCTGAAGTAGCTGCCCTTGGGCGCGGGGAGCCTGGGTCGGGGCGCGAGTTTCGCGTCCGCCCGCCCGTTGGATCACCCTGCCGGTCCTTTGGGGCGGCCTACCGATAGAGTGCGCGCGTGGCTCAGGAGCTCAATCTCATCCTTTTCGGTCCGCCGGGTGCGGGCAAGGGCACGCAGGCCGAACGCCTGCGCAAGGACTTCGAGCTCCCGTACATCGCCACCGGCGACATGCTGCGCACCAACGTCAAGGAGCACACGGATCTGGGCAAGCAGGCCAAGGCCTTCATGGACGCGGGGGACCTCGTCCCCGACGAGCTGATCGTGGCCATGGCCGGTGACCGCCTGGGCCAGGGCGACGCCCAGGACGGCTTCATCCTCGACGGTTTCCCGCGCACCATCGAGCAGGCCCAGGCCCTGGAGCAGCAGCTGTCGGCGATGGGCCGCCGGGTCACGGCGGCGCTGCTCATCGACGTCCCCGACGAGGAGGTCATCCGCCGTTTGTCAGGACGCCGGATGTGCGTGAAGGCTGGGCATAGCTACCACGTGGAGTTCGATCCGCCCAAGCATGACTCGGTCTGTGACCAGGACGGTTCGCGCTTGGTGCAGCGCGACGACGACAAGCCCGAGGTCATCGAGAACCGCCTGCGCGTCTACCACGACAAAACCAAGCCGCTGGTGGACTACTACGACAAGCTCGGGCTCATGCGCCGCATCGACGGCACGCGCGAACCGGCGGACGTCCATGGCCACATCCGCGCGGTCATTGCCACGCTGCGCCTCGAAGAGGACGTCTAGCGCCGCGGCCGTCTGGCACCTAGCGGGCCCGGGATTGGCCGGCCCGCTGAGCCGGTGGGCCTCCCTGGAGACCCACTAGCATCGCCGTTTCAGATGATCATCAAGAAGACCCCCGAGGAGATCGATCGCATGGCCGCCGCGGGCGCGGTGCTGGTGCGCACGATGAATCTCCTGGCCGGCAAGATCCGTCCGGGGGTGACGACCAAGGAACTTGACAACGCCGCCGAGCGCTTCATCCGCTCTCAGGGAGCCACGCCGGCGTTCAAGGGCTACCGCGGCTTCCCCGGGTCGATCTGCGCCTCGCCCAATTCGATGATCGTGCACGGGATCCCCGGTCCATACAAGCTGGCCAAGGGCGACATCCTCTCCGTGGATATCGGCGTGGTCCTGGACGGGTGGGTCGCTGACGCCGCGCGGACCTTCCAGGTGGGCCCGATCAGCCCCGTGGCCCAGAAGCTGCTCGAGGTCACCAAGGAGTCGCTGATGGTGGCGGTGCCGACGTGCGTGGCCGGCAACCGGCTCGGCGACATCGGTCACGCGGTGCAGCAGCACGTCGAGGCCGCCGGCCTGTCGGTGGTGCGCTCGCTCGTGGGGCATGGCATCGGGCGCGACATGCACGAGGAGCCGCAGATCCCCAACTACGGCCAGCCCGACACCGGGATCCTCCTCGAGGAGGGGATGGTGCTGGCGGTCGAGCCGATGGTCACCGCTGGCAAGCATGCGGTCCGGGTGGCCGACGACCACTGGTCGATCTTCTCCCAGGACGGCTCGTTGGCCGCGCATTTCGAGTTCACGATCGCGATCATGGCCGACGGCCCGCGGGTGCTCACCCCGTGGCACGAGGCCGGGGCCGGGCGCGCCGTCGCGTAGCACACCTCCCGGCGGGATCCCAAACGCCCTTGCTAGTATCGTCGGATGCGCCTGCAGCGCGACGATGTGACGCTGCGTGGCGCCTCTTCGGCGCGGTAGCGGCGACTGCAGCGGTCGCCAGAGCCGGGCTGAGGATCAATAAACGAACTTTTGTCCGCGACTTCTGAGAGCGAATCAGCGTGAAGGTACGACCGTCGGTCAAGCCAATGTGTGAGAAGTGCAAAATCGTCCGCCGGCACGGGCGTGTCCTGGTGATCTGTCCCAATCCCCGGCACAAGCAGCGGCAAGGCTAACCCCTCGCTCAGGTAAGGAAAGCTCCATGGCGCGAATTTCAGGGGTCAACATCCCTCTCAACAAACGGGTCGAGGTCGGCCTGACATATATCTATGGCATCGGCCGCTCGACGTCGAACGAGCTGCTGGCCAAGGTCGGCGTCGAACCTGATCGGAAGGTCCGCGACCTCACCGAGGAAGAGGTCGTGCAGTTGCGCGACCTCATCGACGGTGAGTTGACCGTCGAGGGAGACCTCCGCCGCGAGCGGTCGCAGAACATCAAGCGGCTTCAGGAGATCGGCAGCTACCGGGGCCTGCGCCATCGCCGCGGCCTTCCGGTCCGCGGCCAGAACACGAAGACCAACGCGCGCACGCGCAAGGGACCCAAGCGCATGCAGGTGGCCGGCAAGAAGAAAGCCGGTAAGAAGTGAGCCCAGCCCCCCGGAGACCCCAGCGCGGCCGCCGCCGCGTGCGCAAGAACATCCCCGTCGGGCAGGCGCACATCAAGACGTCTTTCAACAACACGATCGTCTCGCTCACCGATCGCGAAGGGAACGTCATCGCGTGGGAGTCCGCCGGCGGCGCCGGTTTCAAGGGCAGCCGCAAGTCGACCCCGTTCGCGGCGCAGGTGACCGCAGACGCTGCCGCCCGCAAGGGGATCGAGCACGGCCTCCAGAAGGTCGAGGTCTTCGTGAAAGGGCCCGGCTCCGGACGCGAGACGGCGATTCGCTCCTTGCAGGCCGCGGGCCTGGAGGTGACCGGCGTCAAGGACGTCACCCCGCAGGCGCACAACGGCTGCCGACCCCGAAAGCGCAGGCGCGTCTGACATGGCTCGAGATACAGGACCACAGTGCAAGCAGTGTCGCCGGGAGGGGCAGAAGCTCTTCCTCAAGGGCGAGCGCTGCCTGACCGACAAGTGCGGGGTCGAGCGCCGCTCCTACCCGCCCGGCGAGCACGGCCGTGGGCGCCAGAAGCAGAGCGAGTACCGCGTCCAGTTGCGCGAGAAGCAGAAGGCCAAGCGCTACTACGGCGTGCTGGAGAAGCAATTCGCGATCTATTACGACAAGGCCAGCCGCCAGCAGGGCGTCACCGGCGAGAACCTCCTGCGCATGCTGGAGTGCCGCTTTGACAACGTCCTCGTCCGCCTCGGCTTCGCCGCCTCACGCCGACAGGCGCGACAGCTCATCCTTCACGGCCACTGGACCGTGAACGGTCGCCGGGTGAACATCCCCAGCTACCAGCTGCGCGACAACGACGTGATCGCGATCCACCAGAAGTCGACTGCGTCGCAGGTCATCCGCGACGCCACCGAGCTGACCGGGCAGGTTCCGGCGTGGCTGCAGGCGGACCACGATTCGCTGACGGCCAAGGTCCTGCGCAAGCCGGAGCGGCGTGAGATCGCCGCGCCGGTGGCAGAGCAGCTCATCGTCGAGCTGTACTCGAAGTAACCCACCTTTTATACGCCGCCGTGGGCCGGAGGCCCTCTGGCCGGTGCTGAGCGCCGCCGCCCAGGCGGTCAGAACCCACGAAGTTAGGACTGTGATGCTTGATTTCCAAGTGCCCCGAATCTCCAGCGAGTCGGTCGATGACACCCGCGGTTCATTCACGATCGAGCCTCTGGACCGGGGCTTCGGCTACACGTTTGGCAATTCGCTGCGACGCGTGCTGCTCTCTTCGCTCGCCGGCGCGGCGGTGACAAGCGTCCGCATCGAGGGCGTCGCTCACGAGTTCTCGACGATCCGAGGCGTCAAGGAGGACGTCACCGACATCGTCCTCAACCTCAAGGGCGTCGTCTGCCGGATGCACTCGGACGCCACCGAGATCGAGGCGCCGCTGGTGGTCACGGGTCCGGGTGAGATCACCGCGAAGGACATCGATCTGCCGTCCGGTGTGGAGATCCTCAACCCTGACGCGCACATCGCGACCCTGGAGAAGAAGACCAAGCTCGAGGTGTACCTCACCATCGGCCGTGGCCGTGGCTACCGCCCGGCGGAGGAGAACAAGTCCCCCGACCAGCCGATCGGCGTGATCCCCATCGACTCGATCTTCTCGCCGGTACGCCGCGTGGCCTACAACGTCGAGCAGGCCCGCGTCGGCCAGAAGACCGACTTCGACAAGCTCACGCTTGACATCGAGACCGACGGCTCGATCGACCCGCACGCCGCGCTGCGCGAGGCGGCGGAGATCCTCATTTCGCAGCTGGCGATCTTCACCGACGCCGACCGCGTGGTGGAGTTGCGCGACGTCAACGCCGCCGGCGCGCTGGACCCCGGACTGGTCGGCGCCGGCCAGGTGGGCGCGGCCTCGCGTCCGCCCAACGCGATGGACGACATCCTCATCGAGGAGCTGGAACTGGGCGTGCGCTCCTACAACTGCCTCAAGCGGGCGGGCATCCAGACCGTCGGCGACCTCGTCTCCAAGACCGAGGGGGAGCTCAACGCCATCCCCAACTTCGGCAAGAAGTCCATCGACGAGGTGATCGAGACGTTGCACGCGCGCGGTCTGGGTCTCCGTAACGACTAACATCGGCCCACGCCATGAGACACCAGCGTCAGCGATACCAGCTCAGTCGTAGCGCCTCGCACCGCAAGGCGTTGCTCATGAACCTCTCCAAGGAGGTCATCGAGCACGAGCGCATCCAGACCACGCAGGCGAAGGCCAAAGCGGTCAAGCCGGAGGTGGAGAAGCTGATCACGCTCGCCAAGCGCGGCGACCTCCATGCTCGCCGCCAGGCACTCTCCGCGCTCGGTCAGGACAAGTTCATGGTCTACAAGCTGTTTGAGGAGATCGCCCCGCGCTACACGGAGCGGCCGGGCGGCTACACCCGGATCCTCAAGCTCGGGCCGCGTCGGTCGGACTCGACCGAGATGGTCCTGCTCGAGCTCGTCTAGCTCGGCACGGCTGGGGAGCGGTCGTCGGTGGGGGTCGTCTCCCGCCTGCTCATCGAATACGACGGGACCGAGTTCTCGGGCTGGGCGCGCCAGCCCGGCCTGCGCACGGTGCAGGGCGAGCTCGAGCGGGCCCTGTGCGTGCTCCTGCGGCGCGACAGCGTGCCTCTTACCGTCGCCGGGCGCACGGACGCCGGCGTGCACGCTCTCGGTCAGGTGGCCAGTTACGACGGTGAGCCGGCCCGGGTGGGCTCGATC
The DNA here is from genome assembly GCA_036490435.1 of Solirubrobacteraceae bacterium. Classification (GTDB taxonomy): domain Bacteria; phylum Actinomycetota; class Thermoleophilia; order Solirubrobacterales; family Solirubrobacteraceae; genus Palsa-465. The sequence continues at coordinate 16,957 of DASXDW010000205.1, forward strand.
AACGCGCTCCTGCCATACGACGTGGCGGTGATCGAGTGTGTGGCCGCCGCGGCGGGGTTCGACGCGCGCCGCGATGCCACCAGCCGGGCCTACGTGTACCGCGTGCTCACGCGGCGCTCGCGCAGCGCGTTTGAGCGGCGCCGTGCGTTGCACTGGCCCCATCCGCTCGACCTCGGGACGTTGCGGGCGTGTGCAGACCTCCTCAGAGGCGAGCACGACTTCACAGCGTTCACGCCGACCGAGACCGACCACGTGCGTTTCAAACGCATCGTGTTCGGGGCGGCGTGGGCCCCGGCGGGCCCAGAGCTCCTGGAATTCCGGATCGAGGCCGACGCCTTCATGCGCAACATGATCCGCGTGCTGGTTGGGACGATGCTGGAGGTCGGGGGCGGCCGTCGGTCGATCGGCGCGTTCGCGGAGCTCCTGCGCGGGCGCCCACGCGCCGACGCGGGGGCCACCGCTCCACCCCAGGGTCTGCACTTCGTCGGCGCGGGCTACGGCGGCGCCCGCGTGATGTGACTGCGGTGCGGGCGCGTATCCGCGCGACTGACGACGACACCGCGCTTTCGCTGGGCGAGCGACAGCCCCTTCCCGTCCAGGCCCACACTAATCCACAACTGGACGGATGTTCTATGTTGCTTTTTCTTGCATAACCCTACTATTTCCAACACATCGAGGGGCGCAAGCGTTTTGGGGGTGGCCGCGGCGCGAGTGGTGATCTGGGTTTAATCACTGCTCGGGCCGCGGTCCAGCGCTTGCTACGTTCCGGCCTCCGCGCGCCATAGCATCTAAGGCGTGCGCGTTCTTCTCACCAACGACGACGGGATCCAGGCTGCCGGCCTGCAGGCGCTGCGCCGCGCACTGATCGCGCTGCCGTCGGTGGAGCTGGTGGTCATCGCGCCCGACGGCAACCGTTCGGCGATGGCGCGCTCAATCACGACGCGCCGCCCGCTGTGGGTGCAGGAGGTCGATTTTGAGGACGGGACCGTTGGCTATGCCACCGACGGCACACCCGTGGACTGCGTGCGGCTGGCGAACCTGGGGCTGGTGGAGGGCTTCGAGGCTGAGCTCGTCGTGGCCGGGATCAACCACGGCTCGAACCTGGGCGACGACATCACCTACTCGGGCACGGTCGCCGCGGCGCTCGAGGCGATCGTCCTGGGGCTGCCGGGGATCGCGGTCTCCCAGCAGTCGGTCAGCCGCGAGCTGGACTTCCGGGTCGGCTCGGGTTTTGACTTCGAGGTGGCGGCGAGCTTCACGGCGCGCCTGGCCGCCGAGCTCGAGAGCATCCCGTTGCCCTCCGGGACGCTGCTGAACATCAACGTCCCCGGCGCCCGACCGACGGGGGTGGCCGTGGCGCGACTGGGCAAGCGGATCTACCGCGACGAGCTCTCGCTCGTCGACGAGGACGACACCCACCCCCGCGGGCGGCGCCTGTATCGGATCTACGGCGACGCCAGCTTCGAGCGCGACGAGACGGGCACCGATCTCGCCGCCGTCGCCGCGGGCCAGATCGCCGTCACGCCGATCCACTTCGACCTCACCGATCGCGACGGGCTCGATGCGCTCCAGCGCTACGACCTCGCTCGCCTGATCGCACCGGCCGCCGAAGAGGTGGGCGAGCCGATAGCTCCCGCCGGCGACGAGGCAATCGAGCGATGAGCCCGGCTGCGAAGGCTGGAGGCGGGGCGGGGGCCGGCGCGGGGCCCGGGGCGGAGGGGGACCCGTCTGCCCGCGCGGACGAGCTGCGCAAGCTGCTGGAGTACCACGGCCACCGCTACTACGTCCTCGACGACCCCGAGATCGGCGACGACGCCTACGACGCGCTGCTGGACGAGTTGCGCCGCATCGAGGCCGACCACCCCGAGCTTCTCACTGCCGATTCGCCCACCCAGCGCGTCGGGGGCGAGCCGGTGTCGGACCTGGTCAAGGTGCGCCACCCCGAGCCGATGCTCTCGCTGGCCAACGCCCGGTCAGCCGAGGAGTTGCAGGCGTGGATCCAGCGGATGCGCAACCACCTGGCCCGCGAGGGGATCGACGACCCGGCGTTCGAGTTCGTGGCCGAGCCCAAGATCGACGGGCTGGCCATCTCGCTCATCTATCGCGACGGCGTGTTCGAGCGCGGGGCCACCCGCGGCAACGGTGAGGTGGGAGAGGACGTCACCCACAACCTGCGCACAATCGGGTCGATTCCGCTGCGCCTGGAGATGGACGGCGAGACCCCGCCGCCATTGCTGGAGGTGCGCGGCGAGGTCTACATGTCGCTGCCCGATTTCGCCGCCTTGAATGAGCGCCGGGCCGAGGCGGGGCTGTCGACCTTCATGAACCCACGCAACTCGGCGGCGGGGACGATCCGCCAGCTCGATCCCAAGCTGGCCGCCGACCGCCCCCTGTCGCTGTGGTGCTACGCCATCGGGGTGACTGAGGGCCTGTCCTTCGACGCACACTGGGAGGCCTTGGAATGGCTGCGCGCTCGCCGCTTCCCCGTCAACCCCGACGTGCGCAAGCTCACCGACGAGAAGGAACTGGTGGCGCAATGCGAGTCCTGGGAGCGCCGGCGCGGCTCGCTGGAGTTCGAGATCGACGGCGTCGTGGTCAAGGTCAACCAGTTCGCGCTGCAGCGGCGCCTGGGCGTCGTCGGCCGCGACCCACGGTGGGCGATCGCCTGGAAGTTCCCGCCGACGACGGCGGTCACCCGGCTGCTCGAGATCCGGTGGAACCCCGGCAAGTTCGGGGATCTGCACCCGTACGCCGTGGTCGAGCCGGTGCACGTCTCCGGGGTGACGATCAAGCAGGCCACGCTGCACAACGAGGAGGACATCGCGCGCAAGGACCTCCGTCCTGGCGAGGAGGTCATCGTGCTGCGCGCCGGGGACGTGATCCCCCAGGTGCTCTCGCCCGCGCCGCATGTCGCCGAGCGCAAGGATCGCCCGGCGCCGCCCCGGCCGCCCGAGCGCTGTCCGGTCTGCGACACCCCGACCGTCAAGCCCGAGGACTCGGTGTTCACCCGGTGCCCCAACCGCGACTGTGCCGGGCGCCGCTGGCAGTTGCTCACCTTCTTTGAGACCGTGCTGGACATCGACGGCCTGGGGGAGAAGCAGGTTTCCTTGTTCATGGAGCTCGGCTGGGTGCGCACGGCCGCCGACTTCTACGACCTGACCGCCGAGCAGATCGCAGAGCAGCCCGGCTTCGGCCAGGTGTCGGCTGAGAAGCTCGTGGCCGCGATCGCCAGATCCAAGGAGATGCCGTTCGGACGCGTGCTGGTGGCGCTCGGCATCGAGGAGGTGGGCGGAGTGACCGGACGCAACCTCGCCGCCCAGTTCCGCTCGATCGACGCTCTGCTCGCCGCTGACGCCGAGGCGATCGAGGGAACCCCCGGAGTGGGGCCCAAGATGGCGGCCAGCATCCACGAGCAGCTCCACGACCCGATCATGGAGAAGCTGATCGCGGATCTGCGCGACCGCGGCCTGCAGTTCGAGCAGGAGGGGCCGCCGCCCGGCGAAGGGCCCCTGGCGGGCAAGACCCTGGTGCTCACCGGGACGCTCCCGGATCTCACCCGGGAGGAGGCCACCGAACGGATCCTGGCCGCCGGCGGCCGCGTCACCGGCTCGGTGTCGCGCAAGACCGACTGGCTGGTGGCCGGGGAGAGCGCCGGCTCCAAGCTCGCCCAGGCCGAGAAGCTGGGCGTCGCCGTGCTTGACGAGCCGGGCCTGCTGGAGCTGCTGGGCGCCTGACCGGCCGCATCGGGGCCGCTGCCCTCCGGGGGCACGGTCAGGGGCGGGTCAGCCCGTGTACTTGGCCAGCGCCACCTGCATCCGGTCCTGGATGGGGTGGGCGTAGTCAGGCACGATGCCGTTCATCATCAGCGCGTAGGCGAGCGTGTGTCCGTCCTTGGCCCGGCAGAAGCCGACGATGTTGGAGACGTCGTGCAGCGTCCCGGTCTTGCCGCGGCAGCGACCCTGCGCGTAGGTGTGGCGCATCTCGTCAACGAGCGTGCCGGTCTCACCGGCGACGGCCAGCGACGAAGTGAACTGGGGGTCGGTGGCCATGTTGCGCAGCAGCGTGACGACCTGGACCGGGGTGGTCAGGTCCGAGCGCGAGAGGCCGGAACCGTCGTTGAGGCGAGGGTGGATGTTGAAGCTCGAGGCCATCTGGGCACGCACCACCGCGGCGCCGGCCGCGGTCGTCCCGCCTGAGCCGAAGCGGGCCCCGAGGTCCTTGAGAAGCGTCTCGGCGAAGAAGTTGTCCGACGGGGTGTTGGTCAGCGCGACCAGCGTGGCCATCGACGGCGAGCGGACGGTGCCCAGGGTGGTGGCGCTGCCCGGAGTGCGGCCCGCGGTGACCTTGACGTGACGCGGTACCGCGATACCCGCGGCCTTCAGCGCGGCCACCAGCTGCTGCCCGGCCTCCACGGCCGGGTGCTTGAAGTACGCGGTGCCGGTGGAGTTGGCCCAGCCGCGGTTGAAGGCCAGCGCGCTGAGCTCGCCCTCGGTGTCGATCGAGGGCTCGTTGCCGGTTGCCGGGGTCCCGCGGTCTGAGTCGAACATCGACTCGTCGGCCACGACGTTGCCCCTGAGCGTGGTGATCCCGGTCGAGGTCTCAAAGGCCGAGACGAGCTGTTGGATCGTCGCGCCGGTCCCGTAGTTGGCCGCATCGAACGGCGATGAGCCGAACGTGGGATCGCCGCCTCCGCGCAGGTACAGGGTTCCGGTGAAGGTGGCGCCGGCCTGTGTTCCGTGGCCCAGCAGCGAGGTGGTCAGCGTCGCGCCAGGCCCGAACCGCC
>DASXDW010000222.1:0-14366 GCA_036490435.1 Solirubrobacteraceae bacterium
TTCGCCGTTGCCCGGCAGACGATCAACCGTGAGGCCACCCGGCAGCACGAGATCGACCGCCTGATCGCCACGAACCGCAAGGGAGGCAGTGATGCCCGCTGAACCCCGCCACCGGACCCTCGACAGGCGTGCCGTGATGATCTACGCGGCGATTCAGCAACTCGCCGACGCTGAGGTCGACTGGCCGACGTACATCAACGGCCACGACCAACTCGTCGAGGCGCTTGGCCTGCTCCGCTCAATCCTCGCCCACCTGGAGGCCGGACTATGACCCCGTCACCGACGTCCGACCCGATCGCGGTCGGCCAGGTCCGCGCCGACTGGCACGGCTACACCGTGCGGATCGACGCCGTACGGTCGGACGGCCGATTCATGGCCAGCTACCCTGACTACCCCGGCGAGCATGTCGTTCTGAGCGTCAGGACGATCGACCGGCTCTACCCCAGGGTGGTGAGCGGATGACTCGCTGGCTGATCGCGATCATGGTTGCCGTTGCCTGGGTGACCACCCCGCCGTCGCGGCGCTCCTGGCTCTGGCGGATCCCCGCGGCCGCGGGGCTAATCATCGTCGCCCTGACCTGCTGGGCGCTCGACGACCTCTGGCGCCTCGTACGCCGAACACTCCACCGGGGGCGACGACATGCCTAGAACGACGCTCAAAACCCTGACGGTCACCTCAACGTGCCAAGACTGCGACTGGGTGCACTACAGCCGCAAGCTCCACAACGGCAGTAGCACCGCCGTCAAGCATGCCCGTACGTACGGTCACTCCGTGGAGTTGATTCGCGTCAGTCGGCGACTGATCGACTGGCGACCGCAGCCACTAACGAAAGGTAACCCGTGAAGACATCGATCAACGTGCCCGACTGGCTGCGCGACCTCGTGACCGCCAAGGTGCCGGACGTCCCGTTCGGCACGCTCTGCCGCGACGCCCTCCTGATCGCCCTCCCCGTCTGGGAGAAGCAGGGCGCCACCAACGCATTGCAGACCGCGCTGCTCGCGCAGCTGCGACTGATGGAAGCTACCGCCGCCCACGAAGGGGTGGCGCTCCCGAAGGTCGTGAACGGGGCGCTTGGGGGAGCTCGTCGCGCAGCGCCTCGAGCGCCGGCACCTGCCGATCCGCGAGCACGTCCCCGGGGAGCCGGTGGACGGTTTGCGACCACGGCAGCAGCACGGTCTGACCTGAGCGACGTAAACCCGCCTGGGCGGGGACCGTCTGCCCGTCGACCAGGACCCAGCGGCGACAGTAGTGCGGTGCCAGCTTCAACCCGCGTCGCGGCCGGACATACTCGCCGGGCCGCGAAAACTCCAGCTGCCACCTGAGACCCGGCCAGTCCCGCCACACGAAGCCCCCGGCGTCGTCGTCCCTCGCATCCTTCGGGACCCCTGAGAGACGCCGCTCGCCGGGTGTTTCCACATGATTGGGGCCGATCACGTTCACACCCCGCTCATGGGCGCGACGCGTGATCTCATACGGCCGCGGACAATCGTACGGGCCGACCTTCTCCTGCCCGTCGGCGCAGACCTCCCACCACCCGTCCGTGTTGCACTGCAACAGCCGCTCCGACGGCCGGTCCGCGAGCGTCTGGGCCATCGCGGCCCGAACATACCCCTCGACGAATGCGAGGACCGCCGGGAAGCAATCCGCCCCGGCCTGATCCTTGCGGTAGGTACGCTCAACGCCGCCCCAGCTGATCTGCTCGGTGCTCTCGCCGGTCCGCAGATCGGTGCCGCTCTCAACGCTCCAGCCCAGGTGCGTCGCGGGCCGCTCACCGACCAGTGTCGAGGCGCGCAGCGCGAACCGGCCGGGCACCGACCGGCCCCAGCCCTTCGCGACCCGCCGCACAACGGCCGGCACATCCGTGCGTTCCGGGTCGAGCAGGTCAAGGCACCACCGGCCCCACGCCTGCAGCGGGTCTCCGAGGCGATACCAGCGCGCCTCGAGCACCTTGACCGACCGGGCGACGCTCTGCACGTACTCAAGCTCGATCGATGTGAGGACGGTGCGGAACGTGCCGACGGGCCACCACACCTCACCGTCGATCTTGACCGGTGCGCACGGCTCGTCGGTCGTGATCTCCACCTCCGCGATCGCGCCCAGGCCGGTCGGCGCGATCAGCGCGTTCGCGACCAGGTTGATCCGTGGGTCACGAATCGGAACGGTCGGCAGCGGCAGGTGCGCGACCGTCGTCAGATGCGCGGCGACGAGATCGTAGTCGGCGACCCAGCGGCGGCGAACCTCACCGACCTGCCACACCTCCTTGCGGCCACTGTAGAGCGCCTGGCGCTCGAACGCGGTCCGCTCAGCGTCCGGACCGACCAGCATCGCCTTGGCCGGCAGGTGCGCGCGCATGCTGCGCCAGCCGCATGCGGCACCCGTCACCCCGAACTTCCCGAGATCTGACCGGTCCCACCAATCGAGGAGCTGTGAGAGCGCCCGGTCGAGGATCTCAACGTCCTTCGCGCAACGATGATGCTGGGCCTCGAGCGTCGCGTCCTTGGCGGGCAGTTTGGCTGGGCGCAGCCCGACGTCCCTGGCGGCCGCCGACAGTGGTGCGCGCAGCCACGACCAGCTGTCGGTGATGACGAGCTTCGCACCGTCGCGTTTGAACACGAACACGCACGACTCATCGCCCAGGCTCACGAAGTCGATCTTCCAGCCACGCTCGCCGAGCACCATCGGCAAGCTCGTCACCGTCAGATCGAAACCGAGGTTATGCGCGAACGCCCACGCCTCACCCGTCCAGTCGGCGTACGATTCGAGTACGTCCACGAGCCTTGCCGCGTTCTCGCCGTGGTGTCTGATCGTCAGGTCGGGGTCGTCGGGTGGCGTGTCGCGCACGCGGGCGATCGCGTCCCAGCAGCGCAACGTCAACACCTCGTCGACGCCGCGCTTGCGTGACGTGGTCTCCGTGTCGAAGCTGACGATCACCGGCGGCGTCGATGTCGTGCCGCCCGCCGACAGCCAGTGCGGCTTCGTCATCGGCGATCGACAAGTGCGTCAACACAGCGCTGGCGGGCGTCGAGGTAGCCCTGATCGCCGAAGTTGCGGCGATATTCATACAGGAGCTCAGCGCGCAGCGGGCCCGGCACCGCATACCAGTGACGCTTGCAGGCGAACCGCTCAAACGACACCCGCTCGCCACAGCCGGGGGCGGGACATTCGTGGGTATCCATCGCTACCTCCCTAGATCTGCTCTATTTCGAAGTCCAGAAGCTCGGGCGGGATGCCGGCCGGGTTGATCTCCAGGCCGTGCGCACCGTCCGCTGACGGTTCAGTATCCGCCAACGCCGCGGTCACCGTTGTGAGCGGTGTCGTCAGCTCCGATGAGCGCCACACACTGACGCTCTCGCCGTTCGCCGGTGTCAACTGCCACTGTGTGCGAATGCGGTACCGTGACGGCACATTCAGGTTCGCGGTCGTTGCCCACGGTGGCGAGAAGATCGCCGACCCGGTGATCTGCGCCCCCTCATCCAGAGCCTGCAGGCGCTGTCTCGCGCCCAGCCAGTTGCCGGCGAGTTGACGGCCGATGTTGACGCCCTGGATGGTGACGCCCTCCCTGGAGAGGATTGCCCGGCCGGCCTCCTGCAGCTCGGCGGGATCGTAGGGCTGCTCGCGGCCCTGCGCAGCGAACTGCCAGGATGCGGCGTTGGCGCGCAGGTCCTCCCAGATCGCGGCGGTCCCCAGGCCGGCCTGCGCGGCGGGCTGGAAGACGCCGAACATGCCGCGCAGCAGCGGATTGAAGGCAGGGTAAAGGTCATCGCCCGCCACCTCCCACGACCGCTAGGCCGTGGGAGGGTTCTCGCCGGCAACCACTGGCGGCGCGTCATCGCCAAGGTCGGCGACCGTGCCAGCTGCGGGAGACGCGGCTGACGTACGGCCACGCCTCCCGCTGCGGGGCGGAGGAGGGTCGAGGTCCTGGTCGGCGGGTGACGGTGCCGCCACGTCGTCCACGTCGACGAGCTCGACCGTCTCGATATCGTCACTGATCGCGACGAGGAACGGTGTCGGGTCGACGCCGGTCATCGCGTTGAGCAGGGCGGCCGCCCATGGGACCATGCACTCATCGCACAGCGCTACGGCGTCACCGGTTTCGAGCATCGTCCCGACGAACACCGCCGAGTTGCCGTCACTGCTCATGCAGGGTGGATTCGCCATCCCCAGGCCGCCTAGTTGCGGCCCATGCCGTAGCGGCCGAGCCGGTCGGCGACGCGGTCGCAGTGGACGTCCCACTGGCCGGCCTTGGCGAGTTGGTCGAGGTGGCGGGCGGCGCCCTCGAGGGCGGCCACCATCACGGCGGTGTGGACCGTGAGCGCGTATCCCGGATGGGCCATGTCAAGCCCGTTCGAAGTTGAGGGCGGTCTGGCCGGAGCGGGTCTTCGACTCCGTGATCCGCACATTGAACGGGAACGCCCCGATCAGCTGCACATGGCGGATGAACGATGTGAGCTGTCCGCCGGTCGTCGCGAACTCCAGCAGTTCGCCCGTCTCGATGTCCGCGGCGTCGCAGATCGCGTTCGGGATCCACCCGATGTCCGACTGGAACAGCCGCCAGTGAACGTTGAGGATCTGCAGACGCCGACCGACGAGCCCCTGCGACGTGTTGCCCTTCAGGGCATCGAAGAGCTCATCGATCGTCTGCGCCTTGGCGAACCGGGTGGTGAACGGGTCACCGGCATCGTCAGGGTCGGCGAACAGCTCGGAGGGGTAGAGGGCGGGATCGTAGGCGACGAGCTCGCCCTTCGCGATCACCGCGGGTAGTGTTTCTGGCATGGTTGCTGCCTCCCGTTGCGTTGGTTAGATAAGCTCGAAGGTGCGCTGCAACGTCGAGATCTGAATGGTCTGCACGTTGCCGCCGACGCGGATCGTTACCCAGCCCTGCCGGCGCTGCTCGACGCCGAGGATCGCGACGATCGTCTCGGTGCCACGGTTGCGCCACCGCTCACCGATCGACGGGCCCAGGCCCGGCAACGCCATCTGCTCGGGGGCGATGAACGGCGCCTCAACGCCACGGCCGGTACGGCAGCGCGCGCACACCCCGTCAGCGAAGCTGCACGACTTCCCGCACACGCGACAGTCAACGACGCCGCCGACGGCCACGGGCTAGGTCGACCGGCCGGCGGGGTCGTGCTGGGCGAGCTGGTCGCGGTCGCTGTTGACCGCGGTGCCGGTTTTGATCGCGACGCCGCGGGCGGCGAGGCGGACCTGTTGTTTGAGCGCGTTCTGGCAGGTCCGTGAGATCGCGACGTCGTGGACACGAATCTGCTCGTGTAGGTCGCGCGGCACGTAAATCGTCACGTTCGGCACCGCGCCAATCTACACGTATACTTGTGCCCTGTCAAGGGTGGCCGGGTCCCGCGGCTTCGATCTGCACATCGTTGCCGCGGGACCGGCCGGGAGGCAGCCCGCAGGCCGCCCCCAAAGTCTAAGGCCTAGGACGGAGATTGAGGAAGCACAGCTCGCCGTGCGGCTGCCAATCGCCGCTGGCAACCTTATGGCACGCCCAACGGTAGGCCACGCTGCGAACCTCCCAGTCGGTGTGACCGGACCGTGACAGGGCAACCGTGAACTCGCCGCCCTCCCCGTCAAGGAACGTGGCGATCGTGTCGTTGACCGCCGGGCCGCTTAGGATAGTCGGGCTTGCCATTGCGCCTGAAGTGTAGCGACCCGCTCGCCGTACGCGTCCGCGGCCGGTCCGGAACCGTTGTAGGCGGCGAACGCGGCGACGTCGGTCGTGTGCGTGGCGAACAGTCCGCGCAGCACCTGGAAGCCGATCTTGGCGTTGTAGAACGGCACCCAGCATCCGCCGGCCTGTTCGGCCATGATCTGCAGGCTCGGCGATGTCAGTTGCGTGATGCCGCACCCCTGCGGCTGCAACCCCTGATCGCGCTTGCGCTTGTAGGCCTGGTAGGCCCCCGCGGTCACCGGCTGCTCGCATAGGGCGATCGGAAGCGCTCGGCCCCTGGGGTAGGCGGCCGAATCCCACGGGTCGGCACCCCAGATCATTCGCCCACCCGATTCTTCCTGCACCATCGCGCAGCACGCCGCCAGGTCGAAGTGGGCGGGGCCGGGTTGCGGCAGGTGATCGTAGGCGCTGACGATGTCGTGGGCGTGCTCGAGGACGGTCGCGACGATCGCGACGACCTTCGGATCCGGTACGTAGCTCACGGCGTCTCCTCTGGTGGTGGGTCTGCGGGCCGTTGTGCGGCGTGCTGGGAGTGTTCGGCCTGCCAGAACGCGTGGAGGGCCTGGATTGCCTTCGCGCGCGCCTTGACGCCCTCGAGGTGCTCGCGGGCGGAACGGTAGTGCTTGGTGACGGGCGCGTTCTGATCGGTCATCCGATCACCCCCGTCCCGGCCGGTGGGAGCGGCTTGACCTGCGCCTCCGCGTAGCTTGACAGGACGATCGCGGCGTCACGCGGCTGATAGCCGAGCTCCGCGAGCGCGGCGAGGCCCTCGTCCTCGGTGATCGTCTGATACTTGTATGCCGCCCCGATCTCGGACGCTGAGGGCACACGGACCGGCGCGATCCGCAGCGTCTCCCATGTCGACATCAGGCTCGCTGCCTGCGCGGCGCTGACACCGACGTTCTCGAGCGCGGCGGTGGCGTTCGCCGCACTGATCTTGAACGCCTGGTACAGGGTGCCGACCTTGTGGACCACGCCGTTGATGGCGGAGATCTCACGACGGAAGTCGATGATGGCCAGCATGTCGGCAGCGACCGTGCCGGTGAAGCCGAGCAGGCCGAGCAGCTCGGTGGCCTGCTCGTTCGTGAAGATCCGATCGTAGTAGCCGGCCGTGATCTCACCCTTCGCTAACAGCTTGTCCTGGCCGATATGCTGCTGCTGGGCGGCGTAGAGGAAGCCCTGCGCAAGCTCGGTCGGGACGCCGGCATCCTCCCAGTAGGTCAGGGCCTGCGCCTCGGTGATCGCCCCATGCTCGAACAGTGTGCCGACCATTCGCGGTGGCGGCACATACGTTTCGAGGGCCTGCAGGGCGGGCGTCCACTTCGTTTTGACGTCCGATTCGGCGATGCCCTGTTGGAAGGTCGTCGCGTCCGCGCCCGTCCCGGCCCACGGGATGATGCCGCGCAACGCCATTCGTCCCAGCTGCTCCGGGCCGGGCGGCCGGCCGCTGATCGCGAACGCCAGCCCGAACATGTCGGGCGTCGCCTCGGTGCCGGACGTTTCGACCGGCAGGTCGGTCGACACGTCAAGACCGGTTTTCTGTGCCCACTCACGCGCGTCGCTGTAGGTCATCTGCTCCTGGACGGCGGCACGAACGAAGTCCAGTGGGGTCAGCCAGGCGACGACGAGCTGGGTGGCGTAGTCGATCCAGTCGTCACGGAAGTCGCCCTCCCGCAAACCGGTTTTGACCTGGTCGAGGGTGATGATGCCGCGCCGGTACATTTCGAACAGCTCCTGCAGCGCGGGTGGCAGGCCGATGATCGACGCCTGCAGGTTGACCTCCTCCGCACTGATGCCGAGCTGCGAGGCTTCCCCGTACGCCCAGTCGGGAACGTCGACGGTCGGCGGGTCCCCGAGGTTCAGGCCACGCCCGACGGCGGTCGCGATCGTCGCCGGATCGAGGGGCCGGGCGATGCCGGCCAGTCCCGACGTTCGGTAGGTCGTCGAGCCCGATGTTTCCGGGACGGTCGTGTCGTCCGACGCGCCCCATACCGCGGCCTGGGACAGCTTGTTCGTGATGCCCTGCAGGAACGGGCCGGTTGCCGCACCGATGATCGACGAGATGATGCCCCACAGGAAGATCTGGAGCAGCGTCGCGGAGAATTGGGCGGTCGGGTTGAGCGCCTCCTCGAGGAGGGCGCGAACCTCCGGGGGCGGATCGGAGTTCTCCAGCATGTTCGCGAGGAACGGTGTGACGAACCGGACGCTGTGCTGCTCCAGGCCCTCGAGCCAGTCGTCAATCTCTTCACGGCTGGCCTTGGCTCCGATCCTTGCGGTCTCGGGGGCGTGGTGCATGATCGTCTCGCCCAACAGCTGCGCAAGCTTGGATGCGACACGATGCTGCGGCGGGGGTTGCGTGCTCATATGCCGAGCACCGACTCTATCGCCGTCCACACGTCGGTGCTCGCCCCGACGACGCCCTGCACATCCGACTGGATCTGGTCCTTGTATGTCGTGACGGCGGTGGCGGGGTTGCTGATCACGGCGTTCAGGAACACGGCGAGGTCGGCGAGGCTGATCAGGCCCAGGGCGGCGTTGAGCAGGTTGCCAAAGTTGTTGTTGCCGGCGCAGCTGGTGACGGCGCACTCCTCGAACTCGCGGGCGATGACGGCGACGGCCGCACCGATCGACACGACCGCGGTCCCGGCGACGATGTCCTCGATGCTGACGTCAGGGACGGCCGCACCGGTCGGGATGGCAATGTCACCGGCGAGGGTGCCGGTCCCGGCGCTCGTGCCGGCCGCGCCGGTCGCCCCGGTCGTGCCGGCCGCCCCGGTCGCACCGGTCGTGCCGGCCTTGCCGGTCGCGCCGGTCGCACCCGGCCGCGTGGAGATCAACCCCTCAAGGTAGGCTTCGACGGCGCCGAGCGAGCCGGTCAACGCCCTGGCGGCAGCATCGACCTGGGTGCGCGTGTAATGCTCGGCGGTGCCCTGGACGGTGTCGGCGTAGTCCTGCGCCTTGATCAGATTGTCCGCGGACAGTGCGACGAGCTGGCGGTGCACGGTCGAGACGGCCTCGGCCTCCTTGACGGCGGCCTGGGCGGCGGCCTTGGTGGTGATGTTGTGCGCGTCGGTGCGGGCGGCGGCGATCTCGTTGTTGATCGTGACGGTCTGCGCGTTGGTGTAGCCGGCGGCGCTGCTCTTGGCGTGCGCGGTCGCGGCCGGGATCGCCGTGTTGTACAGGTATTCGACGTTGCCGACAACGGCGTTCACAGCATCCTTGACGCCATCGAACATCTGGGTCAGCATCCAGCCGATGCCACGCATCCACCATTGCGCGTCGCTGAGCAGCTCGTTCGCGGCACCGTTCAGCCAGTTGACGACGGGGCCGGTGAGGCCACGCCAGATCGAGGCGAGGCCACTGGAGACGATCGGGATGCTGGTCGCTTCGATGGCCGCGCCGATCGCGGTGATCAGGGTTGCGACGATCAGTAGCAGTCCGAACAGGGCGAACGCGGTGCCCGCCTCGCCCAATCCGCCGACGAGCGCCCACTGCACGGTGGCTGCCTAGCCGGTGATCGCGTCGATTGCGTTGACGCGCTTGGTGATCAACTGGCCGACCGCGGCAGTGTCATGGATCTCGGAGTACGGCACGAACACGTTGGTGGTCGATCCGCCCTTCGTCGTGATTGAGAACACCATGCCCTGCACGACCTGGCCCTGCGCGTTGGTTTGCGATGTTTCACGGCCGTTGCCGACGCTGACCCCTGGGGGCACGGTAATCTTGGCGTTGCTTCCTGAGCTTTCCATGGGCGGCTAGCCTCCGATCGGACGGTGTGCCAGCGTTTCGAATTGTTGGCGCTGGTTGGGCATGGTGACCGCGAACGCGGTGCGCAGCACATCGTAGCCGTGGGTGAGGCCCGATCCCTGCGGGGTTTCCTGCCATGGCTTCGCGTGCGCCGCAGGATGGCTTGAGGGGGGTGCGATGTAGCCGGGGGAGCCGGGGGCGCCGGATCCGCCGCCGGCACCGGTCGGGCCGGTCGGGCCCTGCGTGGTGGTGGTGCTGGTCGGGCCGGTCGGTCCGGTTTTGCCGACCGCATGACCGGCCGAGTCGTTGGTGCTCATGGTCCCTCTAGTTGCTCTCCGCCACTGTTGCGGGCGGCGGGGTCGTCGGCTGCATTGCTGCCACGGCCGGGTGGGTCAGGGCGACGGTGCTGGGGGTGACCGTCACCGTTGACTCGCCAGTTGAAGCGGTAGATGCGCTCACCGTCGGGGCTGCGGCGGAGTTCGATGCTGATGCGCCGCCGACGCCCAGCGAAAACCCCCCGGCACCAGCGATCATCGCGACGGCCTCGCCGCCGGTGATCACGTTCAATGCTGAGAGGATGACGGCGGCGGCGATCACGACGGTTGCCATCAGTAGGTGCGACAGGTTTTGCAGGAAGTTTGACATGGTCCCCTCCGGGTTGTGGGCGACGGGCTAGACGGTTTCCAGAGTGTAGGCGACGAACGCGTAGGCTGTCCCAGCGCCGGTGCCGAACACGAGGTTGAGGGCCGCATCGGTTGCCATTGGGATGCCCTGGCCGGGGTAGGGGACCGATTCGACGGCGCCGAGGCCTGAGAATCCGTAGAGGGCGCTGCTGACGCTGTCCTGCAGGAAGACCACCAGGCCCGCGGTGATCGGCGCGAGCTGCGCGAAGAACAGCCGGTAGCGCATGCCCGCCCCGGGTGCGGCGAGGACGGTTGACGTCAGGGTGTATCCGCCGCCGACGGTGGAGAGCTCGACCGGCGGATGATCACCGGCAGCGGTGTTTGGTATCGCACCGATCGCGTAGAGCACACCCTGCTGGTCGCCGCGCAGGGCGCGCAGGTCGGTGCCGTCGGTGGCACCGACCTGCATGGCACGGAACGGTGCGGCAGCGGCCGGAAGTCCTGTTGCGAGGCCGACCACGACATCCTCGGTGTATTGGGTGCCGTCACTGTCGACGTTGATGACGTGCAGGTCGGTGCCGTCACTGCCGCCGACCTGCAGCGCATCGGCGGGTGCGACGTCCCCCGGCGTCCCGTAGACGGCTGGGAACGTCGACCCGGCGACTTGGAGCTTGCCGTCCGTGTCGGTGAGCAGGACGCGCAGGTCGGTGCCGTCGGTGCCGGCGATCTGGACGGCCGAGTCGGGGGCTGGCAGGCTGGGGATCTGAATGGTGGCTGAGAGGGCGGCGTCGATGACGAACCGTCCGCCGGTGTCGGCGACGACATACCAGCGGTTGGACGGCGCGTTCGTCCATGTGATGATCAGTGATTCGTCGAGCGCGCCGGTGACGATGGCGACGACGGAGAACCAGTTGACGACGTTCGGGCCTTGCCACGGCGCCCAGAACGCCGGATAGCTGAACCCTGAGTCGGCGCCGACGATGGTGGGGAGCGGGTCAACGTCGCCCTGGCCGAAGATCCAGATGACCTCGACGTTGGGGGCGAGCGGCACGGTGACCGTGAATGCCGGGTTGCTGAGGCTGGCGAGCAGCCGGTCGGCGCTGACCGATCCGCGCACATAGTCGGGCGTGTCAAGGTTGCTCATATCACGACCAGGGTGTGTGGTTTGACGTCGTGTTCGATGAAGGTGATGACGTACGGCGAGTTTGCGGGGGCCCCGTAGGCGACGGGGTTGACGTGAAAGCGGACGATCACGGCATGGTCCCAGTTGCCGAGGTTGTAGCCGGTGACGCCCCAGCCCGACCCGGACGGGTAGCCGGTCGGGATGACCGTCAGTTTCTCGTCATCCCAGACCAGCCATTCGCCGTTATTGCGCGGGACCCAGGGAAGGCCATTGTTGGCGAGGTAGAACCCCATCGTTCCGGCGGGCCCAGGCGGTACCTGCAGGTCGATGGTTTCGATGTCCCACCCGTCGAGCGGGAACGTGACGGTGGCGGGCGCGTCGATTGCGGTGCCCGCCGGGATGGTCGCGGTGTACTGCAGGACGCGCTCAGCCATTGGGGCTGAGCATACTGCCAAGCTGGTCGATCAGCGCCTCGGCCTCGGCCCAGCGCAACGCGTCGGTGACGTGGAAGGTGGCGACGATATTCGACCACTGGTCGTCGGTGTCGATCAGGGCCGTGACGGTCTTGATCGTCGTCTGCGGCGGCAGCCAGAATTTCGGCACCGCCTGCGTGAACGTCAGGCTGTCAGATCCGGCCGAGCTCATCGTCGAGGCGTCGTCCCACACGTAGAGCACCGTCTTTGAGGCCACCTGCGCATCGACGGTCGGGAACGCGTCCAGGATCAGGCCGTTCTCGTCGACGGCCTGCAAGACGACGGCGCGGCTCGCAGACGCGGAGCTGGTCACAAGCTTGGCGGTGATCGCCAGTAGCCGGACACTGTCGCCGGCCGAGGGGACGAACGTCCAGTCCGCGCCCTCTGCCGGCTTGTCGACCTGCCGCGTGATCAGCTGGCGCACTGTCGTGGCCGCCTAGCTGACGTAGCCGGCAAGTGTGGCGACGTTGACGGTGCCGTCCGCGGCGGCGGCGGTTTCGGTGACACTGACGCAGTATTGCTGGCTGGCGACGAGTCCGGGCTGGTCTGAGAACGCGAACGGGATCGCCCCGTGCGCCGTGGCCGCCAATGTGCCTGTCTCGGTCGCTCCGATCTGCGTGCCCGCCTTCGTGGCGCCACGGTAGACCTTGACGACGACTGCGGTGGCGCTCGTGCCGGGCGTGATGTCAATCATCCCGAACACTGTCACGGTGTCGTTGACGGTGTTTGTCGACACCGCTCCGGAGACGATCACGACCGTTTCGGTCGCGCCCCCGTCCGTCACCGCGGTGGCGGTGACGGTGCTGATTACGCGCGGCAGCTGACCGGTCACGATTCGGTCGGCGGCCCGTCCGCCACGTCAGCGGCGGGGGCGGTGTCCGCTTGTGGTACCGGCGGTGGGGGTCCGGCGGTCGCGTGTTCGATCGTCAGCCCGCCGTTGGTCGCACCGTCGGCTGGGCTGAGGTGGATCGTCAGGTCGGTGATGACGGTTTCCGCCTCGCTCTCCACGTTTTTGAGTGCTACCTCAACGTCACCGGCGATGTTCTGCACCTTCGCGAATAGGGCTGTCAGCTCGCTGATCTTCACGTCGTCGCCCCCTAGGGGTTGTAGGACGCGACGAGCTGCGCGAGCACGAGCGTCACGTTCGCGGTCGTCGAGGCGGCTGAGTCGGTCGTCACGACGTTGGTGTTCGACTTGTTTGCCGCGTTCCACAGCGGGATGCATGGCATCCCGGTCCGCATCGAGAGGTCCGCGAAGTAGTTGCGGGTCTTGAAGCGGTCGGTGTCGCCGGGGCCCGCGATGTAGCTTGCCGACGTGTCGATGCCGGAGATCCCGACCGTCGCCAGCGCGGCGTCGACCGTGTATCCGAGCACCGCATACCAGCGGTTTGCCGTCGAGCCGTCATAGAGGTTCGTGATGACGGTCGACGCCTGATCGCCCTCGGTCGCCGAGGCTGTCGTGTTGACTTCCCAGCCGAACATGAACTCGGTCTGGCCGGCGATGTCGCCGGGCATCTTGAGCGTCATCGACACGCCGGGCAGGTCCTGGTAATAGGACTGGATGACCCCCAGGTCGGTTTCGGACCCCCCGCCGGTCAGGGACAGTTGGAGGATGTCCTGGGGGGTGAGCGGCTGGTAGGGCGGTCCGCCGAACAGGAAGTCGGCGAGGGCGGCCGGGCAGGCGTACTGGATGCCGTGGCTGATCGGGACGAGCTTCGGCGAGACGAGCTGCACGATGCCGGCCGTCGCGCCCTTGCGCCACATGTCGAGCAGCGTGACGGGCGAGGTGAGCGATGAGTTGCGAACCGTCAGCGAGCTGCCGGCGCCGGCCGTCGCCGCAGTCACGCTGCTCGAGGGGTTGGAGGCCGCGGCGACGTCGGTGATGAGAGCGAGGCCCATGGCTAGAAGGATCCCTTCTTGGCGTGCAGGGCCTGCGCGTAGGCGGTGAACCGGGAGAGGTTCTGGTCGAAGGTGCCGCGTGCCGGCAGGCTGCCGACGATCGAGCTGAGCTGCGGGATGAAGTTCTGCATGAACGCCTGCACCTTCGGCTGACCCTTCGTGGCGCCGGAGCCGAGCCGGCTTGCACCGGTCGTGGTGGCCGCGGTCTTCCACGTGCCGAGGTCGACGGCCGCGACCTTCGACGCCCAGATGTTTGCGGATGCCTGGACGTTGGCGAGGTAGGCGGCCTTCTGGTTGGCCGCGAGCTGGCCGGGAGCGACGGTGACCGCGTTGATGCCGGCGGTGTACTTCGTGCCGGCCGCACCGAAACCGGAGGCCCAGGCGGCCGCCGCATCCGATGCCGTTGCCTTGACTGCCATGCTGCTGCACCTCCTGTGGCGGGTGGGCGGCGATGCAGCGCGCGCTAGTCGCGGGGGAGCGTAGCAGGCAACTCCACGCCAACGCGCTGAGCCTCCGCCAACCAGTGGCGAAGCTGACCGCGCACAACCTTCACGTAGGTGGGGCCGGCCCTCTCAACCGACGCTCGCGCAGCCTCGTAAAGCCGCTCGCCGCCGCAATCGTGGCAGACGCCCGTCGGCTTGCCCTTCCTCCGGTACAGCTCAGCCCCGCATCGCGAGCAGTTGCGCAGGCTGAAGCGCTCAGGATCTGGATTCATACCCCCAGGGTACGCCTTCCGCGTCGCGACCCCCAACCAACCAGGCGCGCCCTGCGCTTACAGCGTAAGCAACCCCGTTAGGCTACCCTAACGCCGATCAT
>DASXDW010000005.1:0-48350 GCA_036490435.1 Solirubrobacteraceae bacterium
AGATCACCGAATCGTGGCGCCCCTACCGGGCCTGGGTGGCGCTCCTCCTGCGAGCGTGGCGCGAGGCCGAGACGGGCGAGATCGCCCGGGGCCGGCGCAGCACAACGCGCCTGCAACGCCTCCCGCGGCTTCACCCCTCCCTAGCGCCAGTCCCACTAGGGATAAAGGCTCATGACCTATAAAACCTCATGATTCTTGCTAAAGGTTTCCGACGCGAGTGCCGATAGAGGTTGATAGGGGCGCGAAGACCAGGGAGTCGGGGCGCATCATCTGGTGCGTCCACGGGGCAAGACCGGCCCGTGGACGCATCTCTTGATCATCGGCGACTGCCGAGAATCCAGATCGTCACCGGGGGACCAGTGGTGTTCGTGTCGAGATTGAGTTCGAGCGCGTCCAAGCTCGCGCTCCACAACACTCGGTAGGGCTCGAGCCACGCGTCGAGCTCGGCGAGCGGCTCTGCCCGCAGCTCATAGATTCGCCGCTGGCCGTCGGGGCGCACCTCGAGCAGCCCAGCTTGGCGCATCACCCGCAGATGCTTCGAGGTCCCGGGCTGCGTGAGCCCCAGCTCGCGCACTAGCTCGCCGACGGCACGGGGGCGCTCGCGCACGAGCTCGAGGATCCGCCGGCGGTTCTCCTCCACGAGAACGTCGAAGATGACCGACATCGGCACCGCTCTAGACCATTCTGTTGTCGAGCTGCTCTAACACGAGCGGCCAGGCGGCAGCGTGCGCCTCGCACGATGCCGCAGTCGGAAACCCCGCGTGCGACAGTCGCAGCTGCGTGCCGTCCCGGTCCGGCGTGAGTTCCACCGTCACGACGCTCTCGGCGCCCTCGGTCCCGCCCGCGCCGGTGACCCATGTCAGCTCGACCAGCGTGTCGGGCTCGACCCGAAGGAAGCGGCCGTAGTGTTGATGGCGGGTCACGCTCTGCCCCGGCTCCGGCGCGAATTCCGTCTCGAAGAAGAACGGCGTGTTTACCGCGCCCGTCATCAGCACCGAGCCCGGCGCAGCGAACCACCGATCAAACTCGATTGTCCACGCTCGAAAGAGGACGTCGGATGGCGCTGCCATCGCACGCTCGACGGTCAGCTGGTGCGGCCGCAAGGACAGGTCGGGCACGCGGATCGGATTCACAGACATCGTCGCCTCCTTCCCAGGCGGTGATCTTCATGCTCGTGCCTACGCGAGATTAGCATTACTCGTCAGTTATATGACCCAGTGGCTATGCAAGCTGAACGATCGGCCCTGCGAACGGCTGGCTCGTCGCGGGTGTAGAACTAGGAGATGTCCGTGCCTGCCGGCAATGGCGATCTGAACCTCGACGCGATACGCCACGAACTCGAAGACCGTAGGGATCGTGCGCGGGAGCGGCTGGCCGCGCTCGCTGAGCGTCCTGAACGTGGTAGCGCGGTGGGATTCGGCAAGCGAATCGGCGATGGCACGTCTGAGGCGGTGAGCCGTTTGACTGACGTTGGCGTCGGCGACTCGCTTGAGCGTGGGATGCACCGGACCGAGCGAGCGCTGGCGAAGCTTGATGAGGGGACCTACGGAATATGCGACGCGTGTGGGTCTGCAATTACGCGCGGGCGGTTGAAGGCGATGCCCGACGCTGTTCTGTGCGTGGAGTGCGCCGCATCTGAGCGGCGGGCTGCACCACGACGTCGCTAACGAATCGCGTAGGCCGAGCTCCGACCCGTACAGCAGGTGGTCGGCGCGGGGCTCTTGGCTACCCCTTGAGCTTTGTGACCGCCTTGCAGGCGGCGGTGAGCCCGTGGGCGGGACCGGTCGACCCGGTGGCCAACGCGCTGAAGACGAGCGTGTCCGTGCCGGTCACGCCGGTCTGCTTGAAGGTCAGGTTGCCCTTCCAGTGCGCCGCCGCTCCGGTACCGCCGATGATCCTCAGCGAGCCGTTGACGGCGAGATAGCCCTTGCTCGGGTCATACGCGCCGGAGGTGCCGCTCCATTTCACGCACGCTGCGCCGAGTGCGTGATCTGCAAACTTGACGACCGCGAGTCCCGCCTTGCTGCTGGCTGCATCCTTGGCGATGAAGGAGCCGCCCTTGGCGATCTGCGTGTACGGCACGCCGGTGACGGCCGACATGAGCGCCGCCACCACATGGGCGGCCGGGCTCAACTTGGCTGAGAAGCTCCCCTTGGCGCCGTCAGAGCCGAAGTCGTGGTTGACGATGCTGACGCTGAACGCCTTGTGCGAGCCGGCGGACGCCGTGGACTTGGCCTGTGCGCGCAGGGCGCTTCCAGTCACCACAGCCAGTGCGATGGCGAGGACCAACGCGACGGCGACGACCCGGATCGTCGCGGCAGAGAAACGGTGGGTCATGAGTTCCGGTCCGATCGGTTGAGGGGCAGGACAGCGCAGCGCTTCGCGCGGTCGAGGATCGTACAGCCCTCAACCGGCGATCACCGCGCGAACCCAGGGATCCTTGAACTGACGCTGACGGTCGGGTCGTCAAGAGCCGCGGGACTCGGCGACCCGGCGCAGCCAGTAGCGGTACCAGTCGGGGCCGTAGGGGACGTAGACCCGGGTCGGGATGCCGCGGGTGTGCAGCTCGTCGAGAACCTCGGGGCGTACTCCGAAGAGCTGCTCGACCGCCAGTGGCCCGTGAGCGAGCAGCAGCGCCTCGCGCAGCCGACCGTCATGGGTGGCCATCGCCCAGGTCGCGCCGCGCTCGACCAAGCGGAAGCCGAGGCGCAGAAAGGCCACATCGGTCGCTTCCCCGTGGGGGTGGGCCCCGGTTGCCTCGACGTACGCGCCCTTGACCAGCCGGACGTGCACGCCGGCGTCGGCCAGCGCATCCGCGTCGGCCGCTGAGCGCAGGAGGTTCGCTTGCACGGTGGCGCCGAGCCGGTCGGCCAGGCCACGTGCCGCGACGTCCAGCACGCAGGCCACGACCGCGTCGCTGCGGAGGGCGTCCTCGCCACCGACCTGGACACGGCGGCCCGCGGGAAGAGCGCGCGCAATGATGGCGAGACGGTCTGCCACCGCGCCGGCGTCCGTGTCCAAGGCGAGATGCGTCAAGTCCACCGACAACCACGCCTCGGAAACTGGCGGTGGCAGCGCGCCGGCCAGCTCGACGTATTCCTCGACCACCCGGTCAGCGGCCCCGGGATCGCTCACCCGCTCGCCGAACAAGTCGACGCTGACCGCGTGCCCGTGGTCCAGAAGCGCGGTCGCGGTGGCCAGCGCTTGGCCTCGCGATCGACCGGCGACGTAGCGCGACGCGGCGCGCCACGCCGCCGCCTCACCTAATGGCACGGTCTTGACGGCGCGCTCCAGCCGCTCGCTCGTCGCCACACGAAACAGCACCGCGCGATCGAATCCCACGACGCTCAGTGTCTCACCAGCAGCAGTCGCATGCGACCACGCCCGCGGAAGCCGGATCTACCTGCGGACGCGACCTCGAGCCGACGGGCCGTGCTAAACCGACTCGCCGGACGCGTCGCAAATAGGGTGTACGCACATCGTTCGCACTCACTGGGGCTGTGCGAAGGTGTCGGTGGAGCAAAACTGGCAGGACGACCTGGGGCTCGGCTCCGTGGCCCGCGCAACGTTCGCCATGCAGATTGCGCTCTGGTGTCGAGGCTGTGCCTATGCGCCGCCATGGATTTCGCGCCCGCCCTAGGCGCCCAGTTGCCGAGCCGCCTTCCCGCGAAGCTGGCCGGCCATGGCGACGAGGCGATCAGCTCCCATGGATCAATGACCGTGCCTCCGCGGGGCCGACCACGAGATCGTGAAGGTCGCCGCCCACCTCGAGTCGAGCGGACTGTTCGACGCCGCCGACCTTCACGGGCTCAAAGCCGGCCGGTCGGATCAACCGTTCGACTTGCCAGACGGCACGCTTGTCGTCCGTCGCGTAGAAGAGAACGGCCAATTCCGGTGACCGGTTACCCGAGGACTCGAGGAGGTCGCCCTACATGCTGCCGACTCGGCACAGCGGCTCGCATCGGACGGGGGAGGTCATACGCGTTTTGCGATCGCGATGCGCCGGCCCTTCACGCCGTCATCGCTCGTCCGCGAGGTCGCCGTATCGATCGGAGTACGGGCACGAGCGCGCGAACCGACACTGATCATCGAGGACGACATCAGCCAGGACCTTGGGCGCATATACGTTGCGCGTGTCAAGCCCCTGAGTGCGGAGGTTGACATGGTCGTGACCGTCGAGGACCGCGTGTCAGATCAACTTCGCAAGGTCGTGCTGGCAGCGGGCCTCATCGTGCAGGGCGAACTGCTGGGCTGCAAGTGGTGCACGACAGATCGCTTGAGCGGATCGCTTGAGCCCGAGCAGCACTTCGCCGAGACCGCGCCCGATACTCGGCGCGATCTCCGCGAAGGCGACCACCTACCCGCGGAAGCTGCAGTTCAGGCGAAAAATGCGGGGCGCATTGGAGGCAAGAACCGTGCGATGCGGGCGGGGGTCTTCAATAGTCACGGCTGATGTAGCGCGTGAGATGCCGTATGGAGGAATCGCACAGCTTTCAGTTCCCAGCGGATGACCTCCGCCAGCCCGAGGGTTCCGCGAGGACGGCTTGCGCCGCAAACGTCGTCCCGACCGGGACGGCAGTGGCCGGTTCGGCCCAGTCGACCCGCAGACCACTATGGTCTGAGACATGAGCGGACCGCTCGGTCTTATCGAGTTCCCAGCTGATGACCCGGACCGCGCACGTCGGTTCTGGTCGGGCCTGTTCGGTGGCGAACTCGCCGAGCGCACGGAGGTCGAGGGGCGCGGCTGGCAAACCCGCGGCGTGGGTCCCGCTTTGGGCATTCACGAGCGTGGCGCCGGCCCCGGCGACACGGCCTCCCTGCCGTACTTCACCGTTGCTGACATGGAAGCGGCGCTGGCCCGCGTCAGCACCCTCGGGGGCAGCGTGATCCATCCCGGCTCGCGATGGGCGATCTGTCGAGACTCCGAAGGGACTCCATTCGGACTCGCTGTCGCGTCTCAGCCCTAGGAGCACGGCGTTAGCGACACCCGGAGGGCTGTCTCGGCATTGATCGGAGCTAGGCTCACGCCGTGCCCAAGGGTCGGCTGGAGGCGTTTAGCGATGGTGTGATCGCGATCCTGATCACGATCATGGTGCTCGAGTTGCGCACCCCGGCGGGGACCTCGTGGCATTCGTTAGCGCATGAACTGCCGGTGCTCCTGGCCTACGCGCTCAGCTTCGTGTACCTCGGGATCTATTGGAACAACCACCACCACATGCTGGCCGCCGTCTCCAGAGTGACTGGCGGAGCGATGTGGGCCAATCTGCACCTGCTCTTCTGGCTGTCTTTGATTCCGTTCAGCACCGCGTGGATGAGCGAGCACCGGTTTCCGTCGACCCCGACCGCCGTCTACGGGATCGTTTTGCTCTGCGCCGCGCTCGCGTACTACATCCTGCAGACGATGCTGCTCCGTGCCGAGGGCGGCCGCTCGGTGCTTCGCACCGCGATCGGTTCGGATGTGAAGGGCAAGATCTCGCCTCTGCTCTACTGCGTCGGGATTGGTCTGTCGTTCGCTAATCGGTGGCTCGCCCTCGCCATGTACGTCGGCGTGGCGCTGATGTGGCTGGTGCCCGACCGCCGCGTTGAACGTCACGTGAGCATCGCTCCGACCAAACCAACGGAATAGCCGCAAGGCGCGCGGCAACACATGAGGCCGGTAGCCACGAACGCGGCGGCGGCGGCCGGGAGCGATTCTCCGTTGCTCAGCTGATGCTGGCTCGAGCCGGCGCTTCGTGACCAGTGATCGGCGCCAGCCACTCGAGGGTCGCGTCGGCGACATCGCGCCATCCACTGTCGATCGTCAGCGAGTGACCGCGGCCTTCGAACTGCTTCAGTTCCGTGACCGCCGTCGAGTCCCGGTACTGCTTGAGGGTGGACCGCGTCGTCACGTCAGGAACCGTGTGGTCCTGCTTGCCGGACATCAGCAGGAGCGGCCCGCGCTCCTCGTTGCCGGTGTTGACCTTCGCTTGTGAATGCAGCGCGAAGTTCGCCGCAGCGGCTTGGAACACGACGCGAGCCGGCCCCGGAATCGCCCATTGGTCAAACAACGCGTCTGACTCCTCTTCGGAGAGCTCGTTGCCGAACCCATACCGGAACTGCTTGGCGGTGAGCGAGACCGCCTTGTGCAGGTTCGCCGGGTTACCAAGCGCCGGCAACGCAGAGCGGAGCTGAGCCAGCGGCAAGGGCAGGACGCCCTTGATCTGGGCCGGGTCGATCGCGACGCCGGCCACCCCGAGACCCTCACCCAACAGCTTCTCGGTAAATAGACCGCCGAAGGAGTGGCCGATGATGACCGGCTTGGCGTCCAGCGAGCCGATGATTTCGGCGAAATGCGCCGTTGCGTCGTCGATACTCATGTTGGCGACGAGGTCAGGATGCTCGCGAGCCTCCTGGACCGTCGCCGGCTCCCCCGGCCAGCCGGGAGCGACCGGCTCATAGCCGGAATCGCGGAACAGCTGCAACCAAGGCTCCCAGCTGCTGGCGTGCAGCCACAGTCCGTGGACGAACACGACGGGTGTGCGTTCTGCGGTCATACGACCGTCCTGTCTACCTGGCGGGGCCAGGCGTTTAGTGGTGAGGTCGAGACTCTCGCCCCGGCCCCGACCAGGGTGCGCCTCTCGTCCAGCACACTACACACCAGGCCTCGTCGCGAGAAAACACCGAGGCTCACCCCAGCCGTGCATCAGCTACCCTCGTGGGGTCGGTGCCCGTGCACTTCTCGCCAAAGATCTCGCGCGAGCATCGATTTTTTTGCGGCCGCCCCAGTCACTCGGGGCGGCCGTTTTCTTTCCTGGTGCGTGAACCGCGAGCCGATAGGGACCGCCCGCAGCGAATCCGCGCTGGCTAATCGCGAAGCGAGCGATCGAGCGCGCGCGCGACCTGCTCACGCGATCGGGCACCGACCGCGGAAGTCAGAGCGATGCGCCAACGTTCGGGAGTCCCTGCCGCACATCCCAGCCGCAGATCCGCCAAGACGGCGGCTTGATCGACGTGAACGGCGATCTGTTCAGCACGGCGCTGCGCGGCGATATGTTGGGCGCGCACCAACGGCGTTCGGCCACGATCACCGGCAAGGCGGACGAGATCGTCTGATACCAGCGGTACCGCGCGTCGGGCGCACTTCTCCCACGGGGCGTCGGCCGCCGAATCAACGACGACCTGGCGTACCACTCGCCAACCCGCATGGTGCGAATCGCACCGCGCAACGAGAAACCGGGCCAGTGCGTCCGCTAGTCCCGCAGCTTCAGGCTCAGACCCATGAGCATCCAGGTGCCGCAGCGCGGCACCGACGTCCCGGCCGCCTTGCACCGCGCGGGCGAGCTGCCGCGCTGACCGCCGCGGCTTGCGTCGTTCATCATCGATCACTTCACCGTACTCGGCCTTGAAGGCCTCGACCACTAGGACCGGCAATCAATTACCGCAAGAGCCCGTCACACCATCACGCCGGCGGCTACCGGTTGGTGTTCTTCGCGCGCGAGCGATACTCGGTTGCGGTGCCGTCGAGCAGTGCGGCAGCTCTCGGTTTGATCGTGCCGTAGCCGTGCTTGCGCGCGAGCTCCAGAGCACGCCCGGCGTGTTCGCGCATGCGCTCCGCGTCGTCGCGCAGCGTGAGCACTTGCGCGAGGCACACGTGCGATTCGGCGGCCCATAAGAGCAGCCCGCGGTCCTCGTGGAAGCGACAGGCGAACTCGAGATGCTCGATGGCGAGCTCGTCCCTGCCGATTGTGTGGGCGAGCTCTCCGAGGTACAACCTCGCGTGCCCGTAGTTCAGGGTGTCCGTGGTCGCAAGCTGGTCGTCCCACGGATCCAACAGGTCGTAGAGAATCGCCGCCGCCTCGCTACACCCTGACTGCGCGGCTGCGGCCGCGTAGAACGCGAGCGTGGTGACTCGCACCGGATCCCACGAGATGTGCTCGAACCGGTCCCGGGCCGCGTCCTGCACGATCGCCGCGGCTTTGTCGAACTGACCAAGCCCACAGTAGACATGGGCGAGCCCGGCACGCCAGGCGGGAATGCCGGGTTGCGCGGCCACGCTCTCCTCCAGCATCGCGACGACCTCCGCGCCCCGGCCCTGGCAAGCCCTCACAAACGACAGGTGGGTACCGTAGTACAACGCCGCGTTGAGAGCATCGACGTCCTGGCCTAGGTGAAATGCCCGCTCCGCCAGCCCTTCTCCGGTCGTGAGGTCGCCGCGCAACAGCTCCAGAGTTGCGCTGTGCGCGGAAGCGAGCCAGAGCAGGGCCGGCTGTCCGAGCTCGTCCGCGACCTGTTGTTCGCGCCTGATCGCGGCCGATGCGCGCTCAATCTCACCCAGTTCCAACGAGACGATGAGCTCGGAGTAACTCGCCCACCACTGGAGGGCCGGATCCTGCATCCGGCTCGCGACACTATTCAGCTCATCAGCGATTGCCACGCGCCGCGCGAGTGTGTCGGCCGACCATACGGCCTGGAACGCGTTGTGCAGGACGTGCGCGAGCGCACCGGGGTCACCGGCTCGGCGAGCGAGTGAGATCGCCTCGCCGGCGAGCGCTCGCCGATGCTCGACCTCGGCCGGGTCGAAGACGAGCTCCATCGCGTGGAGTGCGCACAGGCGCGCTCGCCGGCCCAGATCGGACCCATCGTCGAGCACGAGCGCCCGTTCGATTGCGGCAAGCTTCGCTGTGTCACTTTCACCGATCACGGTGACAAGCCCGGAACTGTTCGCGAGCGCGGCCTTTGCTGCCAACTCAGCGTTGTTGACCGTTGAGGCGATGCGCGATGCCTCAAGCAGCGTCTCCCGGGACCCCGCGTCACCTGTCAGACGCTGAGCCTCGCCGAGCCCGATCAGCGCCTGGCAGCGCTCGACCGTGTCACCGGGTCCGAGCAACTCGACCGCGTCCCCGAACAGCCTCAGCGCCTCCGCAGGGGCGAGGCTGTCGAGTGCCCGCTGGCCCGCCCGCGCGGCATAGTTCGCCGCTTTCGGCCTGTCGACCGTCGCCGTCGCCAGCCGCCAATGCAACGCCAGCTCCCCAAGTCGCTCGCCGGGGTCCGCGGCGTATAGCTCCTCGAGCGCTTGTGCGACGCGCTGGTGAATCCGCGCGCGTCGCGTTGCGCCGAGTCCCTCGTACAGCGTCTGGTTGATCAGCGCGTGCACGAACCGAAACCGACCCACGTGCTCCGTCGACTCTTCCAGCAGCGACGCGGCGACCGCCCCCTCGAGCTGATCCAATAGCCGGCTCTCATCGCTGTCAACAACGTGCGTGAGCAGCTCAAGATCAAACGAACGGCCGATCACAGCGGCGAGGGTCAGCGCGTCACGCGCCTCCCCTGCGAGCCGATCGACGCGCCGCTCGACGACCTCGCGCACGCTCTCGGGCAGGCCCAGCGCCGTCGACCGATCGACCGTCCACCGACCGGAGTCCTCGTCATACAACAGCCGGCCGGACTCGAGCAGGCTGCGGAGCACCTCACCCACGAAGAACGGGTTCCCGTCAGTCTCGCTGGCGATCTCTCCCGCCAGCCCTATCCCGTCCTCGTCGAGCTCATGACCGGCGGCCGAGGCGAGCACCTGCGCGACCTCGTCGGCGCCGAGACCGTGCAACGCGATCCGCTCCACCCCCTCCAGCAGCCGGAGATCCGCCAGCACGCCCGTCAGCGGATGGTCCTTGCCCAGATCGGAGTCGCGATAGGTGACGATCACCGCGAGTGCGGCCTCCCCGGCGGTGCGTGCGACGTGCTTGAGCAGAGCCACCGACTGGCCATCTGCCCAGTGGAAGTCATCGAGCACGACGCAGATCGGAACCGACGCGGACACCTCCGCCAACAGGCCGGCGACCGCCCCGAACAACAGAAACCGCTCCGTCTCCGGGTCAGAGGCCTGCGGCGGCGGGGCATCTTGTCTTCGCCGAGCAAGATTCCGAGCCAGACGTGAGACCTCGCCGCCATGACGCTCCACGTGCGCGGCCACCACCTCCGCCGGCGCGCGCTCCACCAGCTGCGTGCAGACCTCGATCCACGGCTCATACGGCGCCCCGACATCCTCGTTGCACGCGCCCCAGCACACCGCGAACCCCACGCCGTGCGCACCGTTCGCCGCGTACGCCGCCAGTCGGCTCTTGCCGATCCCCGGCTCGCCCGAGATCAACACCGCCCGCCGCGTCCCGCTGCGCGCGCCGGCGACAGCCGCTTCGAGCTGGGCCCGCTCGGACTCGCGGCCGACAAACGCCAACCGCGGCACCGACCGCATCACCGCCGGCAGCGGCCAACCACCCGGCGCGTCACCCTCCTCGGCAACCGGCGCCCAGGACACAGAGAACGCCTCGACCGGCTCCGGGAAGCCCTTGAGCTCGAGCATGCCGGTCGACTCGAACTCGACTCCTGCGGCTCGCCCCGCGAGCATCCGCACCGCAGCGGAGGCCAACACCCCGTCAGACGGGGCCTGGTCACACAACCGTGCGGCCTCGATCGACGGCATCCCGAAGTAATCGCCATCCTTGACCGTCGACTCGCCCGCGCCGAGTCCGATCCGGATGTGCAACTGCTGCTCGGCCCGCCGATAGCGCCGCTCCAGCATCTGCTGCATCAGCACCGCACAACCAACCGCGCTCGACGCCGACACGAACGCCACCATCAGGCCGTCGCCGGTGTTCTTCACCTCCCGCCCGCCCGAGGACGTGATCGCCTCACGCAGCAGCGCGAAGTGCTCGTCGCGCAGCTCGTCGGCCCGGACCGGCCCGACCGACGTCGCCAGCCGCGTCGAGCCAATCAAATCAGTCAGCAAAATCGTCGCCAGCTCGATCGAATCAGACAAACCCATCTCCCGGTCACTCCCGCCGCCCACGCGATCCTAACGTGCGGGTGATGTAGCTATCAGCCGCCCACCACGGGCGCGATCGGGACGCACGCCGGGACCCGAGCGTGGGCGGGGTCCAGCGCGTTGAGCATCTCGCGCAGCGCGATCTGGTCACAGTCGACCGAGAGGTGCTCGCCTTGGTCCAGTGAGCAGACCTGCTCAATCTCAGCGTGACCGAGGCCGCCCGGATGCCCGGCGTATTGTTGAGCCGGTGAGCGAGGCAACGTTCCACCAACCCGGGGAGGGAGAGCGGATCGAGGCCGGCGGGGGCTCGGAGATCGTGCTCAAGGCGACCGGCGAAACGACAGGCGGCACGTTCTTCATGTCCGAGACCACGCTCGGTCCCGGGTTCCCAGGCCCGCCGCCGCACACCCACCGGCAGCTGCACGACATGTTCTACGTGCTGGAGGGCGTCTTGACGATGCGCCTGGGGGACGCGACCAACGAGGTGGCTGCGGGCAGCTTTGTCTGCGTCCCTCCCGGGATCGTCCACACCTTCAGCAACCCGGGGCCGGCGCCCGTTCGGTTCTTGAACATGCAGACCCCGTCGGGCTTTGAGCACTACATGCGCGAGCTGGGAGCAGCAGCGAGACACGGACCGCTCACGCCCGAGGTGATGGGGCCGATCGCATCGCGATACGACTTCCAGTCCGTCTAGGCCCGGATCGACCCGCCGCCGAGCGCGTCCTGACGCCCGACGGCTCGATCATCGCGGTGCCGGCCAGGCAAGCAAAAGCCCGTCGCCGACGGTCAGGAGCACGTTGTGGAGCCCTGGGTGTTCCTGCACTCGGCGGGCGAACTCGAGGACGCCGCGGGTCCCCTCGTCGCCGTCGGCCGGCGGGAGGGTGGCGCCGCCGCGGAAGAGGTTGTCGGCGACGATGATCCCGCGCGGTGCCAGCTTGGGCACCACCAGATCGAGGTAGCGCGGGTAGTCGACCTTCCAGGCGTCGATCCACACGAGATCGAACGGCCCCGGTAGTCGCTCGAGCACCTCGCGCGCGTCACCCTGGATGAGCTCGATCCGATCGGCCAGCGGGCTGGCCGCGATGTGACGCAGCGCCACGGCTGCGTTGTCCGGGTCCACCTCGACCGTCACGACGCGACCGCCCGTGGGCAGCGCGGCGGCCATCGCCAGCGCGCCAACACCGGTGAACGTTCCGAGCTCGAGCACCGAGCGAGCGCCCGAAACAACGATCAGCGCCTCCAGCAGCCGCGCCTCGGGCAGGCCGGCCATCATTCCCGGCCACGACGTATTCGCGCGAGTCCAGTCCGAGGCCGCGGCCGGCGCGCCGTCGAACGGGGTGGTGTGCGCGGCCGCGAACTCCTCGGCCGCCTCTGAGATCAGCTCATCCATCGCGCCGCCGCCGGACGCTAACCGACTGCACGGCGCGCGAGCTCCGCGCTCGCCGCCGAGACGAAGCCCTGCGCCACCGAGTTTCCGACGTCGCCGAGCGGCAGGAACCGAGGGACGTCGAGACTCGCGTCGAGCTCAAGCTCGATCCGTGTGTTCTCCCCTTCGGCCAAGAGCCAGATGACGTCGAACTTGGCGGCTCCGCCGACCTTGGCGAGCTTCACGGTCCCGGGTGGCTCGACCGTGACCGCCATCAGCAGATCGAAGTCCTTGGTCACCGGCCCAACCGACAGGTGCAACTTGGTCTGTGCCCGGGTGGGCACGCCGTTCGCGTCGCGCTCGAGCACCTCAACCGCACGGACCACCTCCGGGTACCAGAGCGGGTATTCGTCAACCGCCTCGACCAGAGCCAGGCATTGCGCCAGCGGCGCCGGTACCAGCGCCGACGCGGTTCCTCGGAGCTCTTTCATAGGCAACAATCTACGCGCTCGGGCAACCACTCGGCCCACGCCCGGCGGCGCCGGCGCTCTGGGCGGTCATCGGAACCGAACTGCGCCCCGCAGGGTGAGGTGCCGGTCGCCGATCGTGACGTGGGCGGTGATGATCACCTGCTTGCCGCGTCCCGTCGCCGCGCCTGGCAGGCTGATGCGGATGGTGCTCCGTCCAGCGGGTCGGTGGCGCGTGACGCCGAGGAGGTGATGCCCGCTGGAGGTGGAGATATCCAGCTTGAGGGTGAATGCCTGGCGGCCGGCCACCGTCAGCATGAACGAATGATGGGGCGCAACGCTCCCAGGGAGCAGCATCGCCGCCGGGCGCGCGCTGCTGACGCAGAGACTGCAGGACCCCGGCTTCGATCCGGTGGTCGGCGCGCGTGATGTGCCGGAGCCAGGTGAGGCGTCACCCGGATTGCCGGTGACGGGCAAGAGACCGCCCGTCGGAGAAGACGGGACCGACCCGGGGTCAACGATCGCCGATGTGGGAGCCGACAGGGCGGGCGTGCCGGGCCCGCCAGAGTTGCCGGCGGTGACCTGCAGGCGGATGGTTTCGCCGCCGTCATCGCTCGTGGGCACGTACGTCGAGTCGTCGGCGCCGGCGATCGGGCTGCAGCTGGCACCCGATGCGTCACAGCGCAGCCACTGATCGGCGAAGGTAGTCGGATCGTTCGTCCATTGCCCGTTGTACGCCGACAGTTGCGCCCCCACCTCATACCAGCCACCGATCGCCGGAACAGCCAGGTTCGCGGGAGGTGGGATGTCAGCATTGAATGCCCACGTGATGTCAGGCTGGCCGGGCTGCTGGATGTCGACCGAGTAGGCGCCATCGGCCAGTGGTGCCCTCGGGATCAGCAGAACCGCGTGGTCGCTCTGAAGGATCGACAGTCCCGTCGGCCCGTACACCGGATCTGAGGTGTGGTAGGTGTTCTCGTCGACCACACAGAGGTCACCGTCCGCCGTCGACTCTGCGGCGGACGGTCCGGACAGGGATGCGGTCAGGCCGGCAGCCGGTGCCTGAGTCAGCAGCGCGATCAACGGTAGCCCCACCTGCATGCCCTGCCATCCGCAGGTCTCCAGCGGATCAGGCGACTCTTCATCACTGGCCATCGGCAGGGTGGTTGTGGCCCCCCGACCGGGATAAAGGATCGGCGACGTCGCCGCCGGCCGGCTGAAATCCAGGCCCGAGTCGATATCCAGACCCGCATAACCGGCGGCTGTGTCCTCGGCAAACGCCACCTGCGTCAATTGGGCACGCAGCATCCCAATTGCATGAAAGGGCGCGGTCAGCCATGCATCGATCGCGCCGAGGTCGCTGTCCACTCCCTCGACCAGGTCGCTCTTGCCACCCTCAGTCGCCCCATCGGTTGTGTAATACGGGCTCGCGGGATTCTCGGTGTGCATCGAGGCGTACTGGCCGGTTCGATACGACGCCGGCGTGTCCTCGAGATAGGCCAGGTGGTGTTCGATGCCCACATCCCAGGCCGGCTGATCGCTGACCGGGGCCACCCCCGCCGCTCCACGCCAGTAGTTGATCGCCGAAAGCCAATCGGGATCAGAGTCGCCGCTCGCCTGACCAACCACAGACGACTCGGCTTGCAAGGCCGGCGACGTCAGACCGCCCGGCAGACGCGGCCCCGCCGCCGATGCGGCTGACACAGCGACCACCAAGCAGCCGACAAGAGCGAGACCCGATACGAACGCGCGCAGCCTGACACGCCTTGCGCCGGTCCACCCGTCACCCACGGTCGACATCGCCACCCCACGTCACAATTGATATGACACGTGCCCCGTGCCATGCGTATTCACCACCACAGCCCCGACGGCGCCATCTGTCGCCGTCGGGTCAGATCATAAACACAACGCACACTGGATCGCAAGCCCGCCTGAGAGCTGAGATCCGGTCACGGGTGGTCATACGCCCGCGCGATGGCCTGCCAGATGTCGGTGGAGGTTGGCACGCCCCCGCTCATCTGGAGGTTGGTCGCCACCGCGATGGCGACGATCGCGCCGATCCCGATAGCCAGGAGCGACGCCAATGCCCGAGGATGAGGCAGACGCCAAGCGCTGATCCGTGCCTCCGTCGCAGATGGAACGCCACGTAACCTAGACACAGCGCGTGACGCGCCGGTTGGCTGTGTGCAGCGGTTGGGTTAGGTCCTTGGTGGCCTGGAGAGGTGGCTGGCTCAGACGGCACCTCCGGGGTCCCCGCCGCGCGTCACCAGCCCCGTCCGGGCAGAATGCGGGCGTCATGGAGGCCCTGCTCGAGCGGAACCTGCCGCGTGCCTCTCCCGCGTCCCGCGGCTCGCGCTACCGGCCCCACATCCAGGGCCTGCGCGCGCTGGCCGTCCTGGCGGTGATCGCCGACCACCTGGCCGGCTGGCCGAGGGGGAGCTTCGTCGGGGTTGACGTGTTCTTCGTGATCTCGGGTTACCTGATCACCGGGATCCTGGTGCGCGAGTTCGAGACGCGCCAGACGATCTCGTTCCTCGGCTTCTACGCCCGCCGGATCAAGCGCATCCTGCCCGCGGGCCTGTTCGTCATCGGGGTCACGGTGTGCGCCACGCGCGTGCTGGCCGGCATCGACCGCTACCACTTCACCGCGGCGGACGCGATCGCGGCCGTCGAGTTTCGCGCCAACTGGCATTTCGCCCAGACCGGAGTCAACTACTTCAACCAGTCGCTGCCGCCATCGCCGCTGCAGCACTATTGGTCGCTGTCGGTGGAGGAGCAGTTCTACTTCGTCTGGCCCTGGGTGCTGCTGGGCCTGCTGCTCATCGGCCGCCGCCTGCGCTGGTGGCGCCACGAGCACACCCGCCCGGTCGCCGGGGTCGCGATCGCCGTCATCTCCGCAGTCTCGCTGGCGTGGGCGTTTGCGCAGACCGCCGGCAACCCGACGACGGCCTACTTCTCCACGTTGGACCGCGCCTGGGAGCTCGGCCTGGGGGCGCTGATCGCCATCGCCGGCGCGCCCATCGCGCGCCTGAATCCGCGCCTGCGACTGACCGCCGCCTGGATCGGCCTTCTCGGCCTGCTCCTGTCACTCCTCATCGTCCCCTCGTCGCATGGGTTTCCCGCGCCGTGGGCGCTGCTCCCCACCCTCTGCGCCGCGACGGTGATCGCCGCGGGCGCAGGCCAGGGGGAGCGGTCGCTGCTGCCGCTGACCAACCCGGTCAGCCAGTACGTGGGCGACCTCTCCTACAGCCTCTACCTGTGGCACTTCCCGGTCGTCGTGCTCATCGTCACCCTCGTCCCCCGCTACTCGGTCACCTACTGGGTTGCGGGTCTGGTGCTCATCTTCGGCTTGTCGGCCGCCTCATTTCACCTGCTGGAGAACCCGGCGCGGCGCGCCACCTGGTTTGTCCGTCGTCCCGGACGCCGGCCGGTGCCTGCGCGCGGCTGGCTGCTCTATGCCGCGGCGTGCGTCGCCACCGCGCTGCTGGCCGGTGCCGGCCTGGTCCTCGTCCGCTCGATCAGCCCGAACCGCCTCGTCCTCCCCGCGCCCGTCCTGGCGGGCCACACACAGGACGACCCGCGCGACTGCCTGGGTGCGGCGGCGCTTGACCCGCGCCACCGCTGCGCGCTCAACACCGGCAACCGGGTGGCGCCGCTGCCCGGCGAGCTCCCCGACGACACCGGGGGCGCCTACGCCTGCTACGCCTACCTGCACCAGCCGATGCACCCCTGCGACTACGGCAGCCGCCGCCGCGACGCGGTCCGCGTGGCCCTCATCGGCGACAGCCACGCCGCGGCGCTCCTCGCCGTGCTCGAGCCCCAACTGGACGCCCTCAACTGGCACGTGACGGTGTATGTGGGACAGGCCTGCGGATGGGTGCCGCCCTCACTGTCACCGAGCTGCCCAGGCCTGACGCTCATCCAGCACGATCTGGGGCGCCGCCACTACGCCGTCGTCATCGCCACCGAGCTGCGCCAGTACACGAGTCCCGTGGCCGACCACCTGGAGGCGATGCAGCCCGTAGCCGCCACGGGCGCGCACATCGTGGTGGTCGAGGACGACCCCGGCGTGTCGTCGGAGAGCACGGCATGCGTCACGCGGGTCACCTATCGCCCGACGGGCGGCTGCGGCACCTCCGCGAGCGTCGCCTACCGGGATCCGGACCGCCTCGTGCAGGCCGCGCGGCGCCTTCCCGGGGCGCGCGTGGTGACCACCCGCTCGTTCTTCTGTCGCGACGCCTTCTGCCCGGCCACGATCGGCAACATCATCGTCTATCGCGACACCGCCGCGCACACCACCGCCAGCTACGCCCGAACGCTCAGCCCCTACCTCGTTGAGGCGATCGAGCGGTCACTGCCCGTCCGGCTGCGCTGATCGGACCGGCTCGGCTGATCGGCGGGGGCGATCCGCTCGAGGATCGCCGCGTCGCCGACGTAGTTGACGCCCGCTGACTTGGCCTCGCTCAGCCCGATGATCCCCAGCAGGAGCCCCATCACTGGCCGGGGCTCGCCGGTGATCGTCGCGTCGGCCCCCGCGTCCCCTGCCGCACCGAGCCGCGTCACCACCCTC
Organism: Solirubrobacteraceae bacterium; assembly: GCA_036490435.1. Taxonomy (GTDB): domain Bacteria; phylum Actinomycetota; class Thermoleophilia; order Solirubrobacterales; family Solirubrobacteraceae; genus Palsa-465. The sequence continues at coordinate 17,199 of DASXDW010000005.1, forward strand.
CCCTCGCGCGTCTCGAGCACGATCGGCTGATCGCCGGCGCGCAGCTCGACCGTCACCGGTGGGGCGTCGGGCTGCCGGTCGGCGAGCATGAGCTCGATGGCCCAGGCAAGCCAGTGGCCCCGGACGGCGTCGCCGGTGTTGTCGGCGGTCATCAGCGGCATGCCCCAGCGAACGAGGCTCTCCAGCACCGGCCGCAGCTCCTGACCGCGAGGGGTGAGCCGGAACAACGTGGTCGCGACCGGCGGCGGGGCCTCCTCGCGCACCACCAGCCCCTCGTGCTCCAGCTCGCGAAGCCGGTCGGCGAGCAGGTTGGTGGCGATCCCGGGCAGGCCGTTGCGCAGATCCGTGTAGCGACACCCCCCGCGCAGCTCGAGCTCGCGCACGATCAGCAGCGTCCAGCGGTCACCGACGACGTCGAGCGACTTGGCCAGCGCGCAGTACTCGTCGTAGGAGCGCATTGCTGGATGAACTCTAGCACTAGCTTTTGATTTTCAAGTATTAACTTGACTTTCTTGTCTAGGCCGTCTACAACGTGATCCGTCATCTGCCGTCCCCCAACCCTCCACCCTCTCGAGGAGCCGCGATGAAAGCCAAGCCTCTGATCCTCACCTCGCTGCTGCTGGCCGCGTTCGTCATCAACGTCGACACGACGATCGTCAACGTCGCGCTCCCCACCCTCGTGCGCGAGCTGCACGCCTCCAATGCCCAACTGCAGTGGATCGTGGATGCGTACAACCTGCTGTTCGCCGCGTCGGTCCTCGCCGCCGGCAGTCTTTCGGACCGCCTCGGGCGCAAGGGGATGCTCCTGGCGGGCCTGGCCGTGTTCGGCGTGGCCAGCGTGGCCGGCGGCCTCACCGCCGATCCCGGCCAGCTCATCGTCGCGCGGGCGGTGATGGGCGTGGGCTCGGCGATGGTGTTCCCTTCGACGTTGTCGCTCATCTCCAATGTGTTCACCGAGCGCCGCGAGCGGGCGCAGGCGATCGGCCTGTGGGGCGCGATCACCGGGGCGGCCATCGCGGTGGGGCCGATCGTCGGCGGCTGGCTGCTCGAGCTCTCGGGCTGGCGCGCCATCTTCTTCGCGATGACGCCGGTCGCCGCGGTGGCCGGCGTCCTCGTCGCCCGCTTCGTCCCCACCTCACGCGACCCGCACGCCCCGCGCATCGATCGCCCCGGGTTCGCCCTCTCCACCGCCACCGTCGGGTTACTCGTCTACACGATCATTGAGGCGCCGGGCCATGGCTGGGGGAGCACGCGCACCCTGACCAGCTTCGCGCTGGTCGTCCTGCTCGCCGGCGCGTTCGTCGCCTGGGAGCGCCGCACCGCGGAGCCGATGCTCGACCTGAGCCTGTTCGGAAACCTACGCTTCACCGCGGCCAGCGCCTCGGTGGCGATCTCCTTCTTCGCCCTCTCGGGGTTCATCTTCCTCGTCACCCAGTACTTCCAGTTCCTCAAGGGCTACGGGCCGCTGTCCACCGGCGTCCGGCTCCTGCCGGTGGCGTCGTGCGTGGCCATTGCCTCCATCCTCGGCGCCAGGGTCGCCGTCCGCGTCGGGACCAAGCTCGTCGTCGCCGCGGGCCTGGTGTCGATGGGGGCGTTCTACCTGTGGGTGACGACCACTTCGGTGCACACCGGCTACGGGACCATTGCCGCCCAGATGGTGGTCCTGGGCACCGGGATGGGGCTCACCAGCGCGCCCGCGACCGAGGCGATCATCGGCGTCGTGCCCCGCGCCAAGGCCGGGATCGGCTCGGCGATCAACGACGCGACCCGGCTGCTGGGCGGCACCCTCGGGGTGGCCGTAATGGGCAGCGTCTACGCGTCGCTTTACGCCGGCCGGCTCACCCAGCTGCTCCCGGCCAACCTGCCGGGCGCCATCGCCCGCACCGCTCACGCGTCGGTCGGCGCCGCCGTCACGGCCGGGAGCGTCCTGCGCGACGGCGGCCACCCCGCCCTCGCCGCGGGCCTGCACGACGCCGCGGCCAACGCGTTCTTCCACGGCTTCAGTACGGCCAACTACCTCGCCGCCGGCGTCGCCCTGGCGGGCGCACTGATGGCACTGGTCCTGCTCCCCGCCCAGCCCGCGCTGAGCACCGACGTAGAGGCCACCAGCGTGGCCGGCGTGCCCTCACCCCCGGCCGCTGCTGCCCGCGGCTGACCACCGCAGACAAAGGACACCATGAGCAACGACATCGTCACCGCGCTTGAGCGCAACCACGCCTTCGCCGCCGCCGGCGGTCACGAGGGCGCCGTCGTCTTCCCGGCGCTGCGCCTGTTCGTCATCACCTGCCTGGACCCTCGGGTCGACCCCGCCCACTTCCTGGGCCTCGGCCTCAGCGACGCCATCGTCGTGCGCAATGTCGGTGGGCGGGTCACGCCCGAGGTCATCAACGACATCGCCTTCATCAGCCAGATCACCGAGAGCGTGCTGCCCGACGGGCCGCTGTTCGAGGTCGCCGTCATCCACCACACCCAATGCGGGACGGGCGCGCTCGCCGACGATGCGTTCCGCCGGCGCTACGCCCAGCGCATCGGCACCGACGAGCAAACGCTCCGCGACCACGCGGTCCTCGACCCGAGAGCAACCGTCACCGCGGACGTGGAGCGCCTGCGGGCAGCGCCGGAGATCTCGGTGCGGGTCCCCGTCTCGGGCCATGTCTATGACGTGGTGACCGGCATCGTCGAGACGGTCGTCCCGGAATCTGTCCTCATGAGTGTCAATCCGTAGCCGATAAGGAAGACACATCCTGATCTCAAATCGACACTGGCGCGACCACCGCGAACCGATTACGCTCATCCGCCCTCCATGCCGCCCGCCGTCGAGAAAGCAGTGTGAACAATGGAGAAGTCACTCGTCACGACCCTCCGCGTCGGCATCGTCTCCGCGCTGGTGCTCCCCTTCGGCCTCGCCGGCCTCGCCGCCGGCATCACCAGCCATGAGCCGCCGCTCGATGTGATCGCGCCGATCGTGGCACTCGCTGCGCTCGTCTCCATCGCGTGCTGGTCACGCGTCCTGGTCCACTGGCGCGATCCCGATGGGCCCGACGACGACGAACCGTGGCGGCGTGATGGAGGGCGCAACGACCGCAACCCGCCCAACGGCAGCTCCGGCGGGCCGTCCATCGACTGGACCGTGTTCGAGCGGGAGTTCGCCGCCTACGTCGCGGCCTGCGAAAGGGTGCGCGAGGGCGTCCTCGTCGCCGTCTCGGCGGCACTGCGCCCGGCCACCCAGGCGCTCGCCTGGACGTGAGCCGTCGCGTGGTCAAGCGGCGGGGTTGACTCCAGCAGCGGCGCCAGGTCGGTGATGCCCAGCACGGCGAGGGTCTCGTCGCGCAGCACGCGCTCGGGCCAGAGTTGGGAGTCCATCGCCGCGACGATCCGATCGGAATGGGCCAGCCAGCGCCCGGCCGTCTCGGGCGCGACGTCTGCCGCGTAGCGCGCGACCAGCCATAGCGCGAACGCGGCCAGCGGCTGCACGCCAGGCGGTCGCATGAGGTCCACGGTCTCCTCCAGCTCCGGCTGGGTGATGACCCCGTCGCGCGCTGACCGGCTGAGCAGCAGGGTGCCGACTGCGCAGGCCAGCATGACCTCGTGGCCGATCTCCTTGCCGAGCGCCAGGCTCTGGGCAGCGTGCTCACAGGACTCATCGAGCATGCCGCCGACGTACGCGTCGAGCGCGAGGAAGTAGTGGGTCCACCCGCGCGAGCGCGCGCTGGCCTCGGGCGTGAGCTGCGCCAACAGCTGCGGGCGCAACTCTCGCATCGCCTCCAGGTCGCGGGCGTTGAGCGCCTGACCGAATAGGTTGCCCGTGGCCATGGCCAGCGCCTCGTGATCGCCGATCCGCGCCGCCGCGGAGGCCAGCCGCCGGTTCCACGTCTTGGCCGTCGGGCTGTAGTCCAGATAGGCGGCGGCGCGCAGGAGCGCCACCTCCCGGTCGCCCGGGATCTCGAAGCGATCCAGCAGCCGTTCGGCCAGCTCCTGGGCCTCCTGGCGCAGCATCCCGGCCAACCACATCGGCCGCGAGCCCAGCGCCAGAGTGACGGCTGCGTCTTCGTCGCCGGCCGTGATGGCATCCTCGGCGGCCTCGCGCACGTTGGCGTGATCGGCGAGCATGGAGGCGGCCAGCTCCCCGGGGGCTTCGCCGCCGTCAAAGGCGGTGATGCCCGGCGTCACGAGGTCAGCGAAGTAGCGGCGGTGCCGCGCACGTGCCGGCTCATCCTCACCCCCGGTGCGCAGCTCCTCCGCGGCGAACGCGCGCACCAACTCGAGCAGCTCGCCGCGTCCGTCGGCCTGGCGTCGCACGAGGCTGGCCTCGAGCAGCTCGTCGATCTCCGCGCGGACCGGCCCGTCGGCGGTGACGGTCTCCAGCGCCTGCGCGGTGAACCCACCGCGAAACACCGACGCGTGACGCAGAGCGAGGCGGGCGCGCGGCGTGAGCAGGTCGTAACTCCAGCGGATCGCCGCCTGCAGCGACTGCTGGCGGTCCGGGAGGTCGCGCAACGAGCGCTCGCCGATCATCAGCGGCTGCGCGAGCTGCTCGGCGATCTGCGCCGCACCGAGCGAATGCGAGCGCGACGCGGCCAGCTCGATGGCCAGCGGCAGCCCGTCGAGCGCCCGGCAGATCCGTGCCGCGACGCGAGTCGCCTCGGCGTCCACCTCCAGCCTGCGGTTGGCCGCCGTCGCGCGCTGGAGGAACAGCTGCACCGCTGGGCTGCCGGCGAGATCCCGGTCGCTGTCGCCGGCGGGCAGCTCCAGCGGCTCCACCTCGAAGCTCTGCTCACCGCGAATGCGCATCGGCGTGCGACTGGAGATGAGCACGCGCAGTCCTGGCGCGAGCTCCAACAGCTCCGCCACCAGCGCCGCGGCCGCCAGCAGGTGCTCGAAATTGTCGATGGCCAGCAGCAGCTCGCGGTCGCGCAGATAGCCCGACAGGCCGTCGGCGCCGAGCCCGTCGGTCCCGTCGCGCTGGGCGAGTGCGCTCGCGATCTCGGCGGCCACCAGCGCAGGATCGGTGAGCTGCTCGAGGCGGACGAATACCGCACCGTCGGCGTGATCGCTCTCGGCGCGCCGCGCGAGCTCGAGCAAGAGCCGCGTCTTGCCCACACCCCCGGGCCCGGTGAGCGTGATGAGCCGCACCTCGGTGTCGTCCAGCAGCTCGCTCAGCGCCTCGAGGTCGCGTTCACGACCGATCAGGCGCGACGCAGGGCGGGGCAGGGCAGACCGTGGCCTCGGCGCCACGACGTCGGTGCCCTCGCCAACCGCGTCGGGGCCGACGGGCGCAGCGGGCCCCGCCGCCGCCGGCGACGACACCGCCGGATCGCGGTCCAGGATCTGCTGCTGCAGCCGCGCCAGCGGCTCGCCCGGCTCCAGGCCGAGCTCAGCGGCAAGCAGGCGGCGCGCCCGCTGGTAGGCCTCGAGCGCGTCCGCCTGGCGCCCCGCCCGCGACAGCGCCACCATGAGCTGACCCCACAGACGTTCCTCGTAGGGATGATCCGCGACGAGCCGCTCGAGCTCGGCCACGAGCTCGCCCGCCTGGCCCGCCGCGAGATCAGCGTCGATCCTCAGCCCGATGGCCTGCAGGCGCTTCTCCTCCAGCGATCGCCGCCACTGAGCAACGCTGCCCTCTGACTCCACGTCGCACAGCGGCTCGCCGCGGAACATGGCCAGCGCCTCGCGCAGCAGTGCGCCGGCGCTCTCGGGCTCGGCGCGCGCCTGTCCGACCAACGCGTCGAACCGCCACAGGTCAAGCTCGAAGGCGCCGCGGACCAGCGCGTAGCCGGCCGGCTCGAGCACCAGCTGGCCCCCGAGCAGCGCCCGCACCTTGGACAGGTGGACGTGCAGCGCCGACACGGCGCTGGCCGGGGGACGTTCCCCCCACAGCTCGTCGATGAGCCGGTCGCGCGACAGCGGCGCGCCGCCGCTCAGGGCCAGCAGCGCCACCAAGGACCGTTGGCGACCGCTGGGCAGCGGTACGGGTCGCCCATCGCGCTCGAGCGCGAGCGGCCCCAACACCCCGAAATGACACATCCCGCCGGTCACCGCGCGACACAGTAGCCCTCGGCCCAGGCCACGACAAGCCGTCGTCGCTTCGCGTGGCGCAACTGGGCCTTTGGCGTTCCTTTGGCGGCGCTTCGGAGCGCCCGCTCAAGCTGCCCAGCATCGAAACCACGACGTAGGAGAGGAGGGGCAGATGGGGCTTTCCACCAAGATGCAGGATCTCACCGGCTCGGCTCCCAAGGAGCTCCTGCAGAACGGCACACCCTGCAAGGCGGTCATCGTCCAGAGCCAGCCGCTGGGGATGCGCAATCCCAAGGGCGACGACATGTACGCCTTCCTGCTGACGATCATGGCCGACGGGCGTGACCCGTACCAGATCCGCGTCGGCAATCCCGTGCCGGCGGCGGCGGTCCCGCTGCTCTACCCCGGCAACACCGTGCCGGCCAAGCGGATGGCCGACGGAGACGACCACGAGGTTGTCATCGATTGGGAGGGGGCGCTGGCGCAACTCGCACACTCGGCCGCCTGATGGGGGCGGGCTCACCACACCGGTCGCGGCGGTCGGATGCCGCCGTGACCGCAGCAGGCACTGACACACGACTCATTCACACCAAGGAGAAACACAATGGTTCTTGTCACCGGCAATTGGCGTCTGTGGGCAGTCGGCATGGTCGCTTCGCTCGCCATCTTCGCCGTCGTCTTCTTCGCCGTCATCAAGCCGAGCACCGATACCGCCAACCAGGCGCTCAAGACGGGCATGCAGCAGAGCCAGCAGGTCATCAACCAGGCCAAGAAGCAGCTGAGCACCAGCGGCGCGACCGGCGCCGTGGCCAGCCAGGCCAGCCAGCAGCTCAACAAGGCCTCGAAGCTCACGTCGTGCGTAGCGGCAGCCGGCACCGACACATCGAAGCTGGCGAACTGCCAGGCCCAGTACGGGGGCTGACACCGGCCCGGGGGCGCGGGGGCGCGGGGGGCAGCGCAGCACCGGGGGCACACCCGCGGCACGCACATCGGGCCATTCCCCACCCGATGCGGGGGCACCGCAGGACACGGGGGTTATGCAGGCAGCGGCTCGCACGGCACTTCATGCCGTGCGGGCCGCCCGCCCTTAAGCGTCCGGATCGCCGCCGGCGTCGGGCGGCGCGACGTTGGCGGCGAGCCGGGCCAGCACGTCCTCGAAGGCCGCCAGCTCGGCGCCGCTGAGCCCGCGGCGCAGTCGCCGGTCGAAGGCCAGCGCGGCGTCACGTAGCCGCGCGAACGCCGCCTCGCCGGCCTCGGTCAGCTCCACCAGGTGCACGCGCCGGTTGCCGGGGTCGCGGCGGCGGGTCAGCAGGCCGTCGGACTCCATCGCATTGAGGTGATGGGTCAGCGTCGCCTCCCGGATGCCGACCGCGGCGGCGAGCTCGCGCTGGTTGGCGACCTGACGGCGCATCTTGAGGTTGAGCAGCACCAGCCACACCGGCATCGAGCCGCCGGCCTCGGCGAGCGCCTCATCGAAGGCGCGAGTGACGACGCGGGCCGCGGCGGAGAGGCGCAGTCCGATCGGCGGGGTGCGTGGGGCCGGCATGACGGCGCAAGCATACCATTGTGTTCAAAGGATTTGACATCTAACCCTTAGATATCTATGGTTTTCGGCACCGCGACCGCCCACCCACAGGAGGCCCCTCCGTGTCCACCCCCACCACCCAACTCGAAGAGCTCGCCGACCTGGACCGCACGATCACGAGCGCCGAGATCGCCGGCGACATCGCCACCCTCGACGCCCTCGCCACCGACGACTTCATGCTCGTCGGCCCGGTCGGGTTCGTCCTGGACAAGCAACAGTGGCTCGATCGCTACCGCGGCGGCGGCCTGCACACGCACGCGCTCGCCTTCGAGGACGCGGTCACGCGACTACACGGCGACTACGCGATCCGCATCGGGCGCCACATCCAGCTGGCCGAGTTCCAGGGGCGCCCGGTCAACGGGGAGTTCCGCGCCACCCACATCGCCGTGCGCGACGGCGGCCGGTGGCGTCTGGCCGGCGTCCATCTCAGCCCGATCGGCGGCCCGCCACCGTTCGCGCGCCCCGCCGATGCCGCGGAGGGGCAGAAGTGAGCACCGGCACTCCGCCCGCCGCGCCCAAGTCGTCGGGCACTCCCGCGGCGGCGGGGCGTTACTTGGATCTCGCCGGCCGCGTGGCCGTCGTCACCGGCGGCTCGCGCGGGATCGGGGCCGAGACGGCCCGCGCGCTGGCCGCCAACGGCGCGCGGGTCGCGATCATCGGGCGCGACGAGCGGGCGCTGGCCGACGTGGCCGCCGGCATCACCGCCGGGGGCGGACAGGCGCTCCCCGTGCGAGCCGACTGCACCGTCGAGGCCGAGGTCGAGCGCGCCGCCGCGGCCATCGCCGACGCGCTCGGGCCCGTACACATCTTGGCTGCGTTTGCCGGGGGCAACGGAATGCCCGTCCCGACCGCGGAGGAGACCGTCGCCCACTGGCGCGTGGTGGTGGAATCCGATCTCACCTCCATGTTCGCCTGCGTCCGTGCCTTCCTTCCGGGAATGATCGAGCGCCACCGCGGGTCGGTCGTCACGATGGCGTCGGCGGCGGCCCGGCAGGCCGCGGGCTCGAGCGCCGCCTACGCCGCGGCCAAGGCCGGCGTGATCGCATTCACTCGCCATCTCGCGGCCGAGGTTGGGCCTCACGGCGTCCGCGTCAACTGCGTCGCCCCGTCGGCCACTGAGAACGAACGCATGCGGGCGTGGACAACCGAGGCGCAGCGCACGCAGCTGGCCGCCTCGTTTCCACTGCGGCGGATCGGCCAGCCTCAGGATGTGGCCGCCGCGACGCTGTTCCTCGCCTCGGACGCATCGGCCTGGATCACCGGCGTGACGCTGGATGTCGCCGGCGGCAAGATCATGGTCTGAGCCGGCGCCGGCCTCCGCGCACCCCGGACTCCACGGACGTGCGGGCATTACCCTGCCGTCGATGGACAGCTTCCTCGTCCTCCAGCACATCGCCTGCGAGCCCCCCGCCGCCTTCGAGGACGAGCTGTTGGCGTGGGGAGCCGCGGTTCACCGCGTCGAGCTCGATGACGGCGATCCACTCCCGGACTGGCGTGAGTTCGCCGGCATCATCGTCATGGGCGGGCCGATGGGCGCCTACGAGGATGACCGCCTCCCCTGGATGACCGCGGAGAAGCGACTCATCGGCGAGGCCGCTCGTTCGGGGACGCCACTCTGGGGCGTCTGCCTGGGCGCGCAGTTGCTCGCCACGGGCCTCGGCGCACGGGCCTTCCCCGGCCCCGAGGCCGAGGTCGGCGTGCTCCCGGTTCGCCTCACCGACGCGGCCCGGACCGATCCGGTGTTCTCCACGCTGCCCGACGAGTTCGTCGCGTTGCAGTGGCACGCGGACACCTACGACCTGCCCGATGGCGCGATCCGCCTGGCCGGCTCAGCCGCCTATCCGCAGCAGGCCTTCGCCGTCAACAACGCCTACGCGATGCAGTTCCACCTCGAGGTCGACGCGGAGCTGGCCACCAGCTGGGGAGAGGTCCCCGCCTACGCGCAGAGCCTGGAGCGGCTCCTGGGTCCGGGCGCGCTGCCGCGGCTCATCGAGGAGGTTCGTCGCCACCAGGCACAGACGACCGCGCTGGCGCGCGGCATGTTCGCCGCCTGGCTCGAGCACGTGGTCGGCCTCGAGCGCGCGCCGGCCCCGGCCGGCGCTCGCAACCCGCGGTAGGTCGCGTCCACAGAATGAGGGGAGACCTCGGCGCCGTGCGGGCCGCTCACCCGATCCCCCGCGCGACGCACAGGCGCTGCAGCTGCTCCATGGCCTCGGCAGTGCGAGTGGGCAGGGCCTGCAGCGCGGCGGCGGCAACACGCAGGTCGGGGATGGTGGCAGCGCGGGCCTCGAGCGCGAAGCGGCCGAGCCAGCGCACCGCGGCGCGCTCGTAGCGCTCAGGGTCGCCGTCACGCAGGACCAGGCAGATGCGCAGCGCGTCATCCAGGGCGATCTGCGGCAGCTCCCGGGCCGCCCCCAGCACCAACATCTCGTTACCGGTCTCGAGCGCCCGCCGAAACCGGGCGTAGGGGCTGCCGTCGCTCGTCACGAACGTATGTTCGCATGGCCGTCAACCTCGGTTGGGTGTGGGAAGGGGTGGGTAGGCCCTCGGCGAAGGTGAGAACATCGCCGCGCCCGGCGTCGGTAGGGAACCGATGGGACGCCGGTTTGACCGTGGCGACCAACCACCGGAGGGACACATGATCACAGGGCTCGTTGGAGTTCTGGTGGCGGTTGCGATCGTCCTCGTACTGCTCAAGATCGCGCTGATCGGCGGGATCCTCGGGGTCGTGGCGCTGGTGATGCTCGTGCTACTGGTGATAGGCCGGATCTGACCACGCGGTCAGGCCGCCGGCGGCAGATCCGGGTCGTCGTCGCGCTCGCGTTCAGTCCGTTGGCGCTGCTCGAGCTTGCGCCGCAGGTAGCCGGCCTTCTCGGCGCGCCGGCGGTGACGATCGGCCTCGGCGTCGGTGTCCGCGTCGTCGATCTGCTCGCGCTCGGCGCGCTCCTGCTCGCGCTGCCGGCGCCGCAGATCCTCAACCGACGGATCGTCCGAGCTCATGGCCGGACACGATAACCCGCGCGGACGAAAACTGGCCGGCGCGCGCGTGCGGTACCGTGCGCGCGTGCTCCCCCCCAAGCTCGTCTGCGCGCTGGCCATGGCGGCAAGCCTGGCCGTCGTCGCGTGCGGATCGGGCAAGTCGTCTTCGTCGACCAGCCGCGTCGACTTCAAGACCGGCGTGGCCGCCGGCTACAAGGATTTCGTGGGCCTCGCCGCCGCGATCGCCCAGGACATCAAGGGAGCGAGCCCCAAGACCGACGCCGAGGTCGCCAAGGAGTTCGGCGGACTGGCCGCCCGCGCCGACCAGGACGCGAGCCGGCTCGCAGGACTCAGCGCCCCGTCCAAGTACGCCAAGCGGATGACCACCCTCGTCGTCGGGTTTCATACGGTGAACGGTGATCTGGCCAAGATCGCCGCCGCGGCCACCAAGCACGACGCCGCGAGCGCGCAGACCGCGGCGCGCGCGGTGCTGGTTGACGCCGCCAAGGTCAAGACCGCCGCCACGTCGTTGTCCAAGGACCTGGGGTTGCCCCAGCCTAAGGCACATTCTTGATAAATCCAATGTAGTTAGTTATCTTTGCGAGACAACATGACCGTCGATCTGCATCAGCACGTCTGGACCACCCCCCTTCTCGACGCGCTCGCACGGCGCGACCGGCTCCCCTTCGTCCGCCGTACCGACGGCCTCACCGTCCTGCACTGCAGTGGCGAGCTGCCCTACGTGATCGATACCGACGCCGAGTCGGCCGTCCGACGCACGGAGCTACTGTCCGCGGACGGGCTCGAGCGCGCGGTGGTGGCACTGTCGAGCCCCATCGGGGTCGAGGCGCTTGACCACGAGGCGTCAGCTGAGCTCATCTCCGCGCACCTCGACGGGGTGTTCTCGCTCGGTCAGGCCTTCGCCGCCTGGGGCCCGATTCCCGTGCACCGTCCCAACGCCGCCGACGTCGACGACGTGCTGGCCCGCGGCTGCGCCGGCGTCTCGCTACCGGCCTGCGCCCTGGCCGGACGCGACGCGCTCAACGCGCTGGGGCCCGCGCTGGAGCGCGTGCAATCCCACGGAGTCCCGCTGTTCGTGCACCCCGGCGGCGTCGCCGGCCCCCACATGCACGAGGCGCCGCTCACCGACCCGCTGTGGTGGCGCGCCCTCACGGACTACGTCTCCCAGATGCAGGCCGCGTGGCTGACCTTCGCCACCCACGGACGGCGTGAGCTGCCCGAGCTGACCGTGGTGTTCGCCATGCTCGCCGGGGGCGCTCCTCTGCAGTCAGAGCGACTGGCCACGCGCGGCGGCCCGGCCATGGACCTCCACGATCCGCTCACGTTCTATGACACCTCCAGTTACGGGCCGGGGCTGGTGGAGGCCATGGCGAGCTGGGTCGGCAACGGCCAGCTCGTATACGGCTCGGACCGCCCGGTCGTCGAGCCGATCCGGACCGGCCGCGACCGCGTCCTCATGGGCAACGCCGCGCGCGTCATGGACCCGGTGGAGGCACCGGTATGAGCCTGTCGCTCGCGGAGCTCGAGCGTTTCGCCACCGCGCTGGCCGAGTCGCCCGAGCGCTGGCGCCACCACGTGCACCATGCCGACGACGTGCGGGTCTACGAGCAGATCTGGGACGACGAGGACGTCAACGCCTGGGTGATCTGCTGGAGCGAGGATCAGGACACCGGCTTTCATGACCACGACGAGTCGGCGGCCGGGATCGCCGTCGTCTCCGGGCAGGTTCGCGAGGATCGGCTGACGCTGGCCGGCGAGCCGGTGTCGCGCGCCATCGGGTCCGGCACCACGTTCACGCTGCCGCCGGTGGCCATCCACCGCGTCCTGCACGCCGGCACCGGGCCGGCGGTGACGATCCACTGCTACTCGCCCCCGCTGCGGCGGACGGGCGCCTACACGGTCGGCGAGGACGGCACCCTGCAGCGCGAGTCCCAGAGCTTCGAGGTGGAGTTGAGCGGCGAGCTCGCCGCGGCCTGACGGACTGACTCCCGGGCCGCCCACCGCATCGGCTAGCGTCCCCAGACGTGTACAAGACGGTGACGCATGACGGCGTCGAGGATGTCGTCGCGCTCGAGGAGCCGCTGGAGATCCGCGTCGACGGCGCGGCACTGGCCGTCACCATGCGTACACCCGGCAACGACGAGGAGCTCGCTCTCGGCTTCCTCTACGGCGAGGGCCTCATCGACGGTCCCCGCGAGGCCGGGCTCACCGAGGATCTCGCCAACAACACCATCGAGGTCGCGGGCCCGCTCACCCGCGATCCCGGCGTGCGCCGCTTCTACACCACCTCCTCCTGCGGTGTCTGCGGCAAGGGCGCGCTGGAGGAGGTCGCGGTGCTGAGCGCCCCGGTCTCGGCCGGACCGCTGATCTCGCGGGCGCTCGCCGCCGAGCTGCCCAACCGGCTCGAGCAGCCCGGCTTTCGCCGCACCGGGGGCCTGCACGCCACCGGGCTGTTCGACGCCGACGGCGAGCTGCTCCACACGCGCGAGGATGTGGGCCGCCACAACGCGATGGACAAAGTGGTGGGCCGCGCCCTGCTCGACGGGGGCCTGCCGCTGAGCGGTCGGGTGCTGTGCGTGAGCGGCCGCCTCTCCTTCGAGCTGGTCCAGAAGGCGGCGGTGGCCGGCGCCCCCATCCTCATCGGGGTCGGCGCCCCCAGCTCACTGGCCATCGAGCTGGCCGACGACCGCGGACTGACGCTGTGCGGGTTTGCCCGCCGCGGGACCGTCAACGTCTATACGCACGCGCAGCGGATCGCGGACTGAGCGCGCCCCAGCGCCGGTGGAGCCCACCGGACCCGGCTGGGGCCCAGTGCCTCAGACGCCAGCCGCGGCGTCCACCAGCGCGGCCAACTCCTCCTCAGAGGACCACGCTCCGACCGACGCGCGGATCAGCCCGTGCGAGACGATGCTGCGCACCACGAATCCGGCCCCGGCCAGGCGCGCCACCTCGGCGTCGAGATCGTCGGCGCGCGGCTTCCACGCCACCAGCGTCGAGCGCCCGCGCGGTCCGACTTCCAGGCCGCGCTGCACGAGGCTGTCAGCCAGCCCGGCCGCCAGGTCTGCGGCGCGGCCATGCACCCAGTCCCATCCCGCGTCCTCGAGCACGCTCAGCGACGCCAGTGCCCACGCGCTGCGCAGGCCCGGCGGGAAGCCGTGATCGAAGCGAGACGCCGTTTCGGCGGGCCCCGAGTCCAGCGCCTGGGAGGCGTCGGCCACCGAGGCGTAGCCGGGCCAGGGGGCCGTCACGTCGTCCAGGTGCTCGCGGCTGACGTAGAGGCAGCCGCTCCCCTCCGGGCCGCACAACCACTTCTGGCCCGAGCCCGCGTAGAAGGCGCACCCCAGCGCGTGCACGTCCACCGGCACCGCGCCGACGCCCTGGGCGGCGTCGAGCAGGACCGGGACACCGGTGGCGGCGAGGGCGGCACTATCGACCACCTGCCCGCTCACCCACGACACGTGCGAGCACGCCACCAGCCGCGTCGAGGCGCTCACCGCGTCGGCGATCTGCGCAAACGGCGCGACCTTCACCGTCACGCCGGCCACGCGCTTGAGCCGCCCCAGCGGGGCCAGCAGCCCCGGATGCTCCTCGTCGCTGGTGACGATCTCGTCGCCGGGGCGCACTGAGAGCCCGCCCAGGACGGTGTTGACGCCGTCCGTGGTGGAGCCGGTGAGCGCGACGTCGGTCACCTCGCAGCCCAGCACGCGCGCATAGCCGGCGCGCAAATCGCCGGCGAGACCGCGCACGCCCTCCATGTAGGCCTTGCCCGCCCGGCCGCCGGTCACCTCGGACTCGATGCGCTGGGCCACCGCGTCGGCCGCGCGCTGGGGCAGTGGGCCCTCGGTGCCGGCGTTCAGGTAGGAAGCGCGCTCGAAGACCGGAAACTGAGCGCGAAACGCGGAGGGATCGGTCACGCCCCGCATCTTATGCACGACCCCGGGGCGACCACCGCCACAGCCGCCGGCAGCGGGCGCTGGATCTCCTCGGCGTGGTCGAGGGGCAGGATCATCATCACCCGGCGAGAGCAACGGGCAGCAGGGCCCGCCCCAAATGGGGCGAACCCTGCATTCCGTCGCTGCGTCAGAAGGCGCCCGTGCCGTTCGGCGTGCCCAGACCGGTCGGGCCGTCATAGCCCGCTCCGGCGGTGCACAGGTACGAGCCGCCACAGCTCCCGTTCGAACCGCTGGTCACGTCGAACAACGAGCTCGTGTGGCTGTAGGGGAAGCTGCCGTAGGTGATCGAGGCGGTGTTGCCCGCCAGTGCGTAGACCGAGGCGATCAGCGGCGAGCTCAGGCTCGTGCCGCCCACCTGGGCCCAACCGTCAAGGCCCTCGGCGACGCCCTCCTCGATGAGGACGTCGCAGCTGCTGCTGGACCCGCAGTTGTTGTAGGTGTCATAGACGCCCAACCCGGAGTTGGGGTCGGCGTCGGCCGAGACGTCCGCCACCGTGCGCTTGGCACACCCGGTGTCGTGCTGCCAGCTCGGCTTGGCCTCAAACGACGAGCAGCCGCTCCCGGCGCCCGACCACGCCGTCTCCGTCCATCCTCGCGCGTTGGACGCCTGGGTCAGCGTCGTCCCGCCCACGGCGGTCACGAACTGTGATGCCGCCGGGTACTCCACGCCGAAGCCGTCGTCGCCGGAGCTGACGGTGATGGCGACACCGGGGTGGTTGTACGAGGCGTCGGTCGACGTCTCCGAGGAGGCCTCCGACCCGCCGTAGCTGTTGGAGATGGCCGCCACGCCGGCCGTCTTGGCCGCCGTGTTCTCGGCCTTGGCCAGGTTCGCGGTGCTGGCCGAGCTGGCCTCCACGAGCAGGATGTGGCACGTGGGGCAGGCCGAGGAGACCGCGTCGACGTCGAGGCTCTCCTCCTCAGCCCAGCCGTAGTCGCCCGAGGGCAACGGGCTGGTGGCGCCGTTCTGGTTGACCTGCTTGAAGCAGCCGTTGGCCGTCGTGCACGCTGGCAGGCCGTAGGCCTGGCGGAACGTGGCGAGGTCAGACGCCGCGTTGGGGTCGTTGAGCGCGTCCACGATCGCGACCGTCCGGCCTGAGCCGTTGAGCCCGGCCAGCTTGTAGGCCGACTGGATCTGGCTTGGGCCGAGCCCCGTAGGGCCGGCCATGAGCTCGGGGCCGTCCCGCTTGGCGGGGCGGATCGCCCGCGCGAAGCAGTGGATCCCGCCGCTGGCCGAGTTGTCACACCCGAGGTTCACCGACGGCCCGCGTACGGGCAGCCGCGGCGCGCGTCCGATCCCCGGTAGGGCGCTCGCGCCCGACACTCCGAAGGCGGCGCTGGCACAGGCGACAAACAGCAATACCGCTGATCGCCGCGCCCAGCGCGCAGCAACCTTCGACTCCATCACTTCTACCTCCCGCGGTAGGAATGGATTGAACGACCCCTTACATACCCACCTGACCGCCAGCCGGACCCTCGGATTTCGTCAGCTGACGCCCTCGCGCACCAGCATCGCGGGACTCAGCTGACCGGGCCTGGTATGGCCGCTGAGCCCGATCGTGAGGTCGACCTCGGCCAGCAGCGCGCGCAGGACCGCCAACACGCCGGCCTCGCCGCCCACGGCCAGGCCCCAGATGTACGGGCGGCCCAGCAGCACCGCGTCGGCGCCCAGGGCGAGCGCCTTGACCACGTCGGCGCCGCAGCGCACTCCGCTGTCGAGCAGGACCTCGAGGTCGTCGCCCACCGCGTCGACGATGGCCGGCAGCGCGTCGAGCGCCGCGATGGCGCCGTCCACCTGGCGCCCGCCGTGGTTGGAGACCACCACCGCATCCATCCCGTGCTCGCGGGCGGCGCGGGCGTCCTCAGGATGCAGGATGCCCTTGAGCGCGATCGGCAGCGTGGTGCGGCTGCGCAGGAACTCCAGGTCCTCCCAGGTCAGGCGCGGGTTGGTGAACACGCCCACGAACTCGCCCACCGCCGCCTGCAGGTCCTCCTCCGGCGGCTTGGCCAGCCGCGCACGGAAGACGGGGTCGGCGAGGTAGTTGGCGATCCCGACGCCCTGGAGGAAGGGCTGCCAGGCCCGCTGCAGATCACGCGGCTTCCAGCCGGGCAGGAAGGTGTCGAGGGTGACGACGATGGCCCGGTAGCCGGCGGCCTCGGCGCGGGTGAGGAAGCTGGCCGCGACGTCGCGATCGGTGGGCCAGTAGAGCTGAAACCACTTGGGCCCATCGCCGGCGGCGGCGATCTCCTCCATCGTGGTCGTGGACATCGTGCTCACCGCCATGGGCAGGCCCACGGCGGCGGCCGCCCGCGCCGACGCGTGCTCGCCGTCGTCGTGAACGAGCGTCTGGACCCCGATCGGCGCCAGCCCCACCGGCGCCGGGCACTCGGTGCCGAGCACGGTCCTCGACAGGTCGCGCGCGGAGACGTCGCGCAGCATCCGCGGGACGATCCGCCAGCGGCGGAACGCCGCCTCGTTGGCGCGCATCGTGTCCTCGGTGCCGGCGGCGCCGAAGACGTAGCCGGCGGCCTGCGGCTCGGCGACACGCTCGGCCTCCCGGGCCAGCGCCGGCCAGTCCAGCGGCTGGCCGGGTCGCTCGCCGGCCAGGCCGCGCAGAAAGATCTCGGCCTGATAGGAGGCGAACGGCGGCGCGTATGTGGGCGGCGCGGTCAAGCTTCCTGTAGCTCGCGCTTGAGCACCTTGCCGGTGGGATTGCGCGGCAGCTCGTCCATGAAGACCACCTCGCGCGGGGACTTGTAGCGGGCGAGGTTGTCCTTGACGTAGGCCTGGACCTCGTCCTCGGAGAGCTCCCTGCCACCGCGCAGGACCACGAAGGCCTTCAGGCGCTGGCCGAACTTCTCGTCGTCGACTCCGATGACCGCGGCCTCCTGGATCGCCTCGTGGCCGGCCAGCAGCTCCTCGACCTCGGCGGGGAAGACGTTCTCGCCGCCGGACACGATCATCTCGTCGTCACGGCCGTCGATGAACAGCCGGCCCTTGGCGTCGAAGTGACCCACATCGCCTGAGGACATCAGCCCCTTGATCTGCTCCTTGGTCTCGCCGCCGGTGTAGCCCTCGAACTGGGCGCTGTTACCCACGAAGATGCGGCCGGTCGCGCCCGGCTTCACCTCCTCGCCATCGTCGTTGAGGATCTTGACCACCACGCCGCGCACCACCTTGCCGACACTGCCCGGCTCCTCGCCCAGGTCCTTGGGCGTGGCGATGGTGGCGTAGGCGATCTCGGTGGAGCCGTACATGTTGTAGACCACCGGCCCGAACGCCTTCATCGATCGCTTGACCAGGTCGACACTCAACGCCGAGCCCGACACGAAGATGACCTTCAGATGCGAGGTGTCGCGCGCGGCGACCTCGTTGTCGGGCAGCTCGAGCATGCGCTGGAGCATCACGGGGACCACGATGAGCGCGGTGGCCTCGTTCTCCTGCAGGCTGTCGAGCGTCGCCTCGGGGTCGAAGTGGCGGCGCACGACGAGCGTCGAGCCCAGCGCCAGGCCGAGCGCCATGCCGGCGAAGCCGAGCGCGTGGAACATGGGCACGGCGAGCTCAGTCGTCTGCCGTGCGTGGAATGGCACCTTGGAGAGCAGCCCGCCGATGATGCCCAAAGACTTGGGCTCGTCGCGCGGCGCACCCTTGGGCGTGCCCGTCGTCCCGCTGGTGAGGATGACGATCTTGGGCGAGCGGCCGGCCCGCGGGGGCGCGCTCGTGTCGCCGCCCTCGATGAGCGATTCCAGAGAGTCGTCGACCCGTTCGGGATGCTGGGCCTCCTCCTCGACCCACGCGCGCCAGCGGCCGTAGGGCGGCTCGACGCCCTCCAGCACCTCGGCGTACTCGTCGTCGTAGACGAGCAGGTCGGTGCCCTCGCGCTCGGCCACCTCGCGGATCTGGGGGCCGGCGAAGGAGGTGTTGAGCAGGATGATCTTGGCGCCGAGCTTGGCCGCGGCGAACACGGACTCCAGAAAGCCCCGGTGGTTGCGGACCAGGACGGCCACGCCGTCGCCGGGCCCCAGGCCCTCATCGCGCCAGGCGTTGGCCAGCGCGTTGGTGCGCTCGTCGAGCTCCTTGTAGGTGACGTCGCCGCGCTCGTCGCGGATGACCACGCGGTCGCCGTGACGGATCGCCCCGATGGTGACCGCGCCGGCCAGCAGCCCGTGGCGCTCGAAGGCCCGGAGCATCTGGGCCACGCGGTGGGGCAGCTCGGGACCGACCATCCCACTGCGGACGCATACGGCCGCAAAGTAGGCCTCGTCGCCGAAGCGCTCGACGAGCCGCAGGCCGCCGCCGACCAGCGTCCTCGGATCCAGCAGAGCCTTCAGATCCACTTCTACCATGGGGTTCTCCTCGCCTCCGACGGGCAGCCTACGTGATCGGGGATGGGTTGTGGTCGGGCCGGCATTGCTTACGGTCGGGAGGCGGCGGGTAGCGAGCCACCCGTGCTCGGCTCCATCCTTACCCGCCAGTACAGGTTCGCCACACGCGGCTTCGAGATTGGCGTGCAGACCGCTCATCAGGCCGTCGGCGTCGCCGGAGATGTGGTCGGCGCGGTCGCCGGGCGTCTTGGGCTGGGCAACGGCAACGGTCACGGCGAGCCCGACGCCTTCACGGGCGAGATGGTGCCCGAGGCCGAGACTCGCCCCCAGCCACCAGAGCCCCGTCGCCCGCCCCCGCCAGAGCCCCGTCGCGCGCCGCCGCCGGAGCCCCGTCGCGCGCCGCCCGCCCCCGCGCCGCCTGCCGCCCCACCCCCGGCTCCAGAGCCGGCCCACGTCTCCAGCGAGCCCGAGCTCGTGCGCGAGTCCGCCGAGCCCGGCGCCGAGGAGGGCGCGGGCGCCCAGATCCGCATCGACGAGCCCTGGCCGGCCTACCGGAACCTCAAGGCGCGCGACGTGATCGCCCGCCTGCCCTTCGCCACCCGCGAGGAGCTGGCCGCGGTCGAGCTGTTCGAGCTCGCCCACGCCAACCGCAAGTCGGTGGTGGTGGCCGCGCAGCGGGCGCTCAAGAAGGCCTCGCCGCCCCGCTGACCAAGCGCCCCGCGCCCCCGCCGCGCCCACGACTGCCCCCGCCGCACCCACGACTGCCCCCGCGCCCCATCACCGCCCCCGCCCCCGGCCCGGGGGAGGGCGTGGTCGATCTTGAACGAAATAGCTCCAAGATCGACCACAACCCTCGGCTACTGGCTACGCCCCCGGCACGATGACGTAGCCGTAGCTGCCCCAGCCCCCGGCATCGCCATAACCGCCGTAGGCGCCGTAGCCGCCGTCACCGCCATAACCACCGGTGGGGTCGCCATAGCCGCCATAGCCGCCATAGCCGCCATAGCCGCCGTCACCGCCGTAACCGCCGGTCGGGTCGCCATAGCCGCCTGAGCCGCCGGTCGGGTCGCCGTAGCCAGCCGAGCCAGCAGAACCCGCGGAGCCCGCGGAGCCCGCGGAGCCCGAGGAGCCGGACGACGAGCCGGAGCTCGCGTCAGCGGAGTAGGCCACCGAGAACGAGGACCCGTCGCTCGACAGCGACGACGGCGTCGCCCCGGCCGAGTTGGACGACCCGTACGAGGTGAACTGGCCACCGAAGCCCTGGTCCGACGCGCCCGGGCTCAGCTGCACCGCCGCGGTCTGCCAGTCGGAGTCAGAGACCGTCCCGGTGTGGCCGTCGGTGGTGGTGGCGCTGGCGCCACTGAACTGCGCGGTGCCGAAGTCGGCCAGCGGCAGCGGCGTGCAGTCTGACACGCCCTGGCTGCACGTCGAGGGGGCCTCCGCGATCCACTCGGCGCTGGACACGTCGACGCTGGAGACCTGGAGGGTCTTCTCGAACGAGCCGCCGGTGGTGGAGTCGTTGAGCTGAATCGTGACGTTGCCGCCGTCCACGGTCACCTTGCTCGTGATGTGGTCGCCGGGGTGCACCGCCATGCTGACCGTGACCGGCGCCGATGGCACCAGCTCGTACCAAGCCGAGTAGCTTGGCGAGCCGCTGGCGTCGCAGTCGGCCTCGGTGCCGGCCTGCTCGAGGCTCGTGTCCGACGTCGAGCTCGAGCTCGGGTCCGAGCCCATTCCGGAGCTCGGATCAGACCACGAGCCCGAGTCAGCGGCCGAGCTCGAACCGCCGTTGGCACCGCCGAGCCCGACCCAGAAGGACGAGTAGCTCTGACCGCTGCTGCACTTCGCGGTCGGCGCCACCCAGCTTCCGCTCACGCTCTTGAACTGAGTGGAGGAGGACGAACCTCCCACCACATAACCCGCCCAGTTGGCACTGGACGCGGTCTCTGGGTCGGACGAGGCCGACGCGACCGGGACGACGCCGAGCGCGCAAGCGACCGTCGCAGCCAGAGTGGGAATCACATGCTTTGAAGACATGCCCGCAGCGTGCGCGCCCGGGCGAAGAGCGTTTTACGAAGAGGCGAAGAGCGCCTTACGAGATCCCGAAGAGGAAGGTGAGGACGCGCCCGCGCGGCTACGCCGTGATCGCCGCACGCACCCGAGCCAGCCGCACCGCCTTGGTCAACGTCTCGATGTCGTAGGCGTCCTGGTGCCGGTGGCCGTTGATGAAGAAGGTCGGCGTCCCCGACACGCCGCTCATGTCGGCGGACTCCACGTCTTCCGCAATGCGCGCCGCGCCCTTGCGCTTGCGCACGTGCTCCTTGAAACGGTCGGTGTCCAGCCCCAGCTCCTGCACGTAGCCCATGATGTCGCGCAGGGTGAGCCCATCCTGGTGGGCCAGCATGAGGTCATGCATCTCCCAGAACTTGCCCTGGGCGCCTGCCGCCTCTGAGGCCTCGGCGGCGAGCTGGGCGTGCGGGTGCACGTCGTTGAGCGGCAGGTGGCGCCACACATAGCGCAGGTCACCGAAGTCCGACAGCAGCTCGCGGATGACCGTCTCGGCCTGACCGCAGTACGGACACTCCAGGTCGCCGTACTCCACCAGCGTCACGCCGGCCTCCGACGGACCGCGAATGTGATCGCGCTCGGGATCGACCGGCGCGGCGAGGTCGATGATCGTGTCACCGCGCCCGATGAGCAGCCGCGCCTTGAGCTTCTTGGGTAGCCGGTAGGTGACGCAGATGATCGCCCAGCTCATCGCCGGCCCCACCACCAGCGTGGTCAGGATGCCGAGCTTGGCCTCGGCGAGGCGATCGCCGGTGAAGGCCAGCGACGCGATCAGCAGCGACACCGTGAACCCGATCCCGGCCACCGCTCCCCCACCCAGCACACTCACCCACCCCACAGGCGGACGGATCCGCCCGTGGCTGAACTTGGTCACCAGCCCCGCCGCTCCCGTGATGCCGATCGGCTTGCCCAAGGCGTAGGCGACGATGATGCCGATGGTGATCGCCGACCCGTAGGCGTGGCCGAGGAACCCGCCGCTGATGACAAAGCCGGCGTTGGCCAGTGCGAACAGGGGCACGACGACATAGCTGGTGAAGGGATGGAACATCTGCTGCCAGCGCTCGTTGGGGGAGATCGCCGAGCGCAGGCCCGCGCGCGCGGACTGCTGCAACTCGGAGGTGGGCTGCTCGCGGAAGACTCGGAACAGGTCGGTGGCCCGCTCCAGATCCTCGCGCGCCGCCGGGTAGGCGATGGTCAGCAGGCCCATGGCGAGGCCGACCACGATCGGGTCGATCCCCGACTCCAGGAACGCCACCCACGCCGCAAGGCCCAGCAGCAGATACGGACCGCCGTTGTGCACGCCGCGGTAACGGAGCACGAGGATGAGGGCGAACACGGTGATCCCCACCGCCAGCGCCACCGCATGAACCTCATTGGTGAAGGCGACGGCGATGACCACCAGCGCCACCAGGTCGTCGACCACAGCCACGGTGAGGATGAAGGCGCGCAGGCTGGTGGGGTAGCGCGATCCCACCAGGGCCAGCATCCCCAGCGCGAAGGCGGTGTCGCTGGACATCGCGGTGCCCCAGGCGCCGCGCGACGCGCCACCCGCGTTGATCGCCAGGAAGATGGCGATGGGGACGATCATCCCGCCCAGCCCGGCCAGGATCGGGAGCACGAGGCGGCGGCGGTCACGCAGGTCACCGAGGTCAAACTCGCGGCGGGCCTCGAGCCCCACCACGAAAAAGAACAGCGTCATGAGCCCGTTGTTGACCCAATGGCGCAGGTCCTGCGAGACCTCGGCGCCGCCGATGCTCACCCGCAGCGTCATGTGCCACACCGTGTTGTAGGACGAGGCGTCGACGTTGATCCACACCATCGCCGCCACCGCCCCGATGAGCAGGATCGCGGCCGACCCGGTCTCGGTGCGCAGGAAGTCGCGCAGCGGCGCCTCGAGGTTGCGCGCCCACGCGGTCCGGCCCGCGAAGGGACCCGACCGGCCGGTCTCGGTCTCGACGGCCTCGCCGTCGCCCGGCTCGATGGGGAAGTCTGCGGCGCTCACCGACTCTCAAGATAGATCCACCGGCGCGCCTTGAGAAGATCTCGGGCGACCGTGCACACGACCGCGCTGCGCAGCCAGGACTTCGAGATCACCGTCGACGGCCGGCCGGGCACGCTGAGTGACGTCTTCCCAGCCTTCACCTCCGATGACCGTCTGGGCATCGTCGTCAACGAGCATCTCGGCGCGGCGGGCGCGGGCAGCCTCGTCCTCGCCGCGGTCACCGGCTTCTACGACGGCCTGCGCGCCACCGGCGAGCCCTTCTTCGCCTACGCCGACTACTTCGCCTTCCACATCGGCGCTGACCGAGGGACGCTGCGCAAGCTCGACGTCTACCCGGCCCACAAGGAGGTCGTCGTCGCCAACGACACCGAGCAGATCCTGCAGGCGATCAATGACCGCGGCGTCACCCGCCTGCTCGTCCCCGAGGCCCCGACCGCACCAGAGGAGCCCGACCTCGAGCGCGAGACCCGCCACAGCGCACAACGACGCATTCGCACTGCGTTTGTCTACTCACCAACCGGCCACACCACGGGTGCAAACGTTCTTGTGAGAGGTAGCGCACACAGCGACGCCTACATCGACGCGATGCTTGGCAACCCCGCGCGAGAGACCGAGGAGCCACGCCCGGCGCAGAGCTTCCGGCGCATTGATCCCCACCAGGCCCTCAGCTTGCTGGCCGCGCCTCACGGGTAACATTGCAGGCAGGATTTCCGAACACCGTGTCCAGCCCCGAGACACCTCCAAGGAGCAGACCCATGGCCGCTACCGAACCGCTCATCTTCGACGCCGTGCGCACGCCGCGGGGAAAGGGCAAGGTCAACGGGTCGCTGCACTCCACCAAGCCCGTGGACCTGGTCGTGGGCCTGATGCACGAGACGCTCAGCCGCAACCCGGAGCTGGACCCCAACCGCGTCGATGACGTCGTCCTGGGCTGCGTGACGCCGATCGGCGACCAGGGCGCCGACATCGCCAAGACCGCCGCCATCAAGGCGGGGTTGCCCGACACGGTCGCCGGCGTCCAGCTCAACCGCTTCTGCGCCTCGGGCCTGGAGGCGGTCAACATCGCCGCCCAGAAGGTCGCCTCCGGCTGGGAGGACCTCGTCTTCGCCGGAGGGGTGGAGTCGATGAGCCGAGTGCCGATGGGCTCGGACGGCGGCGCGTGGGCGATGGACCCTGAGACCGCCTACGACACCTCCTTCGTCCCCCAGGGCATCAGCGCCGACCTCATCGCCACCGTCGAGGAGTTCAGCCGCGACGATGTCGATGCCTACGCCGTCCGCTCCCAGGAGCGCGCGTCGGCCGCGCAGGCCGAGGGCCGCTTCTCAGGCTCCGTGGTTCCGGTGCTCGACATCAACGACCACGTGGTCCTTGACCGCGACGAGTTCATCCGCCCCGGCACCACCGTGGAGACGCTGGCCGGGCTCAAGCCCTCATTTGCCGCCATCGGCGACATGGGCGGCTTTGACGCGGTCGCGCTGCAGAAGTACCACTGGGTCGAGAAGATCAACCACGTCCACACGCCGGGCAACTCCTCGGGCATCGTCGACGGCGCCTCGCTCGTCGTTGTCGGCAACGAGAAGACAGGCTCGGAACTCGGACTGCGCGCGCGGGCCAAGATCCTGGCCACCGCGGTCTCGGGCGCCGACCCGACGATCATGCTCACCGGCCCCGCGCCGGCCAGCCGCAAGGCGCTGGCCAAGGCCGGGCTGACCGCCGACGACATCGACCTGATCGAGATCAACGAGGCCTTCGCCGCCGTCGTCCTGCGCTACGTCAAGGACATGGGCTTCGACCTGGACAAGGTCAACGTCAACGGCGGCGCCATCGCCATGGGTCACCCGCTCGGCGCCACCGGCGGCATGATCCTGGGCACGCTGGTCGACGAGCTCGAGCGCCAGAAGAAGCGCTACGGCCTGGCCACGCTGTGCATCGGCGGCGGCATGGGCATCGCCACGGTTGTGGAGCGCGTCTGAGATGAGCGCCGCCAACGAGAACAGCACGATCCGCTGGGAGCAGGACGACGACGGCGTCGTCATCCTCACCCTCGACGACCCCAGCCAGTCGGCCAACACCATGAACGCCGCCTACGCGGCGTCGATCCTGGCCACCGTCGACCGCCTCGAGGCCGAGAAGGACTCCGTCACCGGCGTGATCATCACCTCGGCCAAGAAGACCTTCTTCGCCGGCGGTGACCTCAACGACCTCAAGCAGGCCACCAAGGAGAACGCCGACGAGATCGCCGCCTTCGTGCGCGACGGCAAGGCGGTCCTGCGCCGCCTGGAGACGCTGGGCAAGCCGGTGGTGGCCGCCATCAACGGCGCCGCGCTCGGCGGCGGGCTGGAGATCGCACTGGCCTGCCATCACCGGATCGTCGTCGACGACCCCAAGGCCGTGGTCGGCTTCCCCGAGGTCCAGCTCGGCCTGCTCCCCGGCGCCGGCGGCGTGGTCCGCACCGTGCGGATGCTCGGTATCGCCAACGCGCTGCTGTCGCTGCTCATGCAGGGCCAGCGCCTGCGCCCGGCCAAGGCGCTCGAGGTCGGCGTCGTCGACGAGGTGGTCCCCACCCGCGACGACCTCATCCCCGCGGCCAAGAAGTGGATCGCCGCCAAGGCGGGCGGGGACCCAGTCCAGCAGCCCTGGGACGCCGACAAGAAGTACAAGATCCCCGGTGGCACGCCCTCGACCCCCGCGTTCGCGGCCAACCTGCCCGCGTTCCCGGCCAATCTGCGCAAGCAGATCAAGGGTGCCAACTACCCCGCCCCGCACCACATCATGGCCGCGGCGGTGGAGGGCGCCCAGGTGGACTTCGACAACGCGTCGGAGATCGAGGGCCGCTACTTCGTGGACCTCGTCACCGGCCAGGTGTCCAAGAACATGATCCAGGCCTTCTTCTTCGATCTGCAGCGGGCCACCGGCGACCGCGGCCGGCCCTCGGAGATCGAGACGTTTGAGCCGACCAAGGTCGTCGTGCTCGGCGCGGGCATGATGGGCGCCGCGATCGCCTACGTGTGCGCCAAGGCGGGCCTCGAGGTCGTGCTCAAGGACGTTGACCAGGCCGCCGCCGACCGCGGCAAGGGCTACTCAGAGAAGCTGGTGGCCAAGGCCGTGGAACGCGGCCGTTCCTCCCAGGAGGATGCCGACGCGCTGCTGGCCAAGATCACCGCCACCACCGACCCGACGGCGGCCGAGGGCGCGCAACTGGTCATCGAGGCGGTGTTCGAGGACCCCAAGATCAAGGCCGAGGTCTTTGCCGAGATCGAGCCGCATCTGGCACCCGACGCGCTGCTGGGCTCCAACACCTCCACCCTGCCGATCACCGAGCTCGCCGGCAACGTCAGCCGCCCGGCGGACTTCATCGGGCTGCACTTCTTCAGCCCGGTGGACAAGATGCCGCTGCTGGAGATCATCCGCGGCGAGCAGACCTCCGACGAGACGCTGTACCGCGCGCTGGACGTCGCCAAGCTCATCAAGAAGACGCCGATCGTCGTCAACGACAGCCGCGGCTTCTTCACCAGCCGGGTGATCGGGACCTTCATCAACGAGGGCATCGCGATGTTGCTGGAGGGCGTGCCCGCGCCGACGATCGAGCAGGCCTCCTCGCAGGCCGGCTACCCGGCGCCGGTGCTGCAGCTCTCCGACGAGCTCAACATGAAGCTCATGCGCAAGATCCGCAACGCCGCCAAGGACGCCCAGGCGTCGTCGAGCGGCTGGGACGCCCACCCGTCCGAGCAGGTCATCGACCGCATGCTCGACGAGTTCGAGCGCCCGGGCCGCCTGGAGGGCAAGGGCTTCTACGAGTACGCGGACGGCAAGCGCACGCGGCTGTGGCCGGGCCTGCGCGAGGCCTTCCCGGTGACGGGCGACCCGTCGGAGATCTCGCTCAAGGACCTCGAGGAGCGCATGCTCATCATCGAGTCCCTGGAGACGGTCAAATGCCTGGACGAGGGCGTGATCGAATCCGTGGCCGACGCCAACATCGGCTCGATCATGGGCATCGGCTTCCCCGGCTGGACCGGCGGCGTGCTGCAGTACATCAACGGGTTCGACGACGGCCTGCCCGGCTTCGTCGCCCGCGCACGCGAGCTGGCCGAGCGCTACGGCGAGCGCTTCGAGCCGCCGGCGTCGCTGGTGGAGAAGGCCGAGCGCGGCGAGGTCTACCTCGACGACGAGGCGCTGGTCCCCGCCGGCTGATCAGGATGTTCGGGGGCGCGCATGCGCGCCCCCGCCGGTGGCCGCATGCGGCCACCGGAGCCGGGTCGCATGCGACCCGGCTTTCTATGCCTACTCGGCGACGGGCGGCGGATACACGTCGGCCACGTACTCGTCGACCTTGGCGGACGGCAGCCGGCGCGACATCGCGATGTAGTAGATGACGAGGCTCCAGGCGGCCGACACGAGCAGGCCGCCGTACAGCCCGAGCGCGTTGGTGCCGCCGACCAGCACCGTCTTGAACACGCCGACGCCACCGATGATGCCGCCGCGCCCACCGTCGGGTGCGCCGAACGTGCCGAAGTACGAGATCACGCCCATCCCGATCAGGTACGGAAAGATCCACACCGCCGCTCCCCAGTCGATACGTGGCCGGTTGGGGTTGAGGTTCAGCATCGCCGAGGCCATCATCAGCACGTAGCCGATCAGGAGCGCCACCATCAGCGTCGTATAGGTGCTCCACCCCGCCCAGTAGACGATGAAGCTCGCCAGGACGAACGCCAGCGGCGCCAGGATGTGGGCGGCGGGCAGGCGGTAGGGACGTGGGAGGTCCGGCTTCTGCCGGCGCAGCGCGCCGAGCGCCAGCGGCGCCCCGGCGTACATCAGCACCGAGGCGCTGGTGACGACTCCCACCAGCTTGCTCCAGCTGGGGAACGGGAGCAGGAACAGCAACCCGATGAGGGCGGAGACGACGATCCCGAACACGGGAACCTTCCTCCGCGCCGAGTTGCGCTCGAACGCCTCGGGAACGTAGCCGTTCCTGCTCAGGCCGAAGCTGATCCTCGATGCCGAGGTCAGATAGATCAGCCCGGTCCCGGTGGGAGAGATGAACGCGTCGAGACGGAGGATGAACGCCAGCCACGCCAGGCCGGCGACCTCGGCCACCGAGTAGAACGGGGCAGCATCCAGGGCCTTGATGGCCGGGCTGTGCGCGGTGGTGGGCATCAGCCCACTCCAGGTGCCGGTCTTGGCCAGCAGCCCCGGGTCCAGTGCCCCGATGAAGGCGATCTGCACCAGGATGTAGATCGCGGAGCCGATCAGGATCGAGAGGATCACCGCTCGCGGCAGGTCCTTCTTGGGGTCTTTGGCCTCTCCCCCCAATTGGACCGCCTGCTCGAAGCCGAGCAGCGAGAACACGATGCCCCCGGTTGGGATCGCGATCAAGATGCTCTTCACGGCGGCACCATGGATGAAGAAACCGCCGCCGGCGCTGAAGTTCGAGCTGTGGAACTTGAAGATCACGAGGATCAGGATCGTCAGGATCGGGATCAGCACCTTCCACGTCGTCAGCGCGTTGTTGACCCGCGCCAGCCATCCCACCCCGATCAGGTTCACGCAGACGAAGAAGACCATCAGCACGATCGCGACGAGGATCCCGACGCCACTAAGCGTGCCGCTCTTGCTGTACCAGCTCGAGGCCCAGCTGAAGCTGGACAGGTACTGAACCGCCGCCAGCACCTCGATCGGCGCCACGCTCGCCGCCTGCAGATAGGAGAACCAGCCGAACGTGCCACCCGCGAGACTGCCGAACGCGTAGTGCGGGAACCGGCTCGTCCCGCCCGACACCGGGAACAGGCCACCCAGCTCGGCGTGCACCAGCGCCAGAACGATCACGATCAGTGACGCGGCGAACCAGGCGATGATCGCCGACGGGCCGGCGATGGAGGCCGCCGTCAGGGCGCCGAACAGCCATCCCGACCCGATGATCGAGCCCTCTGACGCCCACAGGAGACCGAGGAAGCCGACGTTGCGGTTCATCCCCTCGGCGTCGAGCTTGACCTCGGACGCTACGGGTGGTTTCTCTTGAACGGCACTGGCCATGCGATCCCCTCCTCGCGGTTTGGGGAGAGGCTTGCCCGCAAGCGTCGCGCTCAAACCCGGCGGCCGCCCGAGACCCCGGCCCGCCCGCCGGACCGCCCACCCGCGCGGTGGGGCGCGTGGGCGGGTGGGCGGCTGGCGGGCGGGCGCTGCGTCAGGCCGCGGTGCCCTGCAGGCGCTCGGCCAGACGCTGCATCGCGCGCTCGTTGGCGCGGCGCAGCATGCCGCGCACGATCGGCGACATCATCCGCTCCGACAGCGGGACCTGCTGCCAGGCGTACTCGAACTGCACGTGGGTGCCGCCGGCGGCCAGCGCCGACAGCGTGTAGGTGCCGTTGGCGACGCGTTTGCCGCCGGCGCCGACGTTGCGCTCCACGATGCGGGTGGGGCGCTCGGCGTCGACGACCTCGATGTCGACGGCATCCGTGCGCCCGCCAGCGGTCACGTGGACTCGGGCCTTGCTGCCCACCCCGCGATCGGGGCCGGAGTACTCCCAATCCTTGAGGATGTGGTTGGTGAACGGCTCGTGGTTGGCCATGACGTCGAGGAAGTCGTAGACCTCCTCGACCGGCTGGGGGACGTCGATCGTGACTTGTACGGGTTCCATGTACCATATGGTACACTAGCCGAGCGTGACTGAGAAGAGCCCGCGCGAGAAGTTGCTCGAGGGCGCCATCGACTACGTGGCGCACAACGGGATCACCGATCTCAGCCTCCGCCAACTGGCGAGCGCGCTGGGCACCAGCCACCGCATGCTCATCCATCACTTCGGCTCCAAGGAGGGCCTGTGGGTGGCCATCGTCCACGAGGTGGAGGCCCGGCAGCGGGCGATCCTCACCGAGCTCGTCCCGGCCGCGGGCATGCCCGTGGACGAGGCGATGCGCGCCTGGTGGCGCCACATCTCAGACCCCTCGCTGTGGCCCAACGAGCGGCTCTTCTACGAGCTCTACGGCCAGGCCATCCAAGGGCGGGCGCACACCGTGGAGATGCTCGACGGGATCATCGACGACTGGCTGGAGCCGGCAGCCGAGATCAACATGGCGCTGGGCCTGCCGCGCGCAGAGGCGGTCGCGCATGCGCGGCTGGGCATCGCGGTCACCCGCGGGCTGCTCCTCGACCTCGTGGCCACGCGTGACGTGGAGGGGGTCAATGCGGCGATGGAGGCGTTCATTGAGATCTACGTCGCCTGGCTGCGGACCCGCAACCTTTGAGTTGCGTATAATCCCGAGCATGAACTCCGAAGAAGTGCTCCGCGCGATGTATGACGGCTTCAACACGCGCGACATCGACGCGGTCTTGGCGGCGATGAGCGACGACGTCGACTGGCCCAACGGCTGGGAGGGCGGGCGACTGCTCGGCCAGGAAGCCGTGCGCGACTACTGGACGCGACAGTGGGCGGCCATCGACCCCC
The DNA here is from genome assembly GCA_036490435.1 of Solirubrobacteraceae bacterium. Taxonomy (GTDB): domain Bacteria; phylum Actinomycetota; class Thermoleophilia; order Solirubrobacterales; family Solirubrobacteraceae; genus Palsa-465. The sequence continues at coordinate 47,582 of DASXDW010000005.1, forward strand.
GTGTGGAGCCCCTGGAGATCGGTCCGCGGCCCGGCGGGCGCGTCGAGGTTCAGGTGCGCCAACTGGTGCGCGATCTCGACGGCAAGGTGCTGGCCGACGGAACCGTCGTCCACGTCTATGAGATGCGGTCCGGGTTGGTGGCCCGGATGGACATCGAGGAGGCCTAGTAGAGGCCCTCGCGGCGCTGGTAGCGCCCGGCGCGCTCCCGGTCGTACTCCTCGGCGTCGAAGCTCGGATCGTTGAGCGAGCGGAAGATCGCCCCGCTTGAGGGGAGATCGGAGCGGTCGATGTGGCGCTCGGGATTCCACAGCTCCGAGCGGATGATCGCCTTGGGGCACTGCGTGTAGCACTCCTCGATGGCGACGAGCAGGCCGAGGCGCGGCGCCTTGCCGTCGACGGTGCTGTCGGCCAGCAGCTCGGGGTCGTCGACGATCTCGGCCGTGCCGTTGACACGGAAGGTGTCGCCCACTCCGGGCAGGAGGAAGAGCAGGGCGATGCGCGGATCGTGCAGCAGGTTGGTGAGCGTGTCGGCGATGCGGTTGCCGGGGCGGTCGGGCAGCAGCAGGGTGCGCTCGTCGAGGATCCTCACGAAGCCGGCCGGGTCGCCGCGCGGCGAGACGTCCAGCCCGCCGTCGGGGCTGGCCGTGCCCACGCACACGAAAGGTGAGCACTCGATGAACTGTCGCGTGAGCTGGTTGAGCCGGTCGGCGATCTTCGTCACGACCAGCGGGGTGGGCTCGCCGATGATCTCCCGCAGCTCCTCCTCGCT
>DASXDW010000039.1:0-41667 GCA_036490435.1 Solirubrobacteraceae bacterium
ATTTTTATGAGGATCGCAGAAAAACATCGCGAACACGTCTCGCAGGTCGCCGCTCACACTGTGATCTCCCCTTCGATAGCCCGTAGTTGACGTTCGTCGCGTGCCCCGCCGAGACGCCGGCGGAGCCGCTCAGCGCTCGCCGGGCAGCTTGCGCGGGAACTGCGAGACCGTGTGCTTGAGGTCCAGCGCGGTGGCGAGGATCCGGTGCTGCTCGGTAGCGTGGGCGATCGGATAGCCCTCGCCCGAGGCGGCGCGCTCGGGACGCCCGATGTAGCCGAAGGTGAGGTTCTCGGGCAGGACCTGGAGCAGGCGCGGCGACATGTAGGCGCGGGCGCCCATGTTGCGCGGCTCCTCCTGCACCCAGACGACCTCCTTGAGGTTCGGGTACTGGGAGACGACGTCGAGGATCTCGGCCTGCGGGAAGGGGTAGAGCAGCTCGACACGCCCGATGGCGACGTGGGCGCTGGCCTGCTCCTCGCGGGCCTTGGTGGTCAGCAGGTCGTAGTAGATCTTGCCGGTGCACAGGACCAGGCGGGTGACGTCGGCCGGGTCGGCGTTGGGGTCGCCCAGCACCGGCTGGAAGCGGCCCTCCACCAACTGGCCGAGCGTGCTGGCGGCCTGGGGCAGGCGCAGCAGACTCTTGGGGGTCATGATCACCAGCGGCCGCTGCTTGGCGATCCGGGCCTGGCGGCGCAGCAGATGGAAGTACTGGGCCGGGGTGGTGAGGTTGGCCACGCGGATGTTGCCCTCCGCGGCGAGCTGGAGGAAGCGCTCCAGGCGCGCCGAGGAGTGCTCGGGTCCCGAGCCCTCGTAGGCATGGGGCAGCAGGAGGGTCAGCCGGCTGGTCTGACCCCACTTGGCCAGGCCGGAGGTGATGAACTGATCGATGATCACCTGGGCGCCGTTGACGAAGTCGCCGAACTGGGCCTCCCACAGCACCAGGGTCTCAGGGCCCTCCTGCGAGTAGCCGTACTCGAAACCGACGCAGGCCATCTCCGAGAGCGGGCTGTTGTGCAGCTCCATCGGCGCGAGCGCGCCGGGGAGGTGCTGCGTGGCGCAGTGCTCCTGCCCGGTCTTGGGGTCATGCAGGACGAGATGGCGCTGGCTGAAGGTGCCGCGCTCGGTGTCCTGGCCGGTGAGGCGGATCGGGATCCCCTCGGTGAGCAGCGTGGCGAACGCGAGTGACTCGGCGTGCGCCCACACCAGGCCCTCGCCGTTGGCCACGGCCTCGCGGCGCTGCTCGAGCTGCTTGACCAGCTTGGGGTGGACGGTGAAGCCGTCGGGGACCATGAGGAGCTCCTCGTTGAGCACCTTCAGGCGATCCTCGGCGACCGCTGTCTTGACCTCCGGCGACGGCGTGCGGTCCAGCTGGTACTCGCCCGTCTCGTGCTCGACGTCCTTGGCGGCGGCGATGCGCTCCTTGAGCTGTGAGTGGGAGTCTGAGAGCAGCGACCAGACCTCGTCGGTCATCTCGGTGGACTCCTGCTCGGACACGATGCCCTGGTCCACCATCTGGCGCGCGAACAGCTCGCGGACCGACGGGTGCTTCTTGATCACCTGGTACATCTCGGGCTGGGTGTAGGCCGGCTCGTCGGCCTCGTTGTGGCCGAAGCGGCGGTAGCCGATCAGGTCGATCATCACGTCGTGGCCGAACTCCTGGCGGAAGGCAAAGGCCAGGCGGACGGCGCTCACGCAGGCGGCGGCGTCGTCGGCGTTGACGTGGATGATCGGGACGTCGAAGCCCTTGGCCAGATCCGACGCGTAGGTGGTGGAGCGCGAATCGTCGGGGTCGGTGGTGAAGCCCACCTGGTTGTTCTGGATGAGGTGGATCGTCCCGCCGACGGTGTAGCCGTCGAGCGCCTGCAGGTTGAGCGTCTCGGCGACCACGCCCTGGCCGGGGAAGGCCGCGTCGCCGTGGAGGATCACCGGGATCGCGGCGTTGGTGTCCTGGTGGGCGTGCGGGCCCTGACGCGTGGTCTGGGCCGCGCGGGTCGCGCCGGCCGCCACGGGGGCCACGAACTCCAGGTGCGACGGGTTGGACTCCAGGCGCACGATGATCGACTCGCCGCCCGACAGCGAGTAGGACCCCTGCGCGCCGTGGTGGTACTTGACGTCGCCGGTGCCGCCCTGCGGGAGCGTGGTGATCGGCTCGAGCGTCGAGGAGCCCTCGAACTCGGCGAAGATGGAGTCATACGGCCGGCCCAGGTTGTGGGCCAGGACATTAAGGCGGCCGCGATGGGCCATGCCGATGACCACCTCGCGAGCGCCGCGCGTGGCCGAGAGCTGGATGAGCTCATCGAGCATCGGCACCGTCATGTCCAGGCCCTCGACGGAGAACTGCTTCTGGCCCAGGTAGGCCTTGTGCATGAAGCGCTCGAAAGCGTCGACCTCGGTCAGCCGCTTGAGCAGCGCCTTCTGCTCGTCGTTGGTGAGCGGCCGCCGGAACTGCCCGGACTCGATCGCCTCACGCAGCCACAGGCGCTGGCGGTGCGAGGCGATGTGCTCGATCTCGTAGGCGATCGTCCCGCAATAGGTTTCGCGCAGGTGGGGCAGCGCGTCGGCCAGCGTCGCGCCGGGCACGTACATGCGCAGCACGTGAGCCGGAATCTGGGCCATGGCCTCGGGGGTGAGGCCCAGCGGCGCCGGGTCAAGGGCGGGGTCGCCCTCGGACTCGCGCCCCAGCGGGTCAAGCCGCGCCGCGAGGTGGCCGTGGGTGCGATGGGCCTTGAGCAGCGAGGTGGCGGCCTGCACCGCCATCATCAGCTCCTCGTCGTGGCCAGGTGCGGGCGCCGTGGTGTCCGCCGCGGCAGCGCGCGTGGCGGCGGCGGCCGCCGCCGGAGCGGGCGGGGGCGGGAGCTCGGGCAGCTCAACGCCGAGGTCGGCGAAGACGTTCTCATAGAAGGACTCGTCGCCCTGAAGGAGCGCCTCGAGGCTCTTTAGGAAGCGGCCGGACTCGGCGCCCTGGATGATCCGGTGGTCGTAGGTGGAGGTCATGGTCATGACCTTCTCGGCGCCGATCATCGGGCCGACCCGCTCTAGACCCACGGGGTACGCGATCGAGCCGGTGGCCACGATCGTGCCCTGACCGACCATGAGGCGGGGCACCGATGCGATGGTGCCGATCCCCCCCGGGTTGGTCAGGGTGACGTTGCCGCCGGTGAGGTCGTCGGCGGTGAGCGTGTTGGTGCGCGCCTTGTCCACCAGGGCGTTGTAGGCCTCCAGGAACTGGGCGAAGGTCATGCGCCCGGCGTCGCGGATCACCGGCACCATCAGGGTGCGGCTGCCGTCCTTCTTCTCGACATCGACGGCGAGGCCGAGGTTGACGGCGCCATCGTCGTGGCGGTAGGGCTTGCCGTCGATCTCCTCGAAGTGGTGGGCCATCACCGGCATGTCGTCGGTGGCCACCTTGGCGATGGCGTAGGCGATGAGGTGGGTGTAGGAGACCCGCTGGCCGCCGTTCTTGAGCTGCTTGCGCCGCTCGTCGAGCGTGGTCACGGTGATGGTGCGGAACGAGGTGGCGGTCGGAATGGACCGGCTCTGGTCCATGTAGCGCGCCAGGGCGGCGCCGCCGCCCTTGATGAGCTGCGCTCCGGCAGGCGGAGCGGGTGGGGATCCGTTGCCGTGGTTGAGGACGTCAGCCTTGGTGATCCGCCCGCCCCGAGCGGTACCTTGGATCGACGAGAGGTCGACGCCCTCGGCGGCCGCGACGCGGCGGGCTACCGGCGAGGCGTTGGTGTCTGCCCCGTTCCCCCCGCCGGTGGCAGCGGGCGCGGCTGTGGCAGGGGTGGGGCCGGCGGAGCCGGCCTGTGCGCTCGGCGCGGTCGACGCGGCGCTGCCGCCGTTGCCCGATGGCGCGCCGCCCCCAGAGGCTCCGGCACCGACGCTCATGCGCGCGATGACCTGTCCCACGGTGACCGTCTCGCCATCTTCGGCGAGGATCTCCGTGATCGTGCCGTTGGCGGGCGCGGGCAGCTCCATATCCACCTTGTCGGTGGAGATCTCGACGACCGTGTCGCCGTCCTTGACGGCGTCGCCCACCTTGACCGACCACTCGAGGATCGTCCCCTCGGTGACCGATTCGCCGCCCGTGGGGGTGACGATGTCCACGATCTGCCCGGAGGCCTCCTGCGCGGCGGCGACCCCCTCGGCCTCGGTCGCGGCGCTGGCCACAGCCTCGTCAGCCGTGGTGGGCGGGGACTCGCCGGAGACGGGCGTCCCGGCGTCCGCGCTGGCCGGGGTGGGCGGGGAGCCGTTACCCGCGGAAGCGGCTGCCGCAGCGTCCCCGCTGGTGGCGATCTCCGCCAAAAGCGCACCAACCGCGACGGTGTCGCCCTCGGCGGCGTGGATCCGGGTGACCGTGCCCGAGACGGGCGCCGGAACCTCCGCGTCGACCTTGTCGGTCGAGATCTCGACGATCGTCTCGTCGGCGGAGACGGTGTCGCCTTCCTGCTTGTGCCATTCGAGCACGGTGCCCTCGGCGACTGAGTCGCCCATGGCCGGCATGACGACTTGAACAGTGCTGGTATCGACCGCCATCAGACAGTCATTCACTGTACTGCGTCGTCGGAGATCGGCGGCGCTCTGCAACGACGAACCCGATCGTTCCCGCGAACGGCCCCAGGCCACCGATGACGGCGACCGTGACCGCCAGCCAGAACGGGATGATGTGACGGCGCGCGGCGTCGATGCACAGCAGCGACATCGCGATCCACATCACGCCGTGGCCCAGACCGAGGATGAACGTCTCGGGCTGGGGGGAGTGGAGTGCGAAGGCGCACACGAGCAGGCCGAGGTAGATGAGCGAGTGGGTGAACGACGCCACCTCGAGGCGCCGGAATGTGACGACGCGCATCAGCCGGGCGGTGTGACCAGCTCGGCGAGCCGGCGCAGCGGCGCGTCAGCCTCGTCGGGCCAGCTCTCCACATCGGCCGGCCACCAGGCGAAGTCGTCGTGCTCGGCGTCCGGCGTCACCGCCGCGCCGTCGGCCAGCCAGGCCAGCCCCACCAGGGACACGAGGCCACTCGGCAGCTTGACCAGCGCCTCGACCGACATGCGCTCGGGGGTGACCGACCACTCCTCGTCGAGCTCGCGCACGAGCGTCTGCGCGGGATTCTCGCCCACCTCGACCGTGCCGGCCGCGCCGAGCGCCCAGCGCTCGGCCCACGTGGCCAGCCAGGCCGCGCGCCGTCCGGCCAGCCAGCGTCCGTCGGCGGCGCGTACCACGCATGTCGCCGACAGGCTCTGGGCCGCCCCATCGGAGAGCAGGCGCAGCGCCCAGCGCACCGGCTCGCACTCGAGGCGCAGCGTCCCGTTCTCCACCGCGAACCCCGCCAGCCGCGCCGCCAGCCCGTCGTGAGCGGGGGAGCCGCGGTCGCGCAGGCCATCCAGCAGGCGGTCAGCGGCGTCCGTCGCCTCCGTCGGCGCCGCATAGGGCTCATCGGACCAGCTCACCTGGACCTGGGCGGGCTGCCCGGGCCCGCGGGCGAGGAGACCGGAGGGAAGGCTCATGGCCTAACCGTATCTATGCTGCCGCCGGTGACACAGCGCCGCAAGCATTGGGGCTGGGGCTTTGAGCACGAGCAGCCCGCGCCCGACGAGGTCCGCGGCACCGCCGCGTTCGTGGCCGCCCACCTCGGCTTCGGGTCAACCGAGCCAGAGCAACCGGTCGCGCTGTCAGAGGTCCAGCTCCCCGAGCCACGCCTCCGCGCCCCCGCCCGCCTGGCCGGGATCTGCACCGACGACGCTCATGCGCGCGCCTTCCACGCCTACGGCAGCTCCTACCGCGACGTCGTTCGCGCCTTCCGCGGCGAGTTCGACCACCCGCCCGACGTCGTGGCTCACCCCGCCGACGAGGCCGAGGTCGAGGCCGTCCTGGAATGGGCGCTGGCCGCCAACGCGGCGGTCATCCCCTTCGGCGGCGGCACGAGCGTGGTCGGCGGCGTGGAGCCGGCGGTCGACCCCGGGCGCTTTGACGGGGTGGTGACGATCGATCTCGGCCGTCTTGACCAGGTGGTCGAGGTCGACGCCGAGTCGTTGAGCGCCCGGATCGCGGCCGGGGCGAGCGGCCCGCGCCTGGAGGAGCAACTGCGCCCGCACGATCTGACGCTGCGCCATTTCCCGCAGTCGTTTCAGTTCGCCACGCTGGGCGGGATGATCGCCACTCGCGCCGGCGGGCACTTTGCCACCGTCTACACCCACATCGACGACCTCGTGCAATCCGTACGTGCGGTCACGCCAAGCGGTGTGTGGGAGTCGCGCCGGCTGCCGGGCTCGGGCGCGGGAGTCTCCCCGGACCGGATGCTCATCGGCTCCGAGGGCACACTCGGGCTGATCACCGAGGCGTGGGTGCGCGTCCGGCCGCGGCCGCGCTTCCGCGCGTCGTCCGGGGTGCGCTTCGCCACCTTCCACGCGGGCGCCGCGGCGGTGCGTGCCCTGTCGCAGTCCGGCCTGTACCCCGCCAACTGCCGGCTCATCGATCCCGACGAGGCCCGGCTGACGGGCGCCGGCGACGGCAGCCACGCGCTGCTGGTGCTCGGCTTCGAGTCCGCGGCCATCGACGTGCGGCCGCGACTGGACGAGGCCCTGGCGTGCTGCGCGGATCACGGTGGCACCTGGGAGACCCGCAGCGACGGGAGCTCGCGCGACGATTCCGTGGGGACATGGCGCGAGGCGTTCCTGCGCGTCCCCTACCTGCGCGACACGTTCGTGGCCATGGGCGTGATCTCCGAGACGTTCGAGACCGCTGTGACCTGGGACCGGTTCGCAGCGCTGCACCGGACGGTGACGGAACGGACCACCGCCGCCGTCCACGAGGTGTGTGGCGCGGGCTCTGTGACCTGCCGCTTCACCCATGTCTATCCCGACGGACCCGCCCCCTATTTCACGGTGCTGGCGCCGGGCCGTCGCGGGGAGGAGCTCGAGCAGTGGGCGCACATCAAGGGCGTCGCGTCCGACGCGATCCTCGACGCCGGGGGCACGATCACGCACCACCACGCCGTCGGGCGCGACCATCGCCCGTGGTATGACCGCCAGCGTCCGGAGCCGTTCGCGACGGCGTTGCGGGGAGCCAAGGCGGCACTGGACCCCACCGGGGCGCTCAACCCCGGGGTCCTCATCGACTGAGGCCGGCGCTGCCTACGAGACGTGGCCGTTGAGCGCCGCCAGCACGGCGGGCGCCGACGGGGCGACCTCGGGGGTCAGGCGCCGCAGGAGCTCCAGCCAGCCGGCGTGGGCGTCGATGGCCGCGCGGACGTCGACCAGCGCGGTGCCCATGTCGCCGACCTGCGCAGCCCCCAGGCCCGCCCAGAAGCGCAGCTCGTCTGACTCGGGGGCGAGCTCACAGGCGCGGCGAAACAGCGTCGACGCCTCGTCGTGGCGGCCTGCGGCCAGGCGCTCGTCGCCCTCGCCGGCGATCCGGTAGGCCGCGTCGAGCCGAGCCAGGCGGCCGAGCTCCACCAGCGGGTCGGGATGGTCCTCGATCCGCAGCGAGGTGACGGTCGCCCACGGGTCACCGGTGGCGGGAACGACGAGGATCGCCGCTGACTGGCGCCCGCGCAGGTCGCCCCCGGCGGACTCGGCGACGTCGAGCGCGGCGAGCAGGCGGGTGGTGAGGCTGCCCGGGCTCGAGGCATAGGCCGCGAGCATCGCCGGCCAGACCTCGGCGGTGGTCATGATGTTGGCCTGGCACGACACGCCGTTGCCCTGGACGTCACCGGCGAAGGCCATGCAGGCCTCGCCGGTGTGCGCGGCCACCTCGCCGTGGGCGTCGACGATGGCGACCTGGCGCGAGGCGGCCAGCGGGTCCTCGGCCAGCAGTCGCTTCAGCGCGCCGCGCGCCGACATCCCCCGCTCCAGCAGATCCAGCGCCCGCGGGCCGTACGCCATCTCGACGTTGGCCTGAGTGGCCACCGCCCCCACACCCGGTCGGGCCCACGGAACGATGGGCCCGACGCCGAACCAATGCGACTGGACCGCCACGCCCAGCTCGCCCGTCTCGGTGTCGCGGGCGACGATCGAGTAGGTCATGCGGCAAGCGTACGGTTAAACCGCCTCAGGGCGAGCGGGACGCAGATCGCCAGCAGGATCACGCACCACAGGGCCATGGCCACCTCCGGGTGGTTCAGCTGCCAGGAGCCGCCCTGGTGGATCCCGGGGGTGGTGAGGCCGCGCACGCTGGCCACGAGCGCCGAGATCGGGTCCCACTGGGCGATCGCGCGAGGGATGGCGTCCATCCCGGCGATCGGCACGAACGTCCCCGCCAGGAAGCTGAGCGGGAAGATCACGATGAAGCCGACCCCCTGCATCGCGTCAGGCGAGCGCACGAGCATGCCGAAGAGCACGCCGGCCCAGGTGAAGGCGAACATCCCCAGGACGATGAGGCCCGCCAGCTCGAGGCCATGGACGAAGGTGAGCTGCGGGTTCCATCCCAGCGCCAAGCCGAAGCCGACGACGATGACAAAGCCCAGCATCTGCTCACAGAACTGTCCCATCACCTGGCCGGTGATGATCGACAGGCGGCTGATGGGCATCGAGCGGAAACGATCGATGACCCCCTCGGTCATGTCGTTGGAGGTGGCGACCCCCGCCCCGATGATCCCGAAGGCCAGCGACTGGCCGATGATCCCCGGGAACATGTAGTCCTTGTAGCTCACGCCCGGCACGTGGATGGCCGAGCCGAACACATAGAGGAAGAGCAGGATGAAGACGATCGGCTGGATCGTCACGTCCAGCAGGCGCTCGGGCACGCGAGGGATCGCCCGCAGGCTGCGCCCGGTGAGCAGGATCGTGTCGCGCGCAAAGCCCAGCGGCCCGGCTGGGAGCCGGGGCGCGCGAACGGGGACGGTGGTGGCGGTCATACTGCGGCCTCCTCGACCTCGAGGGTCGGCTCGTGGGCGGTGTGCCCGGTGAGGGCCAGGAATGCGTCGTCGAGCGTGGGGCGGCGCAGCGCCACCTCGTCGACGCTGATCTCCGATTCGTCGACGATGGCGGCGATGTGGGCGAGATCCGCGGCCTCGCGCGGCGCCGGGATGGAGATCATGCGCTGCTCGGGAGCGGGCGTGACCTCGAAGCGCTGCCAGAGGAGATCACACAGCTCGGTGAACGCGGCGGAGTCGGCAGCGATGATGTCGACGCGCTGCTCGCCCACCTGGGCCTTGAGCTGGGCGGGCGTGCCCGCGGCCACCTGAGTGCCGCGGTCGATGAGCACCACCCGGTCGGCCAACGCGTCGGCCTCCTCGAGGTACTGGGTGGTCAGCAGCAGGGTGACGCCCTCGCCCACGAGCTCGCGAATGGTGGTCCACACCACCTGACGGCTGCGGGGATCGAGCCCCGTCGTGGGCTCGTCGAGGACGAGCACGTGTGGGGTGTCGATGAGGCCGGCGGCCAGGTCGACGCGGCGCTTCTCGCCACCGGACAGGTTCTTGACCAGGCGGTCGCGGACGGCGCCGATGTCGAAGCGGTCGATGAGCTGGTCGGCGAGCGCGCGGGCGGCCCGCGTGTTGCGGCCGCGCAGGCGCGCCATGAGCAGCAGGTTCTCGCGCGCGGTCAGGTTCTTGTCCAGCGCCGCGAACTGTCCGGTGAGCGCGATGAGCTCGCGCACACGCGCGCCGTCGGTGACGACGTCATATCCCCCCACGCGGGCGTGGCCGGCATCGGGACGCAGGAGCGTGGCCAGCATCCGGACGGTGGTCGTCTTGCCGGCGCCGTTGGGGCCGAGCAACGCGACCACGCTGCCGTCATCGACCTCCAGGGAGAGGTTCTCGACGGCGGTGAAGTCGCCAAAGCGCTTCGTCAGGCCCTCGGTGTAGATGGCAATTTCTGTCATGGGCCGTAAAAGTACAGAGACTGAAAGAATTCTGCAAGTGAATCGTTCGGAGTAGACTGACCGCGACGGATCACCGCCGCTTGACTGCACGGACATGGACAACGAGAACGGGTCGCCGGAGCGCGACGACGAGGCACTGGCCGACACCACGGGCGAGGAGGTCCTGGATCGGCTCATCTCCGACGAGATGGGCGAGCGGATCGCTCAGATCATGCGCAGTGCTCGCCGCGCCCAGGAGGCCTGGCACCGCTCCCGCAACCCCGACGAGGGGCTGCGCGAACGCAAGCGACGTCTGACCCGCCAGCTCATCTCCGACGCGGCGACCACGATGTTCGCCACCCGGGGCTTTGACAACGTGAAGGTCTCCGAGGTCGCTGACCGCGTGGGCGTCTCGGAGAAGACGATCTACAACTACTTCCCCACCAAGGAGTCGCTGGTCCTCGACACGGCCGACGAGGCCGTCGAGCGCATGGCCCGGGCGCTGCGCGAGCGCGGCCCCGACGAGTCGCTGACCGCGGCGGTGGTGCGCGCAATCAAGGAGGACACCGAACGCTTCGCCCAGGCGCCCGAGGATCTGATCGAGTTCATCCCGTTGTTCCTGGGCATGATCGACAGCACGCCCGCCCTGCGCGCGGCGTGGCTGGAGTTACATGACCGGCTGGCCAACGTCGCTCGCGACGAGCTCGCCGCGCAGGCGGGGATCGACCCGCGCGACCCGGAGCCGATGGCCGCCGGCCGCGCGCTGGCGGGCCTCGCCGAGGTCTCGCTGGAGTCCTGGGCCCGGCGCATCCGAGAGGGGCTGCGCGGCGAGGAACTCAGGCGCGTCGTGGACGACGACCTGCAGCGGGCGGCGCGGCTCCTGGAGACCGGCCTGTGGTCCTTCAACGTGCCCCGCAGCCAACGGGCCAAGCAGCAGACGATGGAGGCCGCCCGGGCAGCGGATGACGCCCGCGCCCAGGTGATCAAGGCGCTGCGCCAGGCCCGCGCGGCCTGGGCCGAGGTCCGACGCGAGGGCGGCGGCTTTGACGCCAGGTCCATGCGCCAGGAGATCCAGCAGCACTTCCGCGAGGCCCAGCGCCAGGCCATGGAGCACGCCAGGGAGCAGGCCAAACAGCACGCCCAGCAGCACGCCGAGCGCCACGCGCAGCTGCAGGCCGAGCGCCAGGCGCAACGCCAGGCCGACCGCGACGCTCAGCGCCAGGCGCGCGACGCCAGGCGCGGCGGGGGTTCATGACGGCCGCGGCGGCGGTGCTCGGGGCCGGCGGGGTGGGCGGATTCGTGGCGGCCGCGCTCACGCGGTCCGGGGCCGACGTGGTCGTGGTGGCCCGCCCGCAGACCGCCGCGGCGCTTGAGCAGGCCGGCGAGTTCCGCGTGTCCAGCCGGGCGCTGGGCGAGGACTTCCGCGCGCAGCCGCCGGTGGTCACCGAGCTGAGCGAACCGGTGGATGTCCTGTTCGTCGCCACCAAGGCAACCGGACTGGCCGACGCGCTGGAGCGGGTGCAGACGCCACCCTCGCTGGTGGTGCCGCTGCTCAACGGCCTTGAGCATCTGGAGGTGCTGAGGGCGCGCTTCGGCGCGCAGCGGGTGGCCGCCGCGGTGATCCGCATCGAGTCTGACCGCCCGTCGGCGGGCGTGATCGTGCAGACCAGCCCGGGGGTGCGGGTCGACATGGCCCCGCCGTCGGAGACGTCGGGATCGTCGCCCGCCAGTGCGCTGGACATGGCCGGCCAGCTGTTGCGCGCGGCCGGCATCGAGGTCCGCACCGGCGACAGCCCGGCCCGGGTCATGTGGTCAAAGCTCGCCCGGCTGTGCGCGCTGGCGCTGACCACGAGCGCGTCGGACCGCCCGATCGGGTACGTGCGCTCCGATCCGCGCTGGCGATCGGCGCTGGAGGGGGCGGTCACAGAGACGGTGGCGGTGGCCAACGCCGAGGGCGCGGGCCTGGCGGCCGCCGACACACTGGCCGAGCTCGATGCCGCGCACGCGGACCTGGGCTCCTCGATGCAGCGCGACCTCGCCGCCGGGCGACCCACCGAGCTCGACGCCATCGCCGGAGCGGTGCTGCGCGCCGGCCGGCGTCATGGGCTGCGCTGCCCGACGGTGCAGTGGCTGGCCGAGCGAGTGGCGCTGCGCGCGGCCCGCGCGGTGGCCTGAGCGACTGAGCGTCTGAGCGGCTAGAGCGGTGGCCTGATGGGCTCGGCGGGGCCGTCGACATACACGGGCTCGCCGATCTCCTCGGAGGCGACCGCGTCCACGACCTCCTCCTCTTCCATCTCGCCGGCGCCATCGTGCTGGCCGTCGCACAGCACCCGGAAGTTCCCGGTGACTCCGCCGTCGGCCTGGAGCACGATCCCGGGGAGGATCGCCTCGCCCTCCTCCAAGCCCAATCGCTCGATGTCGAAATGGGCCATCCCGATGCCCCAGCTGTTGTGGTCGGGGTTCTCCCGGTCGTGAGCGGCGACGCCCTGCGCGAAGCGCTCCAGAAGCTTGCCCATCGTGGCGTTGTCGACCATCTCCCGCGTCAGCCCCGTTCGATGATCTCGATCCGGTATCCGTCGGGATCGCGGACGAAGCACAGCCGGTTGCCGCCCTCGCGGATGGTGTAGGGCGGGCGCTCGGGCTCGATCCCCTGCTGGGACAGGTTGGCCAGCGTCCCGTCCAGATCGCCGGCGGTGATGGCGATGTGGCCGTAACCGGTGCCGATGTCGTAGGGCTCGGTGCGGCCGTGGTTGAAGGTCAGCTCCAAGCGCGGGTTGTCGCCGTCCTCGGGCTGGTTCATGAAGACGTTGATCGCCTCATCGCGGATCGGCGCACGGCGGAGCTCCTGGAAGCCCAGCGCCTCGTAGAACGCGACCGAACGGTCGATGTCAGTGATCCGGTAACAGGTGTGGATCAGGCTCATATCTGCCGACAAGCGTAATGGGTCAGCCCGGAGCCCACCGGCTCGATAGCCTCTTGGCATGATCGTCGAGCGCTCGATGAGCGATGGCTGGCTGTCCAACACCTACATCGTGGCCGACGAGGTTGGGGGCAGCGCGGTCATGGTCGACGCCGGCGGGCCCGTGGCGCCGCTGCTGGACTTCCTCAAGCGCGGTCAGCTGACGCTGACCCTCGTGCTCCTGACCCACCACCACCACGACCACGTTGCCGAGCTCGACGCGGTCAAGAGCGCGTTCCCGGAGGTCCCGGTGCTCATCCACCCGCTCGAACGCGAGCACGTTCCGGGCGCGACGGAGACGATGCAGCCCGGTGAGACGATCGAGATCGGCGCGCTGCGGATCCAGACGATCCACACGCCCGGTCACACGGCGGGCATGCTCTCGCTGCTGGTGGACGGCACCGACGTGTTCACCGGGGACACCCTGTTCAAGGGCTCGGTCGGCGGCGTGCGGGCGCCAGGGCACACCACCTACGCCGATCTGAAGACGTCGATCATGGACAAGCTCCTGGCGCTGCCGGCGTCCACCCGGATCCATCCCGGGCACACCGACCCGACCACGGTCGCCGATGAGCTCGAGAACAACAAGTTCGTACGCATCTGGCGCGGGGTCGACCCCGAGGGCGACGAGTCCTGTACCGCCATGGGCGATCCGGCAACGCTCATCCTGCTCGGCGACGACTACGACGGCGGCCACAAGGCATGGGTCCGCTGGCCCGACGGCTCCGATGACATCGTCCCCGGCTCGCAGGTAAGCCGGGGCTGACCGCCAATCGTGCCTCAGGACAAGATTCCGACCTCCCGGGTGGGACGGACTGCCCGGATCGGAAGTCTGGCGGCCGGGCAGGTGCTCAGGGAGGCCGGCACCCGTGCCGCCAATGTGGCGCGCTCGCCCGAGGGCAAGCAGGTGGCGCTGGAGCGCCGCCAGCTCGAGGCCGCCGAACAGATCGTCGCCGCCCTGGGCACGATGAAGGGCGCCGCGATGAAGGTGGGACAGGTGCTGTCCTTCCTCGATGTCGGAATGGTGCCCGAGGAGTACCGCGAGGAGTTTCAGCGCAAGCTCGCCGTCCTGCGCGACGCCGCGCCCACCGTGACCTTCCGCGACATGCGCAAGGTGATCGAGGAGGAGCTGGGCGATCGCATCTCCGATGTCTTCGACGAATTCGACGAGGAGCCGATCGCCGCTGCGTCGATCGGCCAGGTCTACCGGGCGCGGCTCGAGGACGGCCGCGAGGTGGCGGTCAAGGTCCAGTACCCGGGCGTGGCCGCCGCCGTGCGCGCCGACATGCAGAACCTGGGCCTGATCCTCCGCCTGATCAAGCGGATCGCCCCCGGCCTGGACCCCAAGGCCATCGGGGAGGAGATCCGCGCCCGGGTCCAGGAGGAGCTCGACTACGAGCTCGAGGCCCAGAACCAGCGCACCCTGGCCCGCATCTACCGCGGCCACCCGTTCATCGTCATCCCCGACGTCGTGACCTCGCTCTCCCACGAGCGGGTGATGGTCTCCGAGTTCGTACGCGGCACCGGGTTCGAGGAGCTCCGGGGCCTGCCCCAGGAGGAGCGCGACCGGCTGGGCGAGATCCTCTTCCGCTTCTACTTCGGCTCGCTGTACCGCCATGGCCAGTTCTCGGGCGATCCCCATCCGGGCAACTCGCTGCTGATGGATGACGGGAAGATGGCCTTCTTCGACTTCGGGCTGTTCAAGCGGATGCCGCCCGGGGCGGTGGAGCTGGAGATCAACGTCGCCCGGGCCATCATCGAGGGCGACACCGACACCATCATGCGGCTGGGCACCGAGGTCGGCTTCTTCCGCGACCCGGACAAGTTCAACCCCGATCGTGTCCTGGCCCACTTCCAGGCCGCGACCTCCTGGTACACCTCCGACCGCGAGGTCGAGCTCACGCCCGAGTACGCCACCCAGGTGCTCATCGACATGAGCGACCCGCGCTCGGAGTACTTCGGCTACCTACGCCACGAGTCCGCCCCGCCCGACCACATCTTCGGGCGGCGCATGGAGGTGCTCACGCTGGCCGTCATCGCCCAGCTGCACGCCAGGGGCAACTTCCACCAGATCGCGCGGGAGTGGTTCTACGAGGACCCGCCGGCGACCGAGCTGGGTGAGCTCGAGGCCGAGTTCTACGCCCGCGCTGCGGCGTAGCTGTCACCGCTGGTGGGCTGAGGGGTTGCCGCGGCCCGTGAGACGGGGTCCAATGCGACCCGTTCGCGATCTTTTTATGCGATCCGCATAAAAATCACGCATATCGCGTCCGCCGCGGGCGTCCGGCGGGTCGCCGTGGCCGCCCGAATCCGCCCTCGATAGCCGTCGTTCGTCCCTCGGACCGGTGCGGGGGGCGTCAGGTGACTGAGACGACCCGGCCCGCGTGCTTGGAGCTCGCGGCGGACGGGGCGTCGCCGCCGGCCACTGCGGCCTCGGCCAGGTCGACGACGTCGACCGGGGCCTCGGTGGCCAGGTGGGCCGGCTGGGCGCCGCGCCGGCGCGGGCGCCACACGCGCAGGTACTGGGCCAGCACGTAGGAGCCGACGACGAGCACGAGCGCGATGCCCTGGCCGATGAAGGTCTCCCAGTTGTTGAAGAGGCTGAACCAGGTGCCCATCCAGCCGGGGATGGTCAGCCAGCTGATCTGGGTGGTGCCGATCCAGCCGGCCAGTTGCATCTCGTTGACCTGCTCGCCGACCTGCACCAGCAGGACGAAGAGGAGCAGGACGCCGGTGATGATGAGCAGCCGCTTGTAGGGCAGGCGCTGGTGAAGCGCGAAGGTGAGCACGCCAACCGCGCCGGTGAAGAGCAGGCCGATGACCACGCCCTCGAGCACGACGGCGGGCCCGTAGATCTGGCGCAGGTTCTGCAGGAAGATCACGATCTCGAAGCACTCGCGGTACACGGAGGTGAAGCCCAGCAGGCCGAGGCCGAGGAGCATGCGCCGCCGGTTGGTCTCCGCGTCGGCGCCGAGCAGGGTGCGCCGCCGCTTGTGGTGGTGCGAGATCCACCCGGTCCAATAGACCTTGTGGAAGAACCAGTTCATCACGATCAGCAGGACGATCAGCGCCGGGATCCCGGTCGCCGCCTGGATCGACATCTCCGAACCCGAGAACTGCCCGATGATCCAGATGACGCCGAACCACGTGAGCACTCCCGCGCCGATGGCCAGCGCGCCGCCGGCGGCCACGGGTCGCCGGTAGATCGTGTTGGCGCCCAGGAAGCTGGCGGTGATGGCGGCGAGCACGAGGATCGTCTCCAGGCCCTCGCGGAAGACGAGGATCGCGCTGTCCAGGACGACTGTGGTGTGGCTGAGGCGATGGCCGGCCGGCAGGTCGGTCGGGTCCGTGGTCCCGCCGGCGGCGTGCCAGCTGACCACGACGACCGCGACAGCCGCCGCGAGGACGATCGCGGTCCAGACGTAGAAGCTGACCGAGCTTGACCGCGAGCGGGCAGCGGTGCGCTTGGTCGAGCGTGGGGCGAGTGCAGACGTCTCGTTCACAGGGCAGTCAATTCCGAGCAGGGAACTCGGCTTTGCGCTTGGACCGTACCATAGGTTAGGCGGCCCTAATAGGGCACCCTAACGCAATGTTCGCGCCGGGGGTCTCTAGACCTCTTGGACCTGGAACAGGCTGGTGGTCCCGGGGCGGCCGCTGGGCAACCCGGCGGTGATGCCGATGCGCTGGCCGTGCTGGACCCAGCCGAGCTCGACAACGCGCCGGGCGCTGTCGGCGATGAGCTCCTCGGTGACCTCGTGGCGGCGAATCGACTCAGCCTGCACGCCCCACATGAAGTTGCAGCGCCGCACGGTCTCGCGCCCCGGCGAGAGGCAGTAGATGGGGACCGAGGGGCGGTGGGCCGAGATCAGGCGCGCCGAGCGGCCCGAGAGGGTGGGCACGACGAGCGCGGCGAGGCCCAGGTCGCGCGCGGCGGCGCAGGCGCTGTAGGCGATCGTGTAGGCCGGGTCGCGGGCGTCGCGGCGCACCCGGTTCTCGTTCCAGTCGCGGTAGGGCAGCACCCCCTCGGTGCGCTCGGCGATCGAGGCCATCATCTCCACCGCCTCGACCGGATAGGCGCCGATGGCCGTCTCCTGGGACAGCATCACCGCGTCGGTCCCGTCGAGGATGGCGTTGGCGACGTCGGTGGCCTCCGCTCGCGTCGGGCGGGAGGACGAGACCATCGAGTCGAGCATCTGGGTGGCGGTGATCGAGGGGCGGGCCAGGCGCCCGGCGATCCGCAGCAGCTGCTTCTGGACGATTGGCACGTCCTCGATGGGCAGCTCGATCCCCAGGTCGCCGCGCGCCACCATCACGGTGTCCGCGGCGCGGATGATCTCCTCGGCGTTGTCGACGGCCTGGGGCTTCTCGATCTTGGCCACCAGGGGCAGCCGCGTGTGCCGGCGCACGTACTCGACGTCCTCGGCGCTACGCACGAAGGACAGGGCGACGACGTCGACGCCGATCGACTCGCCGAAGCGGAGCATGTCGAGGTCCTCCTCGGGCACCGCGACCAGGCCGCGGGTGTTGCCGGGGATGTTGAGTCCCTGGCGCGAGGCGACCGAGCCACCCACCTCGACCAGCGTCTCGACCTCGCACTCGCCGCCGCGAACGTTCTCGACGCGCAGGCGGATGGCGCCGTCGGCGAGATAGATGACGTCGTCGGGGTCCACGCACTCCGCCAGCCCGGCCCATGACACCGACATCCGCTTGCCGTCGCCGGGCTCGGTGGCGCCGCAGATGAGGACGAGCCGCTCGCCGGGCTTGAGCTCGACGCGGTCGTGGATGAGCGGCCCGATGCGCAGCTTGGGGCCCGGCAGGTCCTGCAGGATCGCCACGGGGCGGCCAACCGCCGCCGAGGCCGCGCGCACGCGGGCCGCGTTCTCAGCGTGGATCTCGCGATCGCCGTGCGAGAAGTTCAGACGGGCGACGTCGAGCCCAGCCGCCACCATCCGCGCCAGAGTGTCTGGGTCACGGGAGGCGGGGCCGATGGTGGCGACGATCTTCGTGCGGCGCATTGCAGACCAAAGTACTGGACACCTGGGAAACGACTCGTTAATAGCATGTGAGCGCTCACACATGGTCTGTGGCCGCTGGGCGGGCGCCGCGGTGGGGGCAGGCGCCGCGGTGGGGGCAGGCGCCGCGGTGGGGCGCGGGGCGCCGCGGCGGGATGCGCGCGCCGCGGTGAGACGCGGGCGCCGGCGTCAGACCAGGAGCCGGCCGTTCTGCACGAGCGGCTCGCCGTCGGCGCTGAGCCGGCCGCCGTCGCGCAGATCGCAGATCAGGTCCCAGTGCAGAGCGGAGTCATTGGTCCCGCCACTCTCCGGGTAGGAGCGGCCGAGGGCGAGGTGGACGGTGCCGGCCATCTTCTCGTCGAGCAGGATGTGGCCGGTGGCGCGGTCGATGCCGACATTGGTGCCGATGCCGAGCTCTCCCAGGTAGCGCGCGCCGGGATCGGTGGCCAGCGCCGCCTGCAGGTAGTCGTCGCCGCGTTCCGCGCGGGCCGCGACCACCTCGCCATCCTTGAAGGTCAGCTCCACGCCGGTGACGGTCACCCCGCGGGGCCCGGTGGGGATCGTGAAGCGGATCGTCCCGTTGGCCGAGCGCTCGTGAGGCCCGGTGAAGACCTCGCCGCTGGGCATGTTGTGACGGCCGTCGGAGTTGATCCAGGTGCGGCCGGCGACGCCGAGGCGGACGTCGGTGCCCTCGGCCTCGACGCGGATCTCCGACGCCGCCGTCAACCGCGCCACCATCGCCTCCTGGGTGGCGCTGAGATCACGCCAGGCCTGGGCCGGATCGGGTCGATCCAGGAACAGCGAGCGGTTGACGAACGCCGCGTACTCGCCGGTGCTCATCTGGGCCTGCTGGGCGAGCGCCGGCGTGGGCAGGATCGTGCCGGTCCAGCGCAGCTTGAGCGACGCCTCCTGGAACGGCCTGCGCGCCTTGGAGACCTCGGCGACGACCGCGGGCGCGATGTCGGCGAGCTCGGTGGTGTTGGCGGGCGCCTCGATGCGGACGAACGCGTCGAGCGCGGCGGCCACCGCCATCTGCGTCGGAGGCGGATCGGTGCGGTGGCGGGCCTGGGCGTGGCGATAGAGGTCGGCGGTCAGGCCGGGCGGCTCGAGTGCGACGTAGGGCCAGGCGTCGCGGTCGAGCACCGCGCGGTGCAGCGCCGCCGCCAGCTCGGCGGCCAGAGTGGTGGAGAGGATGCCGACGCGGTCGCCCGGCGTGACCGCCATCGACCAGTCACACAGGAGGGCCGCGAAGGCGTCGGGGTCGGGGATGGCGGTGGTCATGGCGTCTCCAGCTCGGGGAAGTTCTCGGCGACGTGCCTGCGCAGCGAGTCCAGCACGAACTCGCGCTCGGCGGCCGTGGCCATCCGGTAGCGCGCCAGGAGCTCCTTCTGGCGCGAGGTCTCGATGCCGGAGATCGTCCATGACACCGCGAGACGTTCGAAGAGCATCTCGACCGCCCGGGCGCGCGCGTCCTCGCGGTGGAGCCCGCCACCGAGCGTTTCGGCATACGCGCGCCGCGTGGCCGGGCTGAGCGCACCCCGCAGGGCCAGGACGTTGTCCTCGGCGTCGCGGTACTCGGTCGCCGGGGCGCTCAGCGCGGTCTGCTTGGCCTTCTCACGCCCGCGCTTGCCCATCAGGACACCTGGGCCTCAGCCGCCTCCTGGAGCTGCCGGCGCACATCGCCGGTGACCGGATCGGCGTGCCCGGCCCACGCCCGCTCAGGTGCGAGCGCAGCGAGCTTGCGGATCGAGGCGCGCGCCTGCTCGACGTCGAGGTCGAAGGCCGGGTGCGGGATCCGCGGCCCGCCCTTGCGTCCGGTCTGGATGTCCAGCGTGTAGACGGTGTCGGAGACGAGGGCCAGCCGGTCAGACCGGCGAAACAGCCCGATCAGTCCCGGGGCGTGCCCGGGCAGCTCCACCACCTCGAAGCCGGCCACCTCGTCGCCCTCGGCCACGGTGCCCTCGATCGCCACGGCTCCGCCGTCCCAGGCGGGGAGCATGCGCTTGAAGTAGGGCCGGGCGTAGGGGCGCAGCTTGCCCATGTCCCAATAGTCGCGCAGGGGCTTCTCCTTGACCGCCGTGTCGCGTTCGAGGGGATGGCAGAAGACGGGCACGCCGAGCGCCGGTGCGGCGCCGCGATGGTCGGGATCGGCGTGGCCGAGAACCACCCTGCGGGCGCCGCCGTGCTGGGCGCACACTGCGCGCAGCGCCTGGCCCATGGCCTCGATGCCGGCGTCAAACACGGTGACTCCGTCACCGTCGCGGATGAGGTAGACGTTCATCGCTTTGATCGGGAAGCCGCCGCGGACCACCCAGACGCCGTCGGCCACCGGCTCGGTCAGGACGCCGTGCACCGCTCGCATCAACCTGGTACGCGCGTTGGCCAGCCGGGTCAGCCGCACCTCGGCGACCGAGCCGGCGGCGGGCAGCACACCGAGTTGGCGGGCGAGGTCGCCGCTGTCGATGTAGGCGTCGTTGTGAACGATCAGCTCGTCGGCCACGGTGATGACGTCGCAGCCCTCGATGGCGACGCTCACCTGGTTGGGGGCAAAGCCCTGGAAGCTGCCCGGACCGGCGAACGTCCCGTGGGCGCGCCAGCGCACGGCCGTCCGGTTGCGCGCCGTGGTGAGCTCCACCACCTCGAGCTCGAAGTCGGGGAAAGCGGCGAACAGCTCTGCGAAGTAGGCGCGAACCCCCTCCGGCGCCACCAGGTGCTGCCCGCCGACGAATCGATCGATCGACCCCGGCTTCCAGCAGGCGACGGCGGCGTCGAGGTCGTGCGCGCTCAGCGCGGCGAAGTAGCGCTTGGCGATGTCCGAGGTGCTGGCCAAGGCGCCGCAGTCTACGCGCCGCCAATATCGTCACGGGTCGTGCCTCCGACGACGCGCCAAAAAGAGCTGGGACGCGGTGAGCGCGTGCTCCCCGGGCTGTGGCGGCTGCGGCTGCCGCTGCCCTGGCCGGGCGTCCCCCATTGCAACGCATGGGCGATCGCGTCGGGGTCGGGGATCGTGCTGGTCGACACCGGGATGCACGAGCCAGGCAGCCTGGCCCAGCTTGAGCGAGCCATGGACCAGGTCAACCTGCGCCTGGAGCACGTGCGGCTCCTGGCGTGCACCCACGCCCACGCCGACCACTGGGGCCAGGCGGCACCGATCATGGAGCGTGCCGGCTGCGAGCTGTGGTTGCATCCCAACCACGCCCACGCGACCCGGAGCGCCGACGACCCGGCGGCGGCGCTGGCCCGGCGGCTGGAGGTCGGGCGCCAGAGTGGCGTGCCCCCGCAGGCGCTGGCCGCCTACGCCGAGCAGGCCAAGAACTTCCCTTCGGGCATCGCCAAGGTGGTGGAGCCCGACCGCGCGCTCGTCGACGGCGTGACCATTGAGACCGACCTCGGGGTGTGGACCGTCTACGAGACGCCCGGCCACGCGCCGTCGCACGTGTGCCTGTACCAGCCCGAGCGCCGGATTCTCATCTCCGGAGATCACGTCCTGGGCCGGATCTCGCCGTTCTACGACTACGGCAACAGCCCCGACCCGGTCGGCGAGTTCCTGGGTTCCCTGGACACGGTGGACGTGCTCGACGCTCGGCTGGCCCTGTCGGGGCACGGCAAGCCGTTCGTCGACGTCCACGGGCACATCGAGGGCAACCGCGCGCTCGTCGCCGAGCGGCTCGACGCCGTGCTCGGGGCGATCAGGACCGAGGCCAGGACCGCGCTGGAGATCCTGCCCGCCGTCTATGACCAGCCCGTCGATGTCCGTAACGCCACATGGTTTCTCTCCGAGACCCTCTCCTACCTGCGCCACCTGGAGTCCCAGGGCCGCGTACGCGCCGAGCCCGACGGAGACGTCGAACGCTGGCGGGCCACCTGACCGCCCGCACCCGTCCGCAGACACCCACCCGTCCTAACCTTGACACAACCTTGTCAAGGTTGCTACGCTGCCCCGCATGCGCATCGATCAGATCCTGGAGGAGGCCGACGAGCCGATCTTCTCCTTCGAGTTCTTCCCGCCCAAGAGCGACGCCGGCGAGCGAGTGCTGGGCCTCGCGCTGGAGTCGCTGCGGCAGCTCGAGCCGTCCTTCGTGTCGGTGACCTACGGGGCCGGCGGCACCTCGCGCGGGCGCACGCTGGAGCTGACCAAGTGGATCAAGCAGGAGCTGGGCATCGAGGCCATGGCCCACCTCAGCTGCGTGGGCTCCACGCGCGAAGAGCTGTCGGACATCATCGCCGACATGCGCCAGGCGGGGATCGACAACATCCTGGCGCTGCGCGGCGATCCGCCCCGTGGCGAGAGCGACTGGAAAGCGCACCCGGGTGGGCTGCAGTACTCCACTGAGCTGGCGGCGCTCATCCACGCCGATCACGACATCTGCATCGGCGGCGCGTGCTTCCCCGAGGTCCATCCCGAAGCCGCCGACCTGGCCCACGACCTGCACTTCCTCAAGGACAAGATCGACAACGGGGTCTCATTCCTCGTCACGCAGCTGTTCTTCGACAACGAGCTGTACTTCCGCTTCGTCGACGAGGCCCGCGCGGCGGGCATCGATGTCCCGATCATCCCCGGGGTCATGCCGATCACCGACCTGCGCCAGATCAAGACCATCACCGGCATGTGCGGGGCCACCATCCCCCCGGGCCTGCTCGAGGCGCTCGAGTGGCGCTCGCACGACCCCGACGCGGTGCTCCAGCTCGGCGTCTCCTACGCGACGCTGCAGTGCGCCGAGCTGCTGGCGCGCGGCGCGCCGGGGGTCCACTTCTACACGCTCAACAAATCGCACGCGACGCGAGCGATCCTCTCGGCCCTGCGCGTGCACCGCCCGTGGGTGGCGCGCGAGGTCGTCAAGACCGCAGCGGCGTGAGCGCCGTCACTCCGGCGGTGGAGTGATCTTGAGCGCGTGGGCGACCATCGGTTGCCCGTTGACCTCGTAGCGCACGTCGACGTCATCCTGGCGCTTGTAGGTCCCGATTCCCCAAAAGCCCCAGAACCAGGCCCAGCGGCCGAGCTTCTGGCGCACCAGCTCGCGCTCGAAGAGCAGCGCACCTTCGGAGACGCGATAGTCGGTGCCGAGCTCCTGGGGCACGCCGTTGACGTAGACCTCAAAGGGCTGACCGACGCCCGGAGGCAGCGTCACCCGGTAGGGAGTCATCCGGCTCCCGTCATCGGGCCGGCGGCCACCAAGGACAGCATCGTGATGTCCACCCGCTGGCCACGCTCGCGCAGGTAGCCCCGCAGGACCCCCTCCTCGGCGAACCCGGCCGCGCGCGCCGCCGCGATCAGCGTGGCGTTGTCGGGCTCGGTCATGAGCTGGACGCGGGCCAGGCCGCACTCGCTGAGCAGCCACCGGCCGATCAGCCGCAGCGCATCGGTGGCGACGCCACGGCCACGGTGGGCCGGGGCGGTCCAGACCCCCAGTTCGGCTCGCGAGTGATCCCAGTCGGCGTCGTGGACGTCGATCTGCCCGATGCACTCGTCGTCACCAGCGGCGACGATCGTCAACCACAGCGCGGCGCCCGTCGCTCGGTCGGCCGGCTCGCCCTCCACGCGCCGCCCCAGCTCGGCCCCGCTGGGAGGGCGTACGAGCCCGAGACGACGGTGGAGCTCGGGGTCGTCCTGGTGGGCGATGAGGATCTCGGGGATGTCGCGCTCGGCGGCGAGGCGCAGCGCCACCACCGCCGTGCTCAGGCCGGTTGGGTCCGGAAACGACGGCATGTCGGCACTGGACCGTACTCTGAAATCAACGTCATGCCGGAGAGCGAGTACAGGTGGGAGATCGAGTACCGAGTCAGGCGCTCGGAGCGGGCGCGGCGCATCCGCGTCAACGTCGACGCCGACGGCGTCGAGGTGGTCCTGCCCCGCCGGGCCGCGGCCCGCGAGGCCGCAGCGGCCGTCCGCGAGCTCGAGCCCTGGATCCGCCGGCGTCTCGGCGAGCTCGCCCACGCGCAGGCGGCGGTGGCGGCGCGCGGAGAAGCGGTCCCCTTCCTGGGCGAGCTCCTGCATCTCCACACCGAGCCGGGGCGCACGCGGGTCCATCGCCGGGGCGCTGTGCTGTTGGTCCCGGCCGGTGCCGAGCGCAAGCCCGCGCTGGAGCGCTGGTACCGGCGCGCGGCGCGCACCGAGATCGCCCCCCGGCTTGACCGAGCGTGCGCGCTCGCGGGCCTCTCCTACTCCAAGCTGACGATCCGCGGCCAGCGCACCCGATGGGCGAGCTGCTCGCGCGGTGGCGCGATGAGCTTCAACTGGCGGTTACTGCTGGCGCCCGAGGAGGTCCTGGACTACGTCGTCTGGCACGAGGTCTGCCACCTGGAGGTCATGGACCACTCGCCCCGGTTCTGGGCGGCGCTCGAGCGCTGGTGCCCGGACTACCGAGAGCACTCGCGCTGGCTGCGCCGCCATGGGCAGACCCTGGTGCTCTGAGCCAATCAGCCGCCGCTCGTTGGGGTCCCGTGCCCGATCCCGATCGAGAAGATGTGCATCGCGTTGATGCCACTTCCGACCCCGCTGCCAACGGCTGGCAGCGTCACCGACGCGACGGTCTTGCCCGGCTGGAGCGCAACCGAGGCGAAGTACACGCTCACCATGTGCGGGGTCTGCCCGCTGCCCGAGAAGTTCCAGCTCGACGTCGTGGTTGCGATCTGATCACCGCTCACCGGAGCGTTGTTGAACCAGTCTGCCATCGAGATGCTGTAGGACTGAGTGGTCCCGTCGGTGTAGGTGACCGTGCCGCTCCCAGTCGCCGCGCCGAAGCCGGCGGCGCCGAGGAAGCCGAGTTCGTCACCCGAGCCCGACATGTCGATGATCTGGCCATCGGCGATCACGTTGTCGGGTGCGCCGACGGGGGCCGGCCAATTGAACGTCACCCCGCCGATCGTCGCCGGGCCGCCGGCGGTGAGCGCGGTTGGCGTCCCGGCAGCCAGCGCCTGCGCCGAGAAGCTCTCGCCGGTGCCATCGAAGTCCGCGGCTGCCGGATTGGAGTTGTCGCTGATCCCAGCGTTGTCATAGGCGGCGGCGAGCGAGGGGAAGGGAGCGCCCATGGTCGGCGTGCCGTTCCCGACCGCCATCGCGAAGATGTGCATCGCGGTGGTCCCGCCGGCCAGGTTGAGGATCGGCAGTGTCACTGACTGCACGGCCTTGCCCGGCTTGAGCGGGACCGAGGCGAAATACACGCTCACCGGGTGCGCGCCGATCGAGTTGCCCTGGAAGTTCCAGCTTGAGGTGGTGGCGGCGATCTGGTCGCCGACCGCCGGTGCGTTGGCAAACCAGTCGGCCATGTTGAGATTGAACGACTGACTCGAGCCGTCGGTGTAGTTGACCGTGACGTTTCCGCTGGCGGTGCCGTTCTGGCTTGACCCGAGGAACCCGAGGTCCGTGCCATGACCCGAGAGGTCGACGGTCTGGCCGCCGGTGACGATGTTGTCCGGCGTACCGGCCGGCACATCAGGCCACGTGAACGTCGTCTGATCGATGGTCACGCTGCCTCCGGGGGTGAGCGGGTTGGGCGTACCCGCCGCCAGCTTCTGCGCCGAGAAGCTGTCGCCGACATCGTCGTAGTTGGCGGCCGCCTCGTTGGAGTCGTCGCTGATCCCGGCATTGTTGTCGGCCGCCTTCATGGACGCGAACGGCACGATGGTCGTGGTCGATCCCTGGACCAACGCCGGACCGCCTCGCGAGGTCACGTCGGCGGTGAGCGTCTGCGTGCCGGTCTTGGCGCCCGCGGGCACCGTCACACGGAAGTTCTCAGTGACGGTGTGGCCGGGCGCGATCGTCACCGGACCGGGTCTGCTCGCCGTCCACCCGGAGGGCACGTTGAGCGTGAACTGGGCCTGCTGGAGCGCGAAGTCACCGTCGTTGACGAGCTTGGCGCTAACCGTCGTGGTGCTGCCCGCATCGATGGTCGGTCGCGCCGACACGGTCACGTAGCGCGCGCCGACGGTGCGCACGACACTGAAGTCGCCCTGCAGTGGCAGGTCGCTGGGCGCTGACGAGTCGCCGACGAACACGCCGAAGCGCCCGTCAGGCACGACCCAGCCGTTGGCGGCGTCATCCCAGTAGGAGAGGTCGTGGCCGTTGAGCGTGAACTGCACCGTCTTGGACTCTCCCGGCGCGAGATGCACGCGAGCAAAGGCCTTGAGCTGACGCGGCGGCTCACCTGCCACTCTGGGGTCGCCGAGATACAGCTGGGCGACGTCGGCGCCCGCGACCTTCCCGGTGTTGGTGACGGTCGCCGAGACGGTGACCTCGTGCGTGGACTGCCCGTTGCATTTGCAGGCGGTCGTGCCCGGATTTGAGCTCGCATTCTGCACCGAGCCAGGCGTGATCCTCAGGTGTGAGAATACGAAGTGCGTGTAGGAGAGGCCGAACCCGAACGGGAACAGCGGAGTCTCGCCGGTGGCGTCGTAGTGGCGATAGCCGACGTCGATCCCCTCGGAATAGTCGACCTGCCCGTTGACGCCCGGGAACTGCTGCGGGGTCGATGCCGGAACCTGGTCAAGGCTCTGCGGGAAGGTGACCGGCAGGTGGCCACTCGGGTCGGTCTGGCCGAACAGGACCGAAGCCAACGCCGTGCCGTTGCTCTCGCCGGGGTACCAGGCGTAGAGGACCGAGGCAACACTGTGCAGCCATGGCATCGCCACGGGCGCTCCCGCATCGACCACAACCACCGTGTGCGGGTTGGCCGCGGCCACGCTGGAGATCAGCTCGTCCTGGGCCGATGGCAGGTTCAGGCCGGCGCGGTCCGCGGCCTCGGACTCGGTGTCGTCAGCGACGACCACCACCGCCGTCGACGCCGACCTGGCCGCCGCGACGGCCTGCTGGATCCCAGGGGCGAGATCCGACGGTTTGGCCCAACTGAGGTTGGCCGACGGCCCGCCGCCGTTCAAGGTGAGCGTGTAGGTCTGGCCCTGGCGCAGATTGACCGCGACCGAGTACGTCGAGATCGGCGGCGTGCCGGGGTTGGCCAGGATGAGCTTGCCGTCCAGGGACAGGTTGGTGACCGAGAAGTTGCCCGGGTTGCTGAAGGCCAGCACGTAGGTGCCCGTCTCGGGCGCCGTCAGCGTGCCGGTGTAGCTGCCGCCGTTGCCAGTCGGTGCGTACGCCGGAGTCAGCGCTGAACTCGGGATCGGCGACAGCGAGGTGTCGGTCGGCAACCCCTGGGTGTAGTTGATGCTCGTCCCGGCGCCGGCGGCGGCCTGGATGCCCTGCAACGGCGTCACGCTGGACGGGGCCGTCACGAACGCGCTGCCGCCGCCCGTGTCGGTCGTCGCCGCGGAGGCGGCCGGCCCGATCACGGCCACGGACTTTGCGCCCTTGGCCTGCAGCGGGAGCGTGTTGGCGCTGTTCTTGAGCAGCACCGTCCCTGCCTCGGCGACCTGATTTGAGATCGCCTGGTCAGCGGGCGTGGTCACGACCGTGCTCGTCGTTCCGGTCGGCGGGTTGTTGAACTCGTTGAAGCGGAACAGCTCGCGCGCGATCCGGCGCACCATCTCGTTGAGCGTTGCCATGCTGACCTGACCCTGTTGGACGGCTGTCTGAAGTGCTGGGCCGTAGAACTGGGGCGCCGGCATCTCCTGATCGGTGCCCGCGTCGGCGGACTGCACGGTCGAATGCATCGCCTGGAAGTCCGATGTGACGAAGCCGGGGAACCCCCAGCGCGTATCCAGGGTGTCCGTCATCAGATCTTGGTTCTGGCACGCGAATTGGCCGTTGATCACGCTGTAGGCGCACATCACCGAGGACGCCTTGGCCGTGTTGGTGGCGGCCCAGAACGCGGGCTCGTAGATCTCGTGCTCCGCCCGCTGACTGATGATCGCGTTGTCGGCGGGAGTGTTGCGGTTGGTCTCCTGGTTGTAGACCGCGAGATGCTTGACCTGGGACATCTCGCCCTCGCTCTGGACCCCGTCGATCTCCGATACCGCCATCGCCCCGTTGAGGAACGGATCCTCGGTGAACGCCTCAAACGATCGTCCCCAGCGCGGATCCCGGTCGATGTTCACCGTCGGGCCGAGGTTGACCATGGCGCCCTTGCCGTGCTCTTCGGAGCCAAGGACCTGGCCGTACTGACGGGCCAGCGAGTTGTCGAAGGTGGCCGCCAGCGATACCGCCGCCGGAAGCTGGGTCACGCCGGTGAGACCGTCGCCGACCCCGAGCGGGCCGTCCTCCTCGCCCATCGGCGGGAGGCAGAGGCTCGGGATCCCATTGGTGAAGAACACGTAGGGCTCACTGAAACCGGCACCGGTGACGACCGTGATCTTGTCCGCGAGCGACATCTGCGAGAGCAGCATGTGGACGCGCGCGCTCACCGACAAGGACTGATCGAGCCACGGGCAGGACGGAGCCGGCGCGGCGGCGGAGGCGGTGGGCGCGTGCGCCGCCGGGGCGAGCGCGGCGCAGAGGGTCAGCGCGCACGCGAGCGCGGCCACTCTTCCCAACAGTCGAGTACAAGGAACCGAAATCGGGTTCATGAGCGGCCTCCGAAGCCTGCCATCACGCGTTATGTGGGCTCCCGGTCCCTGGTCGTCTGGTGCGACCGGACTCCTTCGTGCCCGTGGTGACCGCCGGCCAAACGCGGCCGGGCGGCCTTAATCCTGGCTCAACGCGCGCGTTAGTCGTGGCTCAACACGCGGCGCAGCGCCGCGTAGGGCGACTCGCCCCGCTGCTCGGCGATGATCTCGCGGCGCACCCGCCCGCGAAAGGCCTCCACCGAGCCGTCGCCGCGCACGTCGACGCCGGCTCGCACGCTGGCCACGAAGCGCTCGGGCCCGGCGAGCTCCAGGCGGGCGATCACCTGCTGCTCAGGCGCGAACCGCTTGTACTTGACGTCCACCGCTTCGTCCGGAGCCGACTCGGCCAGCTCGCGCCCGCGGGACTCCAGCGCGTCCAACGCCCGGTCCATGTCGGCAAATGACGACCGGCGCACCTTGGGTCCGGCGCGTTCGGTCAGCTTCCAACGCACGCGGCGATCATCGCAGGCGCGCCAACGGTCTCAGGGGCCGGCGGGGCCACCGGAGCTCGGGTGGGCAGGTCGAAGCGCACCTCGAACGTGTTGCCCCGGCGCCGGCGGCGCAGCGGCCCCGCGGCGAAGCGCTCTGACAGGTGCTGGATGGCGACGTTGTCGGCGAGCATCGTCGCCTCGAACCTGGCCACCCCGCGGGTGACGGCGGCGTCGACGAGGCGGCCCATGAGCTCGCGGCCGACCCCCTCCCCCTGCCAGTCATCGCCGACGACGATCGCGAACTCGGCGGTGGCGGCATCCTCGGGCGTGCGCACGAACCGCGCTACGGCGATGATCGGCGCCTCGTCGTCGCCCTCATGCTCGGCGAAGGTGGCGACGAGCGCGAAGTGGTCCCAGCCGTCGATGTTGGCCAGGTAGGCGGCGTCGGCGGCGCTGAGGTAGGGCTTGGCCGTCATGAAGCGCCGGTAGCGCGTCAACGGTGAGAGCCGGCCGTGGGCCGCGTGCAGCCGCGCCACATCGGCGGCCCGGATGGGCCGAATGACGATGACGCGTCCGTCCGACAGGCCGTAGAGATCCACTCAATAGAGGCTACGACGCCGTCTGTGGCGCCAGTGTGGCGACGGTCACTGAGGCACTCTGCCCCGGGCGCAGACCGCCCAGGGCTCAGTGCACGGCGTGCGGAGGCCTACGAGCGCTCCGAAATGGGGACGTACTCCAGACCGCGGCCGCCGGTGTAGATCTGGCGGGGCCGGGCGATCTTCTGCTCGGGATCGTCGATCATCTCCAGCCACTGGGCGATCCAGCCGCTGGTGCGCCCGATGGCGAACAGCACCGGGAACATCTCGACCGGCATCCCCAGGGCCTCGTAGATCAGCCCGGAATAGAAGTCGACGTTGGGGTACAGCTTGCGGCTGACGAAGTAGTCGTCCTCGAGCGCGATCTTCTCCAGCTCGGTGGCGATGTTCAGCAGCGGGTTCTTGCCCGTCACCTCGAAGACCTCGTCCACCGCCTTCTTGATGATCTTGGCGCGCGGGTCGAAGTTCTTGTAGACCCGATGGCCAAAGCCCATCAGACGCTCGTCGCCGTTCTTGACCCCCTTGATGAAGTCGGGGATGTTCTCCGTGGTCTCGATCCTCTTGAGCATCCGCAGCACCGCCTCGTTGGCGCCGCCGTGCAGCGGCCCGTACAGGGCGGCCACGCCCGCGGCCACCGCGGAGTAGGGATCGACCTGGGAGGAGCCGACGCTGCGCACCGCGCTCGTGGAGCAGTTCTGTTCGTGGTCGGCGTGCAGGATGAACAGCACGTCGAGCGCGTGCTCGAGCCGCGGGTCGGGCTCGTACTTGAGCTCGGCGATCTTGTAGATCATCGACAGAAAGTTGCCCGCGTAGCTCAGGTCGTTGTCCGGATACACGTAGGGCATGCCGCGGTTGTGGCGGTAGGAGAACGCCGCCAGCGTGGGCATCTTGGCCAGGAGGCGGATGACCTGCAGGTAGCGGGTGTCGGCCTCCTTGATCGCCGCCGCCTCGGGGTAGAACGTCGACAGCGCGCCGACGGACGCCAGGAGCATGCCCATGGGGTGCGCGTCGTAGCGGAACCCCTGCATGAACTCCTTGACGTTCTCGTGCACGAAGGTGTGGATCGTGATCAGGTGATCCCACTCGTTGAGTTGCTGCTGGGTGGGCAGTTCGCCGTGGATGAGCAGGTAGGCGACCTCGAGGTAGCTGGACTTCTCGGCCAGCTGCTCGATCGGGTAGCCCCGGTACTCGAGGATGCCCTTCTCACCGTCGATGTAGGTGATCGCCGACCGGCACGACGCCGTCGCCATGTAGGCGGGGTCGTAGGTCATCAGGCCGAAGTCGTCGTCGTGGGTCTTGATCTTGCGCAGCTCGGTCGCCCGGATCGTGTTGTCCTCGATCGGGATCTCGTACTGCTTGCCGGTCCGGTTGTCGGTGACGGTGAGGGTGCCGGCAGACGTCGCTACGCCGCCCCCGTCCGTCCCTTGCTGAGTCTCGGTGGTCATTGCGCTCCTTGACGCGGTTGCCGACGGCCGCCTGTGAGTCAACACGGCTTCGACGACCTTGCGATTTCAGACTTTACTTACCCACCGCCGGCCGTCCCCCACACCGCCACGCGGCCTTCGCCGCGCCGCTCGCGAGGGTCAAGAGGTGAGGATGGCGGTGGCGACGGCGATGACGGCCAGCACCGCTGTGAGCGCGATCACCCCGCGCTCACCTGCGCGGGTGGAGGCGAAGCTCGGGCGCTGGATACCCAGCGTGGACAGGATGACCGCGTAGATGGCCAGCGCTCCGCCGATGATGAAGAACGGCACCTTGGAGGGCTCGTCGGCGGCGGTGATCAGCAGCAGGGCGGACATCGCTTGGCCCCGAGCCTATCCAAAATCATGAATCGGTCCCCACCCGCCCCTCCACCCCTCCCTCCGCGCGCCCCTCCGCGCGCACGGACCGGTAGCGGCTCGCCGTGGCGGCGCGCTGACCCTGGTAGTGGCTGCCCAGATCGGCGCTGCCGTAGGGCCGCAGCGCAGGGCGGTCGAGCATCATGAACGAGAGCTGGGCAATCTCCAGCCCGGGGTGCAGGATGATGGGCACGCGGGTGAGGTTGTTGAGCTCCAGCGTCAGCGTTCCCTTCCAGCCCGGATCGCAGAAGCCGGCGGTGGCGTGGACGATGAGGCCCAGCCGCCCCAGGCTGCTCTTGCCCTCGATCCGGGCGACGATGTCGTCGGGGAGCTCCACCCACTCCAGCGTGCGCCCGAGGCAGAACTCGCCAGGGTGGATGACGAAGGACTCGCCCTCGGGGACCACGACCTCCTCGGTGAGGTTGTCCGGGGGCTGGCGCAGGTCGATGGTGGTGGCGCGGTGGTTGTGAAAGACGCGGAAGGAGTCCCCCAGCCGCAGGTCCACGCTGGCGGGCTGGACCAGCGCCGGGTCCCACGGGTCGATGCGGATGCGGCCTTCCTGCACCAGCCGGGTGATCGTGCCATCCGAGAGCACCGAAACCACGGACTCCCGGCCCGTGGCGGCACGGGCGGACTCTGCGCTGTCACCGTTCATAAGCGGCAAGTCTGACAGCGACGCAGGTCGCGTCGATGCTCAGTGCCCGACGGTGCGGGCGCGGGCGCGGACGGTGCGGACCCGTGCCGGCGGGTGCGGGGCGGGATCGCCGTGCGGGCCGCGCCGGGGGCGGCGTGGGAACGGCTGGCGCGGGTGCGGGCGGTGGCGCTTGATGCCGCCGTCGTCGTCAGACGAGGTCTCGTCCTCGGGCTCCTGCTTGATCGCCCACCACACGAGGTAGATGAGCGCCGCAATCGGCAACTTGAGCGCCAGCATCAGCCACAAGAATCCCCACGTCACGAGACCAGCGATCCTATCCCTTTGGGCTGTAGATGCAAGCTCAAAACGTCAGCCCTGGTGTGGGCGGCGGCGGGCCGCCCGGGCGTGGGCGGCGGGCGAGCGCGTTCTCAGCCCAGTGCGCGCATCCGCGCGCCCTCGGGGTCCAACAGGGGCTCGGCCACGACCTCCCCGGCGACCCACTGGCCGAAGATGTTGATGTGGACCTCGGTGCCGATGCCGTGCTCGGTGGGCAGGTAGGCGTAGGCGATCGAACGTTGCACCGCGTAGCCGTAGCCCCCGGTGGTCACTCGCCCGCAGATCTCCTCCCCCACCCGGACCGGTTCGTTGCCCAGCGCCACCGATCGCGGATCCTCCAGCACCACGCAGCGCAGCCGGCGCTCGGGCTCGCGCAGCGCGTCGGCGCCGACAAAGGAGCGGTCCTGGCGCAGGCAGAAGTCCAGCCCGGCCTCGCGCGGCGTCTCGTCGGGCGTGATGTCGGCGGCCCACACCCGGTAGCCCTTCTCCAGTCGCAGCGCGTCGATGGCGCGGTAGCCGCCCGCGACCAGGTCGTGAGGCTGCCCCGCCTCCCACAGCACGCGCCACAGCCCGGCGCCGTATTCAGTGGGGCAGTAGAGCTCCCACCCCGCCTCGCCGACGAAGGTGACCCGCAGGGCCCGCACGGGGACGTCCCCAACGGCAATCTCGCGCATCCGCATGTAGCCGAAGTCCAGCGGGTCGGGCGTGAGCGGGCGCAGGATCTCGGCCGCCTTGGGCCCCCACAGGGCAAAGCAGGCCCACCGGGAGGTGACGTCTGACAGGGTCACCGAGCCGTCATGGGGCAGGTGGCGGCGGATCCAGGCGGCGTCGTGGTTGCCGAAGGCGGTGCCGGTGACGATCTGGAAGGTCTCGGACGCCACCCGGGTCACGGTGAAGTCGCACTCGATCCCGCCGCGCCGGTTGAGCATCTGTGTGTAGGCGATGCGTCCGACGTCGCCGGCCACGCGGTTGTCACACAGC
Organism: Solirubrobacteraceae bacterium; assembly: GCA_036490435.1. Taxonomy (GTDB): domain Bacteria; phylum Actinomycetota; class Thermoleophilia; order Solirubrobacterales; family Solirubrobacteraceae; genus Palsa-465. The sequence continues at coordinate 33,081 of DASXDW010000039.1, forward strand.
CGTTCGAGCAACCGCGCCGCGCCCGGACCGGCAACCTCGAGCTTGGCGAACGAGGACTCGTCAAACAGCGCGGCGGTGGTGCGGGTGGCCATCGCCTCGGCGCCGATCGCCGGGGACCAGTGGCGCCCGGCCCACCCCCGTGGGCGCAGGCTCTCGTCCCCACGATCGGCGTTGGACTCATACCAATTGACGCGCTCCCAGCCGGACTTCTCCCCGAAGGCGGCGCCGTGATCGCGGTGCCAGGGGTAGGCGCTCGAGGTACGCAGCGGACGTCCCGCCTGGCGCTCGTGCCCGGGGTAGCGGATGTCGTAGTAGGTCTCATAGACCTCCCTGGTCCGCCCCAGCGTGTAGCTCGGCGACCGATACTGGGGGCCGAAGCGCCGGATGTCCATCTCCCACACGTCCAGCGACGGCTCGCCGGCGACGATCCACTCGGCCATCACCTTGCCGATCCCGCCGGCGCCGGCGAGGCCGTGGGCGCAGAAGCCGGCGGCCACGAACAGGCCGCGGACGTCGGTCTCGCCCAGGCAGAACTCGTTGTCGGGGGTGAAGGCCTCGGGGCCGTTGATCAGACGCGTGACCCTGACATCCTCCATGGCGGGCACGCGCTTGGACGAGTTGGTGGCGATCTCCTCAAAGCGCGGCCAGTCCTCCTCCAGCAACCGCCCGTTGAAGTCAGGCGGGATGTGGTCGACGTCGTGCTTGTCCAGGAACCATGGCGCGCTCTCGCGCTCGTAGCCCCCCATGACCAGCCCCGCGCCCTCCTCACGGAAGTAGATGAGGTTGTCGGGGTCGCGCAGCGTCGGCAGGTGCACGAAGTCCCCGCCGGGGTGGGTCCGGCGCCTCTCCAGAAAGGGCTGGGTCACCAGGTACTCGTGCGCGAATGGGATGACGGGTACCCGCACTCCGCCCAGGCGGCCGATCTCCGCCGCGTACATCCCGGCAGCGTTGACAACCACCTCGGCCTCGATGTCGCCCCACTCGGTCTTGATCCCGCGCACGCGCCCCTCGGTGACCACCACATCGTGCACGCGCGTATGGGTGAACACCTGACAGCCCCCGCGCCGGGCGCCGTCGACCAGCGCGTAGGTGAGCAGCGACGGGTCCAGGTAGCCGTCGGTGGGCAGGTAGGACGCGCACCGCACGCCGTCGGTGACCATGAGCGGAAACAGCGCCTGGGCCTCTGAGGGCGTCAGCAGCTCCAGGGGCAGCCCGAACGTCTCAGACCACGCCACCTGGCGCAGGACCTCCTGCTCGCGCTCCTCGCTGCAGGCCAGGCGGATGCCGCCGCACTCCACCCAGCCGCAGTCCAGCGTCCGGTACAGCGCCACTGAGTCCATCATCATCCGCGTCAGCGACACACTCCCGCGCAACTGGCCCACCAGTCCGGCCGAGTGAAAGGTGGAGCCGCTGGTCAGCTCGTTGCGGTCCACCAGCACGACGTCACGCTCGCCCAGTTGGGCGAGGTGATAGGCGATCGAGGCCCCTCCGACCCCGCCGCCGATGATGACGACGCGGGCGCGGTCGGGAAGGTCACGGGGTCGCGGCACGCATCCACTCCTCCAGTCGCGGGTCAGAGGCATTGCGCTCCAGCCGCGCGAAATGCTGGTGTGCGTAGTCGGCAAAATCGAAGTCCAGCTCAGAGATGGAGCCCTGCACCACGCCCCACGCCGCCTCGCTGGCGTCGGAGACGAGCATCATCAGCCGCAAGGCGGCTCGGCGGCCGGCCATGGGCGGCGCGTCGAAGTAGGCCTCGAGCACGCGGTCCTGGGCGGCCTCGTCGAACTCGTTGTTGACGGCGAGATTGCCCAGGTCGAAGTAGGGGTGGCCCATGCCGGCGTACTCCCAATCGACGAGCAGCGCGCGGCCCGGGTCGGCGTCCGTGGCCAGGACGTTGCCCGGCAGCAGGTCGTTGTGGCACGGCACCGGCTCAGTGAGCGGAAGCACATCGGCGACGCGGGCGACAAGCTCCTGGGTGCGGTGGTACTCGCCGGGGAGGGCGCCGCCGCGCTCGGCGATGATCCGCGCGTAGTCGGTGAGCAGGTCCGGGATCCAGAAGCGCACGGGCAGCTCGAGGCCGGAGCGGTGAAACGCGCGCAGCGCGTGTGCGGCAGTGGACGGATCGGCGCGCAGGCGGTCCCCGTCGATCGGAGCGCCCGGGAGCCATTCGGTGACCATGCATTCGTCGTCGGCGGCAATGAGCGGTGGGGCGATCCCCAGCGCGGCGGCGCGCTCGGTGGCCACGCGCTCGGCGGCCCGGTCGATACCCAGCAGGTCGGTGTCGCGCCCGGGCAGGCGCAGCACGCAGTCGCGCTCTCCGAAGCGGATGCGGAAGTTGCGGTTGGTGATGCCGCCGTCCAGGGGCACAGGCTCCCCCTGCACCGGTCCCAGTCGGGCGGCCAGACGGTCGACGATGTTGTTCAAACTAGCCACCCAGGCGGGACCCTAGCGTTTAAGGCTTGGTTCCTATACCTTCGCGCCACCAAAAGGTCGTCTGGGTTCACACGACGGCCTCGCCAAACTGATTTCGGAGGGTGGTGGGATGAAGCTCGAGGAGCTCCGCAGCCGGGTCGAGGCCGGCGAGATCGACACTGTGTTGATCGCTCTGTGCGACATGCAGGGCCGCCTCCAGGGCAAGCGCCTGACGGCCCGCCACTTCGTGGAGGAGGTCGTCGAACACGGCGCCGAGGGGTGCAACTACCTGCTGGCGGTCGATGTGGACATGAACACGGTCGACGGCTACGCGATGTCGTCGTGGGAGCGCGGCTACGGCGACTTCGTGCTCAAGCCCGACATGGCCACCTTGCGTCCGGTCCCCTGGCTCCAGGGCACGGCGATGGTCCTCTGCGACCTGGCCTGGGAGGACGGCTCCGACGTCGTCGCCTCGCCGCGCCAGATCCTGCGCCGCCAGCTCGGACGTCTGGCCGAGCGCGGGTGGACCGCCAACGCCGGTACCGAGCTCGAGTTCATGGTCTTCCGCGAGACCTACGAGTCCGCCTGGCACAAGGCCTACCGCAACCTCGATCCCGCCAATCTCTACAACGTCGACTACTCGATGCTCGGCACCGCGCGGATCGAGCCGCTGATCCGCCGCATCCGCAACGCGATGGAGAGCGCCGGGATGGCGGTCGAGAACTCCAAGGGCGAGTGCAACTACGGCCAGCACGAGATCAACTTCCACTACGCCGACGCGCTGCGCACCGCCGATGACCACGCGATCTACAAGAACGCCGCCAAGGAGATCGCCGCCCAGGAGGGGATGGCCATCAGCTACATGGCCAAGTTCGACGAGCGCGAGGGCAGCTCGTGCCACATCCACTTCTCGCTGGCCGATGAGAATGGGCGCAACGTCTTTGCCTCAGATGAGGCGGTCTTCGAGTCCTTCCTGGCCGGACAGCTCGCCTGCCTGCGAGAGCTGACGGTTCTGCTGGCCCCCAATATCAACTCCTACAAGCGCTTCGTGGAGGGGTCGTTCGCCCCCACCACGGTTGCCTGGGGCCGTGACAACCGCACGTGCTCTCTGCGCGTGGTCGGCCACGGACAGGGGCAGCGCTTCGAGCTGCGCGCGGGAGGCTCGGACCTCAACCCGTACCTGGCGATCAGCGCGATCATCGCCGCCGGCCTCCACGGGGTGGAAAGCAACCTCGAGCTCGAACCCGAGTGCAAGGGCAACGCCTATAACGCGACCGACAAGCCGCGGTTGCCCACGACGCTGCGCGACGGGCGGGACCTGTTCGCCACCAGCGAGGTGTCACGCGGCGCGTTCGGCGATGACGTTGTCGATCACTACGTCAACGCGGCCGACGTCGAGCTGCAGGCATTCGAGGCCGCCGTGACCGATTGGGAGCGCTTCCGCGGCTTCGAGCGGCTGTGACGGCGACGAGCACCCACGAGTCCTCGACCTCCCTGGAGGCGGTGTTCGCCCCCGTCCACTCGCAGACCGCCTTCGAGGAGACGGTGGACCGCCTCGGGACGGCGATCAAGCTGGGGTTGCTCCCACCGGGCACGCGCCTGCCCGCCGAGCGCGAGCTGTGCGCCCGGCTCGGGATCGCGCGCTCCACCCTGCGTCAGGCACTGGTCGCCCTGGGGCAGAGTGGGCACCTGCACGCCACCCGGGGCCGGGGCGGCGGGACGTTCGTGGCCGATCCCCAACCACCGGCACAGCCACCGTCCCCCGAGGTGCTGGCGGAGTGGCGCGACGTGTGCGACGGGCGTATGACGGTGGAGGTCGGGATCGCGGTACTGGCCGCCGAGCGCGCGCAGCCGGCGGGAGTCGACGCGCTGGAAGAGTTGGTGGTGGCGCTCGATGATCTGCTCGACGATTTCCCCGCCTACCGCCCCCTGGACGTGCGCTTCCACGTGGGCCTGGCCGAGCTCACCGACAGCCCGCGCCTGGTCAAGCAGATGACCGAGATCCAGGGTGCGATGGGTGCGCTGATCTCCCACATCGCACACCCGCCGGAGGTGTTGGACTCCGCCAACGACCAGCACCGCCGGCTGGTGGCCGCGGTGCGTCGCCACGACGAGGCGCTCGCCGCGCGGGTGATGACCGAGCACCTGCGGGGGACCGAGCACGTGCTCGCGGGGCTGCTGCCACGGGGCTGACACCCGCCCGCCGGGTGGGCGCCGGCGTGCGTTGTGGATTTGGCCCTTGACTTGACATGTCACACGGTCTTATGGTTCTCGCGCCTTGAAGGTTGGATCAGCAGACCTTTTCCCGAGGAGGGCCGGATGAGCGCAGACACTGAGACTCTCTCAGCGGACGAGCAACGTCTTGCCGAGCTGGGCTACAAGCAGGAGCTCAAGCGAGGGTGGAGCGGGTTCTCCAACTTCGCCATCTCGTTCTCGATCATCTCGATCCTGGCGGGATGCTTCACCACGTACGGCCAGGCGTGGCTGAATGGTGGGCCGGTGGCGATCTCGATCGGCTGGCCGGTCATCAGCGTGTTCATCCTGCTCGTGGCGTTCTCGATGTCCGAGCTCGCGTCGGCCATGCCGACCGCGGGTGGCATCTACTACTGGTCCTCCAAGCTGGGGGGCCCCGCGTGGGGATGGTTCACGGGGTGGTTCAACCTCGTGGGACTGGTCGCCGTCACCGCGTCTGTTGATTACGCCGCGGCGACCTTCCTGAACTCGACACTATCCTTCTACGGCCTGCACCTCTTCGGTGTCAACTTCGCCACCGCCAGCGTGCAGTCGTCGCTGCACCACGTATTCGTGCTCTTCGCGATCATCCTGGCCGCGCACGCGCTGATCAACATCTTCTCGTCGCCGCTCGTGGCACTGTTCACGCAGATCTCCGTCTGGTGGCACGTGATCGGCGTGTTGGTCATCATCGTGCTGCTCGTGGCGGTTCCGAGCCATCACCAGAGCTTCGGCTTCGTGTTCGGCCACCGTCAGAATTTCTCGGGATTCAGCAACAACATGTACTGGTTCTACGTGCTGCCGCTCGGCTTCCTGCTGACGATGTACACGATCACCGGCTACGACGCCTCGGCGCACATCTCCGAGGAGACCCATGATGCCGCGATGGCGGCGCCCAAGGGCGTGTGGCGCTCGGTGTTCTACTCGGCCATCTTCGGATGGTTCGTGCTGCTGGCGCTGACCTTCGCCGCCACGCACACGAAGGCGATCGACGCCGCCGGCGGGACCTCGCAGTCCATCATCGAGTCGGCTCTGACGTCGTCGGCGGCCAAGGCAGTGCTCGTGATCTCCACCATCGGCCAGCTGTTCTGCGGCATGGCCTGTGTCACCAGCGCATCGCGGATGACGTTCGCCTTCTCCCGGGACGGGGCGGTGCCGGGCCACAACCTGTGGCGCCGCCTCAACAGCCACCGCACGCCGAGTTGGGCGGTCGTGTTCGTCGCCGTATGCGCGTTCATCATCACCATCCCGGCATACAAGGGCAACCACGCGGGGCTCCCCGTGGCCTTCCTGGCGGTCACCTCCATTTCGGTCATCGGTCTCTACATCGCCTACACGATCCCGGTGTTCCTGCGCTGGCGAATGGGCGATGCGTTCGAGGCAGGTCCGTGGACCCTCGGCCGTAAGTACAAGTGGATCAACATCATCGCGATCGTGTGGGTGGCGCTGTGCGTGATCATCTTCTGCCTGCCGTTCACCCCCGCCGCGGTCCCGTGGAGCAGCACCTTCAGCTGGTCGGCGTTCAACTACGCGCCGCTGGTCACGTTGATCGTGATGCTCGCAGTGACGATCTGGTACTACGCCTCGGCCAGGCGGACATTCAAGGGCCCGGTTCACACCATCGAGTTCGCCGAGGACGGCGTCACCGTGATCGACCCCGAGCCCGGCGTTGCCTGACCGCGTGCTGACAGTCCTGGAGCCCGCCACCGAGGCGGTGCTCCAGGAGATCCCGCGTGCCGACGCCTCCGACGTGGACCGCGCGGTGGAGCGGGCGGCGGCCGCGTTCGGAGCGTGGCGGGCGGTGACGCCGTCAGACCGGGCGGCGCACCTGCGGGCGATCTCCGACATCGTGCGCGAGCACCTGGAAGAACTGGCTCAGCTCGAGGCGCGCAATGCCGGCAAGCCGATTGGTGACGCGCGCGGGGAGATGGGCATGGTCAGCCAGGTGTTCGGCTACTACGCCGGCTCGCCCGAGCGTCTGCTGGGTGACACGATCCCGGTCGCGGGCGGTCAGGCGTGGACGGTCCGCGAGCCGCTGGGCGTCGTCGGGCTGATCGTGCCGTGGAACTTCCCGCTGACGATCGCGTCGTGGAAGATGGGGCCGGCGCTGGCCGCCGGCAACACGGTGGTGCTCAAGCCCGCCGAGCTCACGCCGCTGACCGCGCTGCGCTTCGCCGAGCTGGCGCTGGAGGCGGGACTGCCCGAGGGTGTGCTCAATGTCGTGGTGGGGCCGGGATCGGTCTGCGGCGCGCGGCTGGTGGAGCACCCCGGCGTGGCCAAGGTCGCGTTCACCGGTTCCACCGAGGTCGGGCGCTCCATCGCCGCCGGCGCGGCGCAGACGATCAAGCGCGTCACCCTGGAGTTGGGCGGCAAGTCGCCCAACCTCGTCTTCGCCGACGCTGACCTCGCCGCGGCGGCCGCGGCGGCGCCCGGCGCGGTATTCGGCAACGCCGGACAGGACTGCTGCGCGCGATCGCGGATCCTGGTCCAGCGCGAGGCCATGGACGAGTTCATGAGCGAGCTGGAGCGCGCCGTGACCGCCATCCGAGTGGGTGACCCGCTCGCCGAGGACACCGAGATGGGCCCGCTCATCTCGGCCGGCCAGCGCGCGACCGTCGGATCGTTCGTGGACAACGGAGCGCCGGTGGCGTTCCGCGGATCGGCTCCCGACGGGCCTGGGTTCTGGTTTGCTCCCACCGTCCTGTGCCCGGCGGAGGCGGGTGGGACCGCCTCGCGGGCGTGGCGCGAGGAGATCTTCGGGCCCGTCGCCGTCGTCATGCCATTCGACACCGAGGAGGAGGCGATCACGTTGGCCAACGACACGATCTACGGGCTCTCGGGCTCGATCTGGACCGGCGACGGAGCGCGGGCGCTGCGTGTCGCACGGGCGGTCGACGCCGGCGTGCTCTCGATCAACTCCAACACGTCGGTGCGGGTCTCCACCCCGTTCGGGGGCTTCAAGCAGTCGGGCTACGGACGGGAGCTGGGCCCGCACGCGCTCGACGCCTACACCGAGGTCAAGTCGATCTACTACGCGACCGGGACAGGCGGATGACTCACGCCGCCGACCGACACGTGAGGCTGGATGCCGGGCGGAGGCGATCGGCATGAGCCGTCTGGCGGGGAAGGTCTGCGTCATCACCGGCGCGGCCGGGGGGATCGGCAGCGCCACCGCGCAGGCCTTCGAGCGCGAGGGCGGGCAGGTGGTGGGCGTCGACGTGCGCGAGCACTCGGTGGGCGAGCTGTCGCTCACCGCCGACGTGACCGACGAGACCGCGGTCTCCGAGGTCTACGCGCGGGCGCGTCGCGAGCTGGGGCGCATCGACGTGCTCTTCAACAACGCCGGCATCTCCCCCACCGACGACGCCTCGGTGCTCGAGACCGGGCTGGAGGCATGGGAGCGCGTCCAGGCCACGAACCTGCGCAGCGTCTTTCTGTGCTGCAAGCACGGGATCCCCCACCTGCTGGAAAATGCGCCACCCACCCGCGGCTCGGTCATCAACACCGCCTCGTTCGTCGCCGTGATGGGGTCGGCCACCTCGCAGATCTCCTACACGGCGTCCAAGGGCGGCGTGCTGGCCCTCTCGCGTGAGCTCGGAGTCGAGTTCGCCAAGCGCGGCGTCCGCGTCAACGCCCTGTGCCCGGGTCCTGTCGATACGCCGCTGCTGCGCGAGCTCTACGCCGCCGACCCGGTGGCCGCCCAGCGGCGGCTGGTCCATGTGCCCATGGGCCGCTTCGCTCACGCGGGCGAGATCGCCAACGCGGTGCTGTTCCTGGCCTCCGACGAGTCCTCCTACGTGAACGCCACCGAGTTCCTGGTGGACGGGGGAATCAGCGGGGCCTACACCACTCCGCTTTAGCGCAACTTCCCTGAGCGGTTGCTCGTTGTCTAGTGGCAATGAACACGAAGCGTTGGCTGACAGCAGTAGTGGCAGGCGCGGCC